>NZ_JAVYAD010000025.1:0-1168 GCF_032337515.1 Rossellomorea yichunensis | reverse complement strand
AAATAAATCTAGAATTAACGTTGACGTATTGTCTTGTTTTGTTCAGTTTTCAAGGTTCAATGTGTAAGTGCTTCTCTTGAAGCGACCCTTACTATGTTACACGATCATTCATTTGATGTCAACAACTTTTTTCAAAATAGTTTCGATCAAGTTCCTCGTGTTTTTGTTGTCCGTTTGCGGCAACAAATAATACTTTACCAGTTAACTTCGCAGAAGTCAACTTCTTTTTAAATGTTTTTTCGCTTTATATCTACTAAGTTATTAAACACTTAAACGAGCCTAAAAGAGATATTAATTAACTTCCCTTATAAAAGGCGGAAGAACAATAATATCACAAACATCTACTTAATAACAATACCTTTTTTATAATTTATAGATGTCTGAGTGTTCAATTAGAATACCTACACTATATATATACACATAGAAAAGAATCTTAAACATATCTGCTTGACTATGATTTCAGGTTACCTGAGTATCTCCGCGATTAGATGAGGTATTCTGAATGGAGATATGACGCTGAGTTCCTGCAGGATGACTAAATATATTGAGAGGGAGAGTCCCAGATCTGAAGGTAGTCGAAATCAGTTGCGACACTCTTAGGCAAAAGCTAATCTTAGTTTGTATTTTTTGATATTTATTTTAACTTTCTAATAGATTAATCGTTCAATACTAGAATCAGTGCGTCTTTTATCATTAAAAATAGAACGATTTAGCCCTATTCAATGTGCGATAGGTAATAATCAGACCTACAATATAGATTGTGGCTCCAATTATCAGAGCATTATAGGGACCATAAAAATAATTGCGTCAAAATAGATCGGAATTGCGTCGTTTACACCCGTTATTGCGTCACATTTTGTGTTAAAATTGCGTATTTTTCCAAATACATCCAAGAATATTATCTGTATTTTAATCGCAATCTGTCCTTCATTGCTAATTTTAATTGTACGATCAGCCTTCAATAAAATTTCTCCACCATATAAAAACGCAAAAAAGCCGCCCTCTCTATCCTATTACCAATTTGTTCTTCGAACCAAGAATCCATTAACAAGTAAACACAAAAAAGAGCAGCCCCTAAGAGCTACTCTTTCTCACATTTGCCTGGCGACGTCCTACTCTCACAGGGGGAGATCCCCCAACTACCATCGGCGCTGAAGAGCTTAACTTC
>NZ_JAVYAD010000024.1:0-1277 GCF_032337515.1 Rossellomorea yichunensis | reverse complement strand
TGGAGTGACACAGTCAAATAAGACTAAATAAAACACCTAAGCTGCCATGACTCTAAATTCTACCGGAGTCTGGCAGTTTAATTTTGTAAAAGGACGACAATAATTATAATAATACATGTACGATTCTATTTTCTTTCGTACTGTATGGTTGGTTAGTTTGCCTCGATCCAGAGGGCTGAATTCTTCTGACTTTAAAGAGGAGTGGAAGGATTCGATGACGGCATTATCAAAGCAGTTTCCTCGTCGGGACATGCTTGTGATAATGCCTCTTTTTTTTGCGTCTTCCTGAAAATCATACGATGTATATTGAGACCCTTGATCACTGTGAAGGATGCATCCAGATACATCACGACCTTCACACGCTCTCTTTAACGTATCTAGCACTAGAGCTTTATCTTGTTTATCACTAATGGTGTAAGCAAGAATTTCGTTATTATACAAGTCCATAATCGTTGATAAATATAACATTTTCTCACCATAAGGAAGATAGGTAATATCTGTAACCCATTTTTCACTTGGCTTAGATGCATGGAATTCTCTGTTTAAGTAATTCGGCACCACGATTTTACTTTCCCCAGCTATATAGTTTTGTCTTTTCGGTTTAACACGACACTGAATATTAAATTTCTGCATAATTCGTTGTACAGTGTTCCGATTGACTTTGAGTTTGTGCTCTTTACGCAAGAGATCACGAACCATCCGGTGCCCGATGCGAAATTTCAAATCCCCGCAAATATCAATGATTTTCTTCTCCAATTCTGATGGGCCCCATGACTTTCCCCGCCAACGATAATAAGTAGCCTTTGCCACTCCAAAGCATTCACAAAGGGCAATAACGGTATATTTATGTTTAAACATCTCTACGGTCTGTACGAATACTTCTGGGACCACTTCCTTTCGATTTCCCTGTACTTTCCCAACAATTCCTCACGCATTTCATAATAAGCAACTTTCTTTCGTAACTGGGCTAGTTCACTTTCATCATTAGGACCTTTCCCATAAGAATATTGTTTACCAAGAGGTTGAGCAAAACGATGGCCCTCACCATTCTTGAACCATTTCACCCAGGTCTTAATCTGAGATCGATTCTTAATCCCGAACATCTCCATTAGCTCTTGATTTGAATGTTTACCTTCTAATTTTAAACGGACAACTTCTTTCTTAACTTCTTCTGGATAGGACATTTTATTACCCATAGAAAAAACACCTCCAAATGTAAATGAATTATTTACTACTTGAAGGTGTTTTATTCAGTCTCATATTATTAGGTCTCTCTA
>NZ_JAVYAD010000022.1:0-1754 GCF_032337515.1 Rossellomorea yichunensis | reverse complement strand
GGCTCTGTTAAAGTATGTTGTTGATAATTGCGTATGACGAACGAATGTTCTATAATAAAGTCATCAAATATGAGTTGGTGATGACCGTGAGAACAACCGATATCCTTAAAGCCATTCAAAAACTTAACCCAGCAGAAAAACATCGCTTGCGAGAATATTTAATCGATGCTCTTACTGCGTCATCCTCAACAGGAACCGTTCTAGAGGAAATCTCGGAACGTAAAAATAAAGATGGCTATCGTTGTCCTGAGTGTAAATCAGAACATATTGTTCGGTTTGGAAAGTATTCTACAATAGTCGACGGTGAAGAAGTGAAGAAACAGCGTTATCGCTGTAAATCTTGTAGAATGACTTTCACTGACCTCACCAATACGGCATTATATCGAACCCGTCATCTCAATCGTTGGATGAAGTTTATTGAATGTATGATAGAAGGTTATTCGCTTCGTAAATCAGCCGATTTGATTGGTGACGTTACTCACGTCACGTTATTTTATTGGAGGCACAAGCTCCTAACGGCATTAAAGCAAATGGAACTATCAAATTTCCAAGGTATCGTAGAAATGGACGAGACCTATTTCCTTTACTCTGAAAAAGGACAAAGAAAGATTAAAAATAGAAAGTCCCGCAAACGAGGCGGTTCCGCAAAGAAACGTGGTATAAGCAACGAGCAGGTATGTGTATTGGTCGCAAGAGACCGTAACAAGGTGACCTTCTCTCAAGTGCTAGGAATGGGTCGATTGACAAAAGAGCTGCTAGACAAAGCCATCGGTCCTAAACTTTCCAACGAGAATGTATTATGCACCGACGCTTGGCGTGCTTTTAAAACCTATGCTGCTGAAAAAGGGATGGATATTTATCAGTTCAAATCTGACGGGAAAATTCGCTCCAAGGGGCTTTATCACATCCAGAATGTCAACAACTACCACCGAAGGCTTAAAGCCTGGATACAGCGATTTAATGGAGTGGCGACCAAGTATCTGAACAATTATCTTGCTTGGTTTCAAGTGTTAGAGAGCATCCATCATCAACGAAATGAAGTCACAATGAATGATGTGATAATAAAAGGGAATTTAATCCCAAATATAGAAACATATGATACACTTAGATTATCTAAGTTTACTGTCTGAAGGTTTTTTCTTTATTCAACTAAAGGGCAGTATAGTTTGATTAGCGAGCCATTGAATGCAGAGAGATAAAACTAAAAAAGGGGAAGTAAGATGGAGACCTTTGTTAAGGCTGATATTGAAGATTTAAACAAAGTAGTGTACATAGATAGTGAGGTTATTGGCAACACAAGCAGACGAAATTATCTTGAGAAATCCATTGAGCTTGGACACTGTTTAATTGCTAAAGAAGATGATGACATTGTTGGCTTTTTAATTTACGATACTAACTTCTTTGAATGTGCTTTTATATCATTAATTATTGTTTCACCGTCCCACAGACGAAAAGGGTATGCGAGTTTATTGATGGATTATATGATGAGTTCATCTCCTACTAACAAAGTATTTTCTTCTACTAATCGTTCTAACATTAGTATGCAGAGAGTATTTGATGCGAATGGATTTATTCAGAGTGGAATAGTTGAAAACTTAGATGACGGAGACCCTGAAATCATTTACTTTAAATCAAAATGTTAGTTATTCAGCTAACGGGGGCTTTAATTGAATAACATTAAAAAAAAAGAACTTCCATAAATCTGGGAGTTCCATTTTTTTATCAAATATCAACATTAAACTTTAACAAAGCCT
>NZ_JAVYAD010000021.1:0-2864 GCF_032337515.1 Rossellomorea yichunensis | reverse complement strand
TGAATACAGCCACAGGATTGTACCACGCTTGCCATGTTTTTGTTCCACTAATGACAAGTTTTTGTTCCATCCCTGCCATGCAGAGGACCACCCTTCTTTATAATTGAGATGCACCTAACGGTGCAATTCAATTATTTAGGAGGTTTTTTTGTGATCAAATATCGGGAAATCCTGAGGCTGCACGCTCAGGGAATTAGTCAAAGGGGCATTGCCTCCAGTACTTCAAACTCTAGGACAACAATACGGGAAGTGGTGAAAAGGGCTGAAGAAAGTAACACTAGATGGCCTTTAGAAAAAGAAACAACGGACCAGGACCTACAGGAATTACTGTTTCCTGAGAAACACTCATCTATTGATTTTAGAAGAAAACCAGACTGTGCCTACATTCATAAAGAACTAGCGAAACCAGGGGTTAATCTAACGCTGTTATGGGAGGAGTATTCTCTCAGTTGTCGATCAAACGAGGAAATTCCATATAGTTATCGTCAGTTCTGCAGGGTTTATCATGCATATGCCCGAAAAACTAAAGCGACAATGCGAATTAAACGTAAACCCGGAGAACTTTTAGAAGTGGATTGGGCTGGCAAAACAATGTCAATCAAAGACAACCTTACTGGTAAAGAGATTCCGGTGTATATATTTGTATCTGCCCTTCCGTGCAGTCAATATGCATATGTAGAAGGTTTCCTATCGATGAATGCAGAGTCATGGATTACAGCTCATATCCATTCATTTCAGTTTTATGGTGGTGTTCCTAGAGTCATTGTTCCTGACAATCTTAAAACAGGAGTAGTAAAAGCTTCAAAGTATGAGCCGATTATCCATACAGGCTATCAGGAGATGGCCGAGCACTATCACACGACAATCGTACCGGCACGCGTTCGCCATCCAAAGGATAAGGCAAGTGCTGAAAGTACAGTAGGTCATATTTCAACATGGATCATTGCTTCACTTCGGAACCAAGAGTTTTTCAGTTTAAAAGAGTTAAATGATGCGGTTCAGGATAAGCTAGAAGAGTTTAATCACAAACCCTTTCAAAAGAAACAGGGAAGCAGACATACGGCATTTAAAGAAGAAGAGCACTTCGCATTAACACCGTTGCCTGCTTCAACATACGAAATCGCAACTTGGCAAATTGCGACCGTACAATATGATTATCACATAGAAGTAGATAAAATGTTTTACTCTGTTCCATACGATTATGTAAAATACGTGGTCGATATTCGAGTCACAAGAACCATTGTTGAAGTGTATTATAAAAGCTTGCGGATCGCTTCGCACAAAAAAATAAAAGGGAAACTTGGCCAATTCAATACTCTTTCTGATCACATGCCTAAAGAACATAAGCAATATATTGATTTTGACACTTCATATGTACGCCAATGGGGTAAATCAGCTGGTTCTAACACTTTGACCACCATTAATAGTATTCTCACTTCTTATCGCGTTGAAAAACAAGCACTAAAATCCTGTTTAGGACTCATTAAGTTGGCAGATCAACACTCAGTTGAGCGTGTAGAAAAGGCATGTGAGCGTGCTTTAATGTACACAAATAGACCTACGCTTAAGAGTATCCAAACGATTCTAAAAAATGGACAGGATAAACTCCCCGTTACAATTGAAAAAGATAGTGCTCGAAAAGAAGATAAACCAAATCCTTACGGTTTTACAAGAGGGGCAGACTATTATGGAGGTAAGAAGTAATGACTACTGAAAATACTTTATCCAAACTAAATGATATGAGAATGACAGCGATGGCAGAGAGATATATGGATCAATTGAAAAATCCCGAGTATCAGGACTTATCGTTTGAGGATCGTTTCGCTATGCTTGTAGACATTGAGTGGGGGCGTAGAAAGAATGCCAAACTTGACCGACTCATCAAGAGTGCCGAGTTTAGAGATAACCAGGCATGCATAGAAGACATAGAATATCACGCTGATCGAAGGTTGGATAAAACACAAATTCTAAGATTGTCGACAGGGCGATATATTCAGGAGAAACACAATATTATCATTAAAGGAGCATCTGGGAACGGAAAAACATACTTAGGGTGCGCTTTTGGTGTAGCTGCTTGTCGACAGTTTTATAAAGTGAAATATATCCGCCTTCCTGATTTGTTAGATGAGCTCGCAGTAGCTAGAGGTGAAGGTATTTACCGAAAGGTAATTAAAAAGTATACAAAAGTGGATTTACTCATTCTTGATGAATGGCTCTTAACGCCACTGAAAGAAACTGAAGCCAGAGATCTCTTGGAGATCATTGAATCTAGGTACCAAATTGCCTCCACTATATTCTGTTCTCAGTTTGACCCTCGTGGCTGGCACGAAAAGATTGGTGAAGGCACATTGGCAGATGCCATCCTCGATCGTATTGTACATGGATCATATCACATGTTGCTTGATGGGGATGTTTCAATGCGAGAGCGCCATGGATTGGAGGGTTCCTTTTGATCCCTAAAGAGATGGAGAATCGTATTGCGAGATATTTCTTTCATAATTATCTTCCTGATGAAATCATGTATGAACTTATAGATCTATTGATTCCTCAATGTTCGAATGGAGAGGATGAAGATAATATAGATCAAGACGCACTGGTCTTGGAAGCAGTGTTAATACTTCAAGATCGATTAGAAGGAAAAAGTATTAAATAAACAAAACAGCCATCGGAGACCTGTTTTCGATGGCTGTTTCAAAGATAAATTGGCTCTGAGCCCGGCATTAAATGGCTCATCTGACCGCAACCAGTGGCTCTTACTGATGCATTACTGTAAGTGGACATCTGTATGGCAGAGCTGGACCAATTTAATGTCATTAGTGGACCAAAAACATGGCAACGGTGGAACAATCGTATGGCTGTAGTCA
>NZ_JAVYAD010000020.1:0-3029 GCF_032337515.1 Rossellomorea yichunensis | reverse complement strand
TGGTTAAGTCCTCGATCGATTAGTATCAGTCAACTCCACATGTCGCCATGCTTCCATCTCTGACCTATCTACCTAGTCATCTTCTAGGGATCTTACTCACTTACGTGATGGGAAATCTCATCTCGAGGGGGGCTTCATGCTTAGATGCTTTCAGCACTTATCCCTTCCGCACATAGCTACCCAGCGATGCCTTTGGCAAGACAACTGGTACACCAGCGGTGCGTCCATCCCGGTCCTCTCGTACTAAGGACAGCTCCTCTCAAATTTCCTGCGCCCACGACGGATAGGGACCGAACTGTCTCACGACGTTCTGAACCCAGCTCGCGTACCGCTTTAATGGGCGAACAGCCCAACCCTTGGGACCGACTACAGCCCCAGGATGCGATGAGCCGACATCGAGGTGCCAAACCTCCCCGTCGATGTGGACTCTTGGGGGAGATAAGCCTGTTATCCCCGGGGTAGCTTTTATCCGTTGAGCGATGGCCCTTCCATGCGGAACCACCGGATCACTAAGCCCGACTTTCGTCCCTGCTCGACTTGTAGGTCTCGCAGTCAAGCTCCCTTGTGCCTTTACACTCTGCGAATGATTTCCAACCATTCTGAGGGAACCTTTGGGCGCCTCCGTTACTCTTTAGGAGGCGACCGCCCCAGTCAAACTGCCCACCTGACACTGTCTCCCACCCCGATAAGGGGCGCGGGTTAGAATTTCAATACAGCCAGGGTAGTATCCCACCGATGCCTCCACCGAAGCTGGCGCTCCGGCTTCCAAGGCTCCTACCTATCCTGTACAAGCTGTACCAAAATTCAATATCAGGCTACAGTAAAGCTCCACGGGGTCTTTCCGTCCTGTCGCGGGTAACCTGCATCTTCACAGGTACTATAATTTCACCGAGTCTCTCGTTGAGACAGTGCCCAGATCGTTACGCCTTTCGTGCGGGTCGGAACTTACCCGACAAGGAATTTCGCTACCTTAGGACCGTTATAGTTACGGCCGCCGTTTACTGGGGCTTCGATTCGCACCTTCGCTTGCGCTAAGCACTCCTCTTAACCTTCCAGCACCGGGCAGGCGTCAGCCCCTATACTTCGCCTTACGGCTTCGCAGAGACCTGTGTTTTTGCTAAACAGTCGCCTGGGCCTATTCACTGCGGCTCTCTCGGGCTTGCACCCTACCAGAGCACCCCTTCTCCCGAAGTTACGGGGTCATTTTGCCGAGTTCCTTAACGAGAGTTCTCTCGCTCACCTTAGGATTCTCTCCTCGCCTACCTGTGTCGGTTTGCGGTACGGGCACCTTTTTCCTCGCTAGAGGCTTTTCTTGGCAGTGTGGAATCAGGAACTTCGCTACTATAATTCGCTCGCTATCACAGCTCAGCCTTATGCGATGATGGGATTTGCCTCATCATCAGCCTAACTGCTTAGACGCACATATCCAGCAGTGCGCTTACCCTATCCTCCTGCGTCCCCCCATTGCTCAAACGGAAAAGAGGTGGTACAGGAATATCAACCTGTTGTCCATCGTCTACGCCTATCGGCCTCGACTTAGGTCCCGACTAACCCTGAGCGGACGAGCCTTCCTCAGGAAACCTTAGGCATTCGGTGGATGGGATTCTCACCCATCTTTCGCTACTCATACCGGCATTCTCACTTCTAAGCACTCCACCAGTCCTTACGGTCTAGCTTCGCAGTCCTTAGAACGCTCTCCTACCACTGACACCTAGAGGTGTCAATCCACAGCTTCGGTGATACGTTTAGCCCCGGTACATTTTCGGCGCAGAGTCACTCGACCAGTGAGCTATTACGCACTCTTTAAATGGTGGCTGCTTCTAAGCCAACATCCTGGTTGTCTAAGCAACTCCACATCCTTTTCCACTTAACGTATACTTTGGGACCTTAGCTGGTGGTCTGGGCTGTTTCCCTTTCGACTACGGATCTTATCACTCGCAGTCTGACTCCCATGGATAAGTCTTTGGCATTCGGAGTTTGTCTGAATTCGGTAACCCGATGAGGGCCCCTAGTCCAAACAGTGCTCTACCTCCAAGACTCTTACACATGAGGCTAGCCCTAAAGCTATTTCGGAGAGAACCAGCTATCTCCAAGTTCGATTGGAATTTCTCCGCTACCCACACCTCATCCCCGCACTTTTCAACGTGCGTGGGTTCGGACCTCCATTCAGTGTTACCTGAACTTCATCCTGGACATGGGTAGATCACCTGGTTTCGGGTCTACGACCACATACTCATTCGCCCTATTCAGACTCGCTTTCGCTGCGGCTCCGTCTCATCGACTTAACCTTGCATGGGATCGTAACTCGCCGGTTCATTCTACAAAAGGCACGCCATCACCCGTTAACGGGCTCTGACTACTTGTAGGCACACGGTTTCAGGTTCTATTTCACTCCCCTTCCGGGGTGCTTTTCACCTTTCCCTCACGGTACTGGTTCACTATCGGTCACTAGGGAGTATTTAGCCTTGGGAGATGGTCCTCCCAGCTTCCGACGGGATTTCACGTGTCCCGCCGTACTCAGGATCCACTCAAGAGGGAATGAAGTTTCAACTACAGGGTTGTTACCTTCTTTGACGAGCCTTTCCAGACTTCTTCGTCTACTTCATTCCTTTGTAACTCCGTATAGAGTGTCCTACAACCCCAAGAGGCAAGCCTCTTGGTTTGGGCTACATCCCGTTTCGCTCGCCGCTACTCAGGGAATCGCAATTGCTTTCTCTTCCTCCAGGTACTTAGATGTTTCAGTTCCCTGGGTCTGCCTTCCATACTCTATGTATTCAAGTAAGGATATTGTTCCATTACGAACAATGGGTTCCCCCATTCGGAAATCTCTGGATCAAAGCTCACTTACAGCTCCCCAAAGCATATCGGTGTTAGTCCCGTCCTTCGTCGGCTCCTAGTGCCAAGGCATCCACCGTGCGCCCTTCATAACTTAACCGAATTGGTTGTTACATCAGGTTTAAAACCTAAAATGGCGATACTCGGTAATTTCTTGACTATCAATTTATCTTTATCTAGTTTTCAAAGAACAA
>NZ_JAVYAD010000019.1:0-3362 GCF_032337515.1 Rossellomorea yichunensis | reverse complement strand
CTAGCGTTTGTCTAAGAAATTAAGGTGCCGTCGTGATAGCCACTTTTGTAAAATTAGGTCAGCCAGTGATTGAACAGACCACCATCAGGGTCCAGTTTTAAACTTTCCTGATTCTAGGGTTGACGAAATGGAATCGGTTTAGCCATACAATCAAAATGATAGATGAATACTCAATTACCGGACCTTCTGTATAGAGGTCTATTTTTTTAAATGAGTATCCCTTTTACTCAGAATGATGTTTATCAAGAACTAATGTTTGGTAATAATGGTTACTAACAATTGTTCTTGAAAGGGTGCTTTAGTATGTCCAGATACCAAAAAATGAGTCTGATTTCTTTCCGAAAACAGTTTTCGACTGAAGAATCTTGTCAGGATCATCTCTTTACATTGAAGTGGTCGAACGGCTATTGTTGTCAAAAGTGTGGTCACGATGCGTATTTTGAAACAAAAACACGTAAGCACAAGCTTTATGAATGCAAAAAGTGCAGATACCAAGCCACTGTCACCGTTGGAACCGTGATGGAAAAAACACGAACAGACCTAACTAAGTGGTTCTTAGCCATCTATATCATCGCACATGATAAACGTGGTGTATCTGCGACAAGGCTTTCTGAAGAACTTGAAGTAACGTATAAAACCGCTTGGCTCATGCTTCATAAAATCCGCCAAGCCATGAGAAAACGTGATGCAGACTATACGCTAGCAGGAATTGTAGAGCTAGATGATGCCTACTTTGGTGCGCCTTCCGAAGGCGGAAAGCGCGGGAGAGGTACGGACAAAACCCAAGTATTAGTGGGTTTATCCTTGAATAAACAGGGGCATCCTCTTTTTCTAAAAATGAAAGTCGTTCCTAACATCAAAGGGGAAACCTTGATTGATTTTGCTAAGAACAACATCCAACTAGGGTCAACGATTAGCAGCGATGCTTATCGTTCATATCGTCCACTCGAAGGCGCTGGTTTTAAGCACGAGTATCAAGTATACAATGCCAAAGAAAGTCCAGATCATTTACACTGGCTCCATACAGTTATTTCAAATGCCAAGGCTTTTGTTGGTGGAACATATCACGGACTTGATTCAAAACATCTCCAAGCCTATTTAGACGAATTTTGTTATTGATTTAATCGAAGAAAATTTAAAGGTGAATGGTTCCACCGTTTAGGGGCACTCTGTGCATCAACAAAAACAGTTACCTATTCTGAGCTAGTGGGATAATCATTTTTTTTTATTTCTCTTAGACAAACACACATTCTTAGAAACTATGCACATTAGTCCATGTCCAGTTCATCATCCCCTCATATTATAAGTAGAGAGTTGAAAAAATACCCCATAGAAAGGGGAGAACAAGGTGAGTTTCCCAACTATTCCTAATATTACAGCTGAAATTGACATTGATCGTGATGATGTCATTAATCTTTTGTTAGCTTCCATTGCTTTTGAAGAGCTTGCTTTAGCTCATATTCTGAATGCGGAAGCAGAGAAGATTCAATTGGCTGTTGGAACACTTCCCGGTCTGACACCACCGCCAGCGTTATGTGATTTGTTAAAGGTGAATGACTCGGTACAATCTACGATGAAAGAAGCAATTAAGAAAGAGATGCTGCTATTAGATAAATTAGAACAGACAATCAACATCATTGCACTTCAGATTTGTACGGGTCCAGGATGTTCAGGACGATGTGAGGGTTGTTGAGTATTTGCATTTTTAAACCTGATTCAAGTATCTAATTTATGTATAGAAAGGAAGAGATTTGTATGGGTTTTATTATTAATTGCCCCGGTCCAACCGGACCAACCGGAGCGACCGGACCAGCGGGCGGGCCAACTGGACCAACAGGAGCAACTGGGCCTGCGGGAGCGACAGGAGCAACCGGGCCAGCAGGAGCAACAGGGGCAACAGGAGCAGCGGGTGCAACAGGAGCAACCGGGCCAGCAGGAGCAACAGGAGCGACAGGACCAGCAGGACCAGCAGGAGCAACAGGAGCGACAGGACCAGCAGGAGCAACAGGGGCCACGGGACCAGCAGGAGCAACCGGGCCAGCAGGAGCAACAGGAGCAGATGGAACTGCGGGAGCGACTGGTGCCACAGGAGCAACGGGTCCAACAGGTCCAACAGGAGCAGATGGAGCTGCGGGAGCGACTGGCGCCACAGGAGCAACAGGGGCAACCGGGCCAGCAGGAGCAACTGGTTTTATTCCTCCTTTATCAGCAGGTTGTTTCGTTACTGGCGGGGACATAGCTGTTGCAGACACTGTCCCAATTTCACTAGCTACCAATGAGGTGTTGATTGGACCGGATATCAGTCATGAACCAGGATCGCCTAATGTAATCCTTCAACCAGGTATATACTTTGCCACTTTTGAGACTGTTTCATCTGGGCAGGGAGGCAACACCCAGGGTGCATTAATGACTTTGAATGGTGCGGCAATTGGAGGTTCACGTTCTAGTTTCTTTAGTGTGGGTGCTCAGAATGCGAGAGTATCACTTTCGGCAGGATGTGTTTTTGAAGTAGTAGAAGCTGATTCAATCTTGAGACTTGAAAATAGTACACAAGGTGAAGGTCCAAGGACTTTTAATGGAACCACGTTGAGTGTGCACAAATTGGGCTAGTGACATCTTTATAAAAAATAGAAACCTCTATATCTAGGGGTTTTTATTTATCTTAGACAAACACATTCTTAGAGCGTATAGATAGTAGTCTATGTCCACTATATCCGTAAGCGTCAAATAGAATCCACCTGTTAACATATATAGTACCTATGAGATAATCTCTTCAAATCAGAGTTTGAGGAGGTTTTTTATGTCAAAGGGACAAAATCCGAATTAAGAAGATTGCTCTTTACAGAGAAAGTGGTCTAACGTAATCCAAATGGTGTGAAATCAATAAAATATGTATTCATAAGTTAAAGCATTGGCTTTAGAGAATCGATAGTCCCCATTCAACCCAAGAATATAACAACAAAAGGTGAGCAGAAAGTAAGTGTGCATATTGGCGAAGCCTTGCAGGACTTGAAACCAAGCATGGATGAACAAAACAAGGTTATTCTCGCATTAGTTGATAAGGTACCAAAACAGCAAGAATACATTGATAAAAAGTGGTCTAAATCGTTGATATGACTGGTTTAATTGAGGTTTTAGAGGTGTTAAGAAAACTTAACAGTTTAGAATCAAAGTGTTAAGAAAACACAACAACCAAAAAAAAGGAAAAAGGGGTTTTTTACCCAACCTCTCGAAAAGGTACATTAAGAAGGGGGAGTTCCAGCGAAGCTGTCACTACCCCTTCTTCCGAGTATTTGGATCAGGCATTTCGTTATCTGGAACGGATGCCATTGAATTAGTTACAGGAATTTACATTGTACACT
>NZ_JAVYAD010000018.1:0-8645 GCF_032337515.1 Rossellomorea yichunensis | reverse complement strand
AAAACACCTCCAAATGTAAATGAATTATTTACTACTTGAAGGTGTTTTATTCAGTCTCATATTATTAGGTCTCTCTATAATGCAAAGGTGGGGTTTGTCTACGGTCTGAAAGAATCTCTAAATGAGATTCTTTTTTCATTTTCTTTAAGAAACGTGTGAGTTCTATGTTGGGATTCAAGTTTTATGAAACAATTACTTCTATATTGAGTGGTATTGAAGGCATGCATATGATGGGAAAATGATGATTTCTCCACCGGTAGAGTCTGCCTAAAAAGAAGTTGGTTTCATACATAAGTAGTTGAATTGAATCAAATATGTCATTGAACAGTTCATGTAGGCTTTTTATCCCTATCAAATGTCTTTTTCCCCAGACTCCACCTTTTCTACACGAAAAAGAATTTGATAGCGTGTAGCATACTCAGATAAATGATCCAATTCAAAGCCGAACTTTTTTCCTAAATGAGTTACTTCAGTGAAAAAAATCTGTACTTTAGGATCTACAGGAAATTTAGTATAAGCTTGAGAGTGAATGGTAAATTGCTCACTAGGAAAGAGCGTATGAACTGTATTGGGGGTGAAGAACCGCAGGTGTGTACGATCAAGAATTCCTGCATCGACATAATTCCAGTTTCCTTGTAGTAAGGGAAGAAGAGCTTCTGCATGGGCGATATTAGGTAGGCTAACCACCATAGATCCCCCCGGTTTGAGATAATTGTTACAACGCTTAATCACTTGCCAAGGGTCTTTTAAATGCTCTAAGACATCAGCAAATATAATCGTATCAAAAAAAGATTCTGGGTATTCGTTTTCAGTCGTTTCCACGTCTATCGATTGAACTTCTTGATAATGAGATCTCGCAAGACTAGCAGCTAAGGAGTTGAGTTCAATCCCATACATCTCACAATCTTGTCGGTTTAATAATTCCAGTCCTGTTGCTCCAGCTGCACATCCCACGTCCAAGATTCGCTTTGCGTTGGTGGGAACTAGATTTACTATTTCGGGACGGGGATGAGTGTAATAAGTAAGATTGGTCTGCCATTTATCAATGAAACGCTGTTGATTCACGTGAAATAGGTGGTTAATGTTTAAATCCTGGTTTCCTGTAAAAGTAGCATGACCATGGTGATGAACAAATGAGTCTAGGGCAATCGCCAGTTGATAACCTTGTTGAAGAGCACGGATACATAGATCATCATCTTCAAAAGAACCCAATTCAAAATCTTCATCAAACCAACCAATTTCATCTAGAACTATCCGTTTGGCTAAAAGGCAAAAGCCCACCAATCGTAATACTTTTTTTGTTTTACCAGCATTTTCTTTTTGGATTTGTTCGGCAAATTTATCAACTTGGCTAATTTGTGTATAGGGAACGGGGATTTGTTGTTGTCCACTTACATAGTTACTGATCGGTCCAATCATTCCTAACCTTTCGTCAGAAGCTAATCGACCAAGCATGGGGGCTAGCCAATTTTTTGTCACCACTGTATCGTTGTTGAGAAAGAGAATATAATCACCAGTAGCAACTTCTCCGCCTTGGTTACATCCTTTTGCAAATCCTACATTATGCTTGTTGCGAATCAGCTTGATATCTGGCTGTGATTTTAGGTAGTCCACTGTACCATCACTTGACCCATTATCCACGACAATCAATTCAATTTCTTCTTTGTTGGTATGTTTTCGTAAACTGTCAAGGCATTGCTTTGTTAAGGGTAATTGGTTATATGTGAGGATAATAATACTAACTTTCAATTGATTCACCACCTAAATAAAAAACATCATATTTAATATGTATGATTCCATCCCGAAAGAGTTACAAAAGAGTTCTTAGTGACCATTACCCTCCTATTGAATAAACATGATTAGAGAAAGTCGAAAGGTGGGCAATTGATGAAAGGGATTATTTTAGCAGGTGGAACAGGATCTAGGCTTTATCCGTTAACCAAGGTAACCAATAAGCATCTATTACCTGTAGGAAACGTTCCGATGATTTATCATCCCATTCAAAAACTGACAGAATGCGGCATTACCGATATTTTGATTGTGACTGGAGTGGAACATATGGGGGATTTTGTTCGACTCTTAGGGAGCGGAGCAGCGTTTTCTGCATCTTTCACTTACCGAGTTCAGGATCGTCCAGGAGGCATCGCTCAAGCACTTCAATTGGCTAAAGGTTTTGTAGGAAGGGATCATTCGGTGGTACTGCTTGGGGATAATGTTTTTAAAGAGTCCATTGTACCTTTTGTGAAAAAATTTGAAGAACAACAAACTGGTGCGAAGATTTTAATCAAAGAGGTAGACTATCCAGAGCGGTTTGGTGTCGCAGAAATTAGTGGAAATCGGATTCTTTCTATCGAAGAAAAACCTAAAAGACCAAAGAGTAAATATTGTGTGACAGGAATTTATATGTATGATAATCAAGTGTTTTCATATATTGAACAATTTAAACCATCCAAACGTGGAGAGTATGAAATAACGGATGTAAATAATAAATATATTGAGAATAACATGTTAACATATGATCTTTTAAAGGAGTGGTGGACAGATGCAGGTACGCCAGAGTCCTATTTAAGAGCAAATCAATTAGCTTTTTCTAGGAAGTGATAGGATGAAAACGATCTTAGTAACAGGTGGATCAGGCTTTATTGGAAGTCACTATATCGATTATTTACTTACCCATTATCATGACATTGTTGTAATCAATCTAGATAAATTGTCGTATTCAGCCAATCAAAATAATGTTAGGAAATGGGAAGGGAATGATCACTATCATTTTGTGCAGGTGGATTTAGCAAAGAAGGAACAAGTGGGAACTATATTTCAGAGATATACCATCGATGAAGTCGTTCATTTTGCTGCTGAATCTCATGTGGACCGAAGTATTCAATCTGCAGAACCATTTTTTGAGTCGAATGTTATGGGTACTCTTCATTTATTGGATGAAGCTAAAAATCACCAGGTACAAAGATTTATCCAAATCTCAACGGACGAAGTATATGGAAGTTATCCCGTAGGCTGTGCAGATGAAAACGCACCACTCCTAGCAAAAAATCCATATTCTGCAAGCAAAGCCGCTGCAGATTTACTTGTTCATTCTTATTACTATACCCATGGACTCCCGGTTGTGATTACTCGTTGTACGAACAACTATGGTCCTCATCAACATCCAGAGAAACTAATTCCTCATTTGATTAATAGAGCATTGAATAGACAGTATCTCCCGATTTATGGAGATGGATTACAAGAACGAGATTGGTTATATGTGGAAGATCACTGTAGCGGGATTGATTTGGTCCGACAAAACGGAAAAATAGGTGAAATATACCATATTGGTGCAGAACATACAGTTCCCAACTTGGAAGTAGCAAAATCGATTTTACAAGCATTTGATTTGTCTGAATCGATGATTAGACATGTAAAAGATCGACCTGGGCATGATGTGAGATATTCATTGGACACAACGAAGCTTCGTCAAGAGCTCAACTGGAAACCAATGATTTCCTTTGACGAAGGTTTGCAGAATACGATTCGCTGGTATCAAGAACACTTACATTGGTGGAAAACAACATGAGGATCTTAGTGAATGGAGCTGGTGGACAATTAGGATCTGATTTTATAAGGTCGGTCCCCCGCAATGGAGTAGAGGTCATTGGAAAACATAAAAAGGAATGGAATATCCTAGATCCTAGAGAAACACGGGATTGTATCCAAGAAATAAGGCCAGATATCTGTATTCATTGTGCAGCGTATACCAAAGTAGACCAAAGCGAGAGTATTCCTGACCTTGCTTATGAGATCAATGATCTAGGTACGCAAATCGTAGCAGAAGCTTGTCAAAAATGGAAAGTGAAAATGGTTTTCTTTAGTACGGATTATGTATTTGCTGGTGACCAAGCAGAAGGTTATAAGGAAGATGGTATGCGCAAACCAATCAATATTTATGGGAAAAGTAAAGCTCGTGGTGAAGAAAAAGTTCAAGAAATTTGTGATGAGTGGCTAATATTACGAACCTCTTGGTTATACGCCAAAAAAGGTCATAATTTTGTGAATACAATTCGAAATAAAATCCTGCAAGGAGATCATTTAAAAGTAGTGAACGACCAAATTGGTTCGCCTACATTTACCGAACATGTAGTCGATCGGACCATTCAATTGCTAGAGCGTGGTGGAAAAGGGATTTTTCATCTGAGCCATCAAGGAAAGTGTAGTTGGTATGACCTTGCATTAGCGATTGGGAGAGCTATGAACAAAGACGTAGAAATTCAACCGATTTCAAGTGAGGAACTTTCTCAAGCAGCAAAAAGACCAAAATATTCCCAACTAATTGATACAAGACTTCAAGAATATCAAGTGGAACCTATGCCTCCTTGGGAAGAGGGACTGGAAGCTTACTTTAGGGATTGAGGTGACAACTAGTGATTCAAGGTGTGAAATACAAAAAGCTGATCAAACATGTAGATGATCGAGGTTCCTTTATGGAAATTATACGAGATGATGAGGAATGGTTCACTCGTTTTGGTCAACTTTCTTATTCATTTACTTATCCGGGCGTAATTAAAGCTTTTCATTACCATGAAAAGCAAGATGATATCTGGTTTTTCCCAAAAGGAAATGCACAAGTTGTTTTACATGATTTACGCAAAGATTCATCCTCATGTGGGGAAACATCCGTCTATTATCTAGGTGAAGAAAAACCATCTACATTGTTAATCCCGAAAGGGGTCGCCCACGGATACCGTGTATTGGGGAGCGCCCCAGCAATTATTGTATACTTGACGACAGAATCCTATGATCCAAGCCATCCAGATGAGTTTCGCATTGCATATGATGATCCAACCATTGGCTTTGATTGGAGTACTCAGTTTCGTTGAAATAAACAACCAGCTGCTATCGGCTGGTTGTTTTTCGTGAAGGGGTTGAACTCTTTACGTCGATTTTATTAACATAGATCATATCGGGATTGCGTACATAAATATAGAGCCATTGGAATGGAGGTAGATATGATGAAATCTGTACTTATTGCAAGTCCTGTTCGACAGAAGCCAGCCATTTTAGGAGAATTTTTAACATCAATCAAAGAATTGAAAAGAGATCAGGCTAAGGTAGACTATCTCTTTATCGATGATAACGATGAACAAGCATCTCACCAATTATTAACTCAATTTAAAGAAGAACATGAAAATACGATGGTTTGGGACTGGGAAGATCAAAAGCCTTATCTTTGCGATGAGATGACTCATCATTGGAATGAAGAGCTAATCTGGAAAGTGGCCGCCATGAAAGATCGTATGTTGGAGTATGTATTAAAAGAAGGCTATGATGCTATTTTTCTAATTGATTCTGATCTGGTGTTACATCCTGGTACACTGGAACAGTTGCTCTTGGCAGATAAGGATATTATTTCTAATATTTTCTGGACTCGTTGGAAGCCGGATGATATGGAGATGCCTCAAGTTTGGCTCCAAGACACTTATACGCTGTATCGAAAGGGACGAAATGAAGTGATTACAGGGCAAGAAGCAATGCAACGAATTCTCCAGTTTTTCAGACAATTACGTGTACCAGGGGTGTATGAAGTAGGGGGCTTAGGAGCATGTACAATGATCCGTCGAGAAGCCATTGAGGTTGGGGTACGTTTTGCTGAGATAAAGAATCTCTCATTTCAAGGGGAAGACCGTCATTTTTGTATTCGGGCAGCTGCGCTTGGGCTCTCTCTCTATGTAGATACTCATTTCCCTGCTTATCATATCTATCGTGAATCTGATCTGGAAGGAGTGGCTGATTATAAAAACAAAGCACATATTTCGTCCCAAAAGCGCTAAACTGACCTTATCGATGGTTGTGAAAAACGAGGCAGATCGTTATCTACGCTCTGCTCTAGAATCACATCGTGCATGGATTGATGAAGCAGTGATTATTGATGATGGCAGCACAGATCATACGGTAGCCGTGTGTCAAGAGGTGTTACAAGGCATTCCGTTACACATTATTCAGAATAAGAATTCTAAATTTTCAAATGAGATTGAGCTTCGGAAACAACAATGGGAGGAAACCATTCGTACAGAGCCAACATGGATTTTAAATCTTGATGCAGATGAAATGTTGGAGTCAAGCTTTGGTGATCAAGTAAATGATATTTTACATCAGAAAGAATACGATGCGATCTATTTTCGCCTTTATGATATGTGGAGTGAAACGGAGTATCGAGAAGATCGCTATTGGTGTGCCCACCACTTTTATCGCCCCTTCCTGATTCGCTATCGCCCTGATGTCGATTATCAGTGGCGAGAGACAGCACAACATTGTGGTCGGTTTCCGCTAACGATCTCTACTTTTCGCTATTACTGTCATCCAGCTCGTGTTCGTCACTATGGCTGGGCAAAATCAGAGGATCGGAAGCGAAAGTATGAGCGATATATGAAGCTAGATCCTGATGGGATCTATGGTTGGAAGGAGCAGTATGAGTCCATATTAGATGAACATCCTCATCTGGTCCAGTGGATGGAATAGAGAGGAAATGAGGGGGTGAAGCATGACTTACGATAATCTTTATGGAGAGAAAGAAGAGGGTTACTACCAAGGACTCAATCTTTCTCTTCTTCAAAAAGTATCTCCACAGAGCACCTGTGTATTGGAAGTAGGATGTGCAGAAGGGCGTTTAGGTGCATCGATTCAGAAGCAGTTTCAGGCTAAGGTATATGGAATCGAATTATATAAAGAATCTGCAGAAAAGGCGAAATCATGTTTAACCGATGTGCTAGTCGGCGATATCGAAGAAGTGGAACTCACTTATCCAAAGTTATTTTTTGACCATATTCTTTTCGGTGATGTGTTGGAGCATTTAAAAGATCCCTGGTCTGTTCTAAAAAAAGTCAAACCTTATCTCAAAGAGAATGGGAGTATTTTAGCTTGTATTCCTAATGTAGGACATATCTCGATTTTGATTGAGCTTCTTGCAGGAAACTGGAACTATACAAAACAAGGATTACTCGATCAAACACATTTACGTTTTTTTACACGGAAAAGCATTTTACAGCTTTTTGACAGTTCAGGTTATCAAGTGGTAGAGATGGAAAATTTACTCTATACCAGCCCTTATGATGAACAATGGATTTCACCACTACAGACTTTACGAATTCAGCTCCAGATGGCGGAAGAAACCTTTTCTACAGATGTTCGAGCATACCAATACATCGTAAAAGCTGTGCCAAGAGGGGTAGGCAATGAATAAAGATGGATTTTTGTTTGTTACATGTGTCAATGATGATGTGATGTATGAACGGTGTTTGGCTCAACTTCAACGCTTGGTCATCCCCACTGGTTTCGAAGTCTCTTACTTGAGAGTTACGGATGTGGAGAGTATGACAGCTGGATATAATCAAGCGCTCCATCATCCACAAAAATATAAGGTTTATATTCATCAAGATACCTTTATAATCTATCCCTATGCATTACTCTACTTGCTTCAACTATTCACTGCTCATCCTAAGCTTGGAATGGTAGGTGTCATTGGTTGTAAAGAGCTACCTCAAAGCGGAATTTGGTGGGAATCCGATCAGATGGTAGGTATGGCCATCGATCGACCTGGACCTTATCGCCTCCTATCCTATCCTGGGGATAAAGGATATACTCCAATTGCAGCAATTGATGGACTATTCATGGCAACTCAAGTGGATCTTCCTTGGCGGGAAGATATATTTCAAGGATTCCATTTCTATGATATTTCTCAAAGTTATGAGATGGCTAGAAATGGGTATCAAGTGGGAGTGATTGAGCAAAAAGAACCCTGGTGTATTCATGAGAGTGGTGATCGGTTTGATCAGGTGGGATATAGCAGGGATCTGTCGATTTTTTTGAATTATTATATTCATGGAGATAAATAATAGAAACCTTTAAATCTAGGGGTTTCTATTTTTTTTATACACTAGAACCTATTATATGTCCATTTCATTCATCACCTCATATATAAGTATAGAGTGAAAAAACACCCCACAGAAAGGGTAGGTTCAGATTAGTTTTCCGAATATCCCCACATTACAGCCGCAATTGACATTGATCGTGACGAGTTATTAATCTCTTGTTAGCTTCCATTGCTTTTGAAGAGCTTACTTTAGCTCATATTCTGAACGCGGAAGCAGAGAAGATTCAATGGGCTGTTGGAACTTTTCCTAGTCTGACTCCACTACCTGCGTTAAGTGATCTGTATCTTCTAACCTAAAACATAACTGAAAAGAATAGTGAAATCATGTATAGAAAGGAAGAGATTCGTATGGGTTTTATTATTAATTGCCCCGGTCCAACCGGACCAACTGGAGCGACCGGACCAGCGGGAGCAACGGGGGTGGCAGGAGCAACCGGGTCTGCAGGAGCAACAGGGCCAACGGGAACAACGGGGGCGACAGGAGCAACTGGGTCTGCAGGAGCAACAGGGCCAGCGGGAACAACGGGGGCGACAGGAGCAACTGGTCCGACGGGTACTACCAGTCCATTTGCAGCGGGAACATTCGGATTCATTCCTGTAGCGGGCCAGGCTAATATTCCAATAGGCACTAATATTCCACTTAATTCCTCCCGAGTATTTGGATCAGGCATTTCGTTATCTGGAACGGATGCCATTGAATTAGTTACAGGAATTTACATTGTACACT
>NZ_JAVYAD010000017.1:0-13722 GCF_032337515.1 Rossellomorea yichunensis | reverse complement strand
GGCAGAGCTGGACCAATTTAATGTCATTAGTGGACCAAAAACATGGCAACGGTGGAACAATCGTATGGCTGTAGTCAATGAGTTACATTTTTTAATTTTATAGAATATCCTGCATTTTCTTGATCTAAATAAACGTTGCCGAAAATTGAAATATTACAATTTCCACATTTAATCCTAACAGGATATTTTTCTAACCAACCAAGTTGAACCTTTATACGAGTGATGCTCTTACAAACATTACATTGATAATCTCCTGTAACTACCATTATACTCATCCTTATAAAACCAGAAAATTACGGTTTTACAATAATAATACACTAAACATAATTCTCTATCTTTACTTTATGAATAAAATTCTCATTTTATTTTAAAAAAATCTACACCTAATTAATAAGTGTAGATGATCAATTGCTATTTTAAGTGATCTTAAAAAAATGTTAATTATATACTCT
Organism: Rossellomorea yichunensis; assembly: GCF_032337515.1. NCBI lineage: Bacteria > Bacillati > Bacillota > Bacilli > Caryophanales > Bacillaceae > Rossellomorea > Rossellomorea yichunensis. The sequence continues at coordinate 13,270 of NZ_JAVYAD010000017.1, read as the reverse complement.
ATCACTATCTTTTATTTCGTTATTTTCCTCGTCAACAAGCCCTTTTTCACCTGTGTAAAAAGTGTACTTTGTATACATTGAATCATATTTATGAGGTGGAGTATTTTCTACTAGAATTATTTGATGATCCTTACTTAATTCTATTAGAATTTTATAGAATTCATCATATACTTCAGGATCATTTATTTTTCCTTCAGAAGTAACAGATGATTCTTCATCTTTATCTTCCTTTTCCAAAGTCCCAACATATTTGCTTAATGAGTCTAATAATAGTAGACCAGGATGACCGTTGGCATAACCCTGAGTCTTACTTTTTAATATTGCTCCTAGAAAAGAAAGCTGCATGCACTCTAAAAGTCCCCCACTTTCATGAGCATATACACTCGCCCCATTGTAAAAAGGAATCATTTTCTCTTTATGAATTGAAGTTTCATTCGATGTATCATACTTTAATCTTTTCATAAATTCCTTATACTTCTTATCTAAGAAGTTAAATATTGTTTCTTTTTCTTTACTGCTTACTTGTAGTGCTTCAATATCTTTGATTAGTCGAGCTTCTTCCGCCTTTAAATCAACTATAAGATTCTCTTTTTCCTCAATTTTATGGTGTATTCTTAGGCCTTCTTTTAAGGTTTCTTGTTTTTTAGTTAACCTGTTAATAATTGCATTAATACTATCGATATGTGATAAATAAGGCACCTTGGTTTTTTTAGAATATTCAATCAACGCTTCGTTAAAGATTGATTGTTTTTCTGAATATAAGTTAATCTCTTTATCTAAATCTTCAATTTGTTCGTTTTCCTTTTCTATTAAGTCACGAACTAAATTAATTTTATTCTTAATTTGCTTTTTAATTTTTTTCAGCGTCGCTTCTGCATTTTCGCTATTGTGTACTTTATTATGTAAATGACTCAATACTTTGGAGCTACATAGGGGACACTCCACACTTTGATTAGGAATTATTAAGTTATAATTGATATCCAAGGTCTCTTCTACTTCTTTTAAATCATTTTCATATTCCTTAATTAATAATTCCTTAGAGTTTATAGAGAGCTGGGAATGTCTTTTACTCCTTTGATACTCCAATTTTTTATTTGTAACCTTATTTAAATCATCCTTTAATTTAATATACATTTTATTCTCTTCACTATTATTACTTCCATTAACACTATTCTCTAATACATCTGCTTTTAATTGTTTTTGTTTTTCAATATCTGATTGAAGTTTATCTGACTTTAATTGCATATTTATTCTGTCTACTGCATCTAGGTCTCTTAAATATGAATTTAATCCAAATAATTCTCTTCGTGTTTCATCAATCTCATTTTGTACTTCTACCAATTGTTCATTTAAGGTTTCTTTATCTGCATCTACTAAATTAAACATCATTTTAAAAGCATGAGGATTTTTATTTGCCTTAAAAGTACTCTTCTTTCCCAAAAAGTCCCCAGTCCCTAGTTCATGTTGATGAATATATACATATCTAAAAATATCTCTAAATGAAACGGTGTCAATTTCTTTTTTATTGCTATGTTTTTGATGACGAACTAACTTATATTCATTTATATTAAGTTTATTCATCAATATTTTCATAGCATCTTGTATTTCAAGCGTCTTAGGCGTATATTCATCTAAATCATCAAATGAACAAAAATAAATACTAATTTTAGTATGTTTTTCTTTTAATAGTCTGTTTAATGTTAGTACTTCCTCCCCAATTCTCAACTCAAGAAAAACCTGATCACATTTAGAATCAAGCTCCCGTTGAACATTTAGATCAATTTTACTCGATTTCCCAAAACAATAATCTATCAAGCTCAGTATAAGTGATTTTCCTGATGTTTTTTCTCCACTAATAATAGTGAAATCCTCGTTAAAGTTAATTGTTCTTTTGTATGTAACCCCCATTATAATTAATTTGTGCAAAATAAGACGGCTCAATTTGTACCCTCCTTTACTTTTTTTACATTTTCTGTTGTATAAGCAATTGTTTTATATAATTTTACATACTCTTCAAAGAGAGAATTTAAATAATCACTAGAATTATCTTCATAAAATTTTTTTCCCTGTATTAATAATTTCACTTTTAAATTTTCTTGTTTATCAGACAGCTTACCTCTTATTTCAATAAACTGAAAATGAGACATTAGTATCAGTATTTCATTAATTTTTGTTTGGAACCGGAAATATTGATTTGGTGAGGGAGGAAACTTATCATTGTTATCAGGGACACTGTTAAATAAATCTATTAAATCAAAATTGACCAGGCTATAATAAAATAATAGCTCTTCCACTTTTCTTTGCTTGTTATTTTGTGTAGAAAGTGCATTCAGTAAGCATAGTATCTTCATTATTTCTAGTTTTTGATTATTAAATAGTATTTGTATAGAAGCGGGTACTGAAAAGTTCAAGTCCTTCTCTCTTTTCATTTAAATCGTTCCCTCCCCCACCAAACGTCTTCTTCATTATCAGCTAAGATATGAACAAAGCCTCTATTTTCTGATTTATTTGATTTATTTTTTCTTAATATTTCATCGTATCTTCCAAAATCAATATCTTCTAAACTCTTATGAACAACTTTTAAAAATTCTTCGCTATCACCATGTTCTTCAAAAGTGTTTGCATATTTATCCATATATTCAATAAATACTTGACCTAAAATCAAATCAATAACATCTATGGGCATTCCCAGTTTATTCATATCTTTAATATACTCATCTGCGGCAACATAAAAAACTGAACTTAATCTTATTAACGAAGGATTGATATTTTCTAATTTTAATTTTCTATAAAAAAGGTTACCTTCTAAATCTTTTTTGAGAGATTTTAAACCGGCTCCTATTACAAGTGATGTATTTGTTGAACCATTATTGTCATCTAATTTTTCTTTATCTTTTTTTTTTAGAGGCTGAGAAATATGATGAAGAATCTTCCTTATTTCATTCGAATGAGTAGAACCTTCTGTATTATATGGAATAGTACGGAGCCCAAATTTTGACCGAAGCTCTCTAGTTGTAGGTTCATCTGGATTATCTAATAGGATATAATGTACTCCTTTAAAAGAATCTTTATGTTGCTCAATCAAAGTTCTAATAAACTGATCATCAAATGAAAAGCCCAAAAAAATTAGCTTTTTGTTTCCAGTCACTAATTTTAATAAATCATCATATTTTTTATCATTATATAACTCTTCATAACTTTCTTTGCTGATTACAATTGATCCAGAGTTTGAAATAGTTCCATGTAGTTGGCATACTCTCTTTTGACTGAACAAGTTTTGTGTATTAAAGTTTATATCTCTTAGAAGAATAGGTTGTAAATCAAAAGCTAGATACTTCTGTAATATATTTTCATAGTTAGTAGTTAAAAATAAATTAAAATCCATTTCGCTAAGATCCCTGTAGTTATGTTCTGAGTCATCTTCCACATCTACTTGTTTTTCGAGTATTAATTCTACTATTTTTTCCTGAATATCTTCCTCTTCGAGAAGATACTTTTTTAACATATCAATAGCTCCCCAATAATCATGGTTATTTAGATCAGTTTCTATAGCCTTTTTCACCCATTCAAAATCACCTATGGCATATCTTTCAGTTAAACTTTCAATTAATTTACCCCAAGAAGGTACTTCAAAAGGAATAGAAAGACCTGCTCCAATAAAGGGAACCAAATTACCTTCTTGATAATCTTTTTGCAAATCTTCTAAATATCTACTCATATATAACTCCTCTTTCTTCACTCTAGTTAACAGTAAAATAACAAGATAAAATATGCATTTCATCTACATTTTACCTTATCAGGTAAACTATATCCATAATAAGTCTTACTCTCTAATTAATTGCTCAAGTTTAAATATAAATATTTCAAAAATTGTATCTGTAAACATTGTTAATAGTCTTGATGGTAAGGGTTAAGAAAAAGTTGTGGTCAGTCATTAAATAAGAATGTATTAAATTATAGCTCCTTTATACTTTACCAAGTATTCTTAGAAGTGGATCATTACTTAAATCTTCGGGTTTTGCTTGTTCTTCTCTAAACTTATGTGAGGCATCAAGACCTAGTAGCTTGTAACTTTCGATAATTTTTGCTTGGGCTTTCATTGCTGTACTTACAGAAGGATGTTCTTTTTTTCCATGTGGTCCTAAAATTGTATAACCGTCTTGGAAAAGCTCTCTCTCGCATGCTTCAATTGTCGCTAAATTAAACGCAAGTCTTTCAATGATTATTTGATTTGTAGAATCTAGTTTATTTATTTTGTCGAGCTCTTCGACGATATAATTAAAGTATTGTGCTGCAGAGTCATTAAAATGAACTGGTATCTTCATTGTTCAACTTCCTTTACATTTTTTTACATAAATTATTTTTAATAATATTACTCGTTGTGTGAGTGACACAGCCCTCGTTATTAAATGTTATTTAGCGTTTTTTTATGAAGATATAGGGGATACCATCTTTCATACTTAAAATTACCAACCAAATCCCCATTCTATATTCAAACTTTCACTTTAAACTCAAAGAACTATGCTTAACGACAAAGTCATAACTAATTTCTTTCATCCCATGTCCAATTAAGTATGTGTTGACTTTCTTGTGTAGTTCTCTTTTGTTTCTAATTGAAGATTCATACGCTTTGCATAGTATCCTCGCTGTTATGTTTCTATACTCTTCATCACCGCAGTAGTCTTTTGCTGCCTCTATATGTCTTAGTTCCAGCATCTTTATCACCGTCCAAAAAGTTATGCTTACCATAACTGATAAATCAAGCATCAATTACAGTATCTATATCAATTTATTAATCTCTTATTACTTAAGGATAATGGCAGTAGTATCTGCAGATGCTACTGCCATTTTAATGTTCTTATCCTGGTAATGTATTCGTTAATGCACCACTGCTCTTTTAGCTGCTACTGTAAATAACTAAATCATCATATTGTGCATCAAAAGGGAAGTCAGTAATATTAGACTTACGAAACGGTACCTTTACTTACAGCTTGATAATTCGTTACATGTCCATCTACGTATGCTTCAGCAAGAATTCGAACTTTTCCACTTAAAGCGCTAACAGTATCGACATCTACTTCTTTATCTTCATTGTCGCTCCACACCGCAACAGTATAAGCTTCCTCGATATTCGCGAAGATTACTGGAACTTGACCGATTGTATCTCCATTACCTAATGCAGTAGAGATCTCAATAGGATGTCCGTATAAATGGGGCTTCACTTTCCCGTTGACTTCAATATATTTCACATAGTGATCACCATTTCCATTTTGAAGCACAGCTACTTTTTCAAAGAATGACCTGCTCATATACCAGATTCCATTTTGAGCATAGTCTTCATGGACAGCCAACATAACTTGTCGAAGTTGCAAATTTGTTGGATCAATCCCAACGTTCTCTGAAGGTACATTAGTATCTGGAGCAATTCCACAAAACTCATCAGCAGAAGATCCTGCTAAAATTGAGCTTTCTATTGCTCTTGCCACTCGCTTAACTAACTTCTGTCTTTCGAATCTGATCAAATCAACACCAGAATCATGTGCTAGCTTTCTACTCATTTGCTCGCTAATTCCAACACGTTTTTGAGTCATAGTAGCAAATTTATCTAATTTCAATTCTGCCTCTGGAAGATTTCCTTCTTCAGCTACAAATAATGCGTCGTCTAAATCTGTTTGTACTGGAATGTTAAATTCAGAAACCCCTTTAGCTGATAGTTTCTTAGCTCGTTTAAATACCTTCGATTCGTTTTCTAACAATTCAACGATTTGACTTTGTTTATTACCTGCTGTTGATGTACCTTCTGCTTGACCTTGTAACGTACGATTTTCAGTTGTCATTTGATTTTCCTCCATTTTATGTTGTAAGTCTTTAGTCAGATCTCTTAGCTCTTGCTCAAAATTTGTAAGATCTGCCGCCTTCTTTACTACTAATTCTTTGAATGCTTCACTTTCAGGCTTAATCTTTAATGTTTCTTCAGCTTGCCGTACTTCATCTTTTTGTCGTTCAATTTGAATTCGTAACCTCTGAATTCGGTTTAGAGTTTCATCTTCTAACTCAAGATTTCTAATCACTGGATCATTGTTTATCTCAATCGAACGAGCTGCTATTGAACTAGACGCATAAGCTGGATTCTTTACAACTGAAACTTCAAACAGTTCAAGACTGTTTACTGTTCTTTCGTAAATTCCACCAATTTGTTTCCAAGTATCGTTGAGTACTCTGAAGCCAAAGCTCATATTTTGTAAAATTCCAGATTTAATTAATTCGAAAGAATCTTTTCCCCATGAAGTTCCAACAATTTTTGCAGTCATTTTTAGTCCAATGCTATCTTCTTCAAGTATCAAACTGTTATTTCTTGTTGAAGCAAGAATATGTTTTGGATTATGCTCTAGCAAGAAATCTACGTCAGTCTCTCTACACTTTATTGCTTGAGCAAATGCTCCCTTGGCAATCTTTTCTTTGAATCTTTTTGAAACTCCTAAAACTTGACTAAACTCTTCGGTTTTATTGACGTAGCCAGAAACTATCATTCCTTTCTCATCTTCTGATACTAGGTTGACATCCTGGACTCGAAGTTCAATTTGATGTTTTACTTCTGTCATATGATTAACTTCCTCTCTAGATTAAAAATGTAATTTTTAAAAATTACTTTCCATAAAAAATAAAGCGCTTATCCCCATCTCCAGGAACAAACGCTACTTTGGTTTAATGGATGTTGCTCAAGCATCCATTAAATGCTCGTTGATACAAACAATGTTGAAACAAGAAGTAATCCTCGGTAAGTATGATAAAGTCGTCTCAATATGAGAACACAATTTTTCGACCAGATGTTATACAAAGTGAAATGGAGGCAACCAAAAACTTTGTATAACTCTCTGTATAAGATATATCTATTAGTACAAGTTCACGCCCCCATTTTTTCAGCACTTTTGCATATTTTTTGTACTATTTTTTTGATACTATATTGAGCTTGCTTGTATGTGAGGTTAAACATTTCAGCTATGTCTTTTATTTTCACTCTATCTCTCAAGCATTCAACAATTATTTGTTCGTCGACACTTAAGACTTTGATCATGATATTATTCAAGATTCAAGTCCATAACAACAAAACTCAAGTCTCTATTTGGATCAAATTCTAGTTTAACTTCTAATAATGCTCGAACATGACAAGGATTCTTAAAGTCTATAAAACTGAAGTCATATGTTGGATTCTCAATTGGATTTGATTCTCGACCAAAGACCCCTAGCAGAATCTCTTTGCATTCTTTCATGTCTTGTCGTACTTCATAAATTTGATTATTTCTAATCCAGCGCTTGTCATCTTTCTTGTAAAGATCACTTTTTATCTGATCTATGAAAGATTGATAGTCTCTAAGTATCCGACCAAGTTCATCTTGACGTTCCAAATCTTCATTAGTAATTCTTTGCGTTTTTGAAAGCTTGTGGTTGTTATTTTTAGTCATGAGAATATGCAACACATTGTCTGTACTTTGACCTGGCTCTTTCTTCATACCTTCATACTTAATTTCTTTATTCAATCGTTTCTCAAGTTCTTCTCCTTCATACCATGCTCTGCCAGTGTTGTACCTTCTAGTCATTGTAATTTCCTCCATTTTATTTTTTGTCCAAACTAAATAAGCACCGATCGCTCGGAGCTCACAGACCAATTCATATAATTTTTTTATATCCGATTCACCAAAAACGTAAATCAATTGTTGCTACAAGATTTCTTTTGTATCTTCCAATGCTCATATGGAACAACATAAATCGGAGTACTGTTCCCTCCACGTTTCACTTCTTGCTCGTCATACCGTATCAGACCAAGGTCACGAAGTTGTTTTTTCAGAGCATAAAATTTCACTCGTTTTATTCGCAAGAATTTATCTGCTGATTTCTCTGTTACGATGATATATTTTTCTCCGTTCTCATCAACAAAAGATGTAAGTTCAATTCGATTCTGCATGTAAGCATATAACAAGATTCCATCGTTCTTGAGCCCTTTCAAATCTTTGTCTCTAAATAGGTCCATTGTTAACCTTAAAAACCAAGTGCTTTCGTTAGCTTCCATAATTCCGTTCCTCCAGTTGTTCATATTTAAAATACATAGTTTTTATATCAGCACTGTTTCAAACGTAAACAACTGTTTTTCAAAAATTTAAATTTATTTGCAATGTAGCAAACTTGTTTGCGACATAAATTACTTTTTTATATTTACTTATTTATATAATACTTATTTATAGTGACCATGTTTTGAACAACTGTTTCACCAAAATTGAACAACTCAATACATTTTTGAACAACTAAAAAAAGCCGAGCAATTAAGCTCAGCTTTCACTCCAGTACTCGTCGAATTCTGTACTGCCCAAGGATTTAACTTTCCCGAGAACATTTAAGTATTCGTTAATCGGATAACCGCCAACATGAATAGGATAGGCATCTCCTGGTCGCTTGAATACCCTATCATCATGCTTTTGCATTGCTTCGAAGAATTTTTGTTTTTTATTTTCTGCATTACGAATCTCGTCATTAATTAATGAACGCAATGTATATAGAACGGTAATGTCAACTTCATAGTTATAGTGTCTCTCACGAATATTCCTACCTGCTTGCTCAAAGTCTACTCTTTTAAGATTTCTCGCATTGAATTTTTCTTTATGCATATTAAACATAAATACCGCCTCCAAGTTTTTCTTGAAATTCTTTTATCATGAATATCAAAAATGTAAAGCAAGTAGATAAAAAGTTTTAACTTCCAAGGACATCAAATTTCTTTTTATTTTCGAATAATATTTTGATTTTATTATAAAAAGTCGAGAATTAAGCTCGACTAATTATTACTTCTTGACCTTTGATTATCTCCCTCAAGTGAGACAACCTGACTTTTTTTACGTTTCTTGGATCAAGTTCGATTGTAAAGCCAAAAAATTGGTAGTCATTTGTTTTTGGTCCCCCAAAAATATTCATTGACCAAATTGGAACCCCAAAGTTCGGAATATATAATAATCCCCAGGATTCAAGTTTTGCAATTAAATTAGTTATTTCTCTGATTTCTAAGTCTGGAAGCTCTAAATTACTTCCCTGGTTTGTAACATAAGTACTTGTTGGATAATGAGCTCCCCTACCTTGCTTCAAATAGAAGATAGTTTGCTCTCGATCAACAGAACATTGAGAATTAGAAACGTACCTCATAGTATCAAAAATTATCATTTCTCTGTCTGTTAACCTGTTCTGAACTCCTTCATAAAGTTCTCTTAGTTCTTGAATGTATTTTTTCATCATATCGCCTCCAGCAGCGTTTTTTTTACGCTACTGGTATATCGGATCGCGTGTATATGTAAAGCCGATTACGAAAAAAATAAAAAAAAGACCGCCTAAAAGACAGTCTTTTCCAATTATTCCCCCACCCAACATAAAGGAAGATAATAATATACTTTATCCTTCATAACCATCTGGTTTATAGACGAACGAATTTATCAAGCCAGTCAAGCAGTCTTCACACAGATCAAATTTCCAATTTTCGTCGTCAAACTTACTTCCATATCCAAAGTGGAGCTCGAAGGATTGAAATGTATCGCCTTGCCATCCCCTTTCATGTTCTTCTCCATGAAAAATATGTTGATTTCCACACTTATTACATGTTACAGAAGTTAATTCAAAATTCTCTACTGTTTTTTTAATTTGTTCGAATTTCCTCATTAGGTTTCCCCCATAGTATTGTATTTGACCCGTATGGGATTTTAACTCCCTTAAATATAAATATATTAAATTAGTAATAAAATTCAACACAAAGCCTTCTGTGAATTTTAGGGACTATCCTAAATTCGGCAGGTGATTATCTTACCCTTCCCCCTTAGACTTTTAATGTTCACAAGTCATAAAACTACTCTACTTGGTAATAGTTGGTGTTTTCAAGTTCTTCAAACTTCTTTATGATAATTTCTAATTGCATTAAAGCATCCTCTTTGGTAGAAGACTTATCGTGAATAGTCAACCCTAGTTGGGAAAGTTTCAATTTTAATTCCGCATACTGTGCCTTACGCGCATAATAATCTTCATTCATACATTTCACCTCTTTTGTTACATGTTCTCCATTTTCCAGTAACTTATTAATTAGAATGGTTACAAATATTTAGGCATCCAACCAATTATAGAAAGGCAATTTAGAGTTAGTTGGGTCCTTTGGCTTTATAGTTGAAAGCTCCTTCATGACTTCCATATATTCAGCATACTCTTCTGAATGCTTGTAGTCTGAATTGTTAGCTATCCTTTCGATACACTTATAAGCAAACCCTTTAATTTTGTGTTCCGGAACTTTTAAGTATCTCTGGTTCTCAATTGTATCAGAAACGAATTTTTCGATTAATATGTTCCACTGCTTCTTAGAGTACCTTCCGACTGAAAAAGTTGTATAGAACTCATTACAGGCATCAGTTAATAAGACCTTAAATTTCTCACAGGGTATGGATTCCTTGTAATTACAATTGAAATTATTATTATCTTTAATTTGTTCTTTTTTATTATTCTTTTTAAATGCTGGTACCTTTTGTACAGGCTTGTTTTGCTCTTTTGTGCAGGCTTGCTCATCACTTTTGTTAATGCTGAAATTCTCCACAGTTAAAACATTAACTGTGGATTCAACACTTTCTTCCTCTTCTAGATTTGCACTTTTGTCAGAGCTGTCGCTGCTCTTTGGTAGTAGTTTTTGAATTATCTTTTCAGTTACACGAAAATATTTCTTTGCTGGCGAACCCATGATTAGAGTTTCAATGTATCCAGCTTCTTCTAAATCCTTAATTGCTGTTAACTGTTGTCTATAAGTTAACGCTGTCTCATTTTTTATTACTTCACTAGTTAAAAAGAAATATTCCTTACCATTCCGAACAGTGAGCATTCCTTTACTACCGAAGCTTTCATAACTAGAACATAACTGCCCAAAAATTATTGCTGCATTAACTGATACTTCATGGGCTAAATCTTTGTTGAACATAACAAATGAATTTCCACTAAGAATTGATAAAAGTCTCATTATTCCATTCTCCTTGTTTGACAGAAGGAAATATGCTAACATAAAAATCAGCAGAAATATTCTGTCTTTTTTTCGAGAGATGGTTGAGCCGCCAAACTCATAAAACCATCTCTTTATTTAATTATATTACACGAACACTAGTTCGTAAAATATAAGTTGGGATATATTTCCTTATATCTTCAATCCTCTCAAAGCCCCATGTAGCTGATGTTTTCTCTCTATATCCTGTCCCCACAGATTCACGTACCTTTTAGTCACAGTAATATCTGTGTGTCCTAAAAGATGCATCAGTGAAAAGGCATCCACTCCTGAAACGATCATTCTTTTTGCCATTGTATGTCTGAAGGTATGTGGACTTACACGTTTGCTTACTTTCGCTTCCTTCCCATATTTAGTAAATCTTGTTTGGATACTGTGATAATTCAGTGCTTTATTATCCTGGCTAATAAACAGCTTCTTAGTTGGAAGATCCCCTCTGATTTTTATATATTTCTCAAGCTGCTCTTGAGTAATTTCAGATAAATAGACAACTCTTTCAAACAAATTCTTTGTCTTTCTAATCATTATTTTGTTCCCCAATACATCTTCTACATTTATCCCAACCAGCTCAGACAATCTTATTCCTGTATCAAGAAATACAAGTAAAATAACCTCATCCCTAAAATTCACAAAAGTTTTACCTTTTCTAACTGTTTTTATTAAGTCCTCTATCTCTTTATTATCTAATGTTTCAATTGCCTTCTGTCTATCTCGTAACAGTTTTATTTTAGCCATAGGGTTTTTGTCGATGAGCTTTCTCTTATACAAGAAGTTATAAAATGACCTTAGAGCACGTAAGCGAGTATTGATTGTAGTCACTTTCATTAATTCTTTGCTTTTCAAAATTAAATCTTCAATATCTTTTTGATCCCATGCTACTAATTGTTTATTAATTATCTTCTTTGCGCCATGAAATTCATTTTTATAATAAGCAATAGTAGCGGGCCTTAGGTTTCTTAAATTACAGTCCTTAAAAAATACTTCCAATGCTTCTTCTTCAGAAATTCTTTTATCCAGAATTTTTAATTCTTCATTTGTTAGTTCTTTACGTCTTCTCACATGAACCTCCTCCGCACACGATTCGCCGCATACGATTTTGGGATTTTTCAGTCGTATAGAAAAACAAAAAAGACTCCAACAATTAAGTTGAAGTCTTTGAATAATTAATAGTTATGTATGGAGCGGGTGAAGGGAATCGAACCCTCATCATCAGCTTGGAAGGCTGAGGTTTTACCACTAAACTACACCCGCGAATGGTACCGGTGGCCGGGATCGAACCGGCACTCCAGAGGAACACGATTTTGAGTCGTGCGCGTCTGCCAATTCCGCCACACCGGCATTACATTTGGAGGCGGCAACCGGATTTGAACCGGTGATCAGGGTTTTGCAGACCCATGCCTTACCACTTGGCTATGCCGCCTTAATATTGGAGCGGAAGACGGGATTCGAACCCGCGACCCCCACCTTGGCAAGGTGGTGTTCTACCACTGAACTACTTCCGCACTACTGGGCTAGCTGGATTCGAACCAACGCATGTCGCAGTCAAAGTGCGATGCCTTACCGCTTGGCTATAGCCCACTGATAGTATATGTCACGGAAATGAAAATGTGACTTTTATGGGGCGACTGATGGGAATCGAACCCACGAATGCCTGAACCACAATCAGGTGCGTTAACCACTTCGCCACAATCGCCATGAAATAAATTGGCAGGGGTAGTAGGAATCGAACCCACACCAAAGGTTTTGGAGACCTTCGTTCTACCTTTAAACTATACCCCTATGAAAAATAATTAAATTCCAGTGATTTCTCTTGCTATCCGCTTCGCTGACGCTGCGTAAAAAATCTTGGTGGAGGGGGGCAGATTCGAACTGCCGAACCCGAAGGAGCGGATTTACAGTCCGCCGCGTTTAGCCACTTCGCTACCCCTCCAGCTTAAAAAAATGGTGCCGGCAAGAGGACTTGAACCCCCAACCTACTGATTACAAGTCAGTTGCTCTACCAGTTGAGCTACACCGGCATCAAATAATAGTGATAAATGGTGGCTCAGGACGGAATCGAACCGCCGACACATGGATTTTCAGTCCATTGCTCTACCAACTGAGCTACTGAGCCACTATGTAAAAATAAAAATGGCGGTCCGGACGGGACTCGAACCCGCGACCTCCTGCGTGACAGGCAGGCATTCTAACCAACTGAACTACCGG
>NZ_JAVYAD010000016.1:0-20061 GCF_032337515.1 Rossellomorea yichunensis | reverse complement strand
GGGATCTCCCCCTGTGAGAGTAGGACGTCGCCAGGCAAATGTGAAGAAAGAGTAGCTCTTAGGGGCTGCTTTTTTTTGGTTTTATTTTTGAGAACTATTGTGGAAGGGGAATTCACTACAAACATAAAACAGTGTCTTGGGGAAAAGTTAATCTTAGTCAATTGGAAATCGTTATGTGAATTTAGGTGATAATTGGTAATAGACGCATAAACAGTAAAAAATGACGCATAAAATGAAAAATCGACGCAATAAAGGGTCAAAACGACGCAATTAGCATGCTGCTTCAAGCTTGACCGCCTCTATTTCTATGAAAATATTGATATCTACCTCCCTAAAATAGTCTTCTTTAACACAAAGAAAAATTTTTAGATAGATAGGAACATTTATTAGTGCTTATTACATATAAAACTTTATTTTGAGGGACACAATATCCTCGAATTCTTCCCTGATGGCCAGCAAATGCAATGTTACTCCAAATCATCCTGAAGTATTTGTATTTAAGTCCTATTTTCTATCAACTATTCAATTTATTAATTCTATATGATATCCGAAGTCCGACAGCCTGACAATCAACAACTCACCTACCCACTGTACCTCAACCAACCACAAACCTCCATCATCACATGCTCAAAATTGCTAACCACCAACTCTCTAAAGTATTATTTAAATAAGAGTATATACAAGGAGAGATGAACATGACGACAATTTATGATTTTACCGTAAAAAGAGCGAATGGATCTGTAACGTCTCTAGAAGAGTACCAGGGTAAAGTGATGCTTATCGTGAACACAGCCAGTAAGTGTGGCTTTACACCTCAATTTGAGGAGCTGCAGGGCCTGTATGAAGAGTATAAGGATGAAGGACTTGTTGTACTTGGATTTCCATGTGATCAGTTCATGAACCAGGAATTTGATGATCAGGATGAAATCATGGAGTTTTGTCAGGTGAACTACGGGGTATCTTTTCCGATGTTTGCGAAAGTCGATGTGAAGGGGAAGGAAGCTCATCCTCTCTTCACATTTTTAACGATAGAGAAAAAGGGTGTCCTTCTTTCGAACATTAAGTGGAACTTCACGAAATTTTTAGTCGGGAAAAATGGAGAGGTATTTGATCGTTATTCTCCACAAACAAATCCCCGTAAAATTGAGGACGATATTAAAAGATTACTTCAAGCAGAATAGGGAAAGAGGAAAGGGAGTACGTCATCCTTCCTCTTCCCCCTACATTTTATCCTGAAGTAATTTTAGCAAAAGATACGGTGCTTTATCTGTTGTGACATTGATGAACGTATGGATGATGGGATAGTCTTCATTGGTTCGGTTTTTTAACAGTTCCACCCACCATTCTGTTTCGTATCGGGCAATCATACTCAGGTTATATAATATAGCATAATGGATGAGTACCTCAGGTATTGTCGTGGCTTCATTCCGAATGCCGGGCAGGGCTAATCGGTTTTTGTCCAAGTGCCATCTAATGGGAAGTTGCTCCCGAGCATGTCGTGATTGTAGCGTATTGTCTGAAATCCAAGTGAAATTCTCTGTTACCTTTTCATTCAGATATTGTTTGAACAAACTTTCTGACATATGAAAATGGGATAGTAGTGACTCATCAATCATCAGCTCATGTTGATGGGTAAACCAGAACATGGTCTTTTTTTTGAGTAAAATGTGAAATGCATCTTCAAGTTCAGGTATTTGTATGAGTAAATCTTCCATCTTGTATTTTTCCCCCACGATATGTTTCACGTGAAACACGAGGTTGGAGAAGTGTGAAAACAGTCCATTTTTCTGTACCTTTACTTCATCTTGTAAAAAGCGGTACTGCTGCTTTTTTCTTTTCCTGGAGGTAATCCCATGGGCCAGGACTGTGGTAGTTTCCGGATATAGGGGATCCTCCGTTAAGACAATGGCTTTGATAAAGTGAATAAATCCATAGAAAAGCAAAATAGGCTTGAGTGATATAGGAGATTGCATGGCTTGTCTGTAATAAAGTTCTCCTTGCTCCAAGTAGTACATGAATGGATAACAGTTATCATAGCTTTTCATTTCGGCCTGAGAAGATCCCAATTTTTCATAGCATTTTTTTAGAAACTTCTGGGAGTATTCTGCAGACTGAAAATAGTGGATGAAGTCCCATTGTTGATGTATTTCGTTCAAATGATCACCTTCTAATTATTCTGAAAAATTAAATTAATCCTATTCTTCTTGACAGTATTTTAACCAATTGATAACCTACTAATAATATTTTGGGACTAGGGAGGCCGAAAACATGTGGGATTCTAAATTTGCTAAAGAAGGTTTAACGTTTGATGATGTACTATTATTACCAGCCAAATCAGAGGTATTGCCAAAGGATGTAAATATCTCTGTTGAGTTAACAGATTCAATAAAATTGAATGTTCCTGTGATCAGTGCAGGAATGGATACTGTAACAGAAGCTGAAATGGCGATAGCTATGGCTCGCCAAGGTGGATTGGGTATCATCCACAAGAATATGAGTATTGAACAGCAGGCTGAGCAGGTTGATAAGGTAAAACGTTCCGAAAGTGGAGTTATCTCTGACCCATTCTTTTTAACTCCGGATCATCAAGTCTTTTCTGCAGAACACTTGATGGGCAAATATAGAATTTCCGGTGTTCCGATTGTGAACAACGAACAAGAGCAAAAGCTGGTAGGGATTCTAACGAATCGTGACCTTCGTTTCATCCAGGACTACTCCATTCAGATCTCGGATGTCATGACGAAGGAAAACCTCGTCACAGCTCCTGTTGGCACTACCCTAGAAGAAGCGGAAAAAATTCTTCAGCAGTATAAAATTGAGAAGCTTCCTCTGATTGATCAAGAAGGAACGCTTAAGGGACTTATTACGATTAAAGATATCGAAAAAGTCATTGAGTTCCCTAACTCTGCCAAAGACGAACAAGGACGCTTATTGGTTGGAGCAGCTGTCGGTATCTCGAAAGATACGATGACTCGTGTTGAACATTTAGTGAAATCACATGTAGATGTAATTGTAATTGATACAGCTCACGGCCATTCAGCAGGAGTTCTTTCTATTGTTCGTGAAATCCGCGATGCTTATCCAACGTTAAATATCGTAGCAGGAAATGTGGCAACGGCAGATGCCACAAGAGAATTGATTGAAGCTGGTGCTGATGTAGTCAAAGTGGGGATTGGACCTGGTTCAATCTGTACGACTCGTGTTGTCGCAGGTGTCGGCGTTCCACAAATTACCGCTGTTTATGATTGTGCGACAGAAGCAAGAAAGCACGGAAAGAGCATCATTGCCGATGGCGGCATCAAGTATTCAGGTGATATCGTAAAAGCATTAGCAGCAGGTGGACATGCCGTTATGTTAGGAAGCTTACTTGCAGGTACATCTGAAAGCCCAGGCGAAACGGAAATCTTCCAGGGACGTCGTTTCAAAGTATATAGAGGTATGGGATCAGTCAGCTCCATGGAAAAAGGATCGAAGGACCGCTATTTCCAGGAAGAAAATAAAAAGTTTGTTCCAGAAGGAATCGAAGGACGCATTCCTTACAAAGGACCTTTAGCTGATACACTGTATCAGTTAATCGGAGGCTTACGTTCAGGCATGGGATACTGCGGAACGAAGGATCTATACGAATTAAGAGAGCAGGCGCAGTTCATTAAAATGACAGGTGCCGGACTTCGTGAAAGTCATCCTCATGATGTGCAAATCACGAAAGAAGCACCAAACTATTCATTATAAGAAAATAATTCCAAATGCTGATCAGATTCTACTGATCAGCATTTTTTTAATTAGATTAAAGCGATATTTACCGCCTATTATCAGAGGTCGCAAGTCCCTTGACCCATGCCAAAACTAGTCATATTCTCTGTCTATTCTTACCTTTCGAACTATGATAAAATAACGAAGGTGTACATAAAATCTTGGAGGGCTAACAGTGAAAAGAAGTTGGATTCAAAAATCTTTTGTTTGTATGATGGTTTTTATGATGGCAATGGGTATCGTAGGGAGACCTGCAAATGCTCAGGGAGACTTGGACGTTAACGCAAAAGCTGCGATTTTAGTAGAAGCAAGCACGGGTAAAATTCTTTATGAAAAGAACTCAGAAAATGCTCAAGGCATTGCAAGTATGACGAAAATGATGACAGAGTACCTGTTATTGGAAGCTATTGAAGAAGGCAAAGTGAAATGGGACCAGAAGTATACGGTACCTGCGAATCTTTCGCAAATGTCTCATAATACTGGTCTTAGTAATGTTAGCCTTGAAGTAGAGGGTACTTATACTATTAAAGAGTTGTATGAAGCAATGGCAATCTATTCAGCTAATGCAGCGACAATAGCAATTACAGAAACAATTGCCGGCTCAGAAGCTAACTTCGTTAAAATGATGAATGCGAAGGCTAAAGAACTTGGATTGGAAAAATATAAATTTGTAAATTCTACAGGTTTAAACAATAAAGACTTGGCACCTTACGTAGATAAGGTGGTAGGTGGTCCGGAAGAAGAAAATGTGATGTCTGCAAAGGACGTTGCAACACTTGCGTATCGCTTGCTGCATGATTATCCGGAGGTACTCGAGACATCCAGTATTGCGAAGAAGGTATTTGCAGAAGGAACGGATGACCCCACTCAAATGGACAACTGGAACTGGATGTTACCTGGGTTGATCCGTGAGTATGAAGGAATGGACGGTTTGAAAACCGGTACCACAGATTTTGCAGGAGCTAACTTCACCGGTACAGCAGAAAGAGGCGGAATGAGATTTATTACCGTGGTAATGGATGTTGATGTACCAGCTGGTGAAAACTCCTATGATGCCCGCTTTAGTGAAACAAGAAAAATGATGGATTATGCTTTCAACAATTATACAATAGAGGAAGTACTCCCTGCTGACTATCAAGTGAAAGGTCAAAAGACACTTCCAGTTGAAAAAGGTAAGGAAAAAGAAGTTCAAATCAAAACCGATTCCGCACTAAGCATGGTGATTAAGAACGGTGAAGAAGATCAATACAAACCGAAATTTGTGTTAGATAAGAAAAAGCTGAACGATGACAGTGAACTGACAGCACCTGTGAAAAAAGGTGAAAAAGTTGGGTACGTCACGTTGGAATCTAAGGATAAGAAAGATTTAGGTTATCTTACAGACAAAGGGACAAATGCCTCAAAAGCATCAGTTGTAGCTGTGGATGGTGTTGAAAAAGCAAACTGGTTTGTTCTTTCTATGAGAGCTGTAGGAGGTTTCTTCGGGGACATCTGGAACTCGGTTACATCAACGGTTAAAGGCTGGTTCTAATAAGCCCTTAGGTTAAATGATTAAATCAGCACCAAGACTTTTATGTTAGGACAAGTCTTGGTGTTTTTTTATAGGCAGGGTGATAATGAGGCATCTTGCTAGAGCGTCTCAGAAATTTCCATGAAATGCTTGTCGCCTCTGACCAAGCCGCTTCCGCTTTTCGTCTTGTCCAGCTCCAGCGGCTAGGCCCTCGAGGTCATAAGCTAAATCGACCAAAAAGGCAAAGAGCGCCTTTCCGGTCAATTCATCTTATGCTTGTCGGGCCTGACCAAGCCGCTTCCGCTTTTCGTCTTGACATAAGCTTGTTTTTATTGTTTATTTAGCAGTAGGGTTACATAATCATTCCGATTGTTTTAGTCACGTTTTCTTCCTTTTTTGGATGGAAATGGGACAGGCATGGGATAAATATAAGGGGGATATAGATATGAATACTGGTACAGATCGTGTTAAAAGAGGTATGGCTGAAATGCAAAAAGGCGGCGTTATCATGGACGTTGTTAATGCAGAGCAGGCAAAAGTTGCTGAAGCTGCGGGTGCAGTGGCAGTAATGGCTTTAGAACGAGTTCCAGCAGACATCCGTGCTGCAGGTGGGGTAGCAAGAATGGCAGATCCCCGTATTATTGAAGAAGTTATGGGGGCTGTGTCGATTCCTGTAATGGCAAAAGCTCGTATCGGTCATATTGTAGAGGCAAGAGTACTTGAATCAATGGGTGTTGATTATCTTGATGAGAGTGAAGTATTAACGCCTGCTGATGAAGAGTACCATTTAAATAAAAGAGATTTCACTGTACCATTCGTATGTGGTTGCCGTGATTTAGGTGAAGCTGCCCGCCGTATTGGTGAAGGTGCGTCCATGTTACGTACAAAAGGTGAGCCGGGAACAGGTAACATCGTTGAAGCGGTTCGTCATATGCGTAAAGTGAATGCCCAGGTTCGCAAGCTTGTAAGCATGAACGAAGATGAAATCATGACAGAAGCTAAACTTTTGGGAGCTCCATATGAATTATTGTTAGAAATTAAAGAAAACGGACGTTTACCTGTTGTAAACTTTGCTGCAGGCGGAATTGCAACACCAGCTGATGCGGCTCTTATGATGGAATTAGGGGCTGACGGAGTATTCGTAGGTTCTGGTATCTTCAAATCAGAAAACCCTGAGAAATTCGCAAAAGCGATCGTAGAAGCGACAACTCACTATCAAGATTACAAGTTGATCGCAGAGCTATCTAAAGAGCTTGGTGTAGCAATGAAGGGAGTAGAAATTTCTTCTATCTTACCTGAAAACCGTATGCAAGATCGTGGATGGTAAGGTGTGATTCTATGTTGAACATCGGTGTATTAGGACTTCAAGGTGCGGTCAGGGAGCATGTTCGTTCAATTGAAGCTTCTGGTGCCAAGGCCGTCGTCATTAAGCGTGTGGAGCAGCTGGAAGAGATTCAAGGGCTGATCATGCCTGGTGGGGAAAGTACCACCATGAGAAGGCTGATCGATCGATATGGCTTTATGGAGCCGTTAAGACAATTTGCGGCAGCCGGAAAGCCGATCTTTGGAACATGTGCAGGGTTGATTCTCTTAGCCAAGCACATTGTCGGCTACGACGAACCTCATCTTGGTGTGATGGACGTAACAGTGGAACGTAATTCCTTTGGGCGGCAGAAAGAAAGTTTTGAAGCGGATCTTTCGATTGCTCACATTGGAGAAGGGTTCAATGCCGTCTTCATCCGTGCTCCGCATATCGTGGAAGCTGGAGAAGATGTTGAAATCCTTGCTAAGCATAATGAACGGATTGTTCTTGCACGTCATGGACAATTCCTCGGTTGCTCTTTCCATCCTGAGTTAACGGATGATCACCGCTTGACTTCTTTCTTCGTTAAGATGGTGAAGGAAAGCATGGAAAAAACAATCGCATAATTCTATTGCAAAATGGAAAACATTGTAGTAGATTATGAAATAACCAATAAAAAACAAAATCGTTGACAGGAAATAGTAGTAAAGAAGGCTTGCTTAAGAGAGTCGATGGCCGGTGAGAATCGACGCAAGAGCTTTATGAATCCATCCTTGAGTGAAGTACTGAATGAAGTAGGTATTTTCGGTGATTCCGTTACCATCTCTTAAGAGGAAGATGCTTAGCGTCTTCAATTAGGGTGGCAACGCGGAAACCTCCGTCCCTTTTACCAGGGATGGGGGTTTTTTATTTTTTTATAAAAAAGGAGAGAGTCTCATGTTAGACATTAAGTACTTACGTAATAATCTGGAAGATGTGAAAGTACGCCTTCAGCACCGTGGTGAGAATCTGGAGGATTTCGGAAAATTTGAAGAGCTTGATAAGAGAAGAAGAGAGCTGCTTGTAGAAAGTGAAGAATTAAAGAGCAAGCGTAATGACGTATCCCAGCAAATTGCAGAGCTGAAGAAAGAGAAAAAAGATGCTCAGGACATGATCGTTGAAATGCGTGAAGTTGGGGCCATGGTTAAAAAGCTCGATGATGAATTACGGGGAGTGGAAGAGGAGTTAGAGCGAATGCTGCTTTCCATTCCTAACATTCCACATGAAACGGTACCGGTTGGTGAAACGGAGGATGATAATGTAGAGGCCCGCAAATGGGGAGAGATACGTGAGTTTGATTTCGAGGCACAGCCTCACTGGGACATTGCAACAGGCCTTGGGATCCTGGATTTCGAACGTGCCGGCAAAGTGACCGGAAGCCGTTTTGTTTTCTATAAAGGGTTAGGAGCAAGACTTGAAAGAGCGTTGATTAACTTCATGATGGATCTTCACATGGATGAGCATGGGTATACAGAAATGATCCCTCCATTCCTGGTGAATAGAGCGAGTATGACAGGAACAGGTCAACTTCCTAAGTTTGAAGAAGATGCGTTCAGAATCGAGAGCGAGGATTATTTCCTGGTACCTACAGCAGAAGTGCCTGTAACGAACTATCACCGTGATGAGATCATGAATGGTGAAGAATTACCCGTAAGCTATGTGGCGTACAGTGCTAACTTCCGTTCTGAAGCTGGATCTGCAGGCCGCGATACACGTGGTCTGATCCGTCAGCACCAATTCAACAAAGTAGAGCTTGTTCGCTTTGTGAAACCTGAAGACTCTTATGATGAGCTTGAGAAGCTGACTGGACATGCTGAGAAAGTCCTTCAGTTACTGGGCTTGCCATACCGTGTGTTATCTATGTGTACTGCGGATTTAGGCTTCACGGCTGCCAAGAAATATGACATTGAAGTCTGGATTCCAAGTTACGGAACTTACCGTGAGATTTCTTCTTGCAGTAACTTTGAAGGCTTCCAGGCAAGACGAGCGAACATACGTTTCAGAAGAGAAGCTAAGGGAAAACCTGAACATGTGCATACGCTGAATGGATCTGGTTTAGCAATCGGACGTACTGTTGCAGCCATCTTGGAAAACTACCAGCAAGAAGATGGATCTGTCATCGTTCCGGAAGCTCTTCGTCCGTATATGGGTGGAGCGGAAGTCATTAAATAATATCAGCCAGCAGGACGACATTGAAAAGGTGCCCCGCGAATTCAGCGTGAGGCACCTTTTAATTTTTTTTAGAAATATGCTTGACTCCATTTGTACACCATGTTATTATAATTCTTGTCGATACGGAGGAATACCCAAGTCCGGCTGAAGGGATCGGTCTTGAAAACCGACAGGGGTGTAACAGCCCGCGGGGGTTCGAATCCCCCTTCCTCCTCCATTGATTTTTTTATAACCATAGCGCATAAACATTGGAGATAGAATTCGTTACATTTTATGTAACGAATTTTTTTATTTTATGGATATGTCGATTGGCTTAGTCCGATTTACTTAAGGTTTTTAATGTCTTCTCTTAAATGGTCGTCCGATGTATGTTCCAGTACGCCTATCTTAGTGATGTGAAGTCGTGCTTCCTCATCTCCAAGCAAATAAATCTTCGAATAGATATCCCTCATGGATTGATCATATTGACTGTCTTCAGGTGAATTGTGATATTGGCGAAACGGAACCTGAGCCCGTCTCATAGTAGACATGTCATCATCATAGTTATCATTGAACAGCATTTTCAGTTCGTTTACTTCTGTCGGGGTAGCAAATATGCGAAAGCTTGGACTGGCATTTTGATTCGGGTCCTGCAAGATGTCCCCACTGCTGATATCCACGAAATACGTTTGTTTTGATTCCATGATTCTTTCATCTCCTTGTGATTGCTTGTTATTACATATACCTCTTTCTGAATGGAAATAAACGGGTGGATGGTCTTCAGATTGTTGTTTATTAACATATCGTCTGCCCGGGCTCTGTTAATTAGTGTGTGCTGGATGGTGAGGGGAACCGCTTCGCTTTCCGCGGACGAACGGCCGAGCCTCCTCAGCTTAGCCGAACGGGGTCTCGGCACGCCCGATACCCGCCGGAGTCTACGCAGTTCCCCTCACCATCTTTAAGAGATTTCGTGACAGAGCTACAAAGATAGGGTGTCAAAGTACAACCCAATAAAAATTTAATTCATGATAAACAAATCAACCACTACTTACCTTAAATGATTTTATTTGCTAAATCCTTGTTTCTTATTTATCTTTTTTAATAATAGATGCCTAGAAGTTGATTGGAGAGGAAGGTGCTCGACTCCTGCGGGAATAGCGGGAAAGTTGAGACCCCGCAGGCGAAGCCGAGGAGGCTCAACTCACGCCCCGCGGAAAGCGAGCACCTGGAGCGGAGCACTTTCTTATTAAAAAACAGCAAAGTTTTATATATAAAAAAGACTACCCTTGCCGCATTGGTCAGAGTAGTCATTTCTGTATTCTTAACTTTTCAACATTCTCGTCTGTTCAATGAAATACCCGATTCGTTCGACGATTGGTTCGATTGAGTTTTGATCGTTCACCAGGTCGTATTCGCTGATGTCGAGTCTCAGTACGGGACAAGCGTTAAAGGAGTTGATCCAGTTTTCATATCGCTCGTGCATTTCTTCCCAATAGGCAACAGGTGTCTGTTGTTCCATTGGGCGGCCGCGCTCACGGATGCGATCAACGACATTATCAATGGATCCTTCAAGGTAAATCAGAAGATCAGGGTGAGGGAAGTATGGTGTCATGACCATGGCATCGAAAAGACTTGTATACGTTTCATAATCGATCTCGCTCATATTCCCTTTTTCATAATGCATGCGGGCGAAGATGCCTGTATCTTCATAGATGGAACGATCTTGAATGAAGCCGCCGCCGTATTCAAAGATTTTCTTTTGTTCTTTGAAGCGTTCCGCCAAGAAGTATACTTGAAGATGGAAGCTCCAGCTTTTAAAGTCCTGATAAAATTTATCAAGATACGGATTGGTATCAACTTTTTCAAATGACGTCCGGAAGCCGAGTGCCGTGGCCAAGCCGTTTGTCATAGTGGATTTCCCGACACCGACTGTTCCGGCGATGGTGATCACGGCATTGTTCGGGATCCCGTATTTAGTGCGAAGATTCATGATAGTGAACTCCTTTTTTAAGTGTAGTCTCTAACTGTGTAATAATGTGTTCCAGGTCCTCTTTATTTTGAACGAAGTCTACGTGGTCGCCATTGTAGCGAAGAACAGGAATGTCAGGGTGAGTTTTTTCAAATGTATTCATATATTCTTCATAGTCCAGTGATAGCTGCTTAAGGTAAAGAGGGCTGATTTTCTTTTCGAAGTCTCTTCCTCTTTTTTCAATGCGCTTTAATAGCGTATCGAGACTTGCGTTCAAATAAATCACGACATTTGGCCTCGGCATGTCCGAGGTTAGAATGTCATAGATATTAAGATACTTTTTGAACTGTTGTTCATCTTTCAATGTGCGTTTAGCAAAGATGATGTTTTTAAGAATATGATAATCTGCTACAACAGATTTGTTTTGAGATAGGTAGTGTTTTTCAATATCCTCTAGCTGTTTATAACGATTGCATAAGAAAAACATCTCTGTTTGAAAGCTCCATTCTTCAATGTCATCATAAAATTTGTCTAAGAACGGGTTTTCATCCACGATTTCTTTCAGTAAGTGAAAATGAAAATGCTCTGAAATCGCTTTTGCCAGAGAGGTTTTTCCTATTCCAATCGGGCCTTCAACGGTAATGAAAGGAATGCGCCCCATTAATTGTCCTCCTCATATTACGGCAATCTTTTTCTCTTATAAAAATGTAAAACTAAAAAATTACGACAGGAATTATTGTAACACAATATATGGATGGTTTGTTCAGGTTATTTCCCGGGTTCGGAAAATACGCTACGTTCACTATATCGACTGTCACCGGTCAATTCTTTATGGAAACACAAATAAAAAGCTGATGGATAGGTGTTTATAGATTTACCTATCCATCAGCTACTATTTATTATCTTTTTACGACATTGAAATTGTCAGAAAGTAACAGCCAGTTTTGCGGGAAGGGAAGACCCAGTTTCCAGTAGCTCATTCCTCTTAGTTTCAGCTCTTTCATGAGGTCGAATTTTGCCTGGATGCTCCGTGCGTCTTCGAACCACACTTCATGATCCTTACCTGTACTCCCGTCACGGTATTTAAAGAAAGGGGCTTGTGCTTTTTGATCATACTGAATCGGTACGTTGTTATCCGCGGCTATCTTGATTGCCTGTTGAGGACTGATGGCTTTTGCTGTACTCCCCTGTACAAATGGGAGGGTCCAGTCATACCCATATAAATTTTGCCCCATGAGAATCTTTGATGGAGGCATTTCTGAAATGGCGTATTCAAGTACTTCACGAACAGGTCCGATAGGGGAAACGGCCATGGCGGGACCTCCACTATATCCCCACTCATAGGTCATGATTACGACAAAGTCGACAATTTCACCGTGAGCCTTATAATCATGGGCTTCATACCATTTGCCTTTTTGGTCGGCACTTGTCTTAGGAGCCAGGGCGGTTGAAAGCAGCCACCCTTCTTGATTAAAACGCTGTTTTGCTTTTCGTAAAAATTGGTTGTAGGCTTCTTTGTCCTGTGGACGCAAATATTCAAAGTCGAAGTGAATGTCTCTGAACCCGTATTTTTTAGCTGTTTGTACAACATTATTAAGGAACTTATCCTGGATCGCCTGGTC
Organism: Rossellomorea yichunensis; assembly: GCF_032337515.1. Lineage (NCBI taxonomy): Bacteria > Bacillati > Bacillota > Bacilli > Caryophanales > Bacillaceae > Rossellomorea > Rossellomorea yichunensis. Next base: position 7,714 of record NZ_JAVYAD010000016.1, on the reverse strand, counting down.
GGTTAACAGGATACGTCCCAGTTCATCGCTGAAAGTTCCTTCCTCTTGGTTGGTGATGGCCATCATCATGACATTATTATTGTCTTTCCCTGTTTGAATCAGATTTCCGAGAGGTGGTTCTTGAAGTGAGCCATCACGTTTCGCTTGAAAACTGAAGGGAGCAAGATACGTAAGATATGGTGCTGCTTCCTTGGCGCTATCTTCAAGGTTTTGGGCGACTTCTTTTCCGTAGGGCTCTACATATGCGTTAAACTCCCCATTGCCTTTGGGCTTCTGTGGAACGTATAAACGCAACCCCACCTGTAAAGGCTGATTGGGAGAAATTCCATTCACTCTTGCCAATTCCTGATAGGGGACTCCAGTTTTCTGACTGATCGCCCAAAGGCTGTCTCCAGGTTGAACAAAATAAAAGCTTCCTATAATAGGGATGACCAGTGATTGGCCGACCACCAGGTTATCAGGGTTAGGCAGTTCATTGGCATCTACAATATCCTTAACTGTTGATCCATACGCTTGTGCGATACCAAATAACGATTGGTTCGGTTGGACAACATGAATTTGCATACACAGACCCTCCTATATTTCATTCACTATAATCAACTTATGAAATGGAAGGCCGCGATATGTTTTGCGGAACAAATATTATACTATCTCATAGGTGGAATTTATCTTTGCTTTTAATACATTTTTCATCATCGTCAACGCATAGTGATTGTCTTCATCACTGACAGATGCAATAGCGTTATTGGGCACAATAAGGTTAAACTCTCTCATATAGGCATCGTTTGCTGTAAAAAGTACACAGATGTTCCCGGCGATACCCGTGATGATAAGGTTTTTTACAGACAAATGGTGCAAAAGCGTATTTAACGCGGTGCCGTAAAAAGCGGAATGCTTTGGTTTAATAAGAAAAAAATCTTTATCCGTCGGCTGGAGCGGAGTCATTATACTATCACTCACATCATTATGACATTTCTGGTAAATCTCTTTGTAATCTGCTTTCCATAACTCATAATGGTCGTTAATATAAATGACAGGATGCTGATGTTTGGTACAATAGTGACGTAAAGTGTTTATAGGTTCAACAATTTTGCGGGTATGGCGAGCTAATATATTTCCATGCTCAAAGTCGAACGGATTCATAATGTCGATAATAAGAAGTGCTGTTTCGTTAGGTATCATATTGAATGCCCCTTTCTCTTATAGTTTGGAGTGAATGGGGATATTTTATAAAGAAAAGAGAAATAAATTTGCGGGAGTATATAATGGGTATAAGAGAAGAACGATTTATGATGGAAGCATTAAAGGAAGCAGAAAAAGCGGCAGCGTTACAGGAAGTTCCGATCGGAGCGGTCATTGTAATGGGGGATGAAATCATCGCCCGTGCTCATAATCTGAGAGAAACGAGTCAAAATGCCATCACTCATGCCGAGACACTAGCCATCCAAGAGGCATGTGAGAGGCTTGGCACATGGAGGCTTGAGGGGGCGGAGCTTTATGTCACTCTTGAACCGTGTCCGATGTGCAGTGGAGCTATCATCCTTTCGAGAATAGAGAAAGTTATATATGGAGCAATGGATCCTAAAGCGGGTTGTGCGGGAACATTAATGAATCTACTGGAAGATGATCGATTTAATCATCAATGTGAAGTGGTGCCTGGAGTACTTTCAGAAGAGTGCGGTGGAATCCTTTCCCGTTTTTTTAAAGACTTACGAGAGCGGAAGAAGTTCGAGAAGAAGAACAGGACTTCCGGTCTGTAAATAACTTACAGTATTCCATCATTGCTTTTTACCGTAAATCCTAGTATACTTAATCTTGCGTCGCACTTATGACGCAACTAAATATGGTATCAATTTTGCCGTGCTAGGTGGGGAGGTAGCGGTGCCCTGTACTCGCAATCCGCTCTAGCGAGACCGAATTCCTTTCCGAGGCTGGCACTCTGTAGGGCTGCCTCAAGTAAGTGGTGTTGACGCCTGGGTCCTGCGCAATGGGAATCCATGAACCATGTCAGGTCCGGAAGGAAGCAGCATTAAGTGGAAGCTCCCATGTGCCGCAGGGTTGCCTGGGCCGAGCTAACTGCTTGAGTAACGCCTATGGATGCTTGTCGACGAAAGGTGCACGGCAGTTTAATTTATATACAACAACTCATCCTTCATTGGGTGAGTTTTTTGTTTGTATAAAGGTTTGAGGGTTAACCTAAATTGATCTCCGGTTTTCTTTGTAAAAGGGTTTTAGATTACGTTATAATAGATACTATAGTACATAAACAAGAGGGGGGAGTATTTTGGCATATCAAGCTTTATATCGTGTGTGGCGTCCTCAGTCATTTATTGATGTAGTTGGACAGCAGCATGTAACGAAAACGTTGCAAAATGCCCTCCTTCATCAGAAGATTTCACATGCTTATTTATTCTCGGGGCCAAGGGGAACAGGGAAAACGAGTGCAGCGAAGATCTTGGCGAAAGCAGTTAACTGTGAGCGGTCTCCGATAGCGGAACCTTGTAATGAGTGTGATGCCTGCAAAGGGATTACTGATGGTTCGATTCCCGATGTCATCGAAATCGATGCTGCTTCCAATAACGGAGTGGAAGAGATCCGGGACATCCGGGATAAAGTCAAATATTCTCCTAACGTAGTCGAGTATAAAGTCTACATCATAGATGAAGTTCATATGCTGTCTATCGGAGCCTTTAATGCGTTACTGAAAACGTTAGAGGAACCACCTAAGCACGTCATCTTTATCCTTGCGACTACAGAGCCTCACAAGATTCCCCTTACAATCATCTCACGTTGTCAGCGATTTGACTTCAAACGGATCACAGCCAGGGATATTGTGGGTCGGATGAGTCATATTGCCACAGAATCAGGTGTGAACTTTGAAGAAAAAGCCCTTACGATTATTGCACGGGCTGCTGAAGGCGGGATGCGTGATGCCCTTAGCCTTCTTGATCAGGCCATCTCCTTTAGCCAGGACAGGGTAACCGTAGACGATGCGTTGACTGTAACAGGGGCTGTTTCTCAAGGATACTTAAATACATTGGCGAAAGCGATTTTGGAAAGAGATGTCACAAGTGGATTAGGTGCCCTGGAAGAATTGCTATTCCAAGGGAAGGACCCGGCGAGGTTCGCAGAGGACTTTATTCTTTATTTCAGGGATATGCTGTTATACCAGACGGCTCCAAATCTCGAAGAATCACTGGAAAGAGTCATGCTCGACGATGATTTTAAAGAACTCGCCGGTCAAACTCAGCCTCAGCAGATTTACCAATATATCGATGTCTTGAATCAGGCGGGTCAGGAAATGAAGTTCACGAATCATGCCCGGATCTACCTGGAGGTTTCCATTGTGAAGCTTTGTCAAATGGAAGCACCTGCATCTGCTTCTTCTCCGGAAGTGAGCGAGATGATGAAAAAAATCAAAATTCTTGAAAAAGAGATTGAACAGCTGAAGGCGAATGGAGTCAAGGTTCAAGCGGAGCCGGCTTCACAACCGGCGAAAAAACCGATCAGGGCAAAGAAAGGCTTCCGGGCTCCTACCGGAAAAATTCAGGAAGTACTCCGGACCGCGACGAAAGAAGATCTCAATCTGATCAAGAGCCGCTGGGGAGATATGGTCGAAACATTGAATCAGCGTCAAATGCGCTCACAATCAGCATTGTTAAATGATGCTGAACCTGTAGCAGCTACAAACGGCTCATTTGTGTTAAAATTTAAATACGATATTCATTGTCAGATGGCAATGGAGAATCAAGCTTTCACTTCAGCGATTGCTTCCATACTGGAAGAGCTTACAGGAAACAGCTATGCAGCGATTGGAATTCCTGAAGATCAGTGGATGTCCATAAGAGAAGACTTTATCAGAAACTCGAAAACAGAAGATGGAGATTCATCAGGCGAGGATCAAGGTGAAGACTCACTCTTGAAGGAAGCTGAAAAGCTTGTCGGTATGGATTTAATAGAATTAAACGAATAATCTAGAAAAATTAACTGGAGGTAATAATATGATGCGTGGAAATGGTAATATGCAAAATATGATGAAGCAAATGCAAAAGATGCAAAAGAAAATGGCGGAAGCTCAAGAAGAATTAGGGGAAAAGCAAATCGAAGGAACAGCTGGCGGCGGAATGGTGACTGTTATCGTTTCCGGTCACAAACAAGTTATTGATGTAAAGATCAACGAAGAAGCTGTGGATCCGGATGATGTAGAAATGCTACAAGATTTAGTCCTTGCAGCGACAAACGATGCACTGAAGAAAGCAGACGAATTAACGAACTCAACTATGGGTCAATTCACTAAAGGAATGAACCTACCGGGAATGTTCTAGGAGGCAATACGATGCATTATCCTGAGCCTATATCGAAGCTGATCGACAGCTTTATGAAACTGCCGGGAATAGGGCCGAAAACTGCGGCCCGACTGGCTTTTTTTGTTCTTAGCATGAAAGAAGATACTGTATTGGATTTTGCGAAAGCATTGGTCAATGCAAAACGTAATTTAAGTTACTGTTCTGTCTGCGGCCATATTACAGACCAGGATCCATGCTATATTTGTGAGGATCAAAGACGGGACCGCAGCATCATCTGTGTAGTTCAAGACCCCAAGGATGTCATTGCGATGGAGAAGATGAAAGAATATAACGGACAATACCATGTGCTCCACGGCGCCATCTCTCCAATGGACGGGATTGGACCCGAGGACATCAATGTTCCGGATCTGATAAAGCGTCTTCACGGTGACGAGGTCCAGGAAGTCATCCTCGCGACCAACCCGAACATAGAAGGGGAAGCGACAGCGATGTACATCTCACGTCTAGTCAAACCATCAGGTATCCGAATCACAAGAATTGCTCATGGGCTTCCTGTCGGTGGAGATCTTGAGTATGCAGATGAAGTAACGTTATCGAAAGCCCTTGAGGGAAGAAGGGACGTTTAACGAAGGAGAGGATACCTATGTTTTTCCGGAAAAAAGGAAAGCTGAAAAAAGAGTATGACCAATCCTTACTTCACGTTTTAGACGAAACCAAGGATCATTGGAATCAGCAACGTTCCATCGATGAGATGAGTGTTGATTATAATCTGAACATCCACTGTCATTCGAAAATAGCAGAAGCTAAATATTTTTTTCTCTTTAGAGAAGCAAAACATAGAAAGATCGTCATAAAAAGGTAGACAACCCTCATATCCTTTCAATAAGAGACTATTTATGTTCTATGTTGAGAGGAGAGAAGGGTATGAGCCCAGTTATCGTCATTGCAGTGATCAGCGGACTGATTGTACTTCTATTGGCCACCGGCACACCCATCAAGCCACTTCGGTTTGTGGGACAAGTTGCCATGAAGGTCATGATCGGAGCACTCTTTTTATTTTTCCTGAACGCCTTTGGCAGTCAGTACGGAATCCACGTTCCTATTAATCTGGCAACCTCATCTATTTCTGGAATATTAGGTATTCCGGGAGTGGTGGGATTGACCGTCATCCAGATGTGGATCCTATAACCATACTATAGCAAGAAGAAAGGCAGTCGAAGCATCAGGTGGGATTTTTTCTTACTTGGACCTTGGCTGCTTTTTTACATAGGAAGAGAACAGGGGGAAGAACAATGAAAATTGTCATTGAACTCGATTCCTTTAAAGGTTCCATGACAAGTATCGCAGCGGCTGAAGCAATACGGAGGGTGATTCATCAGATTAATCCTTCATTGAAACAGTCATCATCCCAATGGCTGATGGTGGTGAAGGTACGGTCGATGCCATGATAAGTATCATAAATGGGGAAACAAGATCGGCTAAAGTTAGTTTAATCTTGTATATTTGTAGTGCCCTTCCGTTCAGGATTAAGGAAAGGCACTTGCTGTTCTTCCCCTATTCACTTAAAAACGTTTTTGGCATCACTACCGCTATTACTTCACCCCGTGCACACAGTTTTCCTTCTGCAAACACTTCTGTTTCCACTCTGAATTTCTTAGGATGAACTTCATGAACTGTGCCCACCGCTTTTAACGGAACGTGGTGAGGTGTGGGTTTCATAAAGTCAACTTGTAATGAAGCAGTGACAAAACGTGGAGGCTCTTGACCACTACCAATCACTTCACCGTTTTTTCTATGAAGAGCAATCGCGGCTGAACCAGTGCCGTGGCAATCGATTAAGGAAGCAATCAACCCTCCATAGACGAATCCTGGCAAGGCAGTGTGTTCCGGTTTAGGTGTATACATTGTAATCGTATGACCATCTTCAAATCCAGTACGAAAATGATGGCCTTCCTTATTGAGTCGGCCGCAGCCATAACACCACGCAAACTCATTTGGGTAATCATCTTGAATGGCATGAGTGACTTCGTTCATTTTTAACTTCCCCCTTCATCACAGACTTGTTCTCTAATAGTCTTCTATTAACGTTCTGAAATCCCTTTATTGGTTCGTCCAATAAATTTTACAAATATAAAGGTAATAACACTTTTCTTAACCAGTAGCGTTTGGTATAATATGGATACCCCCCCTCCTCCCTTCCTGTTCATTTTCCAATTCAACCAAAAAATCTAGAAAGCTGGTGGTTTTATAGTGAAAAGTAGACTAATCCAAGACAGTCCTCACATTAGAGTATGGTTACAGGAATTCAACCATCCGGACGAGCACCTCGAAATGCTTGAAAAATTCAAGATTGGCAGAGAATTCAATCTGAGGTCTCGTGGTTTAATAGAGTACTACGGAATTGACCTCATAGATTATAAACGTGAACAAATGGCCAATAAAAAACGCAATGAATTCCTCACCGCATTTTCCCACTATATGACGGATCATTTAGAAGATGAGTGTCCCCGCTCCTGGAAAGAGTGTCCACCATCCTTTTGGGAAGAACTGATCTTTGCATATCTCCCTCATACCATGAAAGTCGTCCCCAAGAAAAACTACACAGAACAATTCCTCCTGCAGCTGAAAAAGTTTGTCCGGTGGCTCGACAAAAGAAACGATACAACGTTTATGGAAGTAGTAGATTCCTACATTTTCGAAGCTACTCAGATCTTAAAGAAATATGAATCCCTATTCTCAGAGCTATTCTTAAAAAATTATCCGGGGTTGCATCTCCCTGACTGGGATTGTATGAAAGAAATAGAGTGTTTGGATAAAAGGATGGAAGAGTTCGGTGAAACCACTTATGGAGTATTCGAAGTGACCAAGGTTAACGATGATGGCATCGTTCTCCTGGACTTACATTCTCATTATTCGTATTTCACAAAAAGCATTTCCCATGAAAAAGCAGAGCTGGGGATGATTATTACAGGGTGCTTTGGGAAAAAGAAGCATGCGTTCTTATGGGATATAGCTTTCATTGACGGCATCTATCCTAAAAGAGCATTCAAATATATACAATTGTCCGAGTAACAAATGTGAAGATAGTATCTGTTCCTTAGTATAGGAAAGGTACTGTTTCTTTCCTTTCAGAAGAATGGAAGCAACAGAAAATCCATTCTTCTGAAATAAAATTGTAAAAGGTGAAAAATACTATTGACTCTTTATAGTAGAAGATGCTATTATATTCCTTGTCGCCAAAACGACGTGAAAAACAAATTTCAAATAAAGCTTGACGCTCTATGACGAAAAATGTTATATTTAAGAGGTGCTCAAGAGAGCCCAATGTTATATTGAACCTTGAAAACTGAACAAAACAAGACAATACGTCAACGTTAATTCTAGATTTATTTTTAAAGAGCTATTCA
>NZ_JAVYAD010000015.1:0-28203 GCF_032337515.1 Rossellomorea yichunensis | reverse complement strand
TAGCTCTTTAAAAATAAATCTAGAATTAACGTTGACGTATTGTCTTGTTTTGTTCAGTTTTCAAGGTTCAATGTGTATGTGCTTCGTTTGAAGCGACTTGACCATCATATCAAGAATGCAGTGTGTTTGTCAACAACTTTTTTCAGGATGTTTTCGATACCAGTTTGAAGTTGTTATGTACCCGCTGCTCTCTTGCGACGGTTTTTAAAGTATATCAATCTATTAGATATACGTCAATACTTTTAAGAGAGTTTTTAGAAAAACTTTTAGAATTACTACTTTCTTTTACTCTCTCCAATGATTACACCCTCTAAAACACAGGTTAGACCCTTATATTCGAGACTCTAAAACCTCTCAACCAAAGCCTTCTATCTCTTCCTACTATCTATATAGTAGAAACTATACTTATACTTGTTTCATTCCCTCTATTACATTTTCCAAACTAACAAAAAAACCATTTTCATTCTCCTCAAGAGAGAATGAAAATGGAGTTTAATTATTCTTTAGTCGATCTTGATGATATTTTCGTCGTTACGGTTTACTTTACCTGACTTCTCGATTGTTACTTGTTGACCTTCTTTAAGGTTCGTGAAGACAATCGGTGTCATAATAGAAGGAGCGTTTGCTTTGATGTAGTCAAGATCCACTTCCAGTAATGGTTGACCCGCTTCTACCTGGTCTCCCTCTTTTACGAGCGCTTCGAATCCTTTACCTTCTAATTTAACCGTATCGATCCCAACATGGATCAGAACTTCACGGCCTGCTTTGGACTCAAGTCCGATGGCATGCTTCGTCGGGAATACGTTTACGACTTTACCTGTGATAGGTGAAACGATGGTTCCTTCTGTCGGTACGATCGCGAAACCGTCACCCATCATTTTCCCTGAGAATACCTGATCAGGAACTTCCGTGATGTCTTTGATTTCTCCAGTGATAGGGGCTACGAATTTTTCGTTCTTTTGTTCTTCAGTTGTCTGAAGTGCCTCTGGGTTCACTTCTTCAATTTGTTGCTCAACTTCTTCATTTGCGTTTGTTTCTACTCTGCGTGGAGCTTTCCCACGGATGATGTCTTGCATTTGTGATTTGATCGTATCTGACTTAGGTCCGAAGATCGCTTGAATGTTGTCTCCGACTTCAAGGACTCCTGAAGCACCTAATTTTTTCAGGCGGTTCTTATCGACACTTTTTACATCATTAACAGAAACACGAAGACGAGTGATACATGCGTCTAAGTGAGCGATGTTTTCTTGTCCACCCATTGCTTCCAGGATATTGTATGGAAGGTCTCCAGCTGAACTTGCCGGTGATCCATCGTCATCTTCGTCTACATCTTCACGACCAGGAGTCATAAGATTGAACTTACGGATAGCGAAACGGAATCCGAAGTAGTAAATGACAGCAAATACTGCCCCTACCGGAATAACGATCCATGCGTTTGTTTGTGGGTTGATCAATCCGAACAGGATGTAGTCAATTAAACCACCTGAGAATGTCATACCGATCTTAACGTCTAATAGATGCATGGTTAAGAAAGATAAACCTGCAAAGATTGTATGGATACCAAAAAGTACTGGTGCTACGAATAAGAATGAGAATTCGATTGGTTCTGTGATACCTGTTAAGAAAGATGTTAAAGCTGCCGAGCCCATGATACCTGCCACAACTGCTTTTCTTTCAGGTTTTGCTTCATGGTAGATCGCTAATGCCGCTGCCGGAAGACCGAACATCATGAATGGGAATTTACCAGTCATGAAGGTACCTGCAGTCAGATCTTGTACTCCATCTTGAATCTGCTTCATGAAGATCGCCTGGTCTCCACGAACAATATTTCCTGCTTCTGAAGTATACGAGCCGAACTCGAACCAGAAAGGTGAATAGAAAATATGGTGAAGTCCAAATGGTATAAGAGCACGTTCGATGACACCGAATATGAATGCAGCAAATGCTCTGTTTTCACCAAGCATAAAGTTAGAGAATGAATTAAGGCCATTTTGGATCGGTGGCCAGATTAATAACATTAATAGTCCTAGTACAACAGCAGAAGCTGCCGTTGCGATTGGAACAAATCGTTTACCCGCGAAGAATCCCAGATATGAAGGGAGTTCGATTTGGAAGAAACGATTATACATTGCCGCCGCGAGTATCCCGACGATAATACCACCGAATACCCCGGTTTGAAGTGTAGGAATCCCGAGAACAAGTGCGTATGCAGGATCTACACCATCACCTGTTACATCCCCGATTCCCAGTCCTTCAACTGTTCCCATTGTTACGTTCATAATCAAGAAACCAACGATAGCTGCTAAACCAGCGACCCCTTCCCCACCAGCTAAACCGATGGCTACACCCACTGCGAATAACAGGGCTAAGTTTCCGAAGATAATTCCACCTGCTTGTTCCATGACACTTGCGACCATTTCAACGCCGCCGTTTGAAAGGAATGGAGCAATTTCTAATAACGTCGGGTTTTGCAGTGCATTACCGAATGCAAGCAATAATCCCGCTGCTGGTAAGATAGCTACAGGCAGCATAAGAGCTTTACCGACTTTTTGTAAAACGCCAAAAGCCTTTTTAAACATGAAGTTTCCTCCTTTTATTTCGTTCATTTTTCCAACTAATTAGATGATGATTGCAAACAAAAAAGGCATGAGAAAAGAGGATAATGAACGTATAAGGATAGACTACCCCAAATTATACGTTTCAATCATCTTCTTCACTCATGCCTGATCGTATCAGTAACACGTAAGAAAGATAAGTACTTTATTTAACTTTACTCTGAATACGCTGCAAGTGCATAGTTAAATATACAGCCTCTGCATCGTAGACGGGTTTTTGTAATGTTTGCTGCATCATCTTGATCAGCTTCCAAGATAAATTATAGCAGAGAGGGTATTCCTCTTTCAACAGTTTTGCAATTTTTTCTGGTTCTTCTACGCGTTCTTCCCTAAGTACCCGCTCTATTGTATATCGAATGTGGCGCACGAGCCTCATATAATCGACGCTTTCCTTATTAATTTTCACATCCAGTTGTTGTTCGATCATCCCGGTCAGGCGACCAATCAACTGGGAGTGTTGATTCACTTCAGACAGATCCTTGTTCATCATGGCGCTATGGATATGAAGGGCAATAAATCCCACTTCCCCTTCCGGCAAATGAACATCGGTCATTTCATTGATCATGCCCACCACTTCTCTGGCAATTTCGTATTCGAATGGATACAGCGTCCTCGTTTCTACCAGAAACGGATTGCGGATCTCCATTCCTCTCATCAATCGGTTGATAGCAAAAAGGATATGGTCGGTCAGGGCGATGTGAATATGCTCATTTAGAAAAGAGTTGGTTCTTTTTCTGATTAATTCGATGGCAGAAATGATGACGTTCGACATATCATCATTTAAGAAAGGAAGAAGGTTTTTGTACTGCTCCTGTTCTTTCTCTCCTTTTAATACAAACATCTTTTCTGCAATATCATTCTGAATGGGGTCCCCTTTTTTACGGTTGAACCCTATCCCTTTCCCGATCAGCACGACTTCACCGTAACTCTCGTGATTTGCAATTAATACATTGTTATTCAACGCTTTCTTCACATTTAAAGTAGACATCGTCATTCTCCCTATAATTTCGACCAATTTCGACACTATCCGATTCCATGATTTTAACGAAAACCTATCCTTTTTTCAATTCATATTTCCCGTATACGTATATCTTCTCTAGTCCTCCCCCCGTTTCCTCTATTTATGTTTCACTCTTTTCCGTTTAAAAATAACAAAAAGCTGATCTCCGAGAGACCAGCTTAAAGATTTTTATGTTTTAAACTAAGAATATAAAATACATAACGAAGATGACAAACAAGAAATACATGATCGGATGGATTTCCTTTACGCGACCTTTCATGATCATCGTAATAGGGTAAAAGATAAATCCGATGGCGATACCTGTCGCGATGCTGTACGTTAATGGCATGGCTACGATCGTTAAGAATGCTGGTACAGCTACCTCAAACTTCTTCCAATCAATTTCTCCCAGGGATGAAACCATAAGCACCCCTACAATGATCAGTGCCGGTGCTGTAACTGCCGAAGTTATGACGGCAAGCAGCGGGAAGAAGAAAATCGAGAGTAAGAATAAGACTGCCGTTACCACTGACGCAAATCCGGTTCTCGCTCCTGCCGCTACACCTGCAGAAGATTCAATATAAGACGTGGTTGTCGAAGTCCCTAAGATGGCCCCTACCACTGTTGCACAGGAATCGGCGAATAAAGCTTTACCTGCACGTGGTAATTTATTTTCCTTCATTAATCCTGCTTGATTGGCAACTGCTACAAGGGTACCTGCCGTATCGAAGAAATCAACGAATAAGAATGTCAGAATCACAACAAGCATTTGTATCGTAAAAATACTGCCCGCATCATTGAATAAAGGATCTAAAGCTGCTCCAAACGTAGGAGCAAGACTTGGTGCTGCGTCTACTACTTTTTCCGGCGTGTCGATCAATCCAACGACCATTCCGACGATTGCCGTTACAACCATCCCGATGAATATACCGCCTTTAACGCCTCTTGTCATCAGAATGACGGTAATGATGATTCCGAAAATGGCGAGAAGAGTCGAGCCATTTGTTAAATCTCCAAGACCCACTAATACTGCATCATTGTTCACAATGATTCCTGCATTTTGAAATCCGATAAAGGTAATGAAAAGTCCAATACCCGCTCCTACTGCATATTTTAATTCCGCCGGGATTGAGTTAATGATTTTTTCACGAATACCCGACAGTGTGAGGATGATGAAAATCAATCCTGAAATTAACACACCAGTTAATGCCGATTGCCACGGTACACCCATTGTCAATACTACTGTGTATGCGAAGAATGCGTTTAATCCCATACCGGGTGCTAGGGCTATTGGATATTTTGCAATGAGCCCCATGATCAAGGAACCAATGGCAGCCGCTAAAGCCGTAGCGACGAATACTGCACCGTAATCCATTCTCATGCTATCCGGAAGATCCGGTACCGATTGAAGGGTTAACGTCAATGGATTGACGATCAGGATATAAGCCATAGAAAGAAACGTCGTTAATCCCCCGATGATTTCCCTTCTATAAGTCGTTCCTAACTGGTCAAACTGAAAGAAATTTTTCATTCTTGTACTCCTCCTATAGAGTCGCCGCAGAATTCAGCATTTCAATAAAAAAGCCTCGAACTACCAGAGTTCAAGGCTTTGACTGTTAAGATCATGATGAATAGGTCAATGGTGAATTGTTCAACAGTCCTATTCTCAATCACCTCGTAGTCAAGCCATTTACGGTAGCTTGGTAGAAACGCTCGGGCCTTATTCCCGAAATTATACGACGTAATACTTTTATAATGTTTTATTATGATTACAGTACTATTGTACCAACTCAAAACATGACCGTCAACACAAAATACGAACATTATTTATTAAATTTTATATTAATGTTCGCTTTATACACAAAATGACAGGCACTCCCGTTTTTTGTCGAATTCTAAGAATCGACCTTCGACGGGAAGTGCCTGTCACCTATCTGTACAAGAATCTATAAGTTTCTATTCCCACTCAATCGTTGCAGGTGGCTTACTCGTCACATCATACACAACGCGGTTGATATGATCGACTTCGTTTACGATACGTGTTGAGATTTTCTCCAATACATCCCAAGGAATACGGGCCCAGTCGGAAGTCATACCGTCAATGGATGTCACCGCACGGATTCCGATCGTATAGTCATACGTTCTGGCATCCCCCATCACTCCGACGCTTCGGATGTCAGGCAGAACCGTGAAGTATTGCCAAATGTCACGATCAAGTCCGGCTTTCTTGATTTCATCACGCAGAATGTAATCAGATTCACGAACGATCTCAAGTTTCTGCTCAGAAATTTCACCGAGCACACGAATTCCAAGACCCGGTCCCGGGAATGGTTGACGCCATACGATTTCATCAGGAATACCCATTTCAGATCCTAATGCACGCACTTCATCTTTGAATAATGTGTTCAATGGCTCAATAAGTGTGAACTGCATGTCTTCAGGCAGTCCACCAACATTGTGGTGAGATTTGATCGTCTGAGCAGTGGCTGTTCCACTTTCAATGATGTCTGTATATAAAGTACCTTGTGCAAGATACTCGATACCTTTAAGCTTAGTCGCTTCATCATCAAACACGTAAATAAATTCATTCCCGATGATTTTACGTTTTTGCTCAGGGTCAGAAACACCTTTTAATTTATTTAAGAAACGGTCTTGAGCATCCACTTTAATGACGTTCATGTTAAAACCGTCAGAGAAAGTTTTCATGACGCTGTCTGCTTCACCTTTTCGAAGAAGGCCGTGATCAACGAAAATACATGTTAATTGATCACCGATTGCTTTATGGATCAACACTGCAACAACAGAAGAATCCACTCCTCCGCTTAATGCGCAAAGGACTTTTTTGTCACCGACTGTTTGACGGATCTTGTCCATTTCCATTTCAATGAAGTTCTCCATGGACCAGTCACCTGCACACCCACACACGTCGAATACGAAGTTTTTCAGCATTTCATTTCCGTGCACAGAGTGACGTACTTCAGGATGGAATTGAACGGCATATAATCCTTTTTCCTCGTTACTCATGGAAGCAATCGGGCAAGAAGGGTTCGTCGCGTTTACATCAAAGCCTGCAGGAGCTTCCACTACAAGATCTCCATGACTCATCCATACGACTTGCTCTTCAGGCAGGTTGGAGAATAACTTAGATTGTTTTTCAATATTGATGGCCGCTTTTCCGTACTCACGGTGCTTTGCGCGTTCCACTTTTCCACCGAAGTGCATAGTCATAAGCTGCATACCGTAGCAAATTCCCAAAATAGGAATATCCAAATCAAAGATGCGCTCATCGCAACGGAATGAGTCTTCACCGTAGACACTGTTCGGTCCCCCGGAGAATATGATCCCGGTTGGATTTATTTCCTGAATTTCTTCAAGGGTAACTGTATGCGGGTGGAGCTCACTATAAACACCGAACTCACGAATTCTTCGGGTGATTAATTGATTGTATTGACTTCCAAAGTCCAAAACGACGATCATTTCTTGATTGTGCAATTCTTCTTTACCAAGCATTCAGTTCACCTCATCAGTTTTTTATGGGTCAGGACGTACTCCATCCTTATAGTACTTGTTGTTGTTAGCATTCCTAAAAAAATAAAAAAAACCAGACTTCGCCTTAAAAAAAGGCAGAATTCTAGTTTTTTGCATACAGGGATGTCAAATTAGAACACTGCCTTCATAGTCCAGTCATTTAAGGTGACCGGGTAGATACTTTCGAACCGTATTATCGAGGATATACGAAGGATGCTAACGAACGTTATTATGAATTTGACATCATTTTATACCTTGTTTTCAAAAGGGTCAACCAGTTGTCCTTTTAATTAAATTTTCCCATAATTCCCTCATCTTCTGCCAATCTTCTTCCCCTTGCCTCTGACCATATAAAATACGTTCATAATTATTGGTCAGGCTCGTCATTTCATGGGTACCAAAGAATGAGTCAATATATCGCGAATAGCCCCTTAATGTTTGTCCGTCATCCATTTTCAGTCCATATCTTTCAAGCTGTTTAATTAAAGAAAGATAGGCTTCGGAAAACGCGCCATCTGATGATTTTCTTCGATAATAGAGTATCAGGACATACGGCATCCACCGTCTTCTTACGATGTACAAAGCAATTCCCATGATAAGCAAGAGCATGAATCCCATGACAAGCTTGCCCCAGTTTTCCACAAAGAATGTTTGAATATCATCCCAAAGCTTTGACAGAGAAAAACCACTTCCAGCCGCTTTTGAATCATCTTCTTCAGGTTGAATCGGCTGTTTCGGTGTTTCCTCTTTCTCAGGAACAGGAACTTCGTTGTTATCCGAATCAGGTACATCCAGGTCATATTGATACGATACGTTATTACTGAATCCAACAGTAGGCTCGAACGGCACCCATCCTACTTCCGGGAAGAATACCTCCACCCAGGAGTGAGCATTATTATTGGAAATTTCATAAAGCTTATACATCGTATCCACTTGTCTACTGTATTCCCCTTCTGTATATCCCTTTGCCCATCTTGCCGGGATTCCAAGTGCCCGGACTAACACGACCATGGAAGTGGAGAAGTTATCACAGTACCCTCTCTGGGTTTCAAATAGGAACTGATCGACGTAATCCTGCCCTTCCTCAGGCACCGGCACGTCAAATTGGTCGTACACGTAAGCTTCTTTCGAAAAATAGTTTTCGATCGCCCTGACTTTGTCATACCAATTATCTTCTTCCGATGTAATCTCAAAAGCCAGGTCCTTCACACGCTGGGGAGTCGTTTCCGGAAGTTGTGTATAGCGGTCAACAAAATCAGGAGTCTGCATGATTTCCTGATTTTCGTTCGCTGCTTTCATCTTCTTCTGAGAATAGGAAGGTGAGCGGTAGGAAAGTTCATACTCTTCTAGTTTAATGGTTTCGTCTTCCCCTTCATAACTTGTAACCTTTTCGTTTACGGGATCAAAGGAGAAATAGCCTTCTTCATTTCCGATTATTCTTTCTATCCCATACGGATAGACAACATGGGAATAGGTTCGTTCCACCATTACCTTCTCTGTTTCCACTTCCCGCTCTCCATCCGGTTCGTTGGTTGTGAAGGGAACCACTTCTTCTGAATCAAAAGTGGTGGCAGACTGCTGGTCATCAGGAATGGATTGCTCCCAGCCCTTGCCTGTATATAGATCTTTCGTTTCAATTCTCCAGTAGTGTTCTCTCGTTACTTCAGCATTAAAAATGACAGTAGGATCACCGACAAAGGGTCCCCCAAGCTGAGAATCATCTGCATCATAACCTACTTTGTTCACGCCACTGCCACCGGCTCCTTCCGCAAAGGATTGAATATAAGGCACCGGGTCCGGCCAGATGGGATCTGCCTTAGGGGCTGCAAAAGCAACAACTGAACTCACCCCAAGCATAACCGTAAGCGGTACAATCCAGCGGTGCCTGCTCATCTTGGATCCAAGAAGGTTCTCCCGTTGAACCAAACGTTCGAGAGCCAACAATCCCATTAACAGAAAGCCGAAAATGACGACCCGGATAATCGCCCGATCCCCTTCATAAATCGTGAACGTATCTATCAGACAAATATAGGTCACGGTCATCACATAAAAGAGGAGAATCGTTTTCCTGACCGATAACCAGTAATAAAGCAAATACGTCATCAGCCATAGTAAAACAAAGAACAATAAGCTTCTGTACTCGAACGAAAGACTTGGCCATTCACGCCCGACTGTCAAACCGATATTCAGCCACAGGTCTTTACCAAACTTCTCTAACCATGTAAAGGTGAAAAACGAACCTGAATAATACAATCCATGTAACGCAAACAAAATAAAGAATAGCTTAACTGTCGCTGTCAGGAAATAGTGAATCCTGAAATAAGACAGGACAAGTGATAAAGCAATAAATACCACAAAATACGTCAAACTCCCTGTATCCGTCACCACCTGAAGGGGCTTCAGCCATTCCCATAACAGCAAAAACCCAAACAAGTAAATCATAATCGTAAAGAATCGGTGTTTAGGTGTTTCATGACTCATGCTCGTTTCACCTCCATAAAGGCAGAAGAGAAGTCACCTTCAAAGCATACCTTCAGTCGAATACCACGGGACGAGGCGTAAGCTTTCAACGATTTCTCCTCGGCCGTATAGGCTTCCCCTATTCGCTTCACCAAAAAAATCACGACCGAACTGTTCCTCTTTGCATACTGATTCACACTCATGATCATCTTTTTTGAAACTGACGAAGTGACAAACAGCACAGCTGCGGATTGGGAGTAATTCAACCCTTCCCCCTGGAGTACTTTTCCTAAAGCGTAAGGGCTGTCCTGTCTGACTTTCGCCAGATGATAGAATAGCTGACTTTGATGTTCTTCACCGCCGCGAATCGGAAAAGATACATGATCTTCCCCAATCGAGACAAGTCCAACCTGCGCCCCTTTTTTCAAAATGGAACGTATCATCGAAGCGGACAATGTCACCATCGATTCAAAGGCAGGAGAGTCCTCCCGATCCAATACGATCAGCACATCGTGGGATTGACGTTCCTCAAACTCCTTCGTCATCAGCTCATTGGTTCTGGCAAAGGTCTTCCAATGGATCCACGAGAAACGATCCCCCGGTTGATAATCACGTATACCCGTTGCCATCGTCGTGTCCTTCTGAATCTTTACATTTGAAGTGGTCATCCCTTGATCATAGCGATTTTCCAGGGGCCTGTAGGGAACATCCACGAAAGCAGGATATACAAGAAGCTTATTGGTACAATCGATGGATGCTTCCTTTTCAAATATGCCGAAGAAATCGCCGGCACGGAGTCGGACAGCAGAGAAAACATGCTCTCCACGGGGCAATTCTTCTATGTAATACGTGAGCTTGATCCGTTTTCTGAACCCGGGGTGAATCATCGCTTTCGCCTTTTGAAAACCGGAATGGTGAAAAACGGAATCTGTTACCACATCCTCTAACACCATATAAAATAAAGGAAATGGAATCTTTCGTGAAAGGGTAATCGTCACCTTTAACTCATCCCCCGCTTTGTACTCACTTGATTCGAAACTCCTCTCTACATAAAACTCAGAAAGAGGATATAAGAATACAGAAGCAGCATAAAGGGCGAATGGCAGAAAGCTATAGAATAAAAACCAGCTCACAAATCCACCCTGGAACATCGCGTAAGAAAACGAGATCCCCACTAAAATGAGCAGCAGAAGAAACTTCCCCAATGGTTTAAGAAATTGAAGTTTCGTCTTCATCCTATCTCACAAGCCTTTGTACGGGAACCGGGATACGCGCCATCACTCTTTCCACTACTTCTTCCGGAGTGATACCTTCATATCTCGCTTCAGATTTCATGATGATCCTGTGAGAGAAAACAAAAGGTGCCAAGTATTGAACGTCATCGGGAACCACATAATCCCTGCCCCTTAAAAAGGCATAAGCCTGACATGCTTTCATCAACGCAATGGATCCACGTGGACTCGCTCCCAGGTAAACATTGGCATGAATCCTTGTACGATTCGCAATTTCCACAATGTACTTCTTGATCGTGTCATCGACCAATACATCCTTCACTTCCCCTTGAATATATCTCAATTCCTCCAAGGTCATTACAGACTCCAACTCATCGATCGGAGGGTTTTTCTGAGCGCGATGAAGAACCTCCATCTCTTCTTCCGGTTCAGGATACCCCATTTTCATTTTTAATAAGAAGCGGTCAAGCTGCGCTTCCGGTAGTGGGTAGGTCCCTTCATACTCAATCGGATTCTGGGTGGCCATAACGAAGAAAGGTTTATCAAGTTTCCTCGTCATTCCATCGATCGTCACGCTGCTCTCTTCCATGCCCTCAAGTAGTGCGGACTGGGTCTTAGGTGACGTACGGTTAATTTCATCCGCGAGAATGATGTTCCCCATGATAGGACCCGGCCTGAATGTGAATTCCATTTCCTTCGGGTTATAAATCGACACACCTATTACATCTGAAGGCAATAAATCCGGTGTGAACTGAATACGTTTAAAGCTCGCCCCCACCGACTTCGCCAGTGCACGAACCATCATCGTTTTCCCCACACCGGGAACGTCCTCAAGCAACACATGCCCGCCGGCCAAAAGTGAAACAACACTCAGTTCCGCTACCTTCCTCTTTCCAATCATGACTTTTTCTATATTATCAATGATACTTTGCAGCTTCGGGTTTATCATTTCATGTGACATCTTACCCCTCCTGGATACATCAATATCGTCCTTAACTATTATTACTTTCGTTTAAAAAGTCGAAAATCCTCTATAAAATGGCAAATTAATATAGAAATTTTAGGGATTTGGTAGGATATAAGTACTCGTGGGTCTGTCACAGTCCGTTTTTGTCGAATGATAAAATACGTAGACAAATGAAAAAGCCAACCCCGCACATGCTGAGAGTTGGCTTCATTCCATTCTTATTTCCAAAAATCATCAAACACCGTTACGGGCAGATGACGTTTATGTTGTGTTTTCAAGTAATGACCTTCGATCGCTTTCTTTGCCTCAAGAGGCACTTCTTTTCCTTCCAGATAATCGTCCAGCTGATCGTATGTGACGCCAAGGGCTTCTTCATCCGGAAGTTGCGGACGGTCTTCCTCAAGGTCTGCCGTTGGTTTCTTATTGTATAAGTGTTCAGGACAGCCAAGTTCCATTAAGAGCCTTTTCCCTTGCCGTTTATTCAGACGGAAAAGGGGAACGAGGTCCGCGGCTCCATCACCGTACTTCGTATAAAAGCCGGTAACCGCTTCAGCAGAATGATCGGTACCAAGGACAACACCATTCTTCATGGCAGCAATGGCGAATTGAACTTTCATCCGTTCTCGTGCCTTTTCGTTTCCTTTGACAAAGTCGGAAAGCTCGATTCCGTTTTTCTTCAGAGTTTCTACGCTGGCATCGACTGCCGGCTGGACATTAACCGTCAAAGAAACGGACGGGTTAATGAATTCCACTGCATCAATGGCGTCCTCGGCATCTCCCTGCTCACCGTAGGGCAGCCTCACTGCGTAAAAAGCATAATCCGATGAACTTGTTTCCTCGTTCATCTCGTTGATTGCCATCTGTGCAAGTTTTCCTAATAAAGTGGAATCCTGACCACCTGAAATGCCAAGGACCAAGCTTTTCAAAAATGAATGCTTTTTCAAGTACGATTTCATAAAATCAACACTGCGACGTATTTCTTCCTGCGGGTTGATTTCCGGGGACACCATCATTTCTTCTACAATTTGTTTTTGAAGGGAATCCATGTTTTCACACTCCATTTAGGTTTTATCATTATTTCGGATCTGATTAATTTACCCATCTTTTATCGGGATTACATCGTTTTGTTGAATTTCTCTTTTACCTCTTCCTTAACCTTTTGAATCAGATTCATTTTGTTCGTCCAACATTCTTCACTTAAATCCACGGGATATCCCTCTGGGTTCATGGAACGTTTATACTCGTCCCACAGCAGGTCGAGGTTTTCATTCACAAAGGACCTCATTGTTTCTAATGATGGAGATGCATAAACCAACTCCCCATCCTTAAAAATATCTTTGTGAAGTTCTCTCGCTTCAAAGTTGGTGATGAATTTACTGATATAGGTATGCACAGGGTGAAACATTTTCAGGCGGCTTTCATTTTGAGGATCTTCATGCTCCAAGGCAATATAATCCCCTTCTGATTTATGATTAACCGTATTGATGATTCGATAAACCTTTTTGAGTCCAGGAGTGGAAACTTTCTCGGCATTACTCGATATTTTAATCGTATCTTCCATTTCCCCCGATTCGTTTTCAATGGAAGCGAGTTTATATACTGCTCCTAAAGCTGGTTGATCATAGGCAGTTATTAACTTCGTCCCCACACCCCACACATCAATCCGGGCTCCTTGGGCTTTTAAATTCAGAATCGTATATTCATCCAGATCATTTGACGCAATGATCTTTGTTTCTGTAAACCCTGCTTCATCAAGCATTTTACGGGCTTTCTTGGATAAGTAAGCCATATCACCGCTGTCTAAACGAATACCCTTGAAATTAATCCGGTCCCCAAGTTCTTTTGCTACCTGGATGGCCGTGGGTACACCCGATTTCAATGTGTCGTAGGTATCCACTAGAAACACACAGTCCTTATGGCTCTCAGCATATTTATGGAACGCCTGATAATCATCCTGATATGCCTGAACCATTGAATGGGCATGGGTACCTGATACCGGCATCCCAAATAACTTACCCGCCCGGACATTACTTGTCGCATCAAAGCCGCCAATATAAGCCGCACGCGTCCCCCAAATGGCTGCATCCAGCTCATGGGCCCGTCTCGTCCCAAACTCCATCACAACTTCATCCTGGACCACTTGCTTAATTCGATTCGCCTTCGTCGCAATCAGGGTTTGATAGTTCACGATATTTAAGATTGCCGTCTCCAGTATCTGAGCTTGAGCCAAGGGAGCCTCGACACGGATAAGAGGAACATTGCCGAAGGCAATCTCCCCTTCCTGCATCGACCGTATCGTCCCCGTAAATCGAAGGTCCGCTAAGTACTGAAGGAACTTCTCTTCATAACCCAATTCTCTTAAATACTCAATATCACTCTCAGAGAAATGAAACTTTTTCACATAATCAATGATCCGTTCAAGCCCGGCAAACACCGCATATCCATTCCCAAAAGGCAGATTTCGAAAGAACACTTCAAAAACAGCCTTTCGATTATGGAAATCATCATCCCAATACGCCTTCGTCATATTAATCTGATACATATCTGTATGTAAAGCTAAACTATCATCCGCATAGTGCGTCATGTATTTCTCTCCTTTAAGCTGTTGCCATTTGTCGAACATGTTATGTCTTTTCTATTTTAACCAATTTTGGGTGGGATATCGAATGTTTAGGGTTGAAAAGAACGGACATGGGGTGCATGTCCGTTCTTTTATATACATGAGATTTGATTTAAACAAACGTTTGATTAAATTCAATCGCCTCGTAATTCTACTGGTTCTTCTGCATTTTGTAGAAGGTCGAATATTTTTGATGCTATCTCCTCTTCCATTTCGAGCTCCTCATTTGTAAAGCGTATTTTGTGAATGACTTCGTCCATCCCTCTCTCCCTTAGAGCTTCTCTCTCAAAATAACCACCAATATTTTTTCTTATAAAGTATTGCAATTCGACATAAAGGTCCAGTCCTTCAGGATGAATGTCATAAATAATCTCAATCTCTTTAAACTTTTCCTTAAACTCATCAGGGGGGAAAAACTCCAGCTCATGTACAAGTGGAACCGAACGCTTTGATAACATGGGGTATAGCGGATGATTGAGTACACGTTTATCAATGACGAATCTCCCACTAAAACCAGAATAATAACTGACCTCTTCCCGATTGGTCTTCAGTAATCCTAATCGGCCGGTTAATACTTTGTTTACTTTCGTCACAATCGGATGAGGATTCACTTGAATAAAATCAAGATCACGGGGATCCAATTTATAAGCAATGTCTACATCTGTTTGAATCCAGCACTGGCGCTTTCCAATATTATGAGGGACGTACAGGGGAACGGTCATTGAAAAGGGCACGGTCACCTCACCCGCATCTCTTTGTTCATCGGTTAACCTCATTTCCACCGAGTGTAAAGGCAGGTTGCTGATATGATTATCCATCGCCATAAACTGTTGCATAAGGGAAACCTTGATGCGTTCAACCTCTTGCAACCCTTTTTTACTTCTCAGTTCAACCTCTCCCACCAACTCTTCACCTGGTGTAATCTCATCCTTAGGCAAAATGGTATCAACCAATATCGACCCTATGGTTCTCGTGATTTTCTTTTTGAATTTAGCTTTATTTAAGGCTTTTTTGTGTTTGTTCAGCATTCATGGTCTCCCCCTTTATTTTTAGGTATATAGCATGAAAAAACACAATGAGTAAAATCTTCCAAATTACCTAAATACGATTTATATGTAGACAAGCTTGATATGAATTACAACTTACTCGTGGGATATTAGATTGATTTCGACATTATAGCTTTCGGATGCTTCAAAAAAGCAGGCAATGTTATTTGCAATAGAGCCGACATTAAATATAGCACTGAGCCATATGAAATATTCTTATTAAAATCATTTGCATTTCCGATAATGATAAACATTGGACCAACAGTTATGCAGATAAAGACTACAATATGAAAGGCCACGCTAAACCTATTTTCGAAAGTCTTTGAAAAGGTTTGAAAAATTTTCTCCTCTAAGAGAGTTGTAATGATAAAGCCCGCTACCCAAATCCCTAATAAGAATTTCCTTCTTGCCAAAAGTATTTAATAAGCGGCTGGGCAAACAAAAAGGAAAGACAAAAACCAAACAATAGCTTTGAATAGAAAAATACCTCACTTTAAGTTCCACTAGTCTCCAAGAAACCACCATAATGATGACTAATATGCTAGACACAACACTGTTCATTATGATTGTGGAGTATACCATTGTGGTAAAGCACTAAATAAGAATGTAACAATCATTATAGAAAGACTAAAGACCTCCAGATGTTCATTATCACAGAACTAATGACCTAGTTATTATAAAAGGTTATTTCCCTTATCTAAAGGAAAATAACCTTTTAATTCCAACTTTATTAATTTTTTTAATTATTCATAAATTAAATTGCAAGTTATTTCATTGATTAGTTTTCATGTCTTTTTCACCCAATGAAACGGTCATCAACTATAGCTGATTCACCAACGTCTCAAGAAGCTCTTCCCTACTCATAACAGCTTCTCCCCCACCTTGAACGAACGATTCCTTCCCCCCGCCTTTCCCGTTGATCATCGGAAAGACCTTTTGGGCGACCTCTCTTAAGTTGACGCTCGGTGAAGAGCCTTTTGCCGCTACAAGCTGAAGCTTTTGTTCATTCTGAACAACCAATAACACAATTGCTTCTTCACTCTTAGCGACGATATGCTGTGCGATTTTTTGAAGCTCTTGGATGGAGCGATCCGAGTAAGCTTTTTTGATTAATGTATAGCCTTCCTGTGGAGTTCCCTCCCCAAGTAATCCTTCTGCTTCATACGTTAAGAGAACCTCTTTCAACCCTTCCAATGCCCTCTCTTGCTCTTTTTGCTTGGCGAGCATTCTCTCTACGGTCGGTACCATGTTTTCTTCCGGAGCCTGCAGCGCACCGGTGAGCTCTCTCAGTAGTCCATGCTTACGGTGTAATTGATTCAACACCCGGTCTCCGCATACAAACTGCAATCGGATATGGCCTTTATGCTTCTCCCAATCAAGGATCTTGATTGCCCCGACTTCACTAGTGGAACGTGGATGGGTACCTCCGCAACCGTTGTAGTCGAAGTCCGGGATGATAACCAGTCTGATCTCGTCGGTGACGGAGGGATGCTTTCGCAGTGGATAGTCCGGAAGTTCCGCTTCCGTTATCCATTTCGTCTCGATCGGCCTGCTCTCCCGAATGATCCGGTTGGCGAGTGCTTCTGCTTGTAGAGCGTCTGACTCCTTGATGTCACTTACGTCTAAGTCGATGGTCAAGAACTCTGTCCCGAGGTGAAAGCTGATCGTCTCATACCCTAATGTCTCGGCAAATGCGGCAGACAGGATATGCTGACCGGCATGCTGCTGCATATGATCAAAGCGGCGCTCCCAATCAACCCGTCCCTCAAAGACCCCTGAGATATCCTCGAACGGCGCTTCTATGTAATGACGGATCTCTCCGTTCACTTCTTCAACATTGGTAATCCGCTTGTCCTTTAATATTCCTGTATCATGGGGCTGGCCACCGCCTGTTGGATAGAAAGCTGTTTCTTCTAATAGGACGTACCAGCCTGAATCATCATGCTGTTGATCCTGCATGGATGTTTGAAAGAATTTCATATAGGCGTCTTGATAGTATTGTTTGACTGTCATCGGTAACCCTCTTTCTGAACTATTCTATCCATACTTTATCATAAGAGGGATGGTTAGAACCATTTCAGTCCCTTTGGTTCTTCTCAACTGAAATCGGTACCGTACCTACTTGTTCCCAGGGGATTTCCCAGCGTCTTTCGAATTCTTCCTTTGCCCTCTCGTCTTCTTCTATGATCCGTTCTACCAGTGTTCTTAGTTTCATGGTTGAGTAATTCACGTTATCACCTGCTTACATTTATTAGAAAATAGAAGTCACATGGAGCATACGTAAATAATCCCAGTTTGGATGTCTTTTTATCATACTTTTTACCTATCTGGTGAGTTTTTAAACGCTTCAACTCTCTCAGAACACAAAAAAAGTAGTCATTCCATAAGGAATGACTACTTTTATACTCCAGGAATCGGGGATGATGGATTACATCATGCCGCCCATTCCACCCATGCCGCCCATACCGGACATATCCGGCATGCCGCCGCCTTCTTCAGGAATGTCCGCTACCACTGCTTCAGTAGTCAGGAACATTGCTGCTACAGACGCTGCATTTTGAAGTGCAGAACGAGTTACTTTAGTTGGATCTACGATACCTTTTTCGATCATGTTGACCCACTCACCAGTAGCTGCGTTGAAACCGACACCTACTTCTTCCTTCTTCAGACGTTCTACGATGATAGAACCTTCGAGTCCAGCGTTGTGAGCGATTTGACGGATCGGCTCTTCAAGCGCACGCAGCACGATGTTGATACCAGTTGCAACATCTGCATCCGCTTCGATAGATGCTACTTTGTTGTATACGTTCACAAGGGCAGTACCACCACCGGAAACGATACCTTCTTCCACTGCAGCACGAGTAGAGTTCAATGCGTCTTCGATACGAAGTTTACGCTCTTTAAGCTCAGTTTCTGTTGCAGCTCCGACTTTCACGACTGCTACTCCACCTGCAAGCTTAGCAAGACGCTCTTGTAATTTTTCCTTGTCGAATTCTGAAGTGGATTCTTCTAATTGAGCACGGATTTGGTTTACGCGAGCTGCGATTTTTTCCGGATCTCCAGAGCCTTCTACGACAGTCGTGTTTTCTTTCGTAACAACTACTTTCGCAGCGCGGCCAAGTTGAGTGATGTTAGCAGATTTAAGGTCTAAGCCTAGATCTTCTGTGATCACTTCTCCACCAGTAAGTACCGCTAAGTCTTCAAGCATTGCTTTACGACGGTCACCGAAGCCAGGAGCTTTAACAGCAACAGCGTTGAATGTACCGCGAAGTTTGTTCACAACAAGCGTTGCAAGAGCTTCACCTTCAACATCTTCTGCAACCATTAATAGTGGTTTACCTTGTTGTACGACTTGCTCAAGAACAGGAAGTACTTCCTGGATGTTGCCGATTTTCTTGTCAGTGATTAAGATGTATGGATTTTCAAGAACAGCTTCCATTTTATCAGAATCAGTGACCATGTATGGAGATGCATATCCACGGTCGAACTGCATTCCTTCTACTACATCAAGTTCAGTAGTGAAACCTTTAGATTCTTCGATTGTGATAACGCCGTCGTTACCAACGCGCTCCATTGCTTCTGCAATCAGTTGACCCACTTCTTCGTCAGCAGCTGAGATTGCCGCAACCTGAGCGATTGAATCTTTACCTTCGATAGGCTTAGAAATCACTTTTAATTCTTCGATAGCCGCTTGAACCGCTTTTTCGATACCTTTACGAACGCCAACAGGGTTAGCGCCGGCTGTTACGTTTTTAAGACCTTCACGGATCATCGCTTGAGCAAGGACCGTTGCAGTCGTTGTACCGTCACCTGCGATTTCATTTGTTTTGCTTGCTACTTCGGCAACCAGTTTTGCACCCATGTTTTCGAATGCATCTTCCAGTTCAATTTCTTTCGCAATCGTTACACCATCATTTGTAATAAGTGGTGAACCGAATTTTTTCTCAAGTACCACGTTACGTCCTTTTGGTCCAAGAGTTACTTTTACTGCATTTGCTAATTGATCTACACCGCGAAGCATGGAACGGCGTGCTTCTTCGCTGAATTTAATATCTTTAGCCATTGATAAAGTCCTCCTCTTATTTAAATAAAGTATTTTTCATATACGAAGTTTGATTATTCGCCAACTACAGCCAGAATATCGCTATCACGAAGGATCAGGTATTCTGTGCCTTGGTATTTCACTTCTGTACCAGCGTATTTAGAGAAAATGATTCGATCGCCGACAGCTACCTCAAGAGCAACGCGCTCACCGTTGTCAAGAATGCGACCAGTACCTACAGCCATCACTTTACCTTCTTGTGGCTTTTCCTTTGCGGAATCCGGTAGCACAATACCGCTTGCTGTTTTTTCTTCTGACTCAACTAGCTCGATAACGACGCGATCACCTAGTGGTTTTAACAAGTGAAACAACCTCCTTGAAATTATGTAAATGATATTTATTAGCACTCGCTTGTTGTGAGTGCTAACACAACTATTATATTAATTAATTCGTTTTCATTTTGCAAGAGTCCTGCTTGAATTTTTTTTCGTCATATTTCTCTTTTTTTCACACCCTCCTATACTATGCCTCACTATATGGCTTTATTACTTAAGCCGGTTGAAGTGTGACAATTCTTACAAAACCCTTAGATTTGAACAGTTCCTATTTTCTTAGTAGAATTGTACAAGAGTGAGTTCAAGATGAAATGAGGTTGTTCCTCATCTAACAGGTGCTAAAGGAGATCATACGTTGAAAAAACATTTCGGATATATCTTAATTACCTATATTGTCATGCAGCTTTCAAGTATTATAGGCATCCCCTTATTATTAAAGATTGGTGTAGATGTGCTTGGTCAACCCGAAGAAACAGTTAAGAATGTTGTACCGGGATATTGGCTCGTGATCAGCTTTACGTTAACCCTGCTCGTTGTGTGGGGCATTCTAAGGAAGAGTGAAACAAGCACCGGACTTGAACGCACCGCTCCCATGAATGCAGGGGGGTCCATTGTATGGGCTGTAGTCGGGATCTTTATGGCGTTCATTGCTCAATCCGTCGCCATACAAGTCGAGTATGCGCTGGGAATTGAAATGGGATCTGAAAACACTCAGATGATTATCAGCATTATTGAAAAGGTACCGCTATCGATGATGGTAGCTGCGATCATTGGCCCTATATTAGAAGAGATTGTATTCAGAAAGATTATCTTCGGTGTCCTTTATGAAAAGATGAATTTCTTTTTCGCCGCGTTAATCAGCTCTATTATATTCGCTCTCGCGCACTTTGAGCCTGAGCATGTGATCTTGTACTCGGCTATGGGCTTTACGTTTGCGTTTCTTTATGTCAAGACGAAGCGGATCCTTGTTCCAATATTTGCCCATGTTGCCATGAATACAACGGTCGTTCTAATGCAATCTATCTATAAGGATGAAATTGAAAAAATGATCAACGAAGCTGAACAAATACAAGGATTTATTGGAGGATTATTTCTATGAGGAGATCACCATTATTCTCAGGCGTGATCTATCTCCTTCTCGGTGTGCTCTTCACATACTTTGCTGTGCAAAATGTACAGGATGATGGTTGGGGATTTTTCACTTATATGCTCGTCTTTCTGGCAACCCTTGATTTTGGTTCCGGGTTGCGTATGGTGATGCTGCATTTCAAAATCAAAAAGAAAATAGAGAATAAAAAATAAGGATTGATCATTTGATCAATCCTTATTTATATCCTCGAACTGTTCCATTTCAAGCTTTTGTTCTGCTTCTAAAACCTTTTTATATCCGATCTTAGAGATCCAAATACTGATTTCATAAAGAAGAAGCAAAGGGACGGTTACCATTAAATGCGAGACGATGTCCGGCGGTGTGATGAAAGCGGCTATGACTAACAATATGAAGTACGCCACTTTTCTCATTTGTGCCAGAAGCATCGGGGTAATAATCCCCAGGCGTGTCAGAAACAGCATAATAACCGGCAGTTGAAATAGAAACCCAAATGGAATGGTTATTTGAAAAAGGAAATGAAAATATTCATTAATTCCAATCACTTGTTGGATATTCAGATTGGTTGATAAACCCATCATGAATTTCACAACATATGGAAACAAAATAAAATATGAAAATGACAATCCACCTAAGAAAAGAATGACAGAGATCGGGATGTAACTAAGCGTTACCTTCCTCTCTTTCTCATATAAGCCTGGACTTACGAACGACCATACTTGAAATAGAATGATGGGTGATGTCATGATGATCGCAATAAACATGATCATTTCCATATAGATTTTGAGAGGGTCTGTAATCCGAAAGGCGTTCATCGTCAATTCTTTCGCTTCATCCGCGTGCTGCAAATATCGAATCAGCGGCTCCGCAAGAAAAAAGCTTACGATTACCGCTAACAAGAAGAAAACGACTACAAACATGAGTCGTTTTTGCAATTCTCCTATATGTTCATAGACTGTCA
The DNA here is from genome assembly GCF_032337515.1 of Rossellomorea yichunensis. NCBI lineage: Bacteria > Bacillati > Bacillota > Bacilli > Caryophanales > Bacillaceae > Rossellomorea > Rossellomorea yichunensis. The sequence goes on along the minus strand of NZ_JAVYAD010000015.1, from coordinate 6,289 downwards.
TGTCTCTTTGACTTTGACTCATGGCGTTCATCCTACCCTACTTAGCTTTTTTACTATTATCGTCCTCATCATCTGCTAAGCCCTTTGTTGCATTTTTAAATTCGCGTAATGTATTACCAGCTGCTTTCCCTAACTCAGGCAATTTCTTTGGTCCAAAGATCAGTAAAGCAACAACTGTTATCAGTACGATACTACCTGCACCTAACATAATGAGACACCTCCTCTTTTACCATTCTATCATAACGTATATAAGGATCATTTTCTATTCGGATATGATTCCATCTTGTGACATTTCCGTGTCATCCTCTGAATAATGCTTTAAGAAGTATACCAGTGATTGAAGCTCGACTGCCAGATCAATATGATGCACGCGAATATGGTCCGGCACCGTTAATCTCGCAGGAGTGAAATTCAGGATCCCCTTAATATTAGAAGAAACCAATCGGTCTGTGATATTTTGAGCAGAAGAAGCCGGAACCGTCAGAATGGCCACTTCAATATCATGCCCCTCAAGACCCTCTTCTAAATCATCTAAATGAAAAACGGGTACATCGCTGATTTGTGTCCCAACCTTCTTTTCATCTACTTCAAAAGCCATTTCAATCTTAGTATTATTATTTTTTATGAAATTATAATGAAGAAACGCTGTACCGAGATTCCCTACACCTATCAGCACAACTTTCGTAATGGCATCTTGATCTAATGTCTTACGAAAAAAGGATAGCAGGTAATTGACATTATATCCATAACCCTTTTTACCTAACGCTCCAAAATAAGAAAAATCTCTGCGTATCGTGGCAGAATCAACCTTCACCGCTTCACTCAATTCTTTCGATGAAACCCTCTGCTTTCCCGACGAGTACAGATTCTTGATAAAGCGATAATATAGCGGAAGGCGCTTAGCCGTTGCCTGTGGAATTTTCGTTGTATCCTGGTTCATATTGTATTCCCCCACATCTATTCAAAACCTCTGATACCGCTTCCAAAATAGAAAGCATACAGAATTTAAAACTCTACTACCCATCATACACTATATTTTATCCTAAGTGTACGAAGATTAATAGTCGATTTATTGCCGTCCCCCTCCCAAATACGGTACACTAGCACTATGAAATAGAGGTGAAACGTCATGATTCTACTACAAGTGAATCAACTAACGAAAAACTTTGGTGCCGATAATATCCTATCAAATATTAAGCTTGAAATACAGACAAGAGATCGGGTGGCTCTCGTCGGACGCAATGGAGCGGGAAAGTCGACTCTTTTAAAAATAATTGCAGGTCATCTCTCCTATGATTCCGGAGACATCACGAAACCAAAAGGGGTTTCCATCGGATACCTGGCTCAGAATACCGGTTTGGAGTCTGATCTATCCATTTGGTCGGAAATGCTGACCGTCTTCGAGGAATTGCAGAGACAGGAAAAGCAATTAAGAACATTGGAGCAGCAGATGGCCGATCCTTCGGTGTATGAACAAGAAGAACTCTCTCAACGCGTATTAAAAGAATACGATGAGCTTCAAGTCAGGTTCAAGGATTCCGGTGGATACCAATATGAAGCGGATATTCGCTCTGTCCTTCACGGTTTGAATTTCGCAGATTTCGATTACGATACAAAGATATCCACATTGAGCGGCGGCCAGAAAACCCGTCTCGCTCTTGGGAAACTTCTTTTAACCAAACCTGACATTCTCATTCTTGATGAGCCGACCAACCATCTTGATATTGGGACTTTATCGTGGCTTGAGACGTACCTTCAAAGCTATGAAGGAGCCGTCCTGATCGTTTCCCATGACCGCTACTTCCTGGATAGCGTCGTCAATCAAGTGTATGAGATTTCCCGGAATCGAAGCAAGAAATACCACGGTAACTACAGTAAATACCTTGAACAGAAAGCAGAAGACTACGAAAAGGATCTCAAGATGTTCGAGCGCCAGCAACAGGAGGTCGCGAAACTCGAAGACTTCATTCAACGGAATATCGCCCGTGCTTCGACGACCAAGATGGCACAAAGCCGCAGAAAAAAGCTGGAACGAATGGACAAGATGGATAGACCCTTGGGTGATGAGAAATCTGCCAACTTTGCTTTTCAAATTGATCGTCCAAGTGGAAATGATGTTCTTCACGTTCAAGATCTTACCATCGGATATGGGCAAGACGAACAGATTTCATCTCACATCGACTTCTCTGTTAAAAAGGGAGACAGTATCGCTCTTGTAGGTCCAAACGGAATCGGGAAATCGACCCTTTTGAAAACATTGGTCAATAAACTGCAACCTCTGGAAGGAGCATTTAAATTCGGATCAAATGTTTCGATTAGCTATTATGATCAAGAACAAGCCGAACTATCTTCCAATAAGACCGTCTTAAATGAACTGTGGGACGAATACCCAATGAAAATGGAAAAAGAAATCCGCACTGTACTTGGAAACTTCTTATTCTCAGGGGAAGATGTCTTAAAGCCTGTTTCCACACTGAGTGGTGGAGAGAAGGCACGTCTGGCACTTTCCAAGCTCATGATGGAAAAAGGGAATGTCTTGATCCTGGATGAACCGACGAATCATCTGGATCTGGACAGTAAAGAAGTGCTGGAGAATGCCTTGATTGACTACCCTGGGACGATTCTCTTTGTCTCACACGACCGTTATTTCATCAATCGAATTGCTACAAAGGTTGTAGAACTGTCCAAAAAGGGGTCGACAGAATACCTTGGCGATTACGATTATTACGTAGAGAAATTACAACAGCAGGAAGAATTGGCTGCACTTGAGCGGATTGAACAAGGAGAACAAGTGTCATCACAGGTTACCACTCAAAAACAGTCCCACAAGATTGATAAAGAGGCGAAAAAGCTTGAACGTCAACGAAAACGCAGAGTAGAAGAAATTGAAGGTCTCATGGAAGCTCTTGAAGAAGACATTCAATTAAAAGAGGATCTTCTCTGTGACCCTGATATTTTTCAAGATCATGAAAAAGTTCAGAACATCAATGACTCCCTCACAAAAGCAAAAGAAGAGCTTGATTCTCTATTGGAAGAATGGACAGAACTTGAGGAGATTCTTCAAGAAGAACAATAATCCACAGGATTGGGGATAACTATCGAACCCCAATCCTTTCTTATTCCACATCATTATCCACAATTCAAATCCCGTTTATCCGTTATTAACAGAGGTTTTCCACATAATCCACAATTACAATGTAAGTTATCCACAGAAACTTCCAAATAATAGGGCATTCACACTAGAGCTTTTTCACATAGTGTACACATCAATTATGTAGTTACTAACATTTTATCCACAGTCTGTTGATAAAACGTATGTTCGTTCTTTTCTCCTCTCATTCACTCACAAGATATCAACAAAACCCGAGAACAATAACTGTACCCAATAAAAAAAGCTTAAACGAAGTTTCGTTTAAGCTTTCCCTTTTAGAAATTTTCGATATCAAGTCCAGGATGAGCATTCATATCCATGCTTCCTCTTTTTCCTTGTTCAAATAAAACCGTTCCAGCAGCTGCGATCATAGCTGCATTGTCCGTACAAAGAGATAACGGAGGGATGATCAGCTCCGCTTCCACCTCTTCAAACACTTCTTGAAGGGCAGCACGCAAGCCTTTATTCGCTGCCACTCCACCAGCCAGTAATACTTGTTCCACTCCATATCCCTTTACAGCTTTAACGGTTTTGGTCACTAACACATCAATCACACTGGCCTGAAAGCTCGCTGCCAAATCCTGTGGATGAATGTTTACTCCTTTTTGCTTCGCATTATGCAGCGTGTTAATAACCGCCGACTTCAATCCACTGAAGCTAAAATCATAGGAACCCTCTTCAAGCCATGCACGGGGCAAATCAAGATTGGGTTCCCCTTCATGAGCCAACCGATCGATATGGGGTCCCCCGGGATACGGAAGACTCAAGGTCCTGGCCACTTTATCATAAGCTTCCCCCGCTGCATCGTCCCGGGTCTCCCCGATCACTTGAAACGAACCGTGCTCTTTCATGAACACAAGCTCTGTATGGCCTCCGGAAACAACTAATGAAAGCAGGGGAAACCTCATTTCTTTCACTAATCGATTGGCATAAATATGTCCTGCAATGTGATGAACACCTACCAAAGGTTTGTTATGAGCAAAAGCGAGTGCCTTGGCAGCATTGACACCAATCAGAAGGGCTCCCACTAAACCGGGTCCTTCCGTCACGGCTACACAATCAATTTCGTCCATCGTCATATCAGCTTGTTCAAGTGCTTCCTCCAGCACGAACGTAACCTGCTCCACATGATGACGTGAAGCAATTTCAGGGACGACCCCACCGAACCGCTTATGACTTTCAATCTGAGACGAAACAATATTCGCCACAATCTCTGTTCCATTTTTCACAATTGCCACAGCCGTTTCATCACAGCTTGTCTCGATTCCCAATACAAACGTATCCTTTATCATAAATTCACCCACATTACTAAAGCATCCTCTTGATTATCCGAATAATACCGCTTACGGATTCCTCCATCTTGAAACCCGAGCTTCCGATATAAATGTTGTGCCGGTGTATTTGATACCCTGACTTCAAGGGTCATCACACGTGCTCCAAATTCAATGGCAATGCCCATGATCTTGCGCATGAGGCCTTCTCCCAAACCCCGCCCCCGATAAGCCGGGAGCACAGCCACATTTGTGATATGCGCCTCATCCACTACAAGCCACACCCCGCAGTATCCTGCAAGTTTGTCTTCATCCTCGGCAACGAGATACGTAGACAGGTGGTTATGTTCGATCTCATTCAAGAAAGCGTCCCGGCTCCAAGGAATGCTAAAAGATTGATTTTCTATTTCCATTACAGCATCTAAATCATCAACCGTCATAAATCGTATATCCATATTCTAACGATCCTTTATCTTCTATTCAGATTTTTTTTTGAGATTCCAGCCATTTCACTTCTGCTTCAGCCATCCGTATATAATTAGGTAGCACTTCATGCGCCGACTTCTCTTCCAGACCACTACCAATAAAAGCAAGTTCAGAGGGACGTGGATTATGACTGACAAAGGGTGTGATTTTTGCTTGATCTCCCAGGACTTCCTTAATCATGCTCTCGTGCAGGGCAACATCATTTCCGACAAAGAGTATATCTTTATTAAAACCTTTTAACTTCGTCACCCATTCTTCCAGCAGGATGTTGCAATCATCTTCAACACAATTTAATTGATCTCCCTGAAACTCATATAGTCCAGTGTACACCTGTCCCCTTCTTGCATCGAACAAAGGAACGATATACCCTGAAAAATATCGACCCGATGAAGCCAGTGTAGCAAGACTTGATACTGGTATGAGAGGGATGCCCAGAGACCATGCAAGGGTCTTTGCCAAGGTGACCCCTATCCTGACACCTGTATAGGAACCAGGACCATTTGCAACGACGACCTTCGTTAAGTCTTTCGCCTCAATCCCGCAATCCTTCAACAATTGTTCGATAGCCGGCATTGCTCTTACTGAATGATTCTTCTTAATATAGGTAATGTACTCCCCAATTACCTTGTTTTCCTCGATAAGCGCAACGCCTAACGGATAATTGGAAGTATCAATCGATAAAATCGTCATGACACAATCTCCTTACACAATTCACTATATCGTTCACCAAAGGGCTTCAACACGATTCTTCTCGTGGAATCGCCTTCCCGGTAAATCGATAGACTTAATAATTCTTCCGGAAGTTGATCTTGAATTAAGTGAGCCCACTCAACGACAGTCACACCTTCCCCTTCAAAGTATTCATCGAATCCCAAATCTTCAAAGGAATCATCCAACCTGTATACATCCATATGATAAAGAGGCAAACGGCCCTTATATTCTTTAATGATGGTAAAGGTGGGACTATTAACTGTCTTCGTGACACCAAGGCCCTTGGCAAGACCTTTGGTAAATGTCGTCTTTCCCGCCCCAAGATCACCTTCTAACGTTAACACAGCTCCAGGCTTCAAATGAGCTGCCAATTTCTCTGCAAACTGGCCTGTTTCCTCTGGGCTGGTCGTTATGATCTCAAACTGATTCATGTTAATCTCCTCAATTGTCATTTAGAGTATAAAAAACCCTTAGGATCGTTTTTTACCCTAAGGGAGAATGTATATATGTAGTTTACCCTTTTTCGGGTATGAGAGTAAAGGTTATGGTTACAGACAATAAAAAAAACGAAACAAAGTTTCGTTTGAATGAACAAAAATGGCGGTCCGGACGGGACTCGAACCCGCGACCTCCTGCGTGACAGGCAGGCATTCTAACCAACTGAACTACC
>NZ_JAVYAD010000014.1:0-33859 GCF_032337515.1 Rossellomorea yichunensis | reverse complement strand
AAACCTGATTCAAGTATCTAATTTATGTATAGAAAGGAAGAGATTTGTATGGGTTTTATTATTAATTGCCCCGGTCCCACTGGTCCAACCGGAGCGACCGGACCAGCGGGTGGGCCAACTGGACCAACCGGAGCAACTGGGCCTGCGGGAGCGACTGGTGCCACAGGAGCAACAGGTCCAACGGGGGCAGATGGAGCTGCGGGAGCGACTGGTGCCACAGGAGCAACAGGTCCAACGGGGGCAGATGGAGCAACAGGAGCAACAGGGGCCACGGGACCAGCAGGAGCAACCGGAGCAACAGGGGCCACGGGACCAGCAGGAGCAACCGGAGCAACAGGGGCTACGGGACCAGCAGGAGCAACCGGAGCAACAGGAGCAACAGGAGCAACAGGACCTGCTGGAGGAGCAGCAACTCCTAACTGGTTAAGAGCTTTTAATAATGACCGTCAGAATGGAGTGGATAATCAACCAGTTAGATATAACGGTGATGATGGTGAGGGCGATCAAATTGTCAGAATCAATGCAACCGACATTCAAATACAACCTGGGGTTTATTATGCGGCTTTTAATAATGAAGCTGCTCTTTATGATACTAGCGGCGCACATGCTATTGGATTTGCTATTTACCTTAACGGTATTTTCATTCCCTCAACCGGTGCTGGTCAGTATTTAACAGCAGGTGGATCAGATAAAGCAGGATCTGCGGTATTTAGAGTTTCTCAGCCAAATTCGATTCTTCAGGTGAGGTATAGCGCAAGTGCAGGTGCTGACGTAAAAAATGTGAATTTCAATGTTTTTAAAATCTTCGATTGACCAATATAGCTATGTCTAGTTCATTGCACTAAAGGCTTCCTTCAATGCGATGAATATTCAGCTGTATCATTTGAAAAGGAGTTGGAAAAACAATGATAACCGATTTTGGATATTTTGTTCATCCTGCGGATCTTGTGGAACAAATCTTGACATTTGAAGATCCGGTTTTGTTCGACAATGTTGTACTCGAAGGAACGGCGATTATGCATACATCGGGAACGGCAGATTTTGTGCTTGCCCCAGGGTGCTATAGCGTGGAGGTACTTATATCTGCTTTCCCGCGAGACGCATTCGGGCAAGATGAAGTGCAGATGTTCATTGGCGTGCAGGTGGATGGTGTAACGCTTACTGACGTTTCACTAAGCGGAACCGCAACGCCATTAGTTGCGGTTCCCCGGATCACAGGAGGGAATATTTTTTGTACAAATGGGGGTACGTTTCGAATAGTGAACATTACCGACCCCGAGAGCGTCAGCAGCGATATTAAAATTTTCCCCCCGACGTCGATCAAACTTATTAAACTTTCCTGATTTTAGGATTGACGTAATGGAATTCGTTTAGCAATCCAATCAAAATGATAGATGAAATACTCAATTACCAGACCTTCTGTATGGAGGTCTATTTTTGTCTGTAGAAAGAATCCCTAAGTTTCTTGGGATGAATGAAGATTAGAAAAATAGGAAATCAAACCATAACTAATCCATGAATCGATTCATATATTGATAGTGCAAAGAGAAAAAAGAATGAAGGATTGTCTCTTTCCTCCATTCTTTTCTTCTTATGGCAGGTTGGCGGCTGACCTGCTGCTGGTGGTCTTGGAGTTACGGTTGGGATTTTTAGAATGTTTTCTAGTTTGAATTGTAAGAGCATTTCTTCTTTAATAACACTTACAATGGTTTTGCGAACCGCTTCATTGATGTTGATCAGATCACTAATAGTTGGAGTAGGAACGGTAACTCCTTTTAGAGTGCCTAAGACGAATTGGATTTTTTCCGCTTCTGCATTGATCAGATGAGCTAACCCCAATTCTTCAAAAGCAATGGAAGCTAATAAGAAATTATTAACATCGTTACGATCAATGTCAATAGCGTCTGTGATATTTTAGAAACTCATAACAGTATGATCTCCTAAAATCGTGATATGTACTATTCGACGGAACAGATGATAAACGTTGTAGAAAGATAGTATGGAGGGAGTGGTGTCTCTCCTCCATACTATCTTTTCTAATTTAACCGTTTGTTATTGGTGGGATTGTTACGGATGGGATTTTTAGAATGTTTTCTAGTTTGAATTGTAAGAGCATTTCTTCTTTAATAACACTTACAATGGTGTTGCGAACCGCTTCATTGATGTTGATCAGATCACTAATGGTTGGAGTAGGAACGGTAACTCCTGGTAAAGTGCCTAAGACGAATTGAACTTTTTCAGCTTCTGCATTGATCAGATGCGCTAACCCCAACTCTTCAAAAGCAACGGAAGCTAACAAGAGATTAATGACATCATCACGATCAATGTCAATTTGAGCTGTAATATTAGGTATATTCGGGAAACTCATAAGTAACATTACCTCCTAAAATAATTGGTTTTATCAGAGACGTATTCCATTTTCACTGACTTTATAACGTATGGCGTTTTCAAAGAAATATTGCAGGTACAATTTTTTTTTTTTTTTTTTTTGCGCCCCGCATGGGTGCAATCTATAGGGTGGAAGTCCCGAACTGTGAAGGCAGAAGTAGCAGTAGCTTAACGCAAGGGTGTCTGTGGTGACGCAGAATCTGAAGGAAGCGAGCGGCAAATCTCCGGTCTGAGGAACACGAACTTCATATAAGGCTAGGTATCATTGGGTGAGTTTGCAAAACAAAACAAAGTCCTATCTGCCGAAGGTGATACAGAGTAAATGAAGCAGATAGATGGAGAGAAAGATTGCACCCTTACCTGGGGAGATCTGACTGGAAAGCCGAGCCCACTCGGTAACCTATTCTGTAAGGAATAACTGAACAGTCAGAAGTCAGCAGAGGTCATAGTACCTTTCAAAATCGAGAATGAAAGGGAAGGGCTGAACAAGTTAAGAAGAATGAGACCTAGGCGTTCATAAGTAGTATAGAAGCAGATAATCTCTTGGGAGACTTACTTGGAGGAGGAAGTCGTGAATACACGGGGGACTTCAAGAGGGTGGAGCTACTTATGGCACAAATAGAACATCTTATTCACGTAGAGAGGAAATATTTTAATGTTAATGGAACGAATTCTATCACGAGAAAACCTACTAAACGCTCTTAAACGAGTGGAACGTAATGGAGGCAGTCCCGGTATAGACAAGATGTCGATCCAAAACCTGCGTTCGTACATTGTCGAACACTGGGACGGATTGAGAACCTCTCTCCAACAGGGAACCTATAAACCTCAACCCGTTCATCGTGTCAAAATCCCGAAACCAAACGGCGGAGTTAGATTATTAGGAATCCCAACCGTGATAGACCGTTTCATCCAACAAGCGATTACTCAATCCCTAACTCCAATCTATGACCCAACATTTTCTGAAAATAGCTATGGGTTCCGTCCGCAAAGACGAGGGCACGACGCTGTACGGAAAGCGAAAGGGTACATCGAAGATGGTTATAGGTGGGTAGTCGACATAGACTTAGAGAAATTCTTCGATAAAGTGAACCATGACAAGCTCATGGGGCTCTTATCCAAGCGTATTGACGACAAAATTCTACTCCTCTATTATTCTAGATGTATTAGATAAAGAGTTAGAAAGTAGAGGACACAAATTCGTGAGATATGCGGATGATTGTGTGCCACGAAGGTACACAAAAGCAACTCCAAGAGTTGCATAGTGTAGCATGCTGCACAAGAGATGAGGGTTGGCCCCTCGAAATCGTCATACAGGTGAAGATTTCAAACCACCCTAAGGTGCTTTAGTCAAAAGCTATGGTATTGAGCGTTAGGGAAAAGGCAGTTTATGAAGCTTTTCTAAGAGTTAAAGCAAGGAAAGGGCAGCTGGAATTGATGATGAGTCAATAGAAGAATTCGAAGTGAAAAAGATAATCTCTATAAAATATGGAACAGAATGTCCTCAGGAAGTTACTTTCCTCCAGCAGTTAAAGCTGTAGAGATACCGAAGAAAGCTGGTGGTACTAGGGCATTAGGGATTCCGACTGTTACAGATAGAATTGCACAAATGGTTGTAAAACTATATTTTGAACCATCGGTAGAACCTTTCTTTCACGAGGACTCTTATGGTTATAGACCTAACAAAAGTGCCATTCAAGCATTAGAGATAACCCGAAAAAGGTGTTGGAAATACAACTGGGTTCTAGAATTTGATATTAAAGGATTATTCGATAACATTGACCATGGATTACTAATGAAAGCAGTAGAAAAGCACACAAATAACAAATGGGTAAAATTATATATTAATAGATGGTTAAAGGCACCTTTTCAAACAAAAGAGGGAGCTGTAATAGAACGAACTTCTGGTACACCGCAAGGTGGAGTCATAAGTCCTGTTCTTGCCAATTTATTTCTACATTACACATTTGATAAATGGATGATGATTACTTGGAAAAGTGGGTTCGAAGAAGGCTTAGATTGTGTTACTGGAAACAGTGGAAACTTCCTAAAACAAGAATAAGGAAACTTATGGGGGTAGGAATTGATAAACACAAAGCCTATGAATGGGGAAATAGCAGAAAAGGTTACTGGCGAATAACCAGTAGCCCAATCCTTCACCGTGCCCTCAATAACGCTTTTTGGCGAAAAGAGAATCTCAAAAGTCTATCAGAACGATACGAAACTCTACGTCATACTTAATTTGAACCGCCGTATACGGAACGGTACGTACGGTGGTGTGAGAGGTCGGGGGTTAATCACCCCCTCCTACTCGATTTGGGTGTTCCCCACCTTTTTCCAATCATTCTAAAGTGGGGAAGCCTTCATCTCTATGCTTTTGGATCTGTTTTATAGCAAGTGCGGCCCTTTTTTGCCAAGATTGTTCAACGGCATAGATTTGATATGCCTTCGCTGGAAGCGGATGTGATAGTATCTGCTCGATTTCCTTAATCCACTCAGCAGCGGTGGCCCCTGTGTGGACTGGAGGACAATAAAGTGCTTCAGTGATGGGAGTAGAGAGGACAGGGACACCAGCTGCTAAATATTCATACATTTTTATCGGCGAACTACTATGAGTCATTTTCTTTATTTGAAAAGGCACGATACCTACCGAAAATTGACCTACATAGGCAGGAAGATCTTGATATTTTTTTCTGCCGAGAAAATGAATCTGAGGAAGATCATGGACATGATCAGCCATACGAATATAATCAGGTCCAATCCACACGAAAGACCAATCCGGACGTTCCTGTGCCATTTCTCGGATTATTTCCACATCGAGCCAAGTGGAGATTGAACCCATAAATCCGATGATGGGTTGAGGAATGGATGCAAGATCCTCAGGAATAGGTGAGTTTTTTGCTGAATGAAAATGTTCTACATCAGCTGCATTGGGCAGAAGAATCACGGGTTTATCGGGATGTTGTTCGCTGACGATTTTTAAAAGTCGGCGACTGACAACTGTGATGATATCTGCGTTTTGCATAGCTAATTGCAGATCTGCATTGTTCCAGATCCCAAATTCATCGATACATTCATCAATATAATCAAAAACCACCATATCTGCATGATATGCTTCTTTAAGCCGAAAATGAGGAGCATGGGTAACCCAGAGCACAGTCAGAGCATCATCCTTTGGTAAGGAGAACAATTCATCGTGAATTTCTACGCCTTCCTGATCACTGGGGTTCCCTATATGACGCCCACGCTCTAGAAAAACAGCTCGAACCCCTTCCTTGACAAACGCTTTCATTAATTGTTGCGGACGTTGAAAGACCTCTTCTCCTTCCCAATGAATGGTAGGCGGATAGATAATTTTCAAATGGTTTCACTCCTTTTTCTTTCACAAGTTTGATGTTGGTTGAAGTGAATGGTTCCATTGGAATGACTCTGGAGGGATCGTTGTTAGGCGAAAATGATATAAAATTGCTTGTACGATTCGCTCTGAAGCGTGACCATCACCAAAAGGATTGGTTGTTCTGATCATGGATTGGTGATATTCTTCCGATTGAAGAAGGCGAGTTCCTTCCTTCACAATCTTTTTTTCATTGGAACCAACCAGTTTTGCGATCCCAGTTTGGATGGCTTCTGAGCGTTCGGTTGTTTGTCGCAAAACAAGAACAGGAGTCTGGAAAGTGGCTGCTTCTTCTTGTATGCCTCCTGAATCCGTTAAGATGAGATGAGCACGAGCAGAGAAGTTATGAAACTGGATGACGTCTAAAGGCTCAATTAAGTGAATCCGTGGGTGGTTGTTGAGCACTCGTCTAGCTGCTTTTTGTACATTAGGATTTAAATGAACTGGAAATACAGCTACTGTATCTGGATTTTTATCCACGAGCTGACGAATCGCACGGAAGATTCGAATCAGAGGATCTCCCCAGTTTTCTCTGCGGTGAGCAGTGATTAAGAGCAATTTTTGATCTGATATCGATTGTAAAATCGGATGATCAAAATCAGTTTGAAACGTTGTCTGCAATGCATCAATCGCTGTATTCCCTGTGATAAAGATTGATTCCTCAGATTTTCCCTCTTCCTTTAGTAGTTGTGCTGCCTCCTTTGTGGGGGCGAAATGCAGATCAGCTAGTACTCCTACCAGACGTCGATTAATTTCTTCCGGAAAGGGAGTATATTTATTTTTCGTTCGTAGTCCTGCTTCCACATGTCCAATAGGAATTTTACGATAAGATGCAGCTAGACTCACAGCAAATGTGGTTGTGGTATCCCCATGAACAAGCACCAGATGGGGTTGAACCTGTTCGAAAATATCGTTCATATTTTCTAAGATTCGAGTAGTGAGAGTGGTTAACGATTGATTCTCCGTCATAATATCTAAGTCATAATCGGGATGAATATGAAAAGCATTTAATACTTGCTGAAGCATTTCACGATGTTGAGAAGTGATACATACATGTACTTCAATCGATTCATGTTGTTCTAATGCACGGATAAGTGGAGCCATTTTGATTGCTTCAGGTCGAGTACCGAAGACAACAAGGGTGCGCAAAGTGTTCAATAAGATCCCCTCCATATCAGTTATAGATGTATTTACGTTATTGAATCTTATGTAAAAGAAAGGGATCTAGAATAAAAAATGCATGGATCCCAAATAGAAAAGATAGCAAATGGGATTCATGCAAAGAATATTTTAAAAATGATGAAAATAATTAGTCACAATCACAATCACAATCACAATCATGACAGTGTTGCTTTGTAACGAGAGTATCTAGAATATTTTCTAGCTTGAATTGTAATAACATTTCTTTCTTAATCGCACCTTGCAGTGTTCGTTGTACACTGTGGTTGACCTTTAAAAGATCTTTCAGGGAAATATGGTCTGAGCATAAGTGTTGTGTACCCTCTAGGGTACCGAGTACAAATTGGATTTTCTCTGCTTCTGCATTGATGAGATGAGCTAGAGCAAGTTCTTCTAGTGCAATGGAGGATAACAAAAGTGGAACCGTTTGTCCAATGGTTAAGTTAATAATCGGTGTAATATTAGGGATAGATGCTTGTGAGATAAGGGCCACCTCTTTCATAGGATTCGTCTAGCATTTATTGACTAATTATTTCTTATGTTTCTTTCATGTGTTTTATGAAAACAAAATCAAATGAAGAATAGTACATATTTAGAATAGGATGTACATATTTAGAGTGGCGTGTACATATAGTGGAGTGAGTGAGCTGAAAGGAGAAATCGTCATATGAGTATGCCTACTATTCCTCCTGGGGAACATAGACCTGATTTTAAGGAAGTAGTTATTGATCTTCTAGAATCTATTGCATTAGAAGAGATAGCTCTTTCTCACCTGATTAATGCAGAAGCAGAGAAGATACAAGCTTTCGTGGGCTGTAATCTTGATTTTCCCACTTGTCCTACCAATAGTGAGATTTTTAGATTTAATGCTGAAGAACACAAGTTAATGGATGTTGTTGTAATGAAAGAGTGGTTGTTATTAAGAAAGCTAGATAATGTGATGCAGTTATATCCTTTTGTGGAGGTTATCGATAAAGAGTGAAATACAATGAGGATTATATGAAACGTATACAGCAGCTAAATCAAAAAGCAATTGTAGAGCTAGAGCAAGCGATTTGCAATTTTATGAAATCACTTTTTATGTTTACTCAAGCAAGGAGTCTTCGAAGTGATGGGTTTCCTAGAGAGATGAATCCTTATACCTTTCTGATACATTTACAGGATTTTTTATTACGTAAATCAAGCATATGTCTGGATTACTGGGGTTACGAGTGGATGAGTGATTCTGATGATCGTTCATTAGATACCTATCAGGAGATGAAGACATTGGTTGATCAAATGATGGAACTTCCCAAGGATCTTTTATCTCGTGATAGTTTAGATCAATTTCTTCACTATTTTGAGAAAAAAAAGAAGATGATGGAAGAAAACGGTTTGATTGATATGGAGGAATTGGACGAAGATCTACTTGATGAGAAGGATTCTCCAATGCTTTCACAAGATGTTATTCCAAGTAAACTAAATCAACACTTGAACGCGTCGACAGTTGATCGTTCGAAACGATGGTTGTCGCCTGATATTAAATTTAATCCAGATCAAAAATCATCAGATGTTCCATTTGAGTCACCTGAGAAAACACAGAAAGGGATTCATTTAAAGATAGGAAGCAGTAAGCGCTTTATTTCATTATCATCTCAAGAAGAGGATTAAATGGAAGAGGGGGATTTATATCATTGCAACGCTTATCATTATGTATGATCGTAAAAGATGAAGAGGAAAGAATCGGAAGCTGCTTAGAGAGTGTTCGGGATGAAGTAGATGAAATGATAATTGTTGATACAGGGTCGACCGATCGGACAAAGGAGATTTGTCGCTCTTATGGTGCTCATGTCTATGAATATGGGTGGAAGGGCGATTTTAGCGATGCACGTAACTATGGCTTAGAACGTGCTACTGGGGATTGGATTCTCTGGTTAGATGCAGATGAAGAAGTGGATCAACAAGATCGATATCGGTTACGTTATGCTCTGAAGCAAGAGGATGTTGATCTGTATACCATTTCTTTGATTAATTATTATGGTGATTTTCCACCTGATCCGGATAAAGCGTTTCTTATTGCCCAACATCGTCTTTTTCGCAATCAGAAAGGATTTCGATTTAAAAATAAGATTCATGAAGTACTCAATATAGACGAGGTATTGGTTTCACCAGAAGAGACGAAACGGCTTCAGAGGCTTCCTGTGAAGGTATATCACTATGGGTATATGGAAGAGGTCACGGAGAATAAGAAGAAATTTGAACGGAATCTTAGTATGTTGCAGAAAGAATTAGATGAGAGTAAGAATCCGGATCCTTGGGTTTATTATCATATGGCGAGTGAGTATTATCGGGTAAAAGAGTATGAAAAATCATTTGAATTTGTAAACAATGCGATCCTAAATTTCATCTTTAGTGGAAAAAAACCTCCTTCTTTGTTGTATAAGCTGAAATATTCCATCTTGCTGAATGTAGGAAGTATTGATGGTGGTTTGCCGGCTATTGATAAAGCAATCGAACTTTATCCGGATTATGTTGATCTCCATTTTTATCGTGGGGTCTTCTTATTTATAAAAGAGGAGTATACCGAAGCATTAGAAACATTTGAGCGCTGTTTGGATGTAGGAGAAGACCAGCCACACCATTTAATTTTAAAAGGGTTAGGAAGTTTTCAAGCGATCTATTATAAAGGACTTTGTATGGAGAAAATGGGGAAGCTTCAGCAAGCTGTTCATTATTATGTTCAATCTCTACAATTATCTCCAACTAATGATTCAGCGATTGAATCATTACAAGATCTGCTTACAAAACATCCTGATTTAATCAGCGAAGTGAAAGATCTAGAATGCTTGAAGCTCATTATGCCAAATTCATCCGATAGATAGGGCTTATATAAGAAGTACTTCACTCTCTACGTTCTATGATCATAAGTATATAAAGTGGAGGTGAAGTGATGATTACTATCAGTTTGTGTTTGATTGTAAAAGATGAAGAAGAAGTGATTGGTCGATGCTTAGAATCAGTTCAAGGAATCGTAGATGAGATCAATATTGTTGATACAGGATCCACAGATCGAACAAAAGAGATCGTGGGACAATATACAGATCGAGTTTTTGATTTTGCATGGATTGATGATTTTGCAGCGGCCAGAAACTTTGCCTTTCAGCAAGCGACGAGGGAGTATATCTTATGGTTAGATGCCGATGATGTATTAAAACCAGAAGATCAAGAGAAATTTCGAAAGCTAAAGAAGGAAATTGATTCCAGTATCGATGCTGTCTCTATGAGTTATCACTTAGGGTTTGATGAATCGGGAAGTGTGAGTTCTAGTTCTAGGAGATATCGCTTGGTAAAAAGGGATCGGAATTTTCAATGGATTGGAGCTGTTCATGAATATTTAGCTGTATATGGGAAGCTGATCGATAGTGATGTAGCAATTACTCATCAACCGATCAGTCATGATGCCAATCGGAATATCACCATATACGAAGGGATGATTGCAGCAGGAAAAGAATTTACAGCTAGAGATTACTATTATTATGCCAATGAGCTGGTTGATCATGGTCAGTATGAAAAAGCGATCCAGACTTATATCCGCTTTTTAGATACCAAAAAAGGATGGGTGGAAGATAACATCCGTGCTTGTTATCAATTGGCTGATTGTTATAGTCATTTAAAGATAAAAGAAAAAGAGTTAGAATGGGTCCTCCAATCTTTACGATACGATGCTCCTCGTTCAGAAACTTGTTGTCGATTAGGATATTATTTCTTTGAGCAAAATCAGTTTCAAGCAGCCATCTATTGGTATGAGCAAGCGATTCAATGTAAAGATCATGGGTCTATGGCAATTCAAAATAACAACTGTTCTACATGGCTTCCTCATCTTCAGTTATGCGTCTGTTATGATCGCATAGGGCAACATGAAAGAGCAAGTGAACATAATGAACTAGCAGGTCAATATCGTCCTAATGATCCAAGTATTATTGCTAATCGAAAATATTTGGATAATATACTAAATAAATAAAGTTGTACTCTTCCATCCGCTGGTCAGTGGGTGTTTTTTTATACCCATTTTACAAGTATGACTCCACTTTTTACCGTTCCATTGTATTTTTTTTAGCATAAAATACAATAGTTTCCTTGAAAGGAGGTGGCTTATATGTGCTGTAGATTTTGTATCGAAAGTCATAGAGACAACTGTAGATTTTGTAGAAATAGACATAAAGACAACTGTCGTTACCAAGATAAGCATATAGACCACTGTTGTTGCCAAGATAGACATAAAGACCACTGTCGTTGTCACGAAAAGCATAAAGACCACTGTTGTTGCCAAGATAGACATAAAGACCATTGTCGTTGCCATGAAAAGCATAAAGACCATTGTCGTTGCCATGAAAAGCATAAAGACCATTGTCGTTGCCATGAAAAGCATAAAGACCACTGTCGTTGCCATGAAAAGCATAAAGACCACTGTCGTTGTCACGAAAAGCATAAATATCACTTTGATCACTAATGTTGCATAAATAATAACTGAAAATTAAATCTATTCTCTTTCATGGTTCAGAGCCAAAAGAGGAAACACTCTAATAAAAGTGGCTCCATATATTTGGTTTTTATTTACAATTATACTTTAACGACAACGCCAGTTTTTTTGTTAGGTACAACTTTTCCTTCTATTTTTCGAATCCAGATATGTGCCGGTTTCCAAAGTGCAGCTTTTAATAAACGGGTAATTTGAAGGGTTTTACGCTTACTTTTCGCTTTAAGTTGCGCGAGAACATGCAAACAATACACAATAAGTGCAATGAACACTTTATTATGTATCGCCCATTCACTCTGACCATCGAACTTTTTAATGTTCAAGTGTTGTTTGATCCATTTGAAAAATAGTTCGATGGCCCAACGTGATCTGTACAACTCTGAGATTTCTTCAGCACTCAAGTCGAAACGGTTGGTGATGAGTTGTAGTTCTGTTCCTTTCGAATCGGCGACTTTTAGTAAACGGAAGTAATTTTCAGCACGATTTTGCGTTGTGCCAATCAACACCATTTGATCCGATCGTACATCGGAATCATCAGGTAGTTTGAACTCTTCTACTTCGCGAATAACCGTGTTTCTACGCAGTCTTGAAAGGAAAAAGTAACCCTCATCTGTCATGCGATCAAAACGTTCGTAATCTAAATAGCCACGGTCAAAAACGTACATGCATTCTTTATCGTCTACCATAACTTCGAGCTGACCACGATCATGTTCTTTCGCATTGGTAAGTACAGCTTTTTCAGGATACGATACTCCTTTTTCCATGAACACAAGGCGTAAATGTAGTTTCACACCAGCTTTGGTTTTACGGAATTCGGCCCATCTGTGATTCGTTAAATTGAGTGGAAAAGTACTTGAATCAATGATCTTTAAGGGTATTGTCATCTTTGGATAGGTCGTTTTCTTCAAAATTTGAACGACTAAATCTAGAAATAGCGATTAAGTCCATATAATTGTGTAAAAAGAAAGAGCCATTTTATTCCTTCTTGTCAACACTGTTTTCAACGACGATGAACAATGAGAAGAGGAATAAAGATGACTCAATTACAGTTTAACCTAGATTTGGATTCTTTAAAAGAAGCAGTAATGAACTCTAATATTGAAACAGTGGTCCGATCCCCATAGTTCTTGTATTGAATGTATACATGGAAAGGGAGAGAGACGACTACTTACAAGCAGCCTCATACGAACGATCTATTGATCGTTTAGATTATCGGAATGGCTACTACGAACGTGAGTTTACTATGAGTATAGGGAAACTGAAACTAAAGGTTCCAAGAACTTGAAATGGTGATTTTTCACCTTCAGTATTTGAAAAATACGCACGTTGTGATCAAGCCTTTGTCATTTCTATGGTCGAGATGGTGATTAATGGTGTTTCTACTCGCAAGGTTACTCATATTGTCGAACAGCTTTGTGGAGAAACGGTGTCAAAATCATTTGTTTCTTCCCTAACCCAAAAACTAGATCCGATTATCCATGACTGGGCAAAGAGGCCTTTAAATGGTTCCTACTATCCTTTTGTTTTGTCGATGCCATGTATATAAAGGTCCGTGAACACCGCCGAGTGGTTTCGAAAGCTGTATACATTGCGACAGCCCTTACAGAAAAAAATAATCGTGAGATTCTAGGATTGATGGTCGATCATGCGGAAAGCTTTGATAGCTGGTGTAGGTTTTTTCAACAGCTCAAGTCCCGGGGGCTTCAATCCCCGAAGCTTGTGATTTCAGACGCTCATAAAGGTCTACAAAAAGCCATTTTACGCGAGTTTATCGGCACGAGTTGGCAAAGGTAATGTTCACTTTAAACGGAATATCATCGAAAAACTTCCTAAAAAGGATTCCGTCGAAATTAGAACAATGATTAAGAGGGTCTTGAAGATGTGAAAATAGAGGACATGAGGAGATTTAAAGAAGAACTAATGAGCCAGTTTGGTGACAACTCTAAATATGAAAAAGCCCTGGAAATCCTAGATGAAGGCTTCGAAGATACCATTCAATATATGGAGCACCCAGAAGGCATTCGTCCTCATATTCGTAGTACGAACAGTTTGGAAAGGTTAAACCAAGAAGTTCGGAGAAGAGAAAGAGTCATACGAATCTTCCCTAATACGCAGTCAGCCTTTCGTTTGGTAGGAGCAGTATTACTCCATTATCAACAAACGTTAAACCGTTTATTCAAAAAGAAAATCAATGTAGATAGCCCAAAGTTTTTTTAAAGGAAACTTCCATTTTGGATGATTCCATAGCCAGAGCAGGCTGTCAAAGTGAAGAGCCTTTGACAGCCTGCCCTGGCTATGAAGTAATAAAACCATGGAAGTTTCGTTAAAAAAATGGTGTATTCGATAAGCCTTAGCCGATTAATAGTTGAAAACATGAGTAAGGAATTTTACACAATATTAAGGACTTGACTGAAATACTGTTGAAAAATGTCTGGATTCATCTGATTGAGTCGTCGTGACAGCTGTGAAACACTGATTGAATCTAGGTTCGTGCCGTTTTGAAGTTGGTCATTGAAAAGACAATCGCTCAGCGCGTGTAGACTTTCTGTTTCGTGCAGCTGTGCAAAAAGCAGTAACTTTAAAAATGAATCAGTTGTAAGTTTTTTCGTATAATGATCTAATTTCATCGATTTCACGTTTTCTTCAAATAATTGAAGATTTATCGGTGAAAACCATTACCCAAAGGAAGTTTTTCGTGTAATATCTTGTCTATGAGATTGGTTCTTTTTAGTGGATTTGGACGGGTTACCACCTGACTTTATCCATTATAAAGGACTTTTTCTTTGCACAAAATTAAATTAGTGAAGATTTTGAGTATTTTAAATCTAATAAATTGGTTATTGGTCTAAGACAGCCATTGTTTATTTGCATAAGTTATAATATAACAAATTAAGAAAGGGAGATTATATGGGACGTAATCGTAGAAGGAACAGTACCTGGAACGATACTGATTATGATGAAAGCTCTGGAAGATGTTGTAATGATTGTTGTAACGATAATGGCAACGGGGATTGTGAAGAGACAATCGTTAGCCCCACTGAAACGATTGTAAACACAAGAAATAATTATCGTACAGTTAGACGTATTCACCCAACTCATATTAGAAATGTCAATAGAAATATTACGAGAGTTGAGAATTACTATCCTGTCACAGAATCTGAAGAGTATGAAAACTATGTTGAGGAATACGACTGTGGTAGTGATATAAGAAATTCATGTTGTTGCAATCATAGAAGAAATAGATGTGATTGTTGCTAAAGTCAAAGTGCTGCTTTTTATTATTTTACAATATTAACAATTAAGGAATACAAATCAGTATCTGTGGTCCCGGTATTGAACTGGGGCCATTTTATTCCAAAGCAAGAGAAAGGGATACAAAAGCGAATTGCTGACGGACTGAAGGGTCTCCTTGAAATTCCTCCTGAAGGAGATATTAAAATTATGAAGGAATACACTGATTTATATCGATTGAGGATCGGAACATTTCGGATTTTATTTGAAATAGATCATGATGAGAAAATAATATACATACAAGCAATTGGAAAACGTGGAGATATCTATAAATAAAGACTACATACATTTTTAAAAGGAAGACCTGTTCGAAAAGTCTTCCTTTTAAAAATGTATGGATAATGTCCGCTAATGCTTATTGCGTGATTTGGTTCCATTGCTAAACAGACCCCAGTACTAGTTTAAATGAAAAAGATTGGTTTAGTTAGAAAGGTTGATGAACTCGGTAGAATTGTCATTCCAATGGAATTGCGTAGAGTTTTTAACATAGAAGCTGGAGATCCGATAGAAATAAATTTACGTTAATGAGAATCAGTTATTTTAAAGAAATATGAATCCGAAACACATGCATTATAACTGGAGACATCTCACATAAAAACTTTGGTCAACGGAAAAATCACTTTAAGTCGTGACAGGGCTGATTTAATCATGAAAGAATTAGAACACTATTTAAGCAAATAAGAAAGAAAGGGTGTATCTATGTGAGTAGATTCTTGTTGTGTTTTACACCCCTATTTATATTATGCTTTTAATTGACTAAATATATGTGATCTTTTGAAACAGCTCTCATAAAATATAAAGCATTGATTAATACATTATGTAAAATGTTTTAAAAGGTATGTGCTATTGCATAAAACCTTACTTTTTTATGCAGTGCCAGGCTCTTTAGAATCCGAAAACATTGATAATATAAAATCCTGAATAAACGATAAACTATAATAATCACCAACAAAAAGCGAATCCCTCTCATACCAAGGGGTTCTCTTCTTTTTTTGGGTTTTATGGTCATTTCATATAGGGGTAGTTCCAGCCAAGATGTTATGACTCGCAATAAGAAGATATTTCCTACGATAATTTGTCCCAAAAACATTTGAAATGAATATTGTTACGACGATAAAATAAAAAAGACTACTTTTTGAAAAAGTAGCGATAAACTTTTGAAATTAACTTGACATCACTTTTACTATTTTTTCCGAAAGTGTGCTTGGTCGTTCAGTTGCTGGTTCTACGCCTTATAGCAATCATCTCGGGAAACAACCCTTGTAGCAACGTTCCTTGTTTTCTAAGTACCTTGCGACCTAGCTTTCCGTTCTGGATTTAGGTGCTCCCTGTAGGCCTGTGAGCTGAATACCTGCCACTCCAAGTAAAGTTGTAATAAAATGAGATTTTAAAAAATGTACATTCTTGAACTAGCATTTGTAGTCATGAATGTTTTGTTCTCTTATCCATTGTTTCACCTTAAACATTCGCAGGTCGAAGGCCCTTTGCAATAATCCAGTCAGTCGATGTTGGAAGAAATCATTTTTTTCGAGTTTCATAAGCGCCTCTTCATAAGAGGAAAAGCCGAGCTTTTGAAAAAGAAACCAATCTAACGTCTGTTTGATGCTCTCGGGATTCTTCCAATAATTCATGGGAACGTTATTAAATTCCCACGGTTGATAATGACCGGGATACACAGCATTAATAACTCGATAAGGCGAATCACCAAACGAATTAAAAATACCAATAAGTCCATGTTCTTTAAAAAAACGGTGGTTGATTCGCAAAGGGATTTCATGATGAGTCATCTTACATTTTTCTTCAATCATATATCGAACGACTTCAATCGCCCTTTTTCTTCCGTTTTCCCCTCGCCAATACTTATAAGGAACTTGGTTGAATTCCCAAGGTTTAAACTTTCCAGGATAAGCATTTTCAATTACCTCTATAAAATTCTTCCATCCTTGAACATGAGCAGCAGGTCGTAAACGGTGATTCCAAAGGGTTTCCGCTTTGACTAGTCGAGGAATTTCCTCGATAGGAATTCCTAAGTGCTCTTCAATAAGGTAACATGTTAAGAAGGCTAAGTATTTCTTTCCCTGTTCTCCCACAAAGAAGTGATTAGGAAATCGTGCTCTTCTTCCATCTATTATCTCCTGATAAATTTGGATTACTTTTTCTTTTTCGGTCATAAGATATTCCTCCTCTTCGGGCAATTATTTCTATTAGAGCTAGAATTAGCAACTGTGACAAGCGCAACTTATTCAAATGATGAAAATAGGAACCGACCCATGGTTTAAGAATCGGTTCTTTTCATTTGTAGGATTCATGATAGAGCCAGTCGCTGATTCCACTTAAGATGTAATCAATGGTTCTACTGAATATTATGGGTACCGATGATTTCAACGTTTACGTTTGGTTTGATTTCCACTTGTTGATATTCCTGCTTCCAGGTTTCAGGATTCCAGGTATCATAATATTTTGTAGAGATTTCTTTTGCAATCCCTAAAGCGTCACTTTCGGCTTGGATTAAAAGGTCGGTGAGTTCCTCCACCTTTTTGGTGAGTTCTTTGGAAGCTAATTGCTTCAGCTTGTTGATATCCGTAGAAGTATTATTTTCATAATAACTTAATATCTTTGCATCTAAATCAGATTTAATTATGCAGGTCACTTTCCCGTTTTCTTTCGTGACGTCCATTTTTGTTTTGACATTTTGAATGTCGAGGGTAAAAGGTTGGCTCAATTCCTCTGCTTCGATAGTTAATTTTGCCCGTGATTCCAACTCGTTTCTTAATAGTAGCAGCAGTGTAGTTTGGATGTCTGTGAGAGTATAACCTGTGAATTTATCCCCGTTGAATAAAGCTGTTCCCGCCATCTTGAGTTTGTTCTCTTTGTCTTTTTTTATGTAGGGAAGAAAAGCATCCGTCGTTTTGTCAGATATATCATTCCAAACGGTAAAGATTGTTTCTTTAGGAATAGTAGTATCTGTTGTTCCACCTAAAAGTAAGTTATTAATTTCAAAAGCAATCGGACTTTCTTTCTCCTTCAATGAAAGGATTTCATCGCCTTTTCCTTCGCTTATGACCATTTGCGATGATATATTTCCCTTAACAGAACGATAAATCGGCTCCAATAAGGAAGAGATGCCTTTCGTTTTGGCCAATTCATCTCCAACAATAATGATAAATGATTTTTCCACTTCCATATTACCGGATACCTTATTTTGTAGATCCATCTCAATCTGGGCAACTGTTTCCTTCTCAGAAGTATAAAATTCATCCTTAATTTCGAACTTTCCTCCCCCAGAGCCACGTATATTAATTGCTCTGACTGTCCCAAGAATTTTATCAGTCTCTTCAGCCGTGTCAAAACTGACACCATTTATAATTCGGATATCCTTTATTTGGCTTTGGTCCCAGCATCCCGTCAAAAGGAATACAGAAATGAATGGAATTAGAATTTTTCTCAATTGATTTCCTCCTTCTCAGGCTTCTTAGTAATAAAAGGAAAAAGCAGGAAAATACACGGTAGTGCGAAGATAACTGTATAACTAAAGTACTCTAAATAGCTTACATACAGTTTCAATGATTCGGGATCTTTTTTTGCAAAAGTAAAAAGGCTGAAAACCAATGCGCTGCTTATCACGACCAATTTATGTGGTTTTCCCTTAAAAAAAGTCAGGCTCTTGCTGCACAGGTACAAATAAATGACGAGTGATGCTCCCAGTGGAACAATCCATATCGATATGAAAAGGATGTCGAGGCGCTCTACCATTTGAAAATGCAGAGGCCGCAAAAAATAGAAAACGGGATACTTAATTTGTTTCAGGACTGGTTCGCTGAAAATCATGATGCAAATAAATACAAAATAAGCGGTCAATAGTGTTACAAAAACATTGGCCCAAGTTATCACTTTTAAGAAAGAGGTTCCCTTTTTTTCTGCAAGTGGATATAAAAACAAGATCACTTCAAATCCTAAGAGAGCCAACAGGGAATCTTTGCTGCCGAGGAAAATTCCCTTTATGCCACTGGAGCCAATCGGCAGAATATGATGGATCTCCAATGGCAACAGGAAGGAGAAAAAAGAGATTCCGAATAAGCAAAGAAAAAGAAGAGAGATAATGCCAAAGAACCTAGCGATGATTCTAATATCACTGATCGCTAAATAAGTACAGGTAAGGAGCATTAGCAGGCCGATTACCCAATAAGGAGTGACCATCAACAAATATTCTTTAATGACTGAAGTAAACTGCAGCAATATTAGAGCTGCAGAAACGATAAAGTACAGATAAATAACGATGTTTACAAGGCTTCCCAAATGTTTACCAAGTAAAAATAAGGTGATTTCAGTGTAGGTTAAATTCGGGAATTTTCTGAATAACAGCCAAAGTATCACAAAGAACAGCTGGATAGCCACTCCTGCCAAAAGGACTGAAATCCAACTGTCCCCTTTGCTCGTGCTTTGCAAGATGTTTGGCAGTACAAGAATACTAAATCCGACTTGTGATTGGATGAGAAGAAAAAATAGTTGCCAGTTAGTTAGGGATTCTGTCTTTGACATAGATTATTCCACACTTTCCTGTCTGAGATACTTAGGATTGTTTCAAAGTGTTATTTCTCTTTTTTGATTTAATAAATGAATCCTTTAATCCCTTGAAGTGCAATGGGGCTACAGGTTCCAAGTAAGGTTTTCCGAACGATTCCAACCTGCAAAGGTGTATCAATAACACTACAAGAGCAAGGACAATTCCGAAAAAGCCAAAAAAACTAGCGGCCAGCATAATAGGAAAAGCTATTATCCTGGCACCTGTTCCCATTTGGTTGACAGGCGCAACAAATGAAGCAATCGCCGTCAGGGCAACAACGACAATCATTGTGTTGGAAATAAAACCTGCTTCCACCACCGCAGTACCGATAACCAGCCCCCCGACTATCCCGATAGTTTGAGCGATTGGCGAGGGGAGGCGAATAGCCGCCTCTTTTAACAATTCCAGGACAATCTGCATAGCAAGGGCTTCAAACAATGGAGGTAGTGGGACATATTCAACTTGAAGCTTAATCGCATAAAGAATTCCAAGTGGCAGAACTTCTGAATGGAAAGAAACGATAGCAATATAGATGGCGGGTAGACTGATTGCCATTAAAAAGCTGAATATCCTAATAAGTCGAAAAAAAGAACCGATCAGCCACCTGTTGTTATAGTCATCAGGTGACTGATAGAAACTGAAAAATGTAATAGGAGTAACCATTACATGCGGAGTTCTATCGACAATCACCAGAGATTTTCCTTCTAATAAATATGATGCCGCCCGGTCCGGCCTTTCTGTTGGTAACAGTTGGGGAAATAGAGTATAACTGTTGTCTTCGATCAATTCCTCCAATTCACCGGCAGACTGAAGCTCCTTTACATCTATTGCTTCTATTCTTTGAATCAATATTTCCAATGGGCCACGATCTACAAGTTCATCCATATATAGAATGGATATTTTTGTATTTGTTTTTGTCCCCAGCGAATAATTTTTTATTCGGAGACTGGGGTTTTTAATTCTTCGTCTGATTAGAAAAATATTTTGATTGATATTCTCAGTAAAACCATCATGGGCTCCTTTGATAATATGTTCATTTTCAGGTTCTTGGATGGCTCTTTCATCACCGGCTGGCACAGGCAGCAAAAGTACTGAACTTGCACCCTCTTCAAACAATGCACAGCTTCCTTCCAAAAGGTGTTTCACTGTAACTTCTAAATCTGTTGTTCTTCTGTATTCGGCATTTTTTATGACCGATTCAGGGACTGTTTCAGTTTTACAATCTAGTAACGGCTCAATAATATTTCTTTCGATCAGCTTCTTGTCAACAAGCGAATCAATATAAACAAGTTTGCAAGAGGTGTTCAGGAAATCCAAATCCCTGGTTTTCAGGTCTTCTGTTTCATAAAGGGAAGACTTCACTGTTTCCACATTTTCATCCAAGGTCTTGGACACTTTTTTTATAAAATTCATCAATATTCACCTACCTCTAAGTTAATGATATCTTTATCCTTACCTAAAATGGGTATTTTATGCATCTGAATGAATGAAAACAGAAGTAATATATCGTGGTGAAGTTTTATTGAATTATTTAACAATATAAACGATGAAATTGACTTTGAAGTTGTGGGCTTTGCCAATAAATTGCACATTTTTCAAGTGATATTTTGCACTCTTAAAAAGAGCTTGAATTAAGGTTCTGGTGCAAATACTGAAATGGACTCGTCATGACTCCGAAATTATAGAGACTTACATCCCTCGCCAGTTTCTCGTTCATCTGTTTTGGACTGTGTAGCGTTCTTTGTACCTCTGCAAAAAAGTTAGTACCGCGGTACTGATAGAGTATATCCGGCTCGGCGCCCTGGCTTTTCGGAAGATACTTAGGTTCAACTGTAAAAGTGGTCAGCTGGCCGAGGCGTCGGAACTCCTTATATGCGTTAAGGATTTTATAAGAAAGTGGTTTATCTTTTGCGAGTTCTTCTTTATTTGCGAATTTTTCAGTGACCCCTGGTTCTTATGCAATTAGTCCAAACAGTTGATGGATGAATTATTTTTGACTTTGGACACACTTCTCCCTATGAAGAGTCGAAGAGTGTCATTTAGGCGATAATTTGCACTTGTTTTAAGTGTATTTTGCACATCCAACTTTTATTTTTCCTGAAAGGCTATCTGGGGACGTGAAAATCCCATTGAAACACCAAAATATACAGGGTGTGTAAATGGGCACTCTCGTGATTTTCTTCAGTCCAACGAAAGTATCTTCTATCCCATCACACATTCAAGGTGTATAGATGGGCACTCCTAAACTTTCAGGATTGAAATATCCAACACGTCTGACAGAACCTCCACAATTTTGTGGAGATTTAGCACCGCAATCGCAGAGTGTATAAGTGCACCCTGCTGGATCCTTAAGGTATTTTTATTTGGATCCCTTCACTTTCCACCGGCTTCGATCTTGTTATATTTACTAACTGTTCAAGGATCTGTATTTGAATGAACTTCACAAAAGGACTTTCAATGTTGTAACGAATATCAGTTAGAACAATAATGACACTCGGGAACACCTTGCGTTCCTGTGGCTGCCAAGACTCGTTTTTCCATTCTCCAGACAGACGATAAGCTTCATAAGGATCCACCTTCTCACTCATCACCTTATGTGAGTAGACAGAACGCTGAAGCTCCACAAAGAACGGCGCACGCTTCCATATCATGAATATATCCGGTTCCATTTACCCTTTCCCATACTTAAGTTCAACGATAAATGTTTGGGGTAGCTGAAAGTTCAGCAAACTCCCGTAAAACTTTACGATCTTTAGGAAATAGGGTATCTTTGCTGAGTCTTTTTTGATTGGAGATGGAGATACAAAATAGATGTAGGGATGATAATCAGTATTCACTTCTATGTGGCCGTCTCTTCTTAAACGTTTTAATACGGTATTAGCGCAGGTCACTGGATTCTTCAAACCGGCAAAATGAAGATTAATGATATCGTCCCGGGTCATGCAGCGAAAACGTTCTAGGTCCTTCAATATCGCTAAATCTCTCTTTCTCATTAGTCCAACACCTCGAATGGTTTGTTCCATGTCTATGATGTCCTCATTTCCTTTTGAACGTCCAAATTTGGGCTTTTTCTTATTAGGATACCTATGACCTTCTAAAAGCTTTTTAGCGCCCTCTATATCGACGTATGACGCTTGTATTTCAGTGAACTTATGAACGGGGCTTTTCAGTAACATTATTCCATCATTTTTCAACTTTTCACTTCCTGGAGTACCGATAATGCTTTTTATTAAATCGGAACATCGAAAATCCATGCGAACGGTTAAATTGTTCTTCAGTTTGCCGTCTAAGACGTCCCTATCCGGTCTTTGCATAGATAGTATCAGGAACACACCTAAAGCCCTTCCAATGGCGCTTATGTCCTCCACGATAGCCATGAGTTTCTTCTCCTTCTTTAGCAAAGCGACTTCATCAATACAAACCACGATATACGGTAATTGGTCGGGGAGATCGTCAACGTGTGCAACTTCATGATGATCAAGTAGGTACCCTCGTTCCTGCATAACCTTCTAAGATATAAAAGCATCAGCATAATCTCATTGGGGGAGACGAACAACCCTTTAACGTGTTCAACATATCGGAATATATGGAATTCTGACCGTTTCAGGTCGCATGAGAACAGCTGCAACCGTTCTGGACCTAATGTCTTCATTAATGACACCAAGATAGAACGTAATTGAGTGGATTTCCCTGATCCTGTTTCCCCAGCAATAAGAAGATGAGGGTACTTTACCATGTCATAAGTAATCATGCTGCCGTTTAAATCCATGCCGGCTACAATAGGGAGTTTCAAGCCTTTTAAGTCGAATTGCTCATAGTTATATTCAAGAACAGTAGGAAGAACGGATACATAAACGGTCAATGTAAAGTGCTTTATATCGCCTTTTATCTCGATATTGTTGCCGAACACCTGCTTAAAACAATACTCCTTTTTCTTAATCTCCTTTGGGTCTAATCCGGTAGGAATGAAGAACGCATATTTAACACTTTGATTATCCCGATTAAACCGTACAGAATGGATTTTAGGATAGATCATCCCTTTGTTTTTGCCGTAGGAATAACTGATTCCTATATCTCCATCCTTGAACACTTTCGCCAGGAAGGTTTTAGCCTGTTGCTTACGTATGAACTCTTTTATCATGATGAACACCTCACAATAAGAATGATGAATGGGAAAACAGATAGATTATGGCACCTACAGCAACGATAGGGAACGCAATTTAAGAATGGAATCAATGGCAGCTGCAAAGAAGATAAAACAACTATTGGCTAATTGCTTTTCGAGGATAGCGACCAGGAACACCCCGGCACCGATGAGAATGAATGTAGGGTCGCATGAGTGGATTGAATGCGATGGAATAGGCACTAATTGAGGGGGATTTCTCCCTGAGTGTTAATCCCCACAAATCTGTGGAGGTATTGCCAACTTTGGAGAGTCTGGACCGGTGATTTTTCACCAGTCCTTTACCCTCCTTCATAAACTCCTTGATACTAAAGGACTCTTTGCGACTCAATACAGAAGGATAGTTCTGAAATTTCATGATGTCATCTCTCCTTAATCGTTTTTAGAAGGCAATTCCTTATGATCAGGTAAGCTTCTTCCTTTTTCTTCTCCAGGTTCGTCCCTGTCTTGATTTTCACTTTCAAGTTGTTTCTTCCTTTCTGCTTCAATCATTCGAGGTAAAGCATGTTTCTTCAAGAATCTCCACATGGCTAGTTTCGTTTCGCTTGATGGTTCGGGAAAATTTTCTTTTTTCAAGGTTTAGCCTCCTACATTTCCTTTTCAAATACTCTTTTCGGCAATGCGTATTTTTTAAAATGTTCCAATATTTTTCGTTTAATCACTTGATGGTTCAATGATTTTTTCGTTTGCTCCCTCCCTCAAACTCTCACCCTCCTTCTCGTTCATCTTTGCTTCACTCCAAACAATTTCATTTCGCTGTTATATCAAGCTTTTCCTCTTATGTACCTTGATAAAGGTACACTGTATAGATACCTTTGTTATAACCCTGACTACTTCTTTGCAGATACCAAACTAGCGACCTTGATAGAGTCTATGCCTCATAGCTTGTACAAGTTTCTCATTTTCGGGAAGTTTAGAAAGCGTAATTTTTGTACAGACTAGGACTATACAAATATGCAGGGAGGTCCTAATTATGTGGGGACTGGGGAAACCAAGGAGTAAGTTCGGTAAGTTTCTAGATAGACATGATATTAAACAGCAGGATCTTGTTAAAGAAAGTAAAGTAAATAAAGCGACGATCAGCAGATTGTGCCAGGGGGATGCGTTCCAACCTTCAATGAAGAATGCGTCTAAGATCGTTAAGGCATTGAAGAAATTGAGTAATAAAAACGTGGATTATGATGACTTCTGGAGTATGTGATTCGTATGGTGGTAAATACGCATATAGCAAACATAACCTGGATATAATGAATCTTATAAACAGATTAAAACCCTCAAGTTGTTGCACTCTTTAATTAAATAGTGCTATAATTTCCGTAAATAGAAATGTTGCAATATGCGTCATTTAGTTGAGTATTTTCTACAAGATAAGCATATAAATAAAAAAGACCGAAAGTGCGTCAACACTAACGGTCCATGGCCATACGTCGCAGAGTAAAGCGATCGGCTATTCACAAGAGTATATTTTAGTTACGGAAGTAACCTACCTCGTCGGCCAAAACAGGGTAGGTTACTTTTTTATTGCTACAATCAGTTGAACCACTAATCCAATAAAAAGTACTACAAATGTTGCCGTAGGAAGATCCACGATCTCACCCCCAATCTTTGGAGGATTGATCGCCCTACCCTGTCCGTATGACTTATACTATATTGTAGCGTTTTATTTTCTTTTCGCAAACCAAAATAGGAATTATTTATTTTTCTGATTTTCGAACCACTCGAAGAAGTCCTCTCTCAAGACCCTTTTAAGTTTGGATCCCAGTCTTACTAAGGGAAAATCCTTAGAGTCCATTATTTCATAAGACTTCCTTTTACCCACACCCAATATCTCCTGGATATCTTTTGCTGTCATCACTAAAGGATAATCTTCTTTACGCTTACTCATCACCTTTAAACCAACTGAAGATTCCTTTACGTGGTTTCTTCCTTTCTGCTTCCTCTTTAGCTTCAAGCATGAGTTTTTTTGTCTCCTGGGACTCCCTCAATGACTCCATTATCATTGAATCACGTTTTTTCATTCGTTCTTCTTGTTTATCAAGCCGTTCTTCTATGTACTTTTGTTGCTTATCAATTGTATCTAATAAGGTCTTATTGAAGTTCTCTAATTGTTCGAGTCGATTCAGTATCTTTTGAGTATTGGATTCAAGAGAACGTTCATCGTTTTCGCCGTCGCGCTGTTCGGACGCATCACTCTCATCTTGCTTATACTTTGTTGTGACAATCTTTGTTGCGTTCTCCAAGGACATATATTGGACCTGGACTAATTCTCTTAGGTGCTTCAAAACGATAATATCCTTGTCAAAGAATATTCTTCGCTTATTATCCGTTCTGGTGAACATGTAACCCTGTTCTTCTAAAGCTATACACCACTTGCGAAGCGTACTATCACCAATGTTTAACATGCCAGCGATCTCTTTAGGGGAATATGCTGCAGCTTTGTACATGACCGTTCCCTCCTGTTCTTTTCTTATATGATAGTCTAAGTTTACAAATAGAGATAGTGGAACATATTTTCGGCGAGGGCATACTTTTTCGCCTGACGGCTCAAAATTGAGTCATCCTCAGCAAACTGGGTCGGTAATGACGAGGTAGCTTTTCTTATGCAATTTCATCTTATTATGTAAACTGACTTTCTTCCGTTTGTGGAAATAAGTTGATAAATCAAGGTTTAAAATAAATTCAATACATAATTACACTTTGGTATCGATACGTAGGAGCAATTATATTCGATGAAGTAATAGAAATTTATGTTGATGTTAAAAGAGTAGGAAATGGTTGGTGAAAGGTAAGAGGGTGAATTATTTGCACTGATAATGGGGTGTATGTACATTAAAGAATTAAAAAATTGAATAGAAACAAGGCCAATAAAAAGGGCGATGCCCTTGTTTCTATTCGTTTGTAAAGAGGTGCCTAGATTGTTACTTTAATCTTTACATAAACAGGGGTCTTTTTCAAAAATAATTAAATGATTTACAGATTATTGATGTCTACCTGACCGTACATATCTTCATCATCCTTATTTTTGTTTACAGATATTGAATTAGATGGGTGTTTTGGCTTCTGTTTTGATTTATTTAAGTCGTTCGATTCAGCAGGTGGAGTAGTTGTTTTTGCCCGAACTAGTTCCGAATCCGCATACAGCTGTTTTTGTACCTCATACTCTAAAACATTTTGAGAACCAAATCGCTCAATATAGTGTTTGACTAAAGAAGTCAAACTATCTTGGATGCTGTGTTGATTGTCAGCCCACTCGTTAATTTTTTGCTGATCAGTTTCAGATAAGTTGGAAAGACGCCATGACACCATTTTTCTATATTCAGACACTTAGATCACCCCATTACCTTTTTGAATAGTAATTTATTGTTAAGTACGTGCATTCCATTAACATTCATGTCAACTGCATATTCTTCTGGAATCCAAAGCACTTTACATTTCACTTCTTCAGCAAAGTTAAGGAGTCCTTCATATAATTCTTCTTTAAATTGTATGCTGCCACCACCATAAACCGCAATAATGTCTACTTGCGATGCTGCATTCGTCATATACTTTTCTTGTAAATCTTCTAAAATTAAATGCGCTTGTGCATATCGTGCCTCGTGCATATATTGTTTGGCCAACTCATGATGAGGGTGAGAAGGATCTTGTATAACTTCCATCAATTTTTGTCGATTATAGTTAACATAACCTTCTAGTTCATCTGACAACATTTTAACAGCTAATTCCGTTGCATGACCTACGCCACGACGTTCGCCACTACAAGCGTCTAGATTTGCGTTTAAGCCGACTGTATAGATGTATTCGGTTGTCCCATCACCGATGTCGGCGTGAAGAATCTTTTTATTGCTGAAGTCTTTAGGATTCAGTTTTTGATCTTCAGGATAAGATTCATGGTAATGGTTTAAAATCATCTGATCAGCTTCAACTAAGGCATAAAGAGCTGGAACTCCTTCTTGTGTGACCTTTACCTTTTGAAAGGACAAAGTAACGGTAACTCGCTTATCGCCAACATTGACGATAATGATGTGTTGATGATTTAAAAACCGATCTTCCAATTCTTTTGCTCGTTTTGGATTATATTCAGAAGCCGGAATGGCACTCGTCATAAAAATGTTGACCTCTAATGATGGTGGCAGCTCATTTTGGTCCTCATAAGCCAATTGCACACTTCTTCCAGCAAGTGTACCTAACGTTACGATCACAGGGATGTCATGTTTATATTTATTACCTAATTTGATATTCATATTTTCAACCATATCCGCAGAAGCATTTGCCCGGTTTCCTATGAAAAAGTCTCCGTTTCGTTTAATAGCTCCAGAATTAATATTGACCCATAGTTCATCTAATAGATTGCTTACATTTTTTTGAACATCCGTTTCGTGAACACTCGGTGTCTGAAAAACTCGTTTAATGACAGATGGTTGTTTAAATACCATTTTATTTACATTCATCTTCGTCTCGCTGTTTCCAATATCATTCGCAACAAATAAATTCACTTTACCAACTCCTTGAATAAATATTGTATTCAATTTGAATTCGAAATTAGTTCTTGATACCATTTTAACGAATTAATCATTCGTATTCAATCTAAAATCGGTAAAATTTGAATTCTTTATGAACTCCATTTGAATCTGAATAGTATATTTGATTCGGATTGAATTCAAATAGAGTTCATTTTATATTGTATATGGCATTCTAAAGATGATAAATTGAATTCTAATCGAGTGAGAAAATGGAAAGAATTTAAAATGAATTCATTTTGAGTTCATATTAGTAATTGTAAAATATTTTTTGATTTATCATTGCATGCTATTTGCATTCAGTTTATAATAGAGACAAGTAGAAAGTCAGGTTTAGAAAGTGGCGAGACAGAAAGAATTAGATTCTTTACCATTTTTTAATGGCCCATTACCAGCGTCGGTGCGTTATGGGGCAAAGTATTCTAAACGCTTGTAATTGTAACGATAACGACCATTTATGTTACATGGTGTAAAAAGTTATAATTTGTCCGCCAATCTAGTATAAATCACGTAACAAAAATGCGTAACAAAATAACATGTAACAATATTAATTATTTTATATTTTTGGTACAATTATATTGAAAGGTGAGGGTGTAAATGATATTTGGTTACATGCGCGTTTCTACCATTGATCAAAATTTGGATCGTCAAAAGAAGCAGCTTGAAGAATTTGGGTGTGAACGTATCTTTTTTGAAAAAGTAACAGGAACTATACGGGGGCGGCCTGAGCTGAACCGTTTGCTAGAATTTCTTCGACTAGAAGACACAGTTGTTGTAACGGATTTAACCCGTTTATCTCGCTCCACGAAAGATCTGATTGAGATTACAGATTCCATTGCCCAAAAAGGGGCGCACTTAAAAAGTTTGAAAGAGTCTTGGCTAGATACAACTACGGCACATGGAAAAATGTTATTTACTATCTTCGCTGGTATTGCCCAATTTGAGCGAGATCTTACTTCGGAACGAACTAAGGAAGGCATTTTAGCTGCAAAAAAACGAGGGAAATTTCCTGGAAGGCCAAAAGCAGACGAGGAAAAGATCAACTATGCTATTTATCTTTTAGAGCAGGGGATGAGCCGAACAGACGCTGCCGAAAAAGCTGGTATTTCCCGTATGACTCTATATCGTAAACTGCAAAGGGAGGGAAAATAGTTGAAATGGAATTGGGATTAAGATGAGTTAATTGATCACTTTATACTCATGCCTGATGAACAGGCGTTGATTCAACTAGGAAACTCAAAACTTGAATTTGCGGTTATGTTTAAGTTTTTCCAATACGACGCTAAGTTCCCTCATAATAAAAGTGAGATACCTAAAACAGTTATATAATACAAGTAGCTAGAGATGAATCCCGATGTTTTTTCTGAATGTGATTGGACCGGGCGAACCATTACTTATCATCGTAAGGGAATCCGCCCATATTTTGGATTTCGAGAAGCTTCTCTGCAAGATGTAGATTTAATGACAGACTCTGTGTAATCACGTGTATCATAGCCGAGAATTTAACTATTTTGACGATAAGATATATCAACAAAATAGAGAATTAAACACCCCGGGTCGAGTAGAGCGTCGTATTCTCTCTGCCACCTACTCCTACGAAGATCAATTTATCAAAGACTATCTAAGCAGACCTGCGAGGGACTGGATAGATTAATAAATCATTTAGAAAAAGATGATGACCCTTCAGAAACAAAAGAAGCATTAACGTTTCATATATTAAAGTCCGATCCTAGACGTATTGGATTAGAAATAGTTTTTAAAGAATAACATAGACTTCAAACCATAAAGACCTGCTAAGATTGATGAAAAATGTGTGGCAACATATGAACGCTCGTATGCCATTCATCTTGAATCTACCTTTCTAGTTTACTTTATATTTCACTTGTGAAGTATTGTAGCTATTTATATAATGTATAACATCCTCATATCCATATATAGTACGCATGTCATCTATAATAGATGTGTTTGAAATTATTACTAGTGATGGTACAACTTCTATTTCAAATATATTAAAAAATTTAGAATCCTCTGTAAAGTGAATAGAAGAATTCATTTCATTTATATTAAGCTTTTTTTTAATATCTTTACCTATCACTAAGGTCTCGAAAGATCCTTCAACTGCTGTAGATATTTTCTCGAAATTCTGGAAAACTTCATCGCAAACAGAACAAGGGGAATTAGTAAATAAAAGAATCGTATTTTTACCATAAAAATTATTTAATGTTATTTTTTCATCCGCTAGATTTTTAGTCGTGAAAAATGGAGCTTGTTTGCCCACAGTGATGTTTTTCTCTCTACTTTGTTTACTAGTTTTAATATTTTTAATGAAATCATTAACTTCTTTTGTTAGTCTATACATAAAAAACATCTGAATAATAACAATTACCCACAAGATCATACTTGAAATAGACATGTTTGACATAATCATCCTACCTTATTTGTATTTAATTTAATTAACTCTAATGTGGCAAGAACCGAGAAAAGTATAGAAAATACACTGCATATTATCTGAATGTTTTTCATTACAAAAATACTATTATTTGAATCTGTTGATATATTAAGTAGCATAAATATTGATAAAATAATTAATAGTATATTACGAAATACTAATTTTCGATTTATTTTGTGGTTTCCAACAAGTCCACCACAGCCACAATTAATATTATTATCACCTCTAATAAGAATAATTACTAATGCAATAGTAAATATACTTAACAACCCTAAAATTAAAATTGTCACGAAGACATTAGAAATATTTGTTAATAACAAAGCTGAAATAAGTATTTCTAAACTTGTAATAGCTAAAGCAGAAAAAACTACAAGTTTATTTGGAACAATTTGATATCTTTTTATAGTTAATAAAAGGCTATCAAAGTTATTTAAATGGGAATATGCACTACTAAGAAATAAACATAAAAATATAAATTTTATTAAGAAAATGTATTCACTCATTCTTTCACTCATTTCATTTCGATAGTTAGCAGTTTAAGATTTTTTGTTAATGGGTATTTTAGTTGAATATTCACAATTTTTCAGCTATACATTTCTAATTGTCTGTAATACATCTTAAAGTAATGACCTTCCCTTTTTAACAATTCCTCATGTGTTCCAGTTTCCACTACACGGCCTTCTTTCATAAAAATAATTTTATCTGCAATCTTCACAGATGACATTCTATGTGATATATATATTAATGTTTTATTAAACGTAAGATCCTTAAATTTTTTATAGAATTTATATTCACTGTTTGGATCAAATGAAGCTGTTGGTTCATCTAGAACAACTATTTGTGCATCTCTAATAAGAGCTCTACTTAATGCGATTTTTTGCCATTGTCCACCCGATAAGCTTTCACCATCACCAAGGTATTTTCCTAATCTTGTATTATAGCCTTCTTCAAACACATTCACAAAGTCATGAACACCGCTTTGTTTGGCGATCTGTTGAATTTCCTGACTATCATCCAGCTTCATAATATTACCAAATGCAATATTCTCCCTAACTGTATAATCATATTTAATATAATCTTGAAAAATCGCAGTCACTTCTTTCCTGTAATCTTCCAAATTTATATTTCTAATATTTAGTCCGTCAATTTCTATGGTTCCTTTAGTGGGACTATAGAGACCAAGTAAACACTTTATAAGTGTAGATTTCCCTGAGCCATTCTCTCCTACAATCGCTACCTTTTGTCCAGGATCTATTCTAAACGTAACATTTGATAAGGCATCATTATTACTATTAAAATATCCAAATGAAACATTATTAAAGTGAATTCCTTTTGTTATCGGTCTCGGAAAACGTTCATTATTTTCATTAATATGTATATCATTATCTGAATCATCTTCAATAAAATTAAAAAAATCATTTAAATATAACCTAGAAGAATAGATATTAGAGAGATTTATTGACACCTGTCCAACACTATTTTGTAAATTGCTAATTCCTTGAGGTACAGCTACAAAACTCCCCAATTTTATATCTTTAAACTGAATTAATTTTATTAATATATAGAAAGCTATACCATAACAAATGATATTAAACCCTTTTAACCCAATTTGAAACCTATAAAATTTTTTTTGTAAGTTTAACTTCTCGTTTGAATTTTTTATAAATATTTTTTTCCACTTTTCTAATAGAAATTGTTCTAATGAAAACACTCTTTGTTCTTTAATTGCTTCTTTGTTATATAATAAATGCTGAACATAATTTAACTCTCTAGAAAGAGGTGTCTGTTTATGTATCAAATTATAATTTTGCTTTCCATGCTTTGAATGAATTATGAAGCCAGGAATAGCTGTTAATAAGCCAAGAATAGCTATTATCCAATTAATATTATACAAGAATATAAAAGTAGAAATAATAGTTATAAAACCAGAGATAGCACTAACTCCATTTTCAAAAGGAGAAAGTAATCTTTGTCCTATGTTATTTGTTTTTAAACGAGATAGATGATTATGAAATTCTGGAGAATCAAAACTTTTATATGAAGTATTAAAAATTTTTCCGTATAAGGTGCATTCAGTTGAATAATTTATCTTTATTAAGGTTTTATAGCCGTTGTAATCATTAATAATTTTTAAAAGTGGTTGAACCAACATCATTATTAATTGAGAGACCAACAATATAATAATGAAGGTTATTCCATTTGATGAAATTGTAATATATTCTGATACTTCATTAATTAACCGTGTTGTTATGATTAAATTAACTAACGGAATAAACCCCTCAATTATTCTAATAATTATCGTAAGTAATAAGTGAAATTTTGCAACTGGCCATAAATAGTTAATAGACTTATAGAAAGGATTACTTCTTATCTTCATAATAAAAACACCTTTACTTTTAATAAGAAGGACTAAGCTATTGCTCAGTCCCACTATAAAATTGCATTAAACAAAGTAATCACAAAAATCACTAGGACCACATTTTGAGAAATGTACTTCTACCGACATGATCTCCCTAGTTCGGTATGCAGTCATTAGTCACTAGAGTCCAACTAACCTCACAAACTGTTTTAATCTAAACAATTGCAAAAACCCGTATAATCTCTTTGGCCACATTCATCACCGGTTTGAGAATCAACCTCTACTCGGTATGAGCTCCCTAAACCAGGTTCACCACAATCATTAAAATCACATCGGCGCGCGTCTACTGTAATACTACAAATAGGTCCCAATTGTTCATTATTTGCCACCAGTTCTCACCTCCTCTGCTAAACCGTTTTAAAACTTCCGACGAGAATTAAATAAAAATCTTGTTATAATTTTTTAAAAAGAACAATTACAATAACCAGTATAGTCTCTTGGACCACATTCATCACCGCTCTGAGAATCAACCTCTACTCGGTATGAACTCCCCAATTCCCCTTCACAATCAGACAAATCACATCGTTGTGCAGGCACTGTAATACTACAGATTGGTCCCAATTGTTCATTGTTTGCCATCATTCCTCACCTCCTTTCAAGATAAATATTTAATAACTAATTTTCTAGTATACATAATATAATCTTTCACATATCCATCTTTATCGGCAATAATATAACTTGGAAAACCATCAACTTTTAATTGTTGTCTAACAAAGTTTTCATTAACACCTAAATTTAAGTATTTTGTTTTTCCTTTCACTTCATTATTCAAAAAAAAATCTGAATTATCAAAAAAATTATCGTGTTCTACTTTAATAAAATCAAATTTTTGATAAGGATTTCCTTCTAAGAACTCGTTGAATTCCTCTGGGCAGTATTTACTGAATACAGCCACAGGATTGTACCACGCTTGCCATGTTTTTGTTCCACTAATGACAAGTTTTTGTTCCATCCCTGCC
>NZ_JAVYAD010000013.1:0-56400 GCF_032337515.1 Rossellomorea yichunensis | reverse complement strand
CGGAAGTTAAGCTCTTCAGCGCCGATGGTAGTTGGGGGATCTCCCCCTGTGAGAGTAGGACGTCGCCAGGCAAATGTCAAAAAGAGTAGCTCTTAGGGGCTGCTCTTTTTGTTTATTCATCAGAAATGTTGGTGTACATTGAGTCCAGGCATTTATCTCTATACAGTTAATCTTAGATGAAGATCCGTTTATGGATGCAATTCTGAAAGAGTCTTGATGTGATAA
Source organism: Rossellomorea yichunensis (assembly GCF_032337515.1). Taxonomy (NCBI): domain Bacteria; kingdom Bacillati; phylum Bacillota; class Bacilli; order Caryophanales; family Bacillaceae; genus Rossellomorea; species Rossellomorea yichunensis. Next base: position 56,175 of record NZ_JAVYAD010000013.1, on the reverse strand, counting down.
TATGGAAAAAGACGCATAAAATAAAAAAATGACGCAAAAAAGGATGAAAACGACGCATAAAATGAAAAATCACGCAATAAAGGTCTAAAAAGACGCATAAATTAAAATAACGACGCAATAATCACATATCAAGACAAATTAATACCTACACAAACGGTACCTAGCCCCGATAAAATAGGCAAACGTCCAAGTTTGGTCACATTTCCGCACAAAAACAACCTATTTATACGATTTTTCAAGCTTCATAGCTTTCTATCCGGACATACACACATACCAATTCCACTATCCAACCACATATAAAAAATAACTTTCCACATTCCAAAAATGATCATAACTAATCCATATCCCACCAATATATACTTTTCCTTTAAAATGACCTTAGCCACACTACTCCCCACCTGAATCTCACTTAATATCTTTTTTCCACAATCTTTTTTATAGAGACATACACAGACAGGGCGATTGTAACATAAGATAAATTACACTTGATTATTCTGTCAGTTTAAAAGTTTGAAATAATGTATACAATTGGTGGTTTTGAGGCAGAATAGGTTGTATGGAGGTGGAGAGCCCTATGTTAAATCCGGAGCGTAAGGCGGCTTTAGAAGAGTGTATCGTTTGTCACGTTGATAAGAAGGTTGGAATCCATCTATACACATCGTTTATCTGCACAGAATGTGAGAAAGAAATGGTTCAGACAGAAACAAATGATCCTTTGTATAAAACATTCGTTCAACGATTAAAAAAAGTGAATACTCCTCAAATCTATTCATAACCAGGAAATATAATTGGTTATGATTTTTTTTTGATATTAATAGGTAAAAAGTTTTCCTTGTTCCTTGGGGCATTGAACAGCGTGATTGTGATACGATATGAGTAGATATTTATTTTGAGGAGATTTAGAGTATGAAACAAGATCAGAGGAGAACCCCTCTTATTGAAGCGATAGAGAAGCATCTGTCAGCCAAGCCTATCTCTTTTCATGTGCCGGGTCATAAAAATGGTTTATTGATGGACGAACAACCATTTTATCAATCCGATGTTACAGAGTTAAGCGGATTGGATGATTTACATGATCCCCATGAGGCGATTCGTGAAGCGGAGGACTTGCTGTCGGATGTATATGGGACGTTGAAGAGTCATTTTTTAGTGAACGGAAGTACGGTTGGGAATATTGCTGCCATTCTTGCTTCATGCTCACCGGGAGATCTCATTTTCGTTCAAAGGAATTGTCATAAGTCTGTATTGAATGGAATCAAGCTTGCTAAGGCTGTGCCTATATTAATAGAAACAGAGTGGACCGACGAGGGTATCGCCCTTGGTATGCGTCTGGATGCTATGCAGGAAGCATTGAAGGTATATCCCTGTGTGAAGGCGTGTGTGCTCACTTATCCGACTTATTATGGGTTTACTTACAATATCGATAAAATAATCGAGGAATTACATAAACATGATGTAACGTGTATCGTTGATGAGGCACATGGTGCTCATTTTACATTGGGCAGCCCTTTTCCGGAGTCAGCAATTGAATGTGGTGCGGATATTGTCGTCCATTCGGCTCATAAGATGCTGCCGGCCATGACGATGGGGTCGTATTTACACATCACAAGCTTCAGAGTGAGTGATCGTAAGGTGAAAGAGTATTTAACTATGCTACAATCAAGTAGTCCATCGTATCCGATTATGGCATCCCTTGACTATGCCAGGTCCTATATCGGGACTTTTACACAAGAAGAAAGGGATCAAAACCTGAAAGAGATCAATAAGTTTGTACAAGCATTGGAGGGGGTTCATCCTCAACTCATTGTAAAGCGGACGGACGATCCACTAAAGCTTGTCATGAGACTGGAGGGAAGGTCAGGATATGCTCTTCAACAGTTATTGGAGTCAGAGGGAATTTACCCAGAGCTTGCTGACCCCGATTATGTATTACTGATCCTTCCGTTACTGAAGAAAGATCGTTCTTTTCCTTATAATGAAGCGATCGGCCGAGTATTTAAGGCTATAGGGAATGAACCGATTATAGAAAAGAGAACCGATCATGAACCAAATCGTTCAAATAGCCAAGAGTTTTTTACTACTTTGGCATTAAGCTTTGAGGAGATGGAAGAGAAAGTGGAAGCACTCATTGCCATTGACGAAGCAGAAGGAGAAATTTCAGCGGGAATGGTCACACCTTATCCTCCGGGAATTCCTCTGTTGATACCAGGAGAACGAATTACCTCTCACGCCATTGAACGTTTAACAGAGTATGTAAAGAATAAGGCAAACATTCAAGGTCATCACCGCTTAGATGAAAACCGTGTGTTTGTGTACCGATAAGCAAGTGGAGGGAAAGACATGTCAAAAGGATTGTTTATTACGGTTGAAGGTCCTGAGGGGGCCGGTAAATCAACGATATTAACAGAAATTTTTAACCGTTTATTACAGGACGGCCACGAAGTCATTCAGACGAGGGAGCCTGGAGGCATTTCCATCGCCGAACAGATTAGAGAAGTCATTTTAAATACTGGGAACACGGAAATGGATAAACGGACGGAAGCTCTTTTATATGCTGCTGCGCGACGACAGCATTTGGTTGAGAAAGTGATTCCCGCCCTTGAAGAAGGAAAGATAGTGATCTGTGATCGTTTTATTGATAGTTCCCTTGCTTATCAAGGGAATGCCCGTGGAATCGGTATGGAAGAGGTCATGAATATCAATCAATTTGCGATTGAAGATAAGATGCCGGATCTAACGTTATATTTTGATATCGACCCCGAAGAAGGGTTAAAGAGAATTGCGAAACATAATGGAAGAGAAGTGAACCGGTTAGATCTGGAATCGGTTGATTTCCATACGAGAGTCCGGGAAGGATATCAGAAGTTAATGAAACAATATCCTGATCGTATTCAAGTCATCGATGCCAGCCAGAGCAAAGAAGCTGTATTTGGTGATGCATATGGTATCGTGACCGATTACTTAAATAAGTAAGTTTAGTTAAAAGAAACAGGCGGACTTCTAAGCAAAAATTGGTGCTAAGAAGTCCGTCTCTTTTTTATATGAAACATGTATGTAGATCCTGTTCAATGATATAATAGAAGGAAGTAAATGGCTTTAAAACGGAGGAATTGATTAATGAAGGTAATTATGGCAGTTGTACAGGATAAAGATAGCAATCGTTTGTCTAATGCCCTGATGGAACATAATTTTCGTTCGACAAAATTAGCCAGTACAGGCGGTTTTTTAAAGTCCGGGAATACCACATTCATTATTGGTACAGAAGATATTCGTGTAGATAAAGCGTTACAGGTTATTAAAGAAAACTGTCAGTCACGGGATCAGATGGTAGCTCCTGTTTCTCCCATGGGTGGGAATGCAGATTCATATGTGCCTTACCCTGTTGAAGTAGCCGTTGGCGGGGCGACCGTATTCGTTCTTCCTGTAGAGCAATTCCATCAGTTTTAAAGTGAGGTTTAACTTATGAAAATTAACCAGGACCATCGGGTTTCCTTAGATAAAGTAACGAAAGAACAGAAATCTAATGGAACAGGTCAAGTTAAATTCGGGCAGCTTGTTCATAAGCACGATCAGAAAATGCAGATGGAACAGCTCAGTAAACTGCTCGTTACAATAGAAGATGCCGGTAGTCGTTTAGCCAAGTCAAGATCATTTAAAGATCTTGCTAAATATAAAACAGTGGTCAAAAAATTTGTGCGTGAGGCCGTAGATTTCGGGATGGATTTGAAGCAATCTCATACGTGGAATCAATATGGTGAAGGCAGAAAGCTCAATATAGTAGAGACCATCGACCAACAGCTTATTGAACTGACGGAAGATGTATTGGATAAAGAAAAGAAGTCCATTGATATATTAGGGAAAATCGGTGAAATAAAGGGATTGCTTATTAATCTTTATATGTAAGAGAGTGATGTTAAGACATGTTGTTTGAAGAGATACAACCATTTCAGCCAGTCGTCCTTCAGATGCTTCAGAATAGTATTTTGAAGGATCGTGTCGCTCATGCTTATTTATTCGAGGGTGAAAAAGGGACACGAAAGAAAGAAATGAGCATCCTGTTTGCAAAAGCATTGCTATGTGTGAACCGCGCAGATGGAAAGGCCTGTGAAAGCTGTTCCAACTGCAAAAGGATCAATCATGGGAATCACCCGGACCTGCATCTGGTAGAACCGGACGGTCTTTCGATCAAGAAGGATCAGATTAAAAGTTTGCAAGAAGAATTTTCGAAAACAGGTGTAGAATCCAAGAAGAAGATTTACATTATTGTTCATGGAGATAAGATGACAGCGAATGCGGCTAATAGCCTGCTTAAGTTTCTTGAAGAGCCGTTAGCTGATACAACAGCAATTCTGATCACAGAAAATATTCATCGCATATTACCTACTATTCTTTCACGGTGCCAGACGATTTCGTTCAAGCCGTTACCGAAAGAACAGTTGACGAAACAGTTATTGGAAGAGGGGATACCACCCCATTTTGCAACGCTGGCAGCCAATTTGACGAACCATTATGAGGAAGCTGTAGAAATATGTCAAAATGAGTGGTTTGCACAAGCAAGAATAATAGTGTTAAAATTATATGAAGTCCTCCAAAAAAGTCCCTTCCAAGCAATGGTCAAAATACAAGAGGATTTTGTACAGCACTTCAAAGAAAAAGATCAAGTCGATCGAGCATTAGATCTTTTACTTCTAATATATAAAGACTTACTTCATATCCAGTTAGGAAAAGAAGAACAGCTCGTGTACCCGGACCAAAAGGAAAACTGGAAATCAAACGCACTTCAAGTATCTACCAATCGTCTTTCTACTAATATGACGGCGATACTTGAAGCAAAACGCAAGTTAAACGCCAATATGAATTCGCAGCTGCTAGTAGAACAGCTTATGCTAAAACTGCAGGGGTGATGGTCCTTTGTACGATGTTGTAGGTGTACGCTTTAAAAAAGCGGGTAAAATCTATTATTTCGATCCGGGTGAATTGGATATTCAGAAAGATTCTTATGTAATCGTTGAAACCGTTCGCGGAGTCGAATTTGGAAAAGTAGTCGTAGAGAGAAAGCAAGTCGGAGAAAATGATGTAGTGCTTCCATTGAAAAAAGTGATTCGTATCGCTGATCAAAAGGATCGATTAATCGTAGATGAGAACAAAACATCTGCGACGGAAGCCTACAATGTATGTTGTGATAAAATTAATCAGCATCAATTAGATATGAAACTGGTAGATGTAGAGTATACATTTGATCGTAACAAAGTCATATTCTATTTTACGGCTGATGGACGAGTTGATTTCCGAGAGCTAGTAAAAGATCTAGCTTCCATTTTCCGTACGCGCATAGAACTTCGTCAGATTGGCGTTCGAGACGAAGCAAAAATGCTGGGTGGTATAGGTCCTTGTGGCCGCATGTTATGTTGTTCTACCTTTTTAGGTGATTTTGAGCCTGTATCCATCAAGATGGCGAAGGATCAAAATCTATCCCTTAATCCAACGAAGATTTCAGGTTTATGCGGACGTTTAATGTGCTGTCTGAAATACGAGAACGATGAGTATGAAACAGCGAAAGCGGAATTACCTGATATTGGAGAAGTGATTAAGACACCTCATGGAAAAGGTAAAGTGGTAGGTCTTAATATTCTGGAACGTATTCTTCAAGTGGAAATTAAAGAAGAAGAGCGGGTTCTGGAATTTACATTAGATGAAATCATGAACGTGGGTGCCGTATCATTCCAAGCCACAGAGTAACGGGGTGTAGTGTCGTGGATAAAAAAGAGTTCTTTGATTCAGTCAGTAATATGGAACAACAAATTGGTCATTTATATCATCAATTAGGTGAGCTCAAACAATGTCTAGCAGAAATGTTAGAAGAGAATAATTCTCTAAAGCTTGAAAATGAGCATTTGCGCCGCAGACTGGAACAAACAGAGAACTCACCAAAAAAGGTACAAACAAACAGCGATGCGGGTACAACGGGTGAGTCAGACTTAGAAGATAAAACACTGGATATAGGAGAAGGGTATGACAACCTTGCTCGATTATACCAGGAAGGATTTCATATTTGTAATATACATTTTGGAAGTCCACGGAAGGATGAAGATTGTTTATTCTGCCTCTCTTTCTTAAACAAGAAATAAGGAAAGAATAAATATCCCTGTTATCCTACACTCTATAGAATAGAATACAGACTAAAAAGGGCTGATCCATACAAAATGGGATTGGTCCTTTTTAGTGATTAAAATCGAAACAATATATAATAGAAGGAAAAGTGGAGGAAAGGCATGGTCGAGTTAAAAGAAGATGAACGTTTAGATTATTTATTGGCTGAAAATATGAGGATCATTCAAAGTCCATCTGTTTTCTCCTTTTCAACAGATGCTGTCCTATTGGCCCATTTCAGCTATTTACCGATTCACAAAGGGAAAGTGGTTGATCTATGTTCGGGTAACGGCATCATCCCCTTATTACTAAGTGCGAGAACCAACGTTGAAATTACGGGCGTGGAGATTCAGGAAAGATTATTTGATATGGCACAGAGAAGTGTTCAGTATAATGATCGTCAAAATCAAATATCCATGAAGCTGGGGGATGTGAAGGAGATCGATCAGCTCCTACATCATTCTCATTATGATGTCGTAACATGTAATCCTCCATACTTTAACACTCCACCCGGTGATAAAAGAAACGTAAATGAGCACTATGCGATCGCCCGTCATGAAATCCTTTGTTCCCTTGAGGATACCATCAAAGCTTCAAGCTATCTCCTGAAGCAAGGAGGAAAGGCTTCCTTCGTCCATCGTCCAGGTCGATTGATGGACATTCTATCGTTAATGAGGAAGCATCGTCTCGAGCCGAAACGATTGCGCTTTGTATATCCGAAGCCAGGAAGAGAAGCCAACACCATCTTAATAGAAGGAATAAAAGATGGGAAACCGGACCTAAAAATTCTTCCTCCCCTTTATGTGTACGATGAACAGAACAAATATTCACGGGAAGTATATGATATGCTGTTTGGAAAGAATGAAGATAAGGACTAAGGAAATGAGAAGGTGAGCTAATCAATGAATCAGCAAAAAAGCTTTCAAGATAGTGAAAAAGGAAGCTTGTATCTTGTCCCTACACCGATCGGGAATTTAGAGGATATGACGTTCCGCGCAATCCGCATGATGAAGGAAGCGGCAGTGATTGCTGCCGAAGATACAAGAAATACAAAAAAATTATGTAATTACTTTGAAATTGATACGCCTATCATCAGCTATCATGAGCACAATAAAGAAACGAGCGGACAGAAGCTGATTGAACGGATGGAAAGAGGCGAGCTCGTTGCCCTTGTAAGTGATGCAGGAATGCCATCCATTTCGGATCCGGGTTATGAACTGGTGAAAGAAGCAATCGAACACGAAATTGCTGTCATTCCATTGCCGGGGGCGAACGCTGCTCTTACGGCTTTGATCGCTTCAGGATTGGCTCCGCAGCCATTTTATTTCTATGGGTTTTTACATAGAGGGAAGAAAGATAAAAGAGCGGAACTGGATACACTTAAAAAGCTGGAAGATACATTCATCCTTTATGAATCACCACACAGACTAAAAGAAACATTAAAAGAGCTATATGGAGCTCTGGGAAATAGACAAATCGTGGTTTGTCGTGAGCTCACGAAGAAGTTCGAAGAATTCATCCGTGGATCACTGGATGAAGTAATGGAATGGGCAAACGATGGGGAAGTACGAGGCGAATTCTGCTTATTAATTGAGGGAGCGGGTCCACTGGAAAAAGAAGAGGAAGACGCCTGGTGGAGCAACTACTCGCTTCTGGACCATGTGCAGCATTACATGAACGAAAAAAACATGACCTCCAAAGAAGCCATCAAACAAGTCTCAAAAGAACGCTCCCTTCCAAAACGGGAAGTTTATCAAGCTTATCATGTTGAATAGGATAATGCCGAGATACAAATAAAAAAAGGCCTGAGTCTAGTCACTCAGGCCTTTGATATGTTAACATCAATTATTTTGTTTGTAGTGAATCCTGGATTTCTTTTAGTAATTGATCTGCACCTTCACGGCTAAGAACCAATTTACCGTTAGCAAGCTTGATGTTATCATCAGAAACTTCACCAGTGATTTGGCAAGTCATGCTTGGCTTATATTTCTTCAAGATGATTCTTTCGTCATCTACATAGATTTCTAAAGCATCTTTCTCAGCGATACCTAATGTACGACGTAATTCGATTGGGATAACGACACGACCTAATTCATCAACTTTTCTTACAATACCTGTAGACTTCATTTGAAAATCTCCTCCAAATAAATATTATTTATCTCTCTCTAGTTCGTCAATATTCGACAAATTTCTTTTGTTGTTTCTATCATACCAACGATTAGGTGTATCGTCAATAATTATATCTGTAAATTTTTAAGAAAAAATGGATGAAAAAGTGTTGTTTTAATAAGCTTTACGCTTTATTGTAAAAAAATGTATTACCAATTAAATATTATTGTAATGAAAGTAATAAGTGAAAGTAATGTCGAATTATCTTTATAAAATGCGTTTATTCGACAAAAATAGACAAAAAACCTCACTTGTTTCGACAATTTCAAGTTTCAACATTGTTTAGTTGCAGAAACCCTTTATTTTAGGTATATTTTGATGAGATAAGAGGTTAAGATGATAGGTAAGGCGCAGATAATGGATGTACATAACATTTATGCCACTATAAACCATACGGATGCCCCTATGGCTTTATGGGGGTAGAAAAAAGAGGAGGAACGGAAAGTGGAAGAAAAGTTGAACACCTTCTATATTACAACACCGATTTATTATCCAAGTGGAAATTTACATATTGGACATGCTTACACCACGGTAGCTGGTGATGCAATGGCCCGTTATAAGAGAATGCGTGGATTCGATGTCATGTACCTGACAGGAACGGACGAGCATGGACAGAAAATTCAACGTAAAGCTCAGGAACAAGGAATTACTCCTCAAGCATATGTAGACGGAATTGTTAGTGGAATTAAAGATTTATGGGGAAAACTGGACATTTCATATGATGACTTTATCCGTACGACAGAAAAGCGTCATAAGGATATTGTGGAAAAAATCTTCCATCAGCTTGTCGAACAAGGTGATATTTACTTGGACCAGTATGAAGGATGGTATTGTACACCATGTGAATCCTTCTTTACTGAGCGCCAATTAGAAAACGGAAACTGTCCTGATTGCGGCAGACCCGTTGAAAAAGTGAAGGAAGAATCGTACTTCTTCAAAATGAGCAAATACGCTGACCGCCTTCTTGCTTATTATGAAGAAAACCCAGAATTCATACAGCCTGAGTCCCGAAAGAATGAGATGGTGAATAACTTCATCAAACCTGGTTTAGAAGACTTGGCTGTTTCTAGAACAACGTTTGACTGGGGAGTGAAAGTACCGGGAGATCCCAAGCATGTCATTTACGTGTGGATCGATGCCCTTTCCAACTATATTACAGCTCTGGGATACGGCAGTGAGAAAGATACAAATTACTTAAAGTACTGGCCAGCGGATGTTCACCTGGTCGGAAAGGAAATCGTCCGATTCCATACGATTTATTGGCCGATCATGTTAATGGCTTTAGATCTTCCGCTTCCTAAGAAGGTTTTCGCTCATGGATGGCTTCTCATGAAAGACGGGAAAATGTCTAAATCAAAAGGCAATGTAGTCGATCCTGTTACCCTTATTGATCGTTACGGCCTTGATTCTCTTCGTTACTACCTTTTAAGAGAAGTGCCATTCGGTTCTGATGGAGTCTTTACGCCTGAAGGATTTGTTGAACGCATCAACTTCGACTTAGCGAATGACCTAGGGAACCTGTTAAATCGTACAGTGGCCATGATCAATAAGTATTTTGATGGAGTTATTCCAACCTATGTTGATTCTAACGGTGAATTCGATCAAGCCCTTCTGGGTATGAACAAAGAAACAGTGAATAAATATGAAGAAGCAATGGAAAACATGGAGTTTTCTGTAGCTTTGTCCAGTCTGTGGCAGTTAATCAGCCGCACGAATAAATATATTGATGAAACTCAGCCTTGGGCCCTTGCTAAAGACGAAAGCAAAAAAGAAGAGCTCGGCAGTGTGATGAGTCATTTAGCTGAATCATTACGAAGAGTCGCTGTTCTTTTACAACCGTTCCTAACAAGAACTCCTAAGAAAATATTTGAACAATTGAACCTTCATGATGAAAAAATGCACACATGGGAAAGCTTGGAAAGTTTCGGAGCTATTCCGGCAGGAACGGAAGTGGTGAAAAAAGGAGAACCGATTTTCCCGCGACTTGAACTTCAGGAAGAGGTAAACTTCATCAAAGAGAAAATGCAAGGGTCTGCTCCTGCTGTTGAAGAAAAGAAGGAGCCTGCTAAAGAAGAATCAGAGGAAATCGGAATCGATGATTTCATGAAAGTTGAGCTTCGAGTAGCGGAAGTCATTGGAGCTGAGCCCGTTAAAAAAGCGGATAAACTGCTAAAGCTGCAATTGGACCTTGGCTTTGAAAAACGCCAAGTTGTGTCAGGAATTGCTAAATTCTATCAGCCGGACGAACTGGTTGGAAAAAAAGTAATCTGTGTGACAAACTTGAAGCCGGTAAAACTGCGTGGAGAACTTTCACAAGGAATGATTCTTGCTGGTGAAGAAAATGGAACGCTGTCTCTTGCTTCCATCGATCAGTCTTTACCAAATGGAACAAAAGTGAAATAAGTAAGCTTTTTATGCTTTTGTCGATAAAGGGATGTTCCACGTGGAACATCCCTTTACTATATTAAAATAATTAATATATGGCATAACAATCGATATATTAGGTGTTTCTTAAACTCATTACTATATTCAGAAAACAGTAGTATAGAAAGAAACAGATTGTTTTGGTTCTGTGACTAAAGTAGATAGAATGTAGAGTAACTGCGAATGAAACAGGAGTAATAAAAAATATCCATAGAAACCATAATATGTAATATGAATGTTACATGAATGTGATGCTTGTCATGCTTTTTTATATTAAACTTATCTTTATTACAAGGAGTGTCTTACATGCTATTTGATACACATGTTCATTTGAATGCTGAACAATTTGACGAAGATCTGGAGGAGGTAATTTCAAGAGCAAGAGAAGCTGGAGTTGAAAAGATGGTGGTCGTCGGCTTTGATCGTCCAACGATTAACCGGGCAATGGAGCTCATTGAGCAATATGAATTTTTATATGCCAGCATCGGTTGGCACCCAGTTGATGCAATTGATATGAAGGATGAAGATTTAGCTTGGATAGAAGAGCTCTCAAACCACCCTAAAGTAGTTGCCATAGGTGAAATGGGACTCGATTATCACTGGGATAAATCACCGAAAGATGTTCAAAAAGAAGTGTTTCGAAAACAAATTCATTTAGCTAAAAAGGTAAAACTCCCAATCATTATACACAACCGTGATGCCACACAAGATATAGTGGATATCCTCAGGGAAGAAGGAGCAGAGGAAGTTGGAGGGATCATGCATTGCTTCAGCGGAAGTCCTGAAATTGCTCAAGAATGTGTGGATATGAATTTCTACATTTCTCTGGGAGGTCCCGTGACCTTCAAAAATGCGAAAAAGCCAAAAGAAGTAGCAAAAGAAATTCCATTGGAAAAGCTTCTGATCGAAACAGACTGTCCTTATTTAGCACCTCACCCGAACAGGGGGAAGCGAAATGAACCTGCATACGTGAAGTTGGTAGCAGAACAGATTGCGGAGCTTAAGGAAATAACATTAGAAGAAGTAGAGAACATAACTACCAAAAATGCAAAAAAGTTATTCAACATATACTGACATCAGATTTTGTCGAGAATTGAGAGAGCTTGTCCAAATAGTTAATAAAAACAAAAAGTTCTACATAGGATTCTTGTTTCATAGGATAATCATGTCGATAACTCTCTCTTTTCTTTTTCACTTCTTTTATGCATAATATGTTTTATGTTCCCTGGGTTTCAATATTTTGCTAGATTAAGTTAAAAGAAGTAAGGGTTGACAGTCACTGGATTACTCTATATAATCACTCCGAGAAAAGGAGGCGTTTTTCATGAAGTTTAAAACCATGAAAAGCCTGTTTTCCAAGTCTTTGAGTCGAAGGAAATGGATTGTTACAATCGGAACATTGGTAACATCTGCAGCTGTATTTGGAATTCTTTTTTATGAAGGATCTAAAAACACTGTGGCATTGACCTTAGACGGCGAGCAAAAAGAGATTAGGACGCATGCGAATACAATTCAAGATATATTAAAAGAATTAGAGATTTCAACCCGCTCACAAGACTATTTGTACCCTTCGGGGAATACGAAGGTCTCAAATAACATGAACATTGTTTGGGAACCGGCAAAACAGGTAGAAGTAGTAGTAGGGGGTCAGGCGAAAAAGGTCTGGACGACTGCTGATACTGTAAAAGAGTTACTCTCTGAAAGTGAAATTAAAGTAGGAGAACATGATAAGGTCAAACCCGGCTTATCAGAAAAAGTAACAGGGGACATGAACGTGAAGATTGATACCGCATTTTCACTTAAGCTTGTGAACGGCGGGAAAGAACAAAAGGTATGGTCTACTTCGACTACGGTCGCTGACTTTTTAAAGCAACAAGGAATTACACTAAATAAATCAGACCGTGTTGAACCAAGTTTAGACAAAGTTGTTAAAGCAAATGATGTCGTAAATGTCGTTCGAGTTGAAAAAGTCACCGATGTAGTGGAAGAGACAAAGGATTTCACCGTTATTTCCAAGAAGGATTCCGATCTTTCAAAAGGAAAAGAGAAGGTCGTTCAAGAAGGTAAAAACGGCTTGGTAGAAAAGAAATTTGAAGTTGTGAAAGAAAACGGCAAAGAGGTTTCCAGAAAATTAGTTAGTGAAAAAGTAGTGAAAGAAAGCCAGGATAAAATCATTAATGTCGGAACAAAGGTTTTAGTGGCTCAAGTTTCACGTGGAAGTTCATCATCTAATTCATCTGCCACAGCCTCAGCTGCTCCAAGTGGAGGAAGAGAGTTTTATGTGAGCTCTACAGCTTACACAGCATCATGTAACGGATGCTCAGGCTATACAGCTACAGGAATCAACCTGAAATCAAATCCGAATGTTAAAGTGATTGCAGTGGACCCTTCTGTCATTCCTTTAGGAACAAAGGTATATGTAGAGGGCTATGGCTATGCCGTAGCTGCAGATACGGGTGGCGCAATCAAAGGGAATAAAATCGATGTATTCTTCCCGTCTAAATCAGATGCCTATCGTTGGGGAAGAAAAACAATAAAAGTAAAAATATTAAACTAAGAGCAGGGGTGTTCTCCTGCTTTTTTTTATTTATAAGTAAAAACCGTTATAATAGCTTTAGGTCTTCAATGATTAGACGAAAATGAAAGCAGAAAAGTTTCAATTTTTTTGGAGGAATTATGAAAATTAGAGAAATCATCGTAGTGGAAGGAAAAGATGATACGGTAGCCATTCAACGTGCTGTCAATGCAGATACGATTGAAACGAATGGTTCTGCTGTGTCTCCGGCTACTATAGAAAAAATAAAACACGCCCAGGAAAAAAGAGGCGTAATCATCTTTACCGACCCGGACTACCCGGGTGAACGTATCCGGAAGATTGTGAGTGAAGCGGTACCGGGTTGTAAGCATGCCTTTGTACATAAGAAGGATGCACTGCCAAAGTCAGGAAGAGGAATAGGTGTAGAGCATGCTTCGCCAAATATCATAAGAGAGTCTTTAAGAGAGGCTCATGTGCTGGATGTTGAGCAGGAAGAAGTCATTTCGAAAGAAGATCTAATTGATGCTGGCTTAATTGGCAGTTCCAAAGCAAAAGATCGAAGAATTGCTCTTGGTGAGAAGCTTAGAATCGGATACACTAATGGAAAACAGCTGCATAAACGATTAAGGATGTTCAATATTCAAAGAGAAGAGTTTAAAAAAGCTTTAATGGAAATTATTCAGGAGGAAGAAAATGCATAAAGATATTGCCACCCCTATACGCACGAAAGAGATATTAGGTAAGTATGGTTTCTCGTTTAAAAAGAGCCTGGGTCAAAACTTTTTGATCGACCCCAATATCCTCAGGAACATAACGGAATACGCAGGGTTATCTGAGAATACCGCAGCCATTGAGATTGGACCTGGAATCGGTGCGTTAACAGAGCACCTTGCGCGCACCTCGGGAAAGGTCGTCGCATTTGAAATCGATCAGCGACTGATTCCTATTCTGGATGATACATTATCCCCTTACAAAAACGTTAAAATCATTAATGAAGATATATTAGAGGCGGATGTAGAAGCCATTATTAATAAAGAATTTGAAGGATTCGAAGACATTATGGTAGTGGCCAATCTCCCTTATTACGTCACTACACCTATTATTCTTAAGCTTTTGATGGAGCGTCTTCCAATCAGAGGCATCTGTGTCATGCTTCAAAAAGAAGTAGGAGACCGTATTTCAGCTCAGCCCGGAACAAAAGCGTACGGATCTCTTTCGATTGCCATACAGTACTATACAGAGGCCGAGATGGTCATGACTGTCCCGAAAACGGTCTTTATGCCGCAACCGAATGTGGACTCAGCCGTCATCCGTTTAACGAAGCGTGAGAAGCCTCCTGTCGAGGTGATCAGTGAAGATTTCTTCTTTACCGTCACACGCTCGTCTTTTGCTCAAAGAAGAAAGACCATCCTGAACAATTTAAGCAGTCAGCTTCCTCAAGGAAAGGAAAAGAAAGACATGATCCTTGTGGCATTATCTGCAGCCGGGATTGAACCCACACGCCGTGGAGAGACACTGTCGATACAGGAATTCGGTCGGTTGAGTGATGCGTTATACCCGAACTTTAATTAAAGCTTGGATAGATGGCTAAACGTGAAAGTGCGTTTAGCCATTTTTTTGTTCCCGTGTACTCCGCACGGGAGACCCATTTTATTGACACCGAATAGTAGAGGGTTGCATAGGTTATCACAGGGAATATTTACTTAATTAAGGATAAGGAACGTGTTGAGAAGGATATGACAAACGTTGATCCTCCTCGGCTTATTTATTTCCTTTTTTGATTTAACGAATGTTTAGCCCACGGGAGTGACTGATGTGAATATCGAAATCAATGATGTCGTAGGCCGCCTTTCCTATCAGTGTGATATTTTATTCAGGGTGATAGATATCCGCATGATAGATGGCCAAAAAACGGCAGTACTGTATGGTGAAGATTTTCGATTAATAGCGGATGCTCCTTTTCATGATTTGAAGAAGATGGACCCTAGAGAGCAGGAACGTATTGCGCAGGAGTTTCGTTCAAAGGAGGAACAATCTCTTGACCTATTTCGTCAGGATATAGAGCTTCTGAAGTATAAGCAGGAATACAAGGTAACGAATGCTTATCGAGACGATTATAACTATTTCCAGGTTCCAGGGAAAGTGCTTCATCTTGATGGAGATCCCAGCTATTTAAGAAAGTGTCTAGATCTTTATGAAAAAATTGGTGTCCCGGTAAAAGGTGTTCACTGTAGTGAGACAGAGATGCCTGAGCAGATTGGGTCGCTTATCGATAAATATAGACCGAATATTATTGTTTTGACCGGTCACGATGCCTATTCCAAGGCGAAAGGGACTAAAGCTGATATTAACGCCTATCGACATTCCAAATATTTTGTTCAGGCCGTGCGTGAAGCACGCAGCAAATCTCCACACTTGGATCAGTTAGTGATCTTTGCTGGTGCTTGTCAATCCCACTTTGAATCATTGATCCACGCTGGAGCCAATTTTGCGAGCTCTCCGTCGAGAGTCAATATTCATGCACTGGATCCCGTTTATATCGTGGCTAAGATTTGTTTTACGGGGTTTAAGGATTCGGTAAATGTGTGGGACGTCATCCGCAATACATTAACAGGGGACAAAGGGCTTGGCGGGATCGAGACGAAGGGTGTCCTTCGTACAGGGATGCCATATAAAATTACACACGAAGATTAGGGAATGTTCGACAAAAATCAAATAGACCTTACAATTTACTGCGTGAATTGTAAGGTCTATTTGGCGTTTAGATGTATAGATTAGTAAGGTGGGTTTTTTAGTGGCATTTATGCTTGTCGCCTCTGGGCAAAGCCCCTCCACTTTTATTGTTTACATAATTTTTCAAGGGTTGGGGAATGTTAGGTGTGTAGAAAAAACGTACTTTTTGTTGAATAAAATATATTGACAGGTGTTCCTTGTTCTTGTTAAAATAATAAATTTATTTGACTAAAATTACATAATGTGTTATATTTGATTATAGTGAGGTGGAAGCGAAATGCCAAAAACATTAGCCGACATTAAAAGATCCCTTGATTCTAATCTTGGGAAACGTTTAATGCTTAAAGCAAACGGTGGACGTCGAAAAACAATTGAGCGTTCAGGTGTTCTAGCCGAAACGTATCCTTCTGTATTCGTGGTTCAACTGGATCAAGAAGAGAATGCGTTCGAACGAGTTTCTTACAGCTATGCAGATGTTCTCACTGAGACAGTTCAATTAACATTTTATGATGAAGCAACAGGAAATATCATCTTTAGCCAGCAGTAGACAATCGTTTGCTGCTTTTTTATTTGTCCAATTTTCATGAAGTATATAGATTAGGACTCTCCATTGTTATGTTTTATCCTTTTGTACACATACTAAACGTGTGGTACATCTAAAGGAGGTAGACTTATGAGCAGAAGAAGAGGAATCATGTCTGATCAATTAAAAGAAGAAATCGCTCAGGAATTGGGATTCTATGATGTTGTTCAGAAGGATGGTTGGGGTGGAATCACGTCACGGGATGCAGGTAATATGGTGAAGCGCGCAGTCGAGCTCGCAAGTCAGCAATTATCTGAAAATCGTCCTCACTAACTCTTTTCCCGCATACAGGATTACATCTTTTATCAGTACCATATACAGGGGGCCACCTTAAAAGTGTAGTGCTTTTAAGGTGGCCCCTGTTTTAATAAAGACAAGACAATCTTTCCTATCAGTACTTTACGTGATAAAATAACATACTTGTATGAGTATGTTTAGAAGTTAACACTCTCAATAATAAGTGTATGATACAATATAACAAAGAGTATTGGTAAGAAGGTGATGATATGAGGTTATTAGTGAAGGCGCCGGCAAAAATTAACCTATCACTTGATGTTTTACATAAACGTTCAGATGGTTACCATGAAGTTGAGATGGTTATGACTACGATTGATTTAGCAGATAGAATTGAGCTTACGAATCTTTCTGATGATACGATTAAGATTCTCTCGCATAATCGATTTGTGCCGGACGATGGAAGAAATCTTGCCTATCAGGCTGCCCAGCTTTTAAAGACGAGGTTGAATATCAAAAAAGGGGTAGCGATCTCCATTGATAAAGTGATACCTGTAGCAGCAGGGTTAGCAGGCGGGAGCAGTGACGCGGCAGCAACCTTAAAAGGGTTAAATCGATTATGGGATTTAGGTCTAAGCATGGATGAGCTGGCAAAGCTTGGTTCCGAAATTGGTTCAGATGTATCTTTCTGTGTTTACGGGGGTACGGCTCTAGCATCAGGAAGAGGAGAGAAGATCAAACATCTTCCAGCCCCGCCTAATTGCTGGGTCATATTAGCAAAACCAACAATAGGGGTTTCGACAGCAGATGTTTATAAAAATTTGGATTTGAAAAACATTACACATCCGAATACGAACGCCATGGTTTCAGCTTTAAAACAAGGAAATTATCATGATATATGCTCCAATCTTGGGAATGTACTTGAATCGGTCACATTGGATATGCACCCTGAAGTGGCTCAAATCAAGGACCAAATGGAGCGTTTTGGTGCCGATGCTGTGCTAATGAGCGGAAGTGGACCGACGGTATATGGATTAGTGCAATATGAATCAAGACTTCATCGAATCTATAATGGTTTAAGAGGTTTTTGTGATCAAGTGTTCGCTGTGCGCATGCTGGGAGATTAAGAGCTCTTGCCGAAATCCGTATATTAATGATATATTTACATTATAATATTCGGATTTAGGAGGTTTCTTTGGTGAAGTTTAAGCGTAGTGAACGATTAATTGATATGACGCATTATTTATTAGAACGCCCCCACCAACTTGTTCCTTTAACTTTTTTCTCTGAACGGTATGGTTCTGCAAAGTCTTCCATCAGTGAGGACTTGACGATAGTAAAGGAAACATTTGAAGGACGGGGCGTGGGGACTGTTCAAACAGTTCCCGGGGCAGCCGGTGGAGTGAAATATGTTCCAAAGGTAAACAGTCAGGAAGCGAAAGAAATGATAGATGAGCTTTGTGTTCATCTGGAAAGCTCAGATCGTTTATTACCAGGCGGATACCTATACATGACCGACCTGCTGGGTAACCCTCAGCTTATGAAAAGTGTAGGGAAATTACTGGCGTCTGCTTTCGCTGAGAAAGATATTGATGTCATCATGACAGTAGCGACAAAAGGGATACCGATTGCAAATGCAATTGCCTCATACTTAAATGTTCCAGTCGTCATTGTAAGGCGGGATAGCCGCGTAACAGAGGGCTCGACTGTGAGCATTAATTATGTCTCCGGCTCATCGAAGAGAATCCAATCCATGGTTCTTTCCAAGAGAAGTTTGAAGGAAGGGTCTAAAGTATTGGTTGTCGATGACTTCATGAAGGCAGGGGGAACCATCAACGGTATGAAGAACTTATTGGAAGAGTTCTCGGCTACTTTATCCGGAATAGGTGTTTTAGTTGAATCCAATAGTATCGATGGTCGACTAGTGGATGATTATGTTTCATTGTTAAAATTGTCTGACGTGAATGAAAAAGATAAACAGATTTCGTTGACAGAAGGAAATTATTTTCAATCAAATTTAACATTTCTACCATAAGGGGAGGCATTTAATATGCGTGTAGTTTCTACTAAGCAAGCACCAGCAGCAATTGGTCCATACTCACAGGGGATTGTCGTAAATAATTTATTTTACAGTTCGGGTCAAATCCCTCTGACGGTAGAAGGTACTATGATGGAAGGGGATGTAGCGGAACAGACGCATCAGGTGTTCCGTAATCTTCAAGCCGTACTATCGGAAGCTGGAGCATCATTGGAAACAGTGGTGAAAGCAACTGTGTTTATTAAGGATATGAATGAATTTGGTACGATCAATGAAGTGTATGGGGAATATTTTAGTAATCACAAGCCGGCTCGTTCTTGTGTAGAGGTAGCCCGCTTACCTAAAGATGCCTTAGTTGAGATCGAAGTAATCGCACTCGTGAAGTAAAATTCACGGGTGTTTTTTTGTGTCAAAAAGGAAGTGTAGTTCAAATGAAATAGATGACTGGATATAAAAAATAAAACTTTTCAAAAAATTTTACAATTTAAGAAGGAATATCTAAATAATTCGTTGAATACATAGAGTAGATTTCATCTAGGGAAAAAGGTGGTGAACAGAATGGAAGTAACAGACGTAAGATTACGCCGAGTAAACACCGATGGTCGCATGAGAGCTATCGCATCTATTACGCTGGATAATGAATTTGTTGTTCATGACATTCGCGTTATTGATGGGAACAACGGCTTATTTGTAGCGATGCCAAGCAAGCGGACTCCAGATGGGGAATTTCGTGATATTGCTCACCCAATTAATTCAGGTACTCGCGGCAAGATCCAAGATGCCGTTTTAGCTGAGTATCACCGTCTAGGTGAGCTAGAAGAAGTTGAGTTAGAAGAAGCTGGGGCTTCCTAATTAGATCTATAGCATCAAGAGCCTACTTTTGTAAGGCTCTTTTTTTTGTCTTCAGAGCCTGTCATTTAAAAGTAGCGGTTCTTACGTTTTTTGTATACCCCTATTTTAATAGAGATGAAACCTATAATTAATATTTTTTTGCATCCTAAGGTAAAAAAATTTTGCAGAGATGTTTGACTAAGGCAAAGGGCGCCTTTCCGGTCAATTCATCTTATGCTTGTCGGGCCTGATCAAGCCGCCTCCGCTTTTCTCTGTGTCCAGCTTCAGGGGCTTGGGGCTCGAGGTCATAAGCCAAGTAACCCAAAAAGGCAAAGGGCGCCTTTCCGGGTTACTCGTCTTATGCTTGTCGCCCCAGGGCGAGCCCCTTCCGCTTTTCTACTTGTCCAGCTCCGGCGGCTAGTCCCTCGAGGTCATAAGCTAAATTGACCAAAAAGGCAAAGGGCGCCTTTCTGGTCAATTCAGCTTATGCTTGTCGGGCCTGATCAAGCCGCCTCCGCTTTTCTAATGACAAATATATGTACTTTTATATGAATCCTTGAAATGATAATGTTTTTAGGATATATTCGTTATGGATAAAAAGGTTATTGGAGGACCAAAAATGACAAATCGATATGCCGTTATATTAGCTGCCGGGCAAGGTACGAGAATGAAGTCGAAGCTATACAAAGTTCTTCATCCTGTGTGTGGCAAGCCGATGGTGGAACATGTGGTCGACCAAATTTCAACTCTTCATATAGAAAAGACTGTCACAATCATCGGTCACGGTGCTGAGCTTGTGAAGTCGCATTTAGAAGGCAAGAGTGATTTTGCCCTTCAGGCTGAGCAATTAGGTACCGCTCATGCTGTTATGCAGTCTGAAGATGTGTTAGCTGATTTAGAAGGTACTACTTTAGTGGTGTGTGGTGATACACCGCTCATTAAAGGAGAAACGATGGAAGCGTTAGTGAAGCATCATGAAGGACAGGGTGCGAAAGCGACTATCTTGACTGGTCACACTGAATCTCCTGATGGATACGGACGGATCATCCGTAACCAGGAAGGCTTGGTGGAACGCATTGTTGAACATAAGGATGCAACTGATGAAGAGCTAAGCGTGAAAGAAATTAATACCGGAACATATTGTTTCGATAATAAAGCGTTATTCGATGCCCTGAAAAAGGTTTCGAATGATAACGTACAAGGCGAGTATTACTTACCTGATGTGATTGAGATTCTTCAGACTGAAGGTGAAATCGTAAGTGCGTACCAAACAAGTGACTTTGATGAGACATTGGGTGTGAACGACCGTGTCGCACTTTCTCAAGCAGAGATTACGATGAAAAAGCGCATCAATGAATACCATATGCGTAATGGTGTTACGATAAAGGATCCAAACAATACGTATATTGATGCCGATGTGACGATTGGCCGAGATACGGTTATCCTTCCAGGTACGGTTCTTAAGGGCGACACTTCAATTGGTGAAGATGCTATGATCGGACCAAATTCTGAGGTGAAGGATTGTCAGATCGGTGACCGAACAGTTGTGAAGCAATCTGTTGCTCATGACAGCTCGATCGGTTCGGATGTTCATATTGGGCCATTTGCTCACATTCGTCCGGCTTCTACCATTGAAGATGAAGTTAAGATTGGTAACTTCGTTGAAATTAAGAAGGCTTCTTTCGGTAAAGCAAGTAAAGCATCCCACTTAAGCTACATTGGAGATGCAGAGGTTGGAAGTGACGTCAACATTGGATGTGGATCGATCACGGTGAACTATGATGGAAAGAATAAGCACATGACAAAGATTGAAGATGGTGTATTTGTAGGCTGTAATTCAAATCTGGTCGCGCCTGTTAAAGTAGGAAAAGGTGCATACATTGCTGCTGGTTCTACGATTACTGAGGATGTTCCAGGAGAGTCTCTTTCGATTGCAAGAGCTCGCCAGGTAAATAAAGAAAATTACGTACAAAATCTAAATCATAAGAAATAATTGGAGGTCCACAATGCCAAACTCTTATATTAATTCCAAATTAAAAATTTTCTCCCTTAATTCAAACTACCATCTTGCAAAGGAAATTGCGGATGAAGTAGGAGTTGAATTAGGGAAATCTTCTGTTAAGCGTTTTAGTGACGGTGAAATCCAGATTAACATTGAAGAAAGTATCCGTGGTTGTGATGTATTCGTCATTCAGTCTACTTGTCAGCCTGTAAACGAAAATCTGATGGAGCTTCTTATTATGGTAGATGCGTTGAAACGTGCTTCTGCTAAAACGATTAACATTGTTATGCCTTATTATGGTTATGCCCGTCAGGACCGTAAAGCGAGAGCACGTGAGCCTATCACGGCTAAATTAGTGGCAAACCTGTTGGAAACAGCCGGTGCTACCCGCGTAATCACACTGGACCTGCATGCTCCTCAGATTCAAGGCTTCTTTGATATCCTGATCGATCACCTGATGGGTGTTCCTATCTTAGCGGATTACTTTGAAGAAAGAGGATTCAATAACGAAGACCTTGTCATTGTATCTCCGGACCACGGAGGAGTGACAAGAGCCCGTAAGCTGGCGGAACGCCTGAAAGCGCCGATTGCCATCATTGATAAACGCCGTCCTAAACCGAACGTTGCGGAGGTCATGAACATCGTTGGTAATATTGATGGTAAAATCGCCATCTTGATCGATGATATCATTGATACTGCCGGTACGATCACGCTTGCAGCCAATGCCTTGGTGGAAAACGGTGCGAAAGAAGTATTCGCGTGCTGTACGCATCCGGTTCTTTCTGGACCTGCGATTGAGCGAATCGAAAATTCAAATATTAAAGAGCTGGTTGTAACGAACTCTATTCCATTAGGTGAAGAGAAAATGATCAGTAAAGTGAAGTCGCTGTCAGTTGCTCCACTAATCAGTGAAGCCATCATCCGTGTCTACGAACAACAATCTGTCAGCACGCTGTTTGATTAAGAATTAATATATGTAGTTTGTGCATATCAAGAAGAGCCTGTCCTAATTTAGGGCAGGCTTTTCTGTTATTCTTCGTTTAGACTCTTTTCGCAAAGTTTGTGGTTATCTTAAGGAAGAATGTAGTAGTTGATTTCCGCTACAGGATGCTCGCTTTCCGCGGGGCGTGAGTTGAGCCTCCTCGGGCTTTGCCCTGTGGGGTCTCAACTTTCCCGCTATTCCCGCAGGAGTCGAACATCCTTCCGCTCCAATCAACTTTCTGAGCATAAATCCTCATTAGAATGAGAGAAAAACAAGACTTTTAGAAAGCAACCTCATATCAAGTGAGTAAAGATAGATCTCCTTTTGAGAAAGAAGCATTCTGTTTTCTAGTTACATTGTTTTTCTCGCACACCTTAAGCTCTGTAACGAAAAATCTCTTAAAGATGGTGAGGGGAACTGCGTAGACTCCTGCGGAAGTACGGACGTGCCGAGACCCCGGAAGCGAAGCTGAGGAGGCTCGGCCGAACGTCCGCGGAAAGCGGAGCAGTTCCCCTCACCATCTTCCACATACTAATTGACAGAGCTCAAGCAGACCTTATGTTAAAAAGCAACAATCTGTATAAAAAGGGCCTTCTTCTAAAACAGCTATCTGACAACCTTCCATAAGCACCCTTCCCGTCATAAATTGATTTTTCTATGTTTATTTCAAATCACATTAGGGTAATTACTATATATAGAACTTTAACTAACATAACAGATTAGGGAAGGTGTTGGATTAGACATGGCAACTGAATTAAAAGCAAATACCAGAAAAGATTTTAAACGCTCATCATTAACAAAGCTGAGACACGAAGGGAATATCCCTGGAGTCGTGTACGGCTACAAAGCAGATAATACACCAATTATGGTAGATGCCATTACGTTTATTAAAACGATTCGTGAAGTAGGAAGAAACGGAATTATTTCCTTGAATGTAGATGGTAATAAACAAAATGTCATTTTAAGTGACTATCAGCAGGACCACTTGAAGGATGCCGTTACTCACGTAGATTTCCTTGCCGTTAATATGTCACAGGAAATCGATGCGGATGTTCGTATTGAGCTTGTAGGAGAAGCGGCAGGAGTGAAGGACGGCGGAGTACTACAGCAGCCCCTGCATGAGGTTTCTGTAACAGCTAAACCTAAAGATATACCGGAATCAATCGAAGTTGATATTGCAGAACTTCAAGTTGGAGACACGGTAACGATCGGTGATATCCGTGACAAATACAGTGTCACTCTTAATGAAGAGGACGACCGTACAATTGCTTCCATTCTTGCACCACGACAGGAAGAAGAAATTGATAGCGGTGAAGAGCAGGAAGCTGGTACCCCTGAGAATGAAGAAGGAAGAGAATCAGAGGCCAGTGAAGAAAGTGAATCAAAGGAAGAATAAAAATCAATATTTTTTGGCGTAACCTTTTGCAGGTTGCGCTTTTTACGTTATTCTAGAGGTATAAGGTCAGAAGAGGTGTTAGACATGAAATTAATCGTTGGACTAGGAAACCCGGGATCACAATATGAGAAGACACGTCATAATATCGGGTTTGTTATTATAGATGCTTTAGCAGATCGACTGGGAGTTTCATTGAATCAGTCAAAGTTCAAAGGGGTATATGGGACCTACCATTATAAAGGGGAAAAAATCGTTTTATTAAAGCCGCTTACCTATATGAATTTGTCTGGGGAAAGCATTGTTCCGCTAATGGATTATTTTAATATTGAAGATGAAGATTTGCTTGTTATTTATGATGATTTGGATTTACCTGTAGGAAAGATAAGGTTGAGGCAAAAGGGAAGTGCCGGCGGGCATAATGGAATAAAATCAACCATCGCTCATTTGGGCTCTCAAAACTTCAATCGCCTTAGAATAGGAATTGATCGGCCTGTAAACGGTATGAGTGTCCCGGATTATGTTCTTGGAAGGTTTAGTAAGGAAGATCAAGGAGAGTTGGATAAAGTCATCTCTGCTAGTGTGGAAGCATGTGAAACATGGTTTGATAAACCTTTCCTTGAAGTGATGAATAAATTCAACTAACGAATTCATATACTACATTTCGAGGACTGAAAATCTTGGTGACCTTCCATCATTCCTGTGAAGAGTGAATAACTCCCCTCTAACAGGTTCATACTAAATGTATAAATGTGTATGGAGGGAAATGGTATGGCGATCCATTATCAGTGTCGACATTGTGGTACAAATGTTGGAACACTTTCAAACGTATCTGTCCATTCAGAGCAGCTCGGGATTCATACGCTGTCAGATGAAGAACGGTTACACATGGTTCAGTATCAGGACAACGGAGATATCCAAGTGAAGACCATCTGTGAAGATTGTCAGGAGAGTCTGGAGAGAAACCCTGACTATCATCAATTAGATCATATCATTCAGTAAGAACGCTTTGGTGGAGAACCAAAGCATTTTTCTGTTTACAGTTGAGATTATATAGAAAGATCCAAAGGGGAGGAGCGTACACTTGAAAGGTATTTTAAAACAGGTTCACCAAAGTGAAGAAATTCAGTCCATCATCGCTGGAGTGGAGGAGCAATTATCGGAACAGCTTGTCGCAGGATTGTCCGGCTCATCCCGAACAGCTTATATAGCGGATGTCTATTTACAAACGAATAAATCCACCATAGTGGTCACGCATAATTTGTTTCAAGCCCAGAAAGTCTATGACGATCTCATTCAGTTTCTATCCGAGGATGAAGTATATTTATATTCTGCTAATGAGTTAATCGCAGCCGAATTAAGTGTGGCTAGTCCGGAACTGAGAGCTCAACGTATCGAAGTGTTGAATAAGCTTTCTCAGAATCATTCGGGTGTATATATCGTTCCAGTCGCAGGATTAAGAAAGATCCTTCCTCCGAAATCCATGTGGGAAACGAATCAAATCCGTTTTAAAACGGGAGAAGATATCGATCTGGATGAAGTATTAAATCAATTGGTTCAAATGGGCTATCAGAGGACGGGAATGGTCAATACACCTGGTGAATTCAGCCTTCGCGGGGGAATCGTTGATATATTCCCATTAACGTCCCAGAATCCTGTCCGTATCGAATTATTCGATACCGAAATTGATTCTATTCGCATTTTTTCAGTTGAGGACCAGCGTTCGATTGATAAACTTAACGCTATGGAAATAGGACCAGCCACAGAGGTCTTATTGAGCTATGAGAACATCGAAAGGCTCATCCGCGAAATTGAAGCTGGACTTTCAGCCAGTTTAAAGAAGGTGAAAGCTGCAGCTGTAAAGGAAAAGATGACTGAGTACATAGGTCATGAGGTTGATCAGCTTGAAAACGGACAAGTTCCTGAGCAAATTTTCAAGTACTTGTCCCTGGCGTATGACCATCCTAGTAGTTTGCTAGATTATTTACCTGAAGACGGAGTCATTTTCTTTGACGAATTCAGTCGTGTACAGGAAATGAGTGAGTCCCTTGAGAAAGAGGAAGCAGAGTGGTATACCTCGTTGCTGCAAGAAGGACAGATCATCCATGATGTACCTGTATCCCATGCGTTTTCTGGGTTGATTAATAACACGAAGCTGCCAAAGGTGTACTTTTCTCTTTTCCTGCGTCATATTCCCAATACTAGCCCGCAGAATATCTTTAATGTTTCTACAAAGCCTATGCAGAATTTCCATGGGCAGATGAATGTTTTAAAAGCAGAATTGGACCGCTGGAAAAAAGGAAAATATACCGTTGTTTTACTGGGACCGGATGAAGAACGGGTAAAGAAGCTTCAAAGGGTACTGGACGATTATAAAATTGAAATCGCCTTTGTGGAAGATGGGGATAAGCTGCTGCCGGGCACGATCCAAATGATCAACGGCAGCCTGACGAACGGATTTGAACTTCCCCTTCAGAAACTTGCCGTTATTACAGAAGAGGAACTATTCAATAAGAAAACCCAAAAGAAGCCCAGAAGGCAAAAGCTTTCAAACGCTGAGAGAATCAAAAGCTATTCTGAGCTGAAAGTGGGGGACCATGTGGTTCATGTGAATCACGGAATAGGTAAATTCCTTGGGATTGAAACCTTGGAGATCAATGGTGTTCACAAAGACTATCTCCATGTGAAATATCAGGGAAATGACAAGCTCTATGTTCCGGTTGATCAAATTGAACTTGTCCAAAAATACGTCGCTTCAGAGAATAAGGATCCAAAGCTTTATAAGCTGGGCGGAAGTGAATGGAAGAAGGTCAAGTCGAAGGTTCAATCCTCTGTTCAGGATATAGCAGATGATCTCATTAAGCTCTATGCTGAAAGGGAAGCGGCAAAAGGCTATGCATTTTCCCCCGATGGTGACATGCAAAGAGAGTTTGAAATGGTGTTTCCATACGAAGAAACCGATGACCAGCTGCGATCTGTAAGTGAAATTAAGCAGGATATGGAAAGAGAACGGCCGATGGACCGGTTATTATGTGGAGACGTAGGTTATGGAAAAACAGAAGTGGCCATTCGGGCAGCCTTCAAAGCCATTGCCGATGGAAAGCAGGTCGCTATTCTCGTGCCGACCACCATCCTTGCTCAGCAGCATTATGAAACAATCAAGGAACGTTTTCAGGACTTCCCCGTTGAAATCGGATTATTAAGTCGTTTCAGAACACGAAAGCAGCAGCAGGAAACGACGAAGGGTCTTAAGAACGGAACCGTGGATATCGTAGTGGGGACTCACCGCCTTCTTTCCAAAGACATTCAATACAGGGACATCGGATTATTGATCATCGATGAGGAACAGCGATTTGGAGTCACTCACAAAGAAAAAATCAAACAATTAAAAACGAATATTGATGTGTTGACCTTAACGGCTACACCGATTCCACGGACTCTCCATATGTCGATGCTTGGAGTAAGGGATCTATCTGTCATTGAAACACCGCCGGAGAATCGATTCCCGGTTCAAACATATGTAATGGAATACAATGGTGCTTTGATCAAAGAAGCCATTGAAAGAGAAATGGCCAGGAACGGTCAGGTGTATTTCCTATACAATCGAGTAGAGGATATTGAAAGAAAAGCGGACGAAATTTCCATGCTTGTGCCGGATGCGAGAATTGCCTATGCACACGGACAAATGAGTGAAAACGAGCTCGAAGCCGTGATCTTAAGCTTCCTTGCTGGTGAGTATGATGTACTGGTCACTACGACGATCATTGAGACAGGTGTGGATATACCGAACGTGAACACATTGATTGTCTTTGATGCCGATCGGATGGGCTTATCTCAACTCTATCAATTAAGAGGAAGGGTTGGACGCTCGAACAGGGTGGCCTATGCCTATTTCACCTATCGTAAAGATAAGGTGCTGACGGAAGTCGCCGAAAAACGATTGCAAGCGATAAAAGAATTTACTGAGCTCGGTTCAGGATTCAAGATTGCCATGCGTGACCTGACGATCCGTGGTGCAGGTAATCTTCTGGGAGCACAGCAGCACGGCTTTATTGATTCAGTCGGATTTGACTTGTACTCTCAAATGCTGAAAGAAGCCATCGAAGAGCGCAAAGGAGATCTTCCGAAACAGCCGGAGTCAAGCTTTGAAGTAGATATCGAAATCGATGCCTATATTCCGGATGACTATATTAAAGATGGTCATCAAAAGATCGAAATGTATAAACGATTCCGCTCTCTCTCTTCGCTTCCTGAAATCGAAGAGCTGGAAGAAGAAATCCTTGACCGCTTCGGGGAATATCCAGAGGAAGTAGGCTATCTATTCTTAATCTCTGAAATGAAAATATACGCCAAAAATACAAAGCTTGAATCCATTAAGCAGGACAAGAAATCAGTGAACATCTTTATGTCGCCGGAAGGAACGGCGCAGATCGACGGATCCAAGGTCTTTAACTTATGCAACAAACACGGCCGGGCTGTGGGCCTCGGAATGGAAGGATCTAAGCTTAAAATATCGATTAATACCTCACGCCTGGAATCATCCAAGTGGTTTAATATGGCTTATGACATCATTAAGCATTTAGATGAAGCGTTAAAAGTAGAAGAAAACGCCTGATAATGATAAAAACTTCATATGCTTTCATCAGATGAAATACGGAAATTCTTACCTTCGTTATAATACTGTAACCAAAATGTAAACGCGCTGTTTGTTTTACTTTACTATGATAAGGGTATTAGTATTTATGCAGCTGCCAAGAATGGAAAAAGATACCTGCATTAGAATTTTAGTGAAATTACAGAAAAAATAACTGAATGTGTATAGAACTTCTAAGTTGTAAGATACTAAACTCAACAATGGTAAAGTATTCAATAACAAGTTGGTACATTGCCAAATAAAATCATCTGATGAAAGTGAGGCAACTATAGATGAAAGCAACTGGTATTGTTCGTCGTATTGATGATTTAGGGCGTGTCGTCATTCCGAAAGAAATTCGTAGAACATTAAGGATCCGCGAGGGAGATCCCCTTGAAATCTTCGTCGATCGTGACGGAGAAGTCATCTTAAAGAAATACTCCCCAATCAGTGAACTTGGTGACTTTGCTAAGGAATACGGCGAAGCATTATACGACAGCCTTGGAAGCGCTGTGTTAATTTGTGATCGAGATGCTGTAATTGCGATCTCAGGCGCTTCAAAGAAAGAATATTTAAATAAGAACATCAGTGAACTGGTTGAGAAAGTTATGGATGACCGTACGTCTCTTTTACACACTCAACAAGGACAAGCTGAGCTTGTCGATGGACACGGTGAGGAACTTGCTTCCTATACGATAGCCCCGATAGTCGCAAATGGTGACCCGATTGGCGCCGTTGCGATCTTCTCGAAGGAGCGTACAGTAGGCGAAGTGGAACAAAAGGCAGTAGAAACGGCAGCTGGCTTTTTAGCTAGACAAATGGAGCAATAATTTTTAAGAGCGGCACTTAGCCGCTCTTCTTTTTTATTTTTGGCCTGCTGCAG
Organism: Rossellomorea yichunensis; assembly: GCF_032337515.1. NCBI lineage: Bacteria > Bacillati > Bacillota > Bacilli > Caryophanales > Bacillaceae > Rossellomorea > Rossellomorea yichunensis. The sequence continues at coordinate 26,584 of NZ_JAVYAD010000013.1, read as the reverse complement.
AGAGAAAACAGACCTTTCTTTATGGTAAAATGACCAGTACATAAACGATTTTTTCTCTGCCTGAACAGACTCAAAGAGCATTGAAAAAAGTGGTACAGAAAGGCAGGGAAACTGGTTGAGTAAGAAGTACTCTTCCAATCAATTTTTGAAAGGGGCAATGGTATTAACGGTTGCTGCACTAGTGACGAAGATATTAAGTGCAGTCTATCGGGTGCCGTTTCAAAATATTGTTGGAGATATTGGATTTTATATCTATCAGCAGGTGTATCCTTTTTACGGAATTGCCATTGCATTATCCACCTACGGATTTCCTGTGATCATCTCGAAGTTAGTAGCCGAGAAAATAGAAAATGAAGATGAAGAAGGAGCGAAGAATGTAGCCGTCACCTCCTTCATGTTCCTATGTCTCGTTGGATTAAGCTGGTTTCTTATCGTGTACTTTGGAGCAGGCGTGATTTCCCGTTGGATGGGGGATCCATTCCTTAAACCGTTGATTCAAGTCATTTCTTTATCTTTCCTGTTGTTAGCTCCCCTTTCTGTTCTGAGGGGTTACTATCAAGGGAAGGAAGATATGGTGCCCACCGCTGTTTCACAGGTGACGGAGCAAATGGTAAGAGTGGCGACGATACTTATATTTTCTACAATTTTAGTTTCTCAAGGATATTCTCTGTATATTGCGGGAAACGGAGCGCTATTCGGTTCTATAACCGGTGGACTGGGAGGGTTGTTGGTTTTACTTCTCATAGTGACTGCACGCAGAGAAAAGCTTTTTTCACTCAAATCCCTGAGGTTGTCTCCTGATTATTTACACATTTGGTCACGGTTATTAATGAACGGAACAGCCATTTGTGTAAGTGCCATGCTTCTGGTCCTTCTTCAGTTTGTTGATTCCTTGAATGTGTATTCTCTCCTGACCTCATCTGGAATGGAAGCAGAGTCAGGAAAAACGTGGAAGGGGATTTATGACCGGGGTCAGCCCTTTGTCCAGCTGGGGACAGTAGTGGCTACCTCCATTTCCCTTACCATCGTTCCATTGGTGACAAGTGCCTACTTGAAAAAGAAAGAAAATTTGATAAGGGAGTACAGTCAGTTATCCCTTAAAATCAGCATTACTATCGGATTTGCAGCTACATTGGGAATCATCAATATCATGGTACCTACCAATACGATGTTATTCGAAAATGCATTGGGCTCAAAGGTAATCGCCGTTTTCTGTCTTTCCATTTTCTTTAGCTGTCTTATTCTTACGTTTTCAGGCATTTTCCAAGGAATAGGTAAGATTTATTACCCGGCATTCTGTATTTTGATAGGTATACTCTTAAAATATCTCGGGAACGCCTATCTCATTCCACTCATGGGTATTATGGGAGCGTCCATCTCGACGGTCGGTTCTTTAGCTGTTATTACCGGTATGATGATCTTGAAGCTAAGGAGATTATTTCCTATCCGGTTCTTTCCCTTTTCTTTCTATAGAACCTTAGTGCTGAGCGGAGCAGCCATGACCATCGTGTTACAGGTATTCCTGCAGATGTATGATACACTTTTAGACAAAGGAATGCCTGAACGAGAGCTTTCCGTCCTTTTTTCATTAGGAGGAGCTTGTATCGGTGCCATTATCTTTGTGATTGTTTTTTTAAGAGGAAAAGTCCTCTCAAGGGAAGAAATGGGTTTCTTGCCGTTTGGTAGTAAGTGGGTAAGGATCATGAATATCATACAACCAATGAATAAAAAGTAGCGAGGAGATCAATATGCATACAATAACAATTGTGGGTTTAGGTGCAGGAGACATCGAACAGCTCCCGTTAGGAGTGTACCGATTACTAAAGAGTAGCTCACATCTATACTTACGTACGAAGGAGCATCCAGTCGTAAAGGATTTAATGGCAGAAGGAGTAGAGTTTCAATCCTTTGATTCTGTATATGAAAAGCATGATAAGTTCGACCAAGTGTATGAAGAAATTGTACATGAGCTGATTTCGGAATCAGAAAAGCATTCAATTATCTACGCCGTTCCGGGTCATCCATTAGTCGCTGAAAAGGCTGTTCAAATGCTTCTGGACCTTCATGAAGAAGGAAAGATACAGGTGTCGATCGGCGGGGGGCAAAGCTTTATTGATGCTCTGTTCGCTTCTGTCGGAGCGGACCCGATCGATGGCTTTCAGCTGTTGGACGGTACGAGCTTAAAGCTTCACGACATTCATATGAATCAACAGCTTATCATCGGACAGGTGTATGATGCCTTTATCGCTTCTGAGGTGAAGATTACCCTGATGGAGCTCTATCCATACGATTATGAGGTCATGCTTGTCACAGCGGCCGGAAGCAAGGAAGAGAAGGTGGATAGAATCCCACTGGTTGAACTTGATCGTGTCGCCCACCTCAGCAATTTAACAAGCTTGTATGTCCCGGCTGTGAAAGAAATGGCATCCACTTATAAACAATATGCAACATTAAGAGAAATCATCTCGACACTAAGGGGACCGAATGGGTGTCCTTGGGATAAAGAGCAAACGCATCATTCCCTCAAGAAGTATTTACTCGAAGAAACGTACGAGTTACTGGAAGCCATTGAGGAAGATGATATTGAACATATGATTGAAGAGCTGGGGGATGTCCTGCTCCAGGTCATGCTTCATGCCCAAATAGGTGAGGATGAAGGAATGTTCACCATGGAGGAAGTGATTGAAAGTCTTGCTTCCAAAATGGTCCGAAGGCATCCCCATGTATTCGGTTCGGTTCAAGTAGAAAATACGGAACAAGTGAAAGCGAACTGGGATGAAATCAAGAAGCAAGAAAAGCCGGTTGAACATGAACCGATGCTTAAGAACGTTGCCAAAGGAATGCCGGCTCTCATGAAGGCATACGAATACCAGAAGAATGCCGCAAAAGTAGGATTTGATTGGCCAGACCCACAAGGTGCCTGGGAAAAAGTATGGGAAGAATTAAAGGAGTTTGAGAACGAGGTCGAGAATAATAGTGAAAACCATATCAAAAAAGAATTTGGAGACATTTTATTCGCGCTGATCAATGTGGCCAGATTCTATAAGATATTTCCAGAGGAAGCCCTGTCAATGACGAATACAAAATTTTACCGCCGCTTTTCTTATGTGGAGGAACAGGTTTTGAAGACGGGAAAGAGCTTTGAGGACTTCACTTTAGAAGAGTTAGACCAATTTTGGAACGAAGCCAAAAAGATGAATATCGAATAAGGGGAAATGAATAATGGTATCCATGAGATTAGATAAATTTTTAAAAGTATCAAGATTGATTAAAAGAAGAACGATGGCGAAAGAAATTGCCGACCAGGGCCGTATAACAGTGAATGGACTGCAAGCAAAAGCGAGCTCTAACGTGAAGGTCGGAGATGAATTAAGCGTGAGGTTTGGTCAAAAGATTATGAGGGTAAAGATAGAAAGGCTTCTTGAAACAACCAAAAAAGAAGAAGCGAGTGGACTTTATTCCGTACTTTCAGAAGAAAGGGTTCAAGAAGAAACGGAATAAGGATTACATAGTAAGAGGCTCTATTTTGGTTCTATTTTTCCCCTGAAAACATAAACATAGTTACAAAGCTTGTACTATGGGAATGTGAGGGATGGGTATGAATCAATATTATGATGGAAACAAAGATAAAACGACTTTTCAGGAACATGACGTCATGATGAGGGGCCGCAAGCTTCTAGATATCACGGGTGTTAAACAGGTGGAAAGCTTTGATAATGAAGAGTTTCTACTCGAAACCGTAATGGGATTTTTGTCTGTCAGAGGTCAAAATCTACAAATGAAAAATCTGGACGTGGATAAAGGCATCGTCTCCATTAAAGGAAAGGTGTTTGATCTCGTTTACCTGGATGAACAAAATGGGGAGAAGGCTAAAGGCTTCTTTAGCAAGCTGTTTCGATGACACTCTCAACCCAGTTCTACACCATGCTCTCCATGATCGGAATGGGAGCTTTATTTGGTGCGACATTAGACACGTACAATCGGTTCTTAAACCGGTCTGAAAGAAAACGGTGGCTTGTATTCTTAAACGATATTATGTTTTGGGTATTACAAGCCCTGTCGATTTTTTATATTTTATTTGTCGTCAATTTTGGTGAGATCCGTTTTTATATTTTCATCGCTTTGCTCTGTGGCTTTGCTGGTTATCAGGCCCTCATCAAGCAGCTTTATCTGGCCTTTTTGGAACGGGTGATCTTATTTTTTATCTCCCTTTATAATTTTGGTGTGAAAATGGTGAAAAAATTAGTTTATTCACCGATAAAATGGATAATTGTGCTTCTCATTACCATGGTTTTTTCTGTAGGAAAAGGGCTCTTATCCGTCATAATATTCCTGTTAAAGGTGATCTGGAAAGTGTTACAATGGGCGACTAAGCTCGTAACGGCTCCAATATGGTGGATATTAAAGGGTATTTGGAATTTATTGCCGAAAAATCTTACAAAAAGAGTCGAGAAGTTATATAATAAAGTGGCAGGAATTTTTAAAGCATATATCAAAAAAGTATATAGAGTGGTAGAAAAGTTCAAAAAGAAACCTAAAGACAAAGAATAGGGCTTAAGGCTTTGCCACTCCATATTGTAAAGGAGGTTTGGGAATGAGAAAAAACGTGACACCAATGGAAAATGAATATGTTCGTCATCAGGAGCATATGCATCATTCGTCTTCTAAGAGAAAAAAGCGTTTGGTCCGTCGATTAGCAGTATTTTTAGTTTTAGTATTGGCAATTAGTGGATTTTTAGTTTCGACTCTCATTTCCAGAGCCCAGGTTTTAGAAGATAAACGTACTGAAAAAGCACAATTAGAAAAAAAGTTAGAACATCTAAAAGATAAGCAAACCGCGTTGGAAGAAGAGATTGTGAAGCTTAACGACGATGAATATATAGCCAAACTGGCGCGCCGGGATTACTTTTTATCAGATGAAGGTGAAATTATTTTCAACATACCTGAACCAGATAAAGAGAAAGAAGAAGAGGTGTCTTATTGACACCCTTTTTTTTAATTGGCTATAATATATAATAAGGTTTATCTTTTATCATTTTAAGGAGGAGCATTTCTTTTATGTCAATCGAAGTAGGCAGCAAGTTACAGGGTAAGGTAACAGGTATTACAAATTTTGGAGCGTTCGTGGAATTATCGGAAGGTTCAACAGGTTTAGTTCACATTAGTGAAGTTGCAGACAACTATGTTAAGGATATTAACGAGCACCTTAAAGTTGGCGACGAAGTAACAGTTAAGGTTATTAATGTTGAGAAAGATGGAAAGATCGGTTTGTCCATCCGAAAAGCGAAAGAGCAACCACAACGCCCGCAGCGCCCTCAGCGTCCTCAACGCCCGCGTAGTAATAATAACAAACAGAACGATACACGCACTAAAGAGAGTTTCGAACAAAAGATGGCACGTTTCTTGAAAGACAGTGAGGATCGTCTATCATCTTTAAAGAAAAATACTGAGTCTCGTCGTGGTGGAAGAGGGGCGAAAAAAGGTTAACTTGCTGTCTATTAAATCATATAGCAGGTTGTGAACGGAAAACAGGCATACTCATAAGGATGAGTGTGCCTGTTTTTTTTTGTAGTGTAGAAAGGAAAACGACCGGCCCCTATCGAATAAAATAGTCTTAACTACTTTTATGGAGGCCGCCGTTATGAAAAAAGAACAGATAATCGATCATCATGAATCGTTCAAGCTGTGGCTTAATGAATTGAAAAAGATCAATGATAAAGAGTGGTTTCAGCCGATGGAGGAAAGCAAGTGGTCGATTGCTGCAAATGTTTCTCACATGATCAAATGGGACCAATATTCATTAGGAGAGATTCTCCCAAAGGTTTCAGAAGGTGCGCAGCTGTCTCCTTTTCCGGATTTTCAACGTTTTAATGGAGAAGCTGCACAATATGCGCATGACGTGGTAAACAAGGAAGCTTTGATTGAAGAGGGTATTAAAACACGGGAATCGATTATAGCTTATGTAAATAGCGTATCTGAAAATGATTTACAACATTCGTTCTCAGTAGGAGATCAAAGCTTTACTCTTGAAGAGTTTTTTGAAGACTTCATCGGTCATGATAAACATCACCAGGAGCAAATAGAAGAAGTGGTGTCTGCAGAATAAACCTGGTGCGCCTCTTCATGGGAAAAGAGCCAAAAAAAAAGACTATCATAAATGATAGTCTTTTTTTACTATGACCCGTACGGGATTCGAACCCGTGTTACCGCCGTGAAAGGGCGGTGTCTTAACCGCTTGACCAACGGGCCTTGAAATATGGTAGCGGCGGAGGGGATCGAACCCCCGACCTCACGGGTATGAACCGTACGCTCTAGCCAGCTGAGCTACACCGCCATATTTATGCACCTTTAGGCACAAAATCTATGATACATAGAAAGAATTATCTTGTCAATATAATCTATTAAAGAATTTGTCAAAATTCCCTCAAGCATACTCACATAAGCGTTTAGGACGAAAAAAATAGAAAAGAAGAATGGATGCCTCGAGAATATTCTGAATATTTTACCGGAATCCATAGAAAGTCGTCGAAACTTTCTTGGTATGTATTCCCTCATTTTGACAAAGTTTTAAGCTTGTACCATTTATACTTAACAAAAAAGAAATGGGGAGTGTTTCATACATGGGGAAAGCCGATCAGTCGATCATAGAACCTGTTCAGAACGTGGACATTGAACACACTAGGGTGGAACTATCCAAAAGAATGAAGTCTATTTATTCGAAACTGGAGTGGCTGTTCGTAGAAAAGGGAATCGCCTTATTCGTTATCGGATTTTTATTGGGAAGAGCGTTAATCCTTTCACATTTAACTCCGTTTGCATTGCCGTTCTTCGCCGCTGTTTACATTATTCGAAGAGAGAAATCTCCCATTGCACTAATCGGATTGCTTGCAGGAGCTCTCACCTTATCTCTTCCTAGTATCAGTTATACGTTCGTCAGTGCGGTAATATTCCTATTAGCGTTTCGATTGTCTCAGAAATATCATAAGAATAATTTGAGAGTCGTCGCTTTTTATGTCTTCTTCACAGTCATGGCAGCAAAGCTTTCATTCGATTATATCCAGCAAGGACAAACACTGACGGTGTACAACGGAGTAATGGCGTTAATAGAAGCGAGCCTTGCCTTTCTGTTAACGTATATTTTCATTCAAAGTGTGCCCCTTGTAACCGTTCAGCGCAGAAGGAAATCGCTGAAAACAGAAGAAGTGGTCAGTCTGATCATTCTATTAGCATCTATTATGACAGGTACGATCGGTTGGTCTGTATATAATCTGTCTGTGGAACATGTGTTATCAAGATACTTAGTGCTGTTGTTTTCCTTTATAGCAGGGGCTACAGTGGGCTCCACAGTAGGGGTTGTCACTGGGCTTGTTTTCAGTTTAGCCAACGTTTCCAGCTTTTATCAAATGAGCTTGCTTGCTTTCTCGGGGCTTCTGGGCGGACTTATGAAAGAAGGAAAGAAATTCGGAGCAGCAATCGGTTTGTTAATCGCTACTTTATTAATGGGGATGTACGGAGAAACAGATACGGTCATAACGAAAACCTTATATGAATCGGGGGTAGCGATTTTACTATTATTTTTAACCCCTCAAAGTTTAACGTCTAAAATTGCCAAGCATATTCCTGGAACTGCCGAATATCAGCAGGAACAACAGGGATACATGCGAAGGGTGAGAGATGTGACCGCTAACAGGGTCACGCAGTTTTCCTCGGTGTTTCAAGCTTTGTCCAATAGTTTTCAACAAATAGAAGACCGATTTGAAGAGGAGGAGGATAAAGAGTTCGATTATTTCTTAAGCAATGTGACAGAGAAAACGTGTCAAACCTGTTTTAAGAAAGATCAATGCTGGGCCCGGAATTTTGATAAAACCTATAATCTGATGAAAGATGTGATGACCGAGTATGATCAGGGCCGTGTCCCCCTGTCTCCAAAACTTGCTAGAGAAGTAGAGAAGCATTGTACGAGAGAGAAAAAGCTGAAAGAAACAATATATCAGGAATTGACCTTCTATCAAGCGAATCTGAAGTTAAAGAAGCAGGTCCAGGAAAGCAGAAAATTGGTCGCCGATCAATTACTTGGAGTATCAGAGGTGATGGGGAACTTCGCGAAAGAAATTCAAAGAGAAAGGGAGAATCATCATATTCAGGAAGAACAAATCTTATCGAGTATCGGAGAGTTTGGAATCGAGATTGAAAACATAGAAATCTATAACCTGGAACAGGGGAATGTTGATATAGATATGACCATGCCTTATTGCGGGGGACATGGACAGGGTGAAAAGCTGATTGCCCCGATGTTATCGGATATTTTAGGTGAAAATATCATTGTTCAAAAGGAGGAGTGTGCTCAATTTCCGAACGGTCAATGTCATGTGACCTTCCAATCTGCCAAGAAATTCGTAGTGGATACCGGAGCTTCTCATGCAGCGAAAGGGGGAGGGCTGGTATCGGGAGACAGCTACTCGATGATTGAATTAGGAAGGGGGAAATATGCTGTTGCGATTAGTGACGGAATGGGGAATGGAGAACGGGCTCACTATGAAAGTAATGAAACCCTGAGGCTTTTGAAAAAAATACTGGAATCCGGGATTGAAGAACAGGTAGCGATCAAATCCATCAACTCGATTCTATCTCTCAGAACGAATGATGAAATTTTCTCTACATTGGATTTAGCCATGATCGATCTGCAGAATGCGTCATCGAGGTTCTTGAAAATTGGTTCAACCCCGAGTTTCATTAAGCGGGGAGATAATATCATAAAGGTAGAGGCAAGCAATTTACCAATGGGGATGCTTCAGCAGGATTTCGATGTGGATGTCGTGTCTGAGCAGTTAAAAGCAGGAGACCTTCTCATTATGATGAGTGATGGTGCCTTTGAAGGCCCGAAACATGTAGAAAATTATGATCTCTGGATGAAGAGGAAAATAAAGGAGTTGGAAACGGAGGAACCACAAGAAGTGGCTGATATTCTAATGGAGGAAGTGATCAGGTCGAGCTCCGGCTTAATAGAAGATGATATGACCATTGTGGTGTCAAAAATCAAACATAATATACCGAAATGGTCGTCTATCCCTGTGCATAAATCAAAAACGAAGGATAAAAAGAGAATTTCCTAGGTCGTATATTCACCCTATAAAAATAGTTAACTAGAGTATAAATCCCTCCTTATTCGGCGAAGATGGTAACAACTTTAGAATGAGGAGGGGAGTCTGATGAAGCCAGGTACACTTCGTCAAATTCTATTAATTACGGATGGTTGCTCAAATCAAGGTGAAGACCCGATTGCGATGGCGGCTCTTGCGAAGGAGCAGGGAATTTCAGTGAACGTCATTGGGGTCATGGATAATGATGTGATAGATGATAATGGAATGCAGGAAATTGAAGGAATTGCTCTATCGGGGGGTGGAGTAAGTCAGATTGTATATGCACAACAGCTTTCTCAAACCGTACAAATGGTCACGCGTAAAGCGATGACACAAACCTTGCAGGGGGTAGTGAATAAAGAGCTGAAGCAAATCCTCGGTAAATCCGCATCCATGGAGGAGCTTCCTCCCGAACAACGCGGGGAGGTCATGGAGGTTGTAGATGAACTGGGAGAATCCGTTGACATGGAAGTGTTGATTCTTGTCGATACGTCTGCAAGTATGAAACATAAGCTTCCCACGGTTAAGGAAGCCTTATTAGACCTGTCATTGAGCCTGAATGCCAGAATGGGTGATAATAAATTTTCCGTCTTTGTATTTCCCGGGAAACGACAAGATGTCGAAAAATTGCTGGATTGGACACCAAAACTCGAAACATTGACGAGTATATTCTCTAAATTGTCTCCAGGCGGAATTACTCCGACAGGTCCCGCGATCTCAGAAGCTATCACCCACTTTAAGAAAAAACGTTCTTTAAGGGGATTGCTCTCTCGTGGCGATGATGAACAATACTTCGAAGAAACCATTTAATTTCCCGCCTGGAACAGTTGTAAGAGGAAAATGGTATAAGCAGATCTACACCATTGTAAAAGAATTAGGATATGGTGCGAACGGGATCGTCTACCTGGTACAAGGTACTTCAGGATACCAGGCGTTAAAGATGAGTGACAGCAATGTATCCATTACATCGGAAGTGAATGTATTAAAATCTTTTTCTAAGGTCCAAGGTGCTCCCCTTGGGCCAAAGCTTCTTGCTGTGGATGATTGGGAGTACCAGGGACAGAAAATACATTTTTACGTGATGGAATATATTCAAGGTACTGACTTGCTGTCATTTGTTCAATCAAAAGGGTTTTCCTGGACTGGTGTACTCATTGCTCAGCTCCTGACAGACCTGGAGCGAATTCATAAGGAAGGATGGGTCTTTGGGGATTTAAAACCTGAAAACTTGATCGTCACGGGCCCTCCTTACCGAATTCGCTGTATTGATGTTGGGGGAACGACCATCAATGGCCGGGCAATCAAAGAGTTTACGGAGTTTTTTGATAGGGGATACTGGGTCGGGGGATCGCGAAGAGCCGAACCTTCTTATGATCTTTTCTCTGTGGGGATGATCCTCATTAATCTAGCCTATCCGGGGCGTTTCACTAAGTCAGGAAACGGGAATATGCAACAATTAAGGAAGGCGATCGGTTCCAAAGACCAATTGAAGAAGTTTGAAGGATCGATCCTTGATGCCCTGGAAGGGAAATTTCAATCTGCCAGTGATATGAGGATAAGCCTCCTGAATGGACTTTCTCACTCTCAGCCAGTACAGCAGCCCAAATCAAAGCCTAAAGTCAGTAGACCTGTTTCAACGAGCCCTCATGTAAATTCATCCGCTACGCATAGCAGATATCAAAATCACCGAAATAAAAAATCAAGCCACTTTCTTGAGACTGTGCTCGTGGTGATGATTGTTTCGTTATTATATGTTTTGTATATCTATGGAGAATTGATGTAGCGTAAGAGTGTGAGAATTCAGTAGGTATTGATACAATGGGGAAAACGGTTTTAGGAAGAGGAAGCGTTATGTTAGAGCAAACGATTAAAAGGTTTATTCAAGACCATAGTTTGATTGAAAAAGGAGATCGTATTATGGTGGCAGTGTCGGGAGGCCCTGATTCCTTAGCGCTGCTCCATTTTCTTGATTCGAACAAAGCTGAGTGGGAAGCAGAAGTCATGGCGGCTCATCTTGATCATATGTTCCGGGGAGACGAATCCTATCAGGAACTTTTGTTCGTCAAAGAATACTGCAATAAGCGAAACATTCCTTTTTACGGTGAAAGAGTAGATGTATCAATGGAGATCAAGCAGACGAATGGAAGCTTGCAGGATATGGCCCGTCAAATTCGCTATGCATTTTTGATGGAGATCATGGAAGAGGCGTCTGCTACGAAATTAGCACTTGGCCATCATGGGGATGATCAAATAGAAACCATCCTGATGAAGATGACAAGAGGAGCATCAGGTGCTGGCAGAGCCGGGATTCCCTTGAAACGATCCATTGCTGCAGGTTTGATCATAAGGCCGTTTCTATCTGTTACAAAGGAGCATATTGAGGAGTATTGTGAAAGGCACGATCTAAACCCGAGGAGAGACCCCAGTAATCTGAAGGAAGATTACACCAGGAACCGGTTCAGAAAAAAGGTTCTTCCTTTTTTAAAAAAAGAGAACCCTCATGTTCATCTCCAATTTCAACGATTTAGTGAAGAGTTGGCAGAAGATGAGGCATATTTAGAGGAATTAACAAGGGATAAGTTGAATAAGGTATGGAATAACACTGAGGATTTCTCCTCTTTACATATTGATGGTTTTCTTGCAATGCCTCAGCCTTTACAAAGGAGAGGGATTAATCTAATATTAAACTATCTTTACAAACTTAGACCATCTTCCTTATCGTCTATACATATTTACGATGTATTGGGTATATTAAAAGGAAAAACGCCTAATGCCAGCTTGGATTTACCAAAAGGGCTTAAGGTAACAAGGGCGTATCATACATGTTATTTTCATTTTGGGGAATTAGCGTTAACCGACACTCCTTATTGTCACGAGATACAGGTTAATAAAACGCTTGAACTTCAAGGTGGATATCAGTTCCTTCTTTATTTTTCTTCCTCGTTAGCAGAGGATCGTACCGGTGATAGGATCTATATTGATCCGGACAAGGTTACCCTGCCTTTATATGTGCGTACGAGAAAGAGCGGAGATCGAATGAAAGTGAAGGGGTTGGAAGGCTCAAAGAAGCTTAAGACACTCTTTATTGACGAAAAAGTTCCTGTTCACCTCCGTGACGAGTGGCCGATTGTAGTGGACGCAGATAACCACATACTTTGGGTTCCGGGAATGAAAAAGTCTCATTACGATTTGGGAGAAGAGCAAGAAAATAGTTTAGTACTACAATTTAAGAGCAATCATCTTCTAGGAGGCAGTTGAACATTGTTAAACCAAGATATTGAAAAAGTGTTAATTTCAGAAGAAGAACTTCAAGAAAAGATTAAAGCATTAGGTGCACAATTAACAGAGGAATATCAAGACCGTTTTCCTTTGGCAATTGGAGTTTTAAAGGGTGCAATGCCATTCATGGCCGACCTTTGTAAACGTATGGATACGCATATGGAAATGGATTTCATGGATGTATCCAGCTACGGGAACTCTACTGTCTCTTCAGGGGAAGTAAAGATTGTGAAAGATTTAGATACGAAAGTGGAAGGTCGGGATATCCTGATCATTGAAGATATCATCGACAGTGGCCTGACATTAAGCTACCTGGTGGAGCTATTCCGTTATCGTAAAGCGAAATCCATCAGCATCGTCACTTTGCTAGACAAGCCGACTGGACGTAAAGCCGATATCAAAGCGGACTACGTGGGCTTCATTGTCCCTGACGAGTTCGTCGTCGGATATGGTCTTGATTACGCTGAAAGATACCGTAATCTGCCGTATATCGGAGTTTTAAAACCAAGAGTGTATACAACAGGAGAATAAGTATAATCTAAAGAGGAATCTTGTAAGTGCAATTTGTTGTAATGCCATGATTTTCTATGATACTATTTTACTTAGTTTGTTTACCGTGGGAGGAGGTAAGGGATGAACCGGATCTTTCGAAACACCATATTCTATTTACTGGTCTTTTTAGTGATTATAGGTGTGGTGAGTTATTTCAGTAACAACAACGAGCCAACCAAAAATATCGAGTACAGTACGTTTATTAATAACCTTGAAGACGGAGACGTTTCTTCTTTTTCAATTCAGCCTGGCAGGGGCGTTTATGAAGTAAAAGGACAGATGGAAGGGGCTAAAGAAGGAGAGTACTTCTTAACCTATGTCCTTACTACAGATGGAAAGTTAATGGAGAAGATCAATGCGGCAGCATCAGAGCAAGGAATTGATGTGGAAGTATTACAAGCCAAAGAAACAAGCGGCTGGGTATCTTTCTTTACAACGATCATACCATTTGTCATTATCTTTATTCTGTTCTTCTTCTTACTTAACCAGGCTCAAGGCGGCGGAAGCCGTGTCATGAACTTTGGGAAAAGTAAAGCAAAGCTATACAGCGAAGAGAAGAAGAAAGTTCGCTTTAAAGATGTAGCGGGAGCAGATGAAGAGAAGCAGGAACTTGTAGAGGTAGTGGAATTCTTAAAGGATCCACGCAAATTCTCTGAAGTGGGTGCCCGTATTCCAAAGGGTGTCCTTCTGGTAGGACCTCCAGGTACAGGTAAAACCCTACTTGCACGAGCGGTTGCTGGAGAAGCAGGAGTTCCTTTCTTCTCAATCAGTGGTTCCGACTTCGTTGAAATGTTTGTCGGTGTCGGTGCATCTCGTGTACGTGATTTATTCGAAAATGCAAAGAAGAATGCACCTTGTATCATTTTCATTGATGAGATTGATGCAGTCGGTCGTCAACGTGGAGCAGGTTTAGGTGGAGGTCACGATGAGCGTGAACAAACCCTTAACCAGTTACTAGTCGAAATGGATGGTTTTGGCGCTAACGAAGGTATTATCATCGTCGCTGCAACAAACAGACCAGACATCCTGGATCCTGCATTGTTACGTCCGGGACGTTTCGACCGTCAAATTACAGTAGATCGTCCTGACCTTAGAGGACGTGAAGCAGTTCTTAAAGTTCATTCGCATAATAAACCGCTTGATGATTCAGTGGATTTAAAAGCGATTGCCATGAGGACACCAGGCTTCTCCGGAGCTGACTTAGAAAACCTTCTGAACGAAGCAGCTCTTGTAGCAGCCCGTGAGGATAAGAAGAAAATCGATATGCGCGATATTGATGAAGCAACAGACCGCGTCATTGCAGGTCCTGCTAAGAAGAGCCGCGTCATATCTGAAAAAGAACGTAAAATCGTGGCTTTCCATGAAGCGGGTCACACCGTTATCGGATTAGTCCTTGATGAAGCAGATATGGTACATAAGGTGACCATCGTCCCTCGTGGGCAAGCAGGCGGATATGCCGTTATGCTTCCGAAAGAAGATCGTTACTTTATGACGAAGCCTGAGCTTCTTGATAAGATTACCGGTTTACTCGGTGGTCGTGTAGCAGAGGAAATCATCTTTGGTGATGTATCAACCGGTGCTCACAACGACTTCCAACGTGCAACTGGAATCGCTCGTAAAATGGTCACTGAATATGGTATGAGTGATAAGCTTGGACCACTTCAGTTCGGTCAATCTCAAGGTGGTCAAGTGTTCTTGGGACGCGACATCAATAGTGAGCAAAACTATTCAGATGCCATCGCATACGAAATCGACTTGGAAATGCAGCGTCTAATTAAAGAAAGCTATGAGAGAGCGAAGCGAATTCTTACTGAAAATCGCGACAAGCTTGAACTCATTGCGAAAACATTATTAGACATCGAAACTTTGGATGCGGCACAAATCAAGCATTTAATGGATCACGGTAAGTTACCGGAACGTATCTATGAATCCGACCAGGAAAATAGTGACGTGAAAGTAAATATCCAAAAGAAAAATGAAGAAAACGTGATCGAAGAAGACACGGCTTCAAAAGAAGACGATTCTAACTCAGATCGCACATAATATTGAGGGATGCATCCATTTATGGGTGCATCCTTTTTTTGATTACTGAATCTTATGCTTGTCGCCTGGTCCTTAATAACGTTAAACATTGAACAAATTGATTTTGATAATAAACGCCCACCATATCTAAAATAGGGCTTCTTTTGTTTATCTATAATTAGGAAGTCGTAATGACAAGCACAGAATAGGAAGAAATGTTGAATAGCCGAGGACACCCAATGCCAACCCACCCCTCCTTCCCATTTATGCTGGATATCTCTGAACAAACCATTAATCTTGTTTCATCAAAGCTCATTTTTCGAACCCCCACCCTTAAAGGTTTTATATGTCGCTCTTAAAGGAAAATAATGCCCTTTAAAGAGCCTCAGAAGGAGAAGTGGACGAAGAAAGATATTCATTATGCTTTCTTCGCTGGCCTTTAGTGGATTGTAGCGGAAGGCACTTGACTCCTGCGGGAAATAGAGGAAAGGTCGAGACCCCGCAGGGCAAAGCCCGAGGAGGCTCGACTTCCTCCCCGCGGAAAGCAAGTGCCTGGAGCGGAAAGGAACGGTCAAAGTTTTCGCGCTATCACTTATGGTAAATGAATTTTTTGGAAGTTACGCAAAACAAATGGACCTAACCACGCTGGTTCCGCTTTTGTACCTATTATAAATAAATTATGGTATGATGTTGGCAGTGTGAAAACAATTGGCTTAGTAGGTGAGGATATTGATTTTTGTAATGGATGTAGGGAATACCAATATTGTGTTTGGTGTGTATGAAAATGACCATTTAAAATATCATTGGAGAGCTGAAACGAATCGACATAAAACGGAAGATGAGTTTGGGATGCTTGTAAAGAATCTGTTCGAGCATGTGAAGCTGACGTTTGACGAAATTGACGGAATCATCATTTCCTCCGTTGTCCCTCCAATTATGTTTAGTTTGGAACGTATGTGTGAGAAGTATTTTAATATTACTCCGCTCGTCGTTGGTCCTGGTATCAAAACAGGTTTAAATATCAAGTATGAAAACCCAAGGGAAGTCGGAGCTGATCGAATCGTAAATGCTGTCGCTGGTATTCACGAATACGGTGGTCCTCTCATTATTGTGGACTTCGGTACAGCGACGACGTATTGCTATATCAATGAGGAAAGACAATATATGGGTGGGGCGATCGCGCCTGGAATCGGCATTTCAACAGAAGCCCTGTACTCCAAGGCTGCTAAATTGCCAAGGATAGAAATCGCCCGTCCTGAGCACATCATAGGCAAGAATACCGTAACGGCTATGCAAGCGGGTATTCTCTATGGTTATGTTGGACAAGTAGAGGGTATCGTTCAAAGAATGAAAGCACAAAGTAAGAAGGAACCAACAGTCATTGCTACGGGAGGATTAGCTACATTGATTTCGAAAGAATCCAACAGCATTGACGTCGTAGATCCCTTCCTGACATTAAAAGGATTAAAATTAATCTACAAGAGAAACATGAACTAAAGTGAAAGGAGCTTCAACCATGAGCGACTATTTAGTAAAAGCCTTGGCCTATAATGGTCAAGTTCGTGCTTATGCAGTAAAAAGCACGGATACAGTAGGAGAAGCACAAAGAAGACATGGAACATGGCCGACTGCATCAGCGGCATTAGGCAGAAGCATTAGTGCCGGAGTGATGATGGGGGCAATGCTAAAAGGTGAAAATAAATTAACGATCAAAGTAGAGGGCGGTGGCCCGATCGGCGCCATTCTTGTAGATAGTAATGCAAAAGGGGAGGTCAGAGGTTATGTGACCAACCCGCATGTACACTTTGATTTAAACGAGCAAGGAAAACTTGATGTCCGTCGTGCAGTTGGTACAGCCGGAACGTTATCGATTGTAAAAGATATCGGCATGAGGGATCATTTCTCCGGTCAGGTTCCGATTGTGTCAGGAGAACTTGGAGAGGACTTCACGTATTACTTCGTCACTTCAGAACAAGTACCATCTTCTGTTGGTGTAGGTGTGCTGGTGAACCCTGATAATTCAATCCTTGCAGCAGGTGGGTTTATCCTGCAGCTAATGCCCGGAACGGATGATGAAACGATTACGAAGATTGAGGAACGCCTGGCTAAAATCCCTCCGATCTCGAAATTAATTGAAAAAGGACTCACACCTGAAGAGGTATTAGAAGAGGTCCTTGGTAAAGGGGAAGTCAAAGTTCTTGAAAAGCTTCCTGTGGCATTTAAATGTCAGTGTAATAAAGAACGTTTTTCGAATGCCATCATCAGCTTAGGGGAGCAGGAAATTCAAGAAATGATTGATGAAGATGGAAGTGCAGAAGCAAGCTGTCACTTCTGTAATGAAACGTATGTGTTTTCTAAAGAAGAATTAGAAGAACTGAAAGCAAACACGAAGCGGTAAATCAGATTCAGGGAGAATGGGAGAAATGAGAATTAAACGGTCTGTACTCATGGTTATGGTAGGGGTACTACTTGTCACTAACATCATTACACTTGTATGGAATCGCTCTTCGGGGGAAAGCGGAGCTCCCGAAGTCGTGGCGACGGTTGGCGGAGAGTCAATTACCAGGGAGGACTGGTTGTATTCCCTTGAGCAAGAACATGGCAAAGAAGAGTTGAAGGCATTGATCAATCAACAAGTGATCGACCATTTAGCGAAGAAATATGATATCTCCGTCTCAGATAAAGAAGTAGAGCAGGAATATTATTTCATACAATCTGTTTATAATGCGTACGACGAAGAAAATCTAGAGGATGAAGATTCACTTAAGACTCAAATCAGATCTGAATTGTTATTAGAGGAGCTCCTCACGAAGGATGTCCAAGTACCTGAAAAAGAGTTGAAGAGCTTCTATAATCAAAACGAGCATCTATACTCTATTTCTAAAATGTATAAGCTGAAGCAGTTGAAGGTGGCTGATCAATCAGAAGCAGAGCAAGCATTGGAAGAACTCGAAGCTGGTTCTGACTTTGAAGCATTGGCTATGGAGCGTTCAAGTGATGAGCAAAGTGCTCATTTAGGGGGAGACATTGGGTATGTTCCTCTGGATGGAGATTTCCTATCTTCAGAGGCGTCAAAAGAAATAGAGTCTCTCTCGCCGGGTGAATGGACAAAACCGATTCAAGAGGATTCAGAGTACGTAATTTATTATGTAGACGATGTCCTGAAAGAAAGACATTTTTCTTTCAAAGATGTAAAATCTCAAATTCGCAGACAAATTGCTTTAGAGCAAGTAGAAACACCACTGCAGCCCGAGTCCTTTTGGAAAGAGGTTGAAGTGGACTGGTTTTACGGAAAACAGAACTAGTGGGGCTGGCCAATTAAAGGCCAGCTTCTTTTACATAGAGTGACACTTTTTAACGAAACATAGGATAAATGAAATATGCATACATATAACCTAGAGTAGAGGCAATTTGGTCTCATCCGACAAGCATAATGAGGGTCGTATGGGGTGAACATTGTGTATGCTTTTTAATTGACAAATTTATTGAATATTGTTACATTTTAATAAAACCAACAAATTTACTTGGAATTAGGAGTGATGAATGAATGGTGAGAGTAGCCAATTCAATTTCGGAATTAATAGGTCAGACTCCAGTGGTAAAACTGAATCGATTAGTAGATGAAAATAGTGCAGATGTTTACTTGAAATTAGAATATATGAACCCGGGAAGCTCGGTAAAGGATCGTATCGCATTAGCGATGATTGAAGCAGGGGAAGAAGAAGGTACAATTAAACCCGGGGATACGATTGTTGAGCCCACGAGTGGAAATACCGGTATTGGTTTAGCGATGGTAGCTGCCGCAAAAGGATACCGTGCTTTACTGGTCATGCCTGACACAATGAGTATGGAGAGACGCAACCTGTTACGTGCGTACGGTGCAGAATTAGTATTAACGCCAGGAGCTGAAGGAATGGGAGGTGCCATTCGCAAAGCTGAAGAGTTAGCGAATGAAAAAGGCTTTTTCATGCCACAGCAATTCAAAAATACAGCCAACCCTAAGGTGCATAGAGAAACAACAGGACCTGAGATCGTCGAACAAATGGGCGATCAACTGGATGCATTCATTGCTGGTATTGGAACAGGCGGTACGATTACAGGCGCAGGGGAAATACTGAAGAAGCATTACCCCTCAATCGAGCTCTATGCCGTGGAACCTTCAGATTCACCTGTATTATCGGGAGGAAAGCCTGGTCCTCATAAAATCCAAGGAATCGGTGCAGGGTTTATCCCTGAAATCTTAGATACGAATGTATATAATCATGTCATTCAAGTTGAAAAAGATGCGGCTTTCGACTATGCAAGAAGAGCAGCTAAAGAAGAGGGGATCCTGGGTGGGATTTCTTCTAGGGCAGCCATCTATGCAGCTGTTGAAGTGGCGAAGAAGTTAGGGAAGGGTAAGAAAGTTCTTGCCATCATCCCTAGTAACGGAGAACGCTATTTAAGCACTCCTCTTTACCAATTTGATGAAGAATAATAATAAGAGACGGACCCTGAAGAATGAACTCTTCAGGATCCGTTTTTTTGTTGATCTATTGAAACTCGCATTGGAAAAGTCCCTTTCAAATTCAATCCACTCTCCACCATCCCCCCTCACATAATTTCAAGTTTTTAACGATGAAACCTGCCTGAAGTTCATGTATCATGAAAGGAGATAAAGAATAGGAGTGTGAAGGGTCAGTGCAGCACCTATATTTTCATAAGAACCATTCAACCAAAGAACAATTTTTTGCAGCGTACGAACAACTTAGTCAACACCAATCACATCATATATTGTTAGAAAGTGGACGGGGTGGACGATATAGCGTTGCTGGACTACAACCTGACGTCATTATACAAAGTGTTTCGGAAGGGTTGCGCATACAAGACTCTTCGGGAGTTGAAACGATAAATGGAGACCCGTTGATTCAAATGGAAAAATGGATGATGCCGCTTCGTAGGGAAAGAAGAGAAGATCTTCCTGATTTCCAGGGAGGCGTGATCGGGTTTCTAAGTTATGATTATGCAAGAAAGATTGAAAAGCTTCCCGCTTTGGGGCGGGATGATCTGGAAATTCCGGACCTTTATTTCTATTACCTGAAGGAATGGGTGGTCTTCGATCATCAGGAAAACATCTTATGGACGATGATTCTTTCAGATGGAGAAACGGAATCAGCCGAGAATAAGCTATCAAGATGGACTTCCTCTTGGACAAATGCCTTGTCTTCAATAATAAAATGTGAAAAGGATCCTGCCAAACACGAGACAGCAGGCATCGAAGTATCGATGGATGAAGGAGAATTCTCAGAGGCCGTAAAACAAATCCAATCCTATATCTCTCAGGGTGATGTGTTTCAGGTGAACTTATCTGTCCGACAATCTCAAGAATTGAAGGCTGAGCCATACACGGTTTATAAAAAGCTTCGAGAATTAAATCCCTCACCTTACATGAGTTATATTCATAGCCCGGATTTTCAAATTGTTTCCGGGTCACCGGAATTACTGGTGAAGAAAAAAGGAACCGAAGTAAGTACAAGACCGATCGCAGGGACACGCTCCCGTGGAAAAGATGCTGAAGAAGATGGGAAACTTGCTCTTGAGCTGATCAATAATGAAAAAGAAAGAGCAGAGCACGTGATGCTTGTTGATTTGGAACGAAATGACTTAGGAAGGGTTTGCCAATACGGTACAGTTGAAGTGAATGAGTTCATGGTCATCGAAAAATACTCCCACGTCATGCACATTGTTTCGAATGTAAGAGGAACACTAGATGAAACTAAAACGGGAGCGGATCTAATTCGATCTGTTTTTCCTGGTGGAACGATTACTGGAGCCCCTAAGGTGAGAACGATGGAAATCATCGAAGAACTTGAGCCGGTTAGAAGAGGGATTTACACAGGGTCCATTGGCTGGATTGGCGTCAATGGAGATATGGAGCTCAATATCGTCATTCGGACGATGTTTGTGAAAGAAGGAAAAGCCCATATTCAAGCGGGTGCGGGAGTCGTGATTGATTCTAATCCTAAGTATGAATACAAAGAATCCTTGAAGAAAGCGAAAGCCCTTTGGGTAGCGAAAGCCAGGGCGGAAGGAGAAACCCTATGATTCTCATGATTGATAACTACGATTCATTCACCTATAATCTTGTGCAATTTTTAGGAGAGCTAGGGGAAGAGCTGATCGTGAAACGGAATGACGAGATTACATTAGATGAGATTGAGGCATTGTCTCCGGATTACCTGATGATTTCACCGGGACCGTGCAGCCCGAATGAAGCGGGTGTGAGCCTCGAGGCGATCAGAACCTTTGCCGGAAAGATTCCGATTTTCGGCGTTTGCCTGGGTCACCAATCGATTGCCCAGGTCTTCGGAGGGGATGTTGTTCGTGCTGAACGGTTAATGCACGGAAAGGTCTCACCCATGAACCATGATGGGAAAACCATTTTCAAAGGCATGCCCAATCCTTTCGTGGCAACAAGGTACCACTCCCTGATCGTTAAAAGAGAAACCCTTCCTGAATGCTTTGACATTTCAGCCGAAACGAAAGAAGGTGAGATCATGGCGATCCGTCATAAACAGCTTCCAATCGAAGGGGTGCAGTTCCATCCTGAATCCATCATGACCGAACAAGGGAAACAGCTGCTCCTTAACTTTTTAACGACATATAAAAAAATCGAGATGGTTTTATAAATGTACCTATATCTTAACGGAAAAATCGTTCATGCATCAGAGGCGGTCATTTCCCCATTTGATCACGGATATTTATATGGATTGGGCGTGTTTGAAACCTTTCGGACGTATGAAGGTCATCCGTTTTTGCTAAAGGATCATTTGAAGAGGCTTTCTCATGGATTAAAGGAATTGAATATTGCATCAGACCTGGATGAAGAAAAGATCAGGAATGCAATAACAACACTTTTAAATAAAAATGGCTTGAAGGATGCATATTGCCGGTTCAATATCTCCGGTGGGGTTGGGGAAATAGGTTTACAAACGACCCCTTATGAGGATGCGACGGTGATCCTTTTTCAAAAGGAATTGCCTCCTTCTCTGCCATTAAAAGAAAAAGAAGGTGTGCTGCTTCAGTTAAGAAGAAACACACCGGAGACAGGGGAACGATTGAAATCCCATCATTACCTGAACAACATGGCGGCTAAACGGGAAATTGGACCATCTCCTCACCGGGAAGGGATATTCCTTACAAAGGAAGGTCATCTATGTGAAGGGATAACGTCCAATCTTTTCTGGGTAAAAGACGCAGAATTGTATACACCAGCAGTAGAGACCGGACTCTTAAACGGGATAACGCGTCAGTTC
This sequence comes from Rossellomorea yichunensis, assembly GCF_032337515.1. Lineage (NCBI taxonomy): Bacteria > Bacillati > Bacillota > Bacilli > Caryophanales > Bacillaceae > Rossellomorea > Rossellomorea yichunensis. The sequence goes on along the minus strand of NZ_JAVYAD010000013.1, from coordinate 4,296 downwards.
ATCCTTGCCTTGGCGGATCGAATAAAAATGCCGGTCCGGGAAGGAATGTTCGGGAAAGAGCAATTACTGGATGCACATGAAGTTTTCTTTACGAATTCTGTGCAAGAGATCATACCGGTAAACAAAATCGACTCTGTGAATTTCCCGGGACGAAATGGAGAGTATTCAAGGCTGTTTTATGAACAGTACAGCAAGTATACAGGACAGTTGAATTCTATTGAGGAATTAGAGCAGGGGGAGTCGTGCAATGAAGTGCGGGAAATACGAACTTAATTTTTCAGAGAAAACCCTTATTATGGGGATTTTAAATATCACACCTGATTCATTCTCGGACGGTGGTTCGTTCAATGAATTGGACCAGGCTGTAGAGCGTGCGAAAGAAATGGTTGAGATGGGGGCAGACATCATTGATATCGGCGGAGAGTCTACCAGACCCGGACACGAGGCTGTGCCTGCTGATGAAGAAATTTCACGAGTCGTTCCGATTATAGAGGCGATCTCCCAAGAAGTGAACGTACCAATCTCCATCGACACGTATAAGGCAGAGACGGCACGGAAAGCTTTGGAAGCTGGAGCAAGCATCATTAACGATGTATGGGGTGCGAAAAAGGATCCTGAAATGGCACAAGTAGCGGCGGAAACGGGTGCCCCGATTATTCTCATGCATAACCGGGACAACCAGGGATACAGCCACTTCGTTAGGGATGCGATACAAGATCTGCAGGAAAGCATCTTCCTAGTAAAAGAAGCAGGGGTGAAAGACGACCAAATCATCCTGGATCCTGGAATCGGGTTTGCCAAAACAGTACAATTAAACATAGAAATGATGAGAAACTTGGATGTTCTTGTTTCACTAGGATACCCTGTGCTCTTGGGAACGTCACGGAAATCCATAATTGGACATGTACTCAACCTTCCCGTAGAGGAACGGATGGAAGGCACAGGTGCCACGGTATGCTACGGGATTCAAAAAGGGTGTCACATCGTACGTGTTCATGATGTGAAGGAAATGGCGCGCATGGCGAAAATGATGGACGCCCTAGTTGGAAAGGAGAAATTGTATGGATAAGATTCTATTGAATGAAATGGAGTTTTACGGCTATCATGGTGTATTCCAGGAAGAAAACAAACTTGGACAACGTTTTCGTGTTAGTGTAGAGTTGCATTTAGATTTAAAGAAGTCCGGCCAAAGTGATCAGCTTGAGGACTCCGTAAACTATGCGGAGATCTATTCCATCACCAAATCTGTTGTCTGTGGAGAACCGAAGAATCTAGTGGAAGCAGTCGCTGAAGACATCTCTTCCCGGATCTTAGAAACATTCCAAGTCGTAGAGAGCTGTAAAATTACACTAATCAAGCCTGATCCACCTATTCCTGGACATTACCAATCGGTGGCGGTGGAGATTAATAGGAGTCGATAGGATGAATACTGCATACATTTCCCTTGGTTCCAATATGGGAGACAGGGCGGGTTATTTAGAAAAAGCCATAAACATCTTAGGCAGTCATGGTAAGATAGAGGTAACGAAACGATCCTCTATGTATGAAACAGATCCAGTAGGATTTACAGAACAAGGTAAATTTTTGAATATGGTCATAGAAATTCGTACTAGTCTAAGTCCAGAAACTCTATTACATCAGTGCTTGCAGGTGGAAATCGACCTTGGAAGAGAAAGGGAGTTCAAATGGGGTCCGCGAATAATAGACCTTGATATCTTACTCTATAATCAAGAAAATATTGAATCAGTGAATCTCCTCATTCCTCACCCAAGGATGCAAGAAAGAGCATTTGTGTTAATCCCGTTATTAGAGGTTGCTCCACATATAGAGCATCCGTCTTTTAATGCCCCGTTCGTTGAATTTCTGGACGAAATACCTGACAAAGAAGGAGTTCGGTTATGGAAACAGATAAATGGGGAAGACGCATTCGTGCATTCAGAAAGCTGAAAGGGTATACTCAGGAAAGTTTGGCCAAGGAACTTTCCATCTCTGTTTCGGTCCTTGGAGAAGTGGAAAGAGGCAGTCGGATACCGAAAGAAGATTTCTTAGTGAACGTTGCAGAAGTGTTGAACATACCACTGCATGAGCTGATCCCTCATGAAGAATCTGAACGTAGTGAGTGAATGCCCGTTAATTCACGTGTATATCCTTTTATGTTATTCTAGAAAAGGCTGGAACCAATTCGTGACACTGTCACCAGGTTGGATCGGCCTTTTTTAGATTTTTTCAATCTCTTTTTAACTCTCCAAAGTACGTTTCTGAAATAACTCATACTTTAGGGGTGTTACAAACATAGATATTGTGTAAAATAGTATGGTATATAATCGTATTAGTCTAGTAAAGCAAGAAGATAGAATAGGAGTGAAACACATGAGTCACGAAGAAATCAATGACCAGCTTCGAGTAAGACGCGAAAAAATGGAATCAATCCGTGATAAGGGACTTGATCCATTCGGAAAACGCTATGATCGTACACACAGTTCATCCGAGATCAAATCTCAATTCGATGAATTTTCTAAAGAAGAACTAGAAGAGAAAGACATCGCTGTTACCATCGCAGGCCGTATCATGACAAAGCGTGGAAAAGGGAAAGCGGGATTCGCCCACCTGCAGGACTTAGCTGGACAAGTTCAAATCTATGTTCGTAAAGATGCGATCGGTGAAGAAGCATACGAACTATTCAATACAGCCGACCTCGGAGATATCGTAGGAGTTACAGGTACAATATTTAAAACAAAAGTGGGAGAGCTTTCAGTAAAAGCGAAGGAATTCCACCTTCTAACGAAAGCACTGCGTCCATTGCCTGAGAAGTTCCATGGATTAAAAGACGTTGAGCAGCGCTATCGTCAACGTTACCTGGATCTAATCACAAGCCAGGAAAGCAAAGAGACATTCATCGCCCGCAGCCGAATCATCCAATCCATGAGAAGATACCTGGATAACAATGGTTACTTAGAAGTAGAAACACCAATGATGCATGCCATCGCAGGGGGGGCATCTGCCCGCCCATTCAATACACATCACAACGCTCTTGATATGCCATTATTCATGCGTATCGCAATCGAGCTACACTTAAAGCGCCTGATTGTTGGTGGACTTGAAAAAGTATACGAAATCGGACGGGTATTCCGTAACGAAGGTGTGTCTACAAGACATAACCCTGAGTTCACGATGATCGAGCTTTACGAAGCATACGCAGATTACCGTGATATCATGGCTCTTACTGAAAATCTTGTAGCACATATTGCGAAGGATGTTTTCGGTTCTACTACGGTTCAGTATGCAGACTATGAAATAAACCTGGAGCCGGAGTGGACTCGCCTTCACATGGTTGACGCTGTTAAAGAACAGACTGGTGTGGATTTCTGGAAAGAAATGTCCGATGAAGAAGCACGTGCCCTTGCGAAAGAACACGGAATCGAAATCAAAGATAATATGCAATACGGTCATGTGGTAAATGAATTCTTCGAGCAAAAAGTAGAGGACAAGCTTATTCAGCCAACATTCATTTACGGTCACCCTGTGGAGATCTCTCCACTAGCGAAGAAAAACGATGAAGATCCACGATTCACAGATCGCTTTGAGTTATTTATCGTAGGACGTGAACATGCGAATGCCTTCACGGAGCTTAACGACCCAATCGATCAAAGAGAGCGTTTTGAAGCGCAATTGAAAGAAAGAGAAGAAGGAAACGACGAAGCCCACATGATGGATAATGATTTCATCGAGGCTCTTGAATATGGTATGCCGCCAACAGGTGGACTTGGTATCGGTATAGACAGACTTGTTATGCTGTTAACCAACTCTCCATCCATCCGGGACGTTTTACTATTCCCATTAATGCGTCATCGTGATTAATTCTGTGTTAAAGAACAGCAGGGGCTCAATGCTCCTGCTGTTCTTTTTGAATTTTAATGGAATGATTGTAGATAATAATCTGGAGAAATAAATGCAGATTCACCAATTAGGTCTAAAGACATCTTATTCAAACAATAAAATTACGGTAAAAAGAATGAAACGAATGTCTTTTGTCTTATAAATGAATAGCTGATGAAAAAGATTTGAAAAATCTATTGCGCCCATATTTAGAAGGTGGTATAGTATTATCTGTTGCCGCAAAACGCGACAAACTTAATAAAAACTTTTTAAAAAAGTTATTGACTTAAACGAGTCAGTAATGTAATATTTAAAGGGTCGCTTCAAACAGAAGCGCGTACAGATTGAACCTTGAAAACTGAACAAAACAAGACAATACGTCAACGTTAATTCTAGATTTATTTTTAAAGAGCTATTCAA
>NZ_JAVYAD010000012.1:0-59994 GCF_032337515.1 Rossellomorea yichunensis | reverse complement strand
ATAGCTCTTTAAAAATAAATCTAGAATTAACGTTGACGTATTGTCTTGTTTTGTTCAGTTTTCAAGGTTCAATGTGTGTCACGTCCGTTTGGAGCGACTTTATTAATTTATCACACATCATCGTGTGATGTCAACTGTTTTTTCGAATTAATTATTGGTGTTTCTTCTAAATAATTCATTTCGTTTCAGCGACGTTTATTAATATACCAAGATTTTCGGGTGGGGTCAATACATTTCATGAACTTTTTTAAAAAATATTTCAAACACATTACCTCTTTTACACTCCCACCATTTAATTCAGTAAGCCGCAAACACTGTTCACTAATAGGGCATAAATTGTAAAGCTCCCGTTCGGATACCTACGGAAGCTGATTTTCATCAATATGTCTCTTTCTTATTCGCTGCCGTCTTCATATACTTTAGACATTCCTTATGACTGGCAAACCTTTTAAAGAGTGAAAATAAGATTTTGTACCGTTCATCCATTGCTCTCTTAACGATATGATCAATTCGAGAATCTTTTAGATCAAACAGTATTTCATCCATCTCTCTTTTTAACAAATACTCTATTTCTTGTTTCTCTCTGTCATTAATCATTAACCCCAGCAAGTATGTCACCCCTTAATGTTTGTATTTGTAGTTTTTTCCATTAAAAGAAATTTATAATCATTTTTTTATAAGATAGATATTTTTTCTGGGGACATGCATATCTTTAGTAGAGAAAGACGGTTGAACGGAGGGATGAAATATTGAATACGTTTCACACAGTTAATGCTAAGAAGTTAAAGCAAATCAGTCTGATTATCGTGATTTCATTTTTTACTGCCTTGTTTGTATATAGCAGTACCCTTTCGACTCTTTCTGTTTTTAGTACGAAGGATGGACCGAAAGCGATCTACAAGGGGGAAAAAGGAGTCGCGATTACATTCAATATTGGTTGGGGAGATGAAAAAGCGGGGCCGATCCTTGAAGAATTAAAGAAAATGAATGTCCAGTCCGCTACCTTCTTTCTTTCAGGTGCCTGGGCGGAGAGACACCCTGATTTAGTGGAGCAAATTGTGAAGCAGGGATATGAAATCGGAAATCTTGGCTATGCCTATTCTGATTATACGGATATGGAACCAAATAAGATCAAGCAGGACATTTTAAAGGCAGATACCGTTTTTAAGAAGCTGAATGTAAAAGATGTGAAGTTATTACGCGTGCCAACCGGTCACTTTAATAAAGAAACATTAAAGGTAGCCGACTCTCTTGGACTTACCGTGGTTCACTGGAGTGTAGACTCTAAAGATTGGACGAATCCTGGTGTAGATGAAATCATCAATAATGTGAAGAAAGCCAAAAAAGGGGACATCATTCTCCTTCACGCATCGGATTCAGCTAAACAAACGAAATCCGCTTTGCCGACCATCGTGAAAGAGTTGAAAGGAAAAGGGAACTTCATTACGGTTTCAGAGATGATCTCAAATGGGGATGCCGAGTCTTCCCTCATACAGTAATAAAAGCCCGCTGATGAAGGGATCTCACCAGCGGGCTTTTATTTGTTTAACTGTTGGTTGGCTCCTTTCGTTGCCTTTCCATTTGGGACTTCTCGATATATTTAGGAAGACGCAGAAGCTGGAATGCATTACATGCCAGTAAAGCCAGCAGCATAAGATACAGCCATTTCACGGAGTTCACCAGTAAAACTGGCAGCCACTCCAGTGTCGTTACAACAATCATAAAGAATAAGGCAGACACAAATGTGTTCGTCTTGGCTTCTGATTGCTGATTTTTCATATAAGCTACGATTAATCCAACGACCAGGATTCCGATCCCCAGAAAAATATAAGGCGTATACGACTCGCCTTCCTCAGCGAAAGCTCTGAATCGGAAATAGATTAAATCAAACAGGACAAGGGCAATCAGCACCACTTGAACGGGATTCCATAAGCTCTTAAACATTCCCATCCCGAATTGATGGATGGTTAAATAAGCGAAATACCCCATCTGACTGATTACACTAAATGTGAAACCTACAAATATAAACCAAAGCAGACTTGATAATATGCCAATCACGTTTCCGTCTTGAACGTATGGTCCGAACTGATCCCATCTAATGAGAAGTGCGGCGGTGGCAGTCACAGCTCCTCCGATCACTAACGTATGAATAAAAAAACGAATCCAATTGCGGATGGTCACTTCTATTTTCCTCCAAATAAAAAAATATACACTCATTTGATTGTACCAACGCATACTTAAAAAATCCAGGTTCCAGTTTTTCTTGTGCATATTTTTTTCGTTATTTCTCATATTAAGGGTAAGGGAATTTGTATGGAAGGAGCCTACCCATGAAAAGATATTCCTTTCTTTTTCTACTGTCGATTCTTCTTCTATCCGCTTGTGGCGGTGGAGGAGATACAGGCAGTGGCAAAATGGATTATGAAGAAACCAAGAAAATGGTTGTCGATATATTAAAGACCGATGATGGTAAAAAAGCGATTGAAGAAGTCATGTCTGATGAAAAAATGAAATCAGAGCTTATTATGGACCAAGGGGTTGTGACGGATACCATCTCGAAGACGTTAACCTCTGAAAAAGGTACTGAATTCTGGAAGAAATCCTTCGAAGACCCTAAGTTTGCCGAAGCGATGGCAAAAAGCATGAAGGATGGAAATGAAAAGTTGCTCAAAGACCTCATGAAGGATCCCGAGTATCAAGGAATGATGATGGATCTGTTAAAGGACCCTGAATTCAAGAAGGAACTGACTGAAGCATTAAAAAGCCAGGAATATAGGGAACATCTGCAAAAAGTCATTACGGAAACATTTGAAAGCCCTCTGTTTAAGGCTAAGATGCAGGATGTTTTATTGAAGGCTGCCGGCGAAATGAAAGAAGGCGGTAAAAGCGGCGGTGGCAGCGAGTCTTCTTCAGGAGGTGGTGAAGAAGGCGGATCTGGTGATTCTGGAGGTTCTGGCAGTGGCGGTGGCGGTAGCCAATAATTCTAAAAAGGACAAATGCGTGGGGATTCCCACGCATTTGTCCTTTTTTCGTCTAACTAAGATAGTTTTTCAATCACTTTATGAGCGATGTCACCATAGATCTGCCCTAAACGATGGTCCTCTGCGTAAATGGAAGGAGCAAAATCCTCTTCGTTCCAGTCAGGCTGTTGAAGTGGAAGCTTGCCTAATAAGTCGGTACGGAGTTCTTCCGTTAGCTTCTCTCCCCCACCTTGACCGAATACGAATTCTTTTTCGCCTGTTAATTTACTTTCGAAATAAGACATGTTTTCAACCACACCAATAATGTCATGGTCAGTTTGCAGGGCCATGGCACCTGCTCGAGCCGCTACGAATGCTGCTGTTGGATGCGGTGTCGTGACGATGATCTCCTTACAATGTGGAAGCATCGTGTGAAGATCAAGGGCAACGTCACCTGTTCCAGGCGGCAGGTCCAGCAGTAAATAGTCCAGTTCTCCCCACTCTACTTCTGAGAAGAAGTTATTCAGCATTTTCCCTAGCATAGGACCTCTCCAAATAACGGGAGCATTGTCTTCAACAAAGAAGCCCATGGAAATGACTTTTACTCCAAAACGTTCTACTGGAATAATTCTCTCTCCCCGAACGACTGGTCTTTTCACGATTCCCATCATATCCGGCACACTGAAACCGTAAATATCCGCATCCACGAGCCCGACTTTTTTGCCTTGACGGGCCAAGGACACAGCTAAGTTAACAGAAACCGTTGACTTTCCTACTCCGCCTTTTCCGCTGGCAATCGCAATAAACGTTGTTTTACTTGCAGGTGATAATAAATCCGTTCCTTGTCCGCCGGATCCTCTATGCTTTTCAAGCTCTTCCTGTGGAAGCTCCGTGAACCGGATTCCGACAGAATCCGCTCCGTTATCCTTTAAGACTTGTACGATCTTTTGTTGGAATTGCATTTGTTCACCAGTACCTGTCTTGGCAATGGCGATCTTCACGCTTACATGCTTCTTTTCTTCCTTGATTGAAATTTCTGCGATACCGTTTGTTTCTTGTAACGTTTTATTTAAAAAAGGATCTTTTAATCCAAATAAAAGTTCGCGTGTCTGTTGTTCAGTTAACATGAATAACCACCCTTTTCTATGTATTCGTTTTCAATCTATCTGCTTTCAGTATAACATATTCTTAGTTGAATGAATGATCAAAAGGTTATGAATGCTTTTGTTGAATAATGAAATGATTCATTGAAAAAAATAAAAGCTGAGAGGTTATTCCTCATCAGCTTTTTCTTTATCTTCTTCTTCCATTGTTAAATAATTGAGAACACCCTGGTATACAGAGGCAGCGATTTTTTGCTGGTAGTCTTCTTTAAGTAAGTTAGCCCGCTCACCTGGATTGGATAAGAACCCGATTTCCACTAAGGCTCCCGACTTTTTGGCGTGTTTTAATATATATACATTCTGAATGCCCTTCGCTTCACGTGTGGTGTTTTCTAAATTACGAATAAGCTCTCCCTGAATGGCTTTTGCAAGGGCTTTATTTTCTTTATACTTTGGGTTATAGAATGTTTGTGCACCACTCCACTTAGCAGATGGAATGGAGTTTAGATGGATGCTTAAAAATAAGTCGGCTTCAGATTCATTGATTAAACTTAGCCTCTTCTTCAGATCTTCCACTTTCCGGCGGCTGTATCCTTTGGTTCCTTCATCGGCAAGATCTTCATCTTTTTCACGTGTCAGTATTACGAGAGCCCCTTGTTCCTGGAGATAATCCCTTACCATCAGAGAAACATTTAAAGCGATGTCCTTTTCCAGGGCATCCTGATCACCAGCCCCACCGTCCGGACCGCCATGTCCGGGATCTATATAGATGATTTTACCTGATAAGGGGAGATTCCAGGAATCCCACGTATCCTTGTCCAGAATCTTATATTGAATAATGAATAATAATATAGCCAGTGCAGAAATCATCCCGATTACCTTTAGTTTCTGAATCATTCCAGTCCTCCCATTTCAGTTTCAACCCGGAGTAAAGCTCCGCTGTCCTTACTAAAAAATATGGGACGAGAATGATTTTTAGAACTGAAATGATTAATTCAAACGCAGTTTATGACGCTTGATCCCCTTTTCATACCCTTCTGCCCACCATGTTTCCACAAAGTGCTCGCAGCAGTAATAGAAGGATTCATCCACTTGATTAGAGACGCCCATCTCTGACCAATACAACCAGAAATTATAAAGTGTATCAATAAAGTGTTTTAATTCTTCCTCGCACCGCTTTTTCACGAGGTCTGTGGGCTCACCGGTATAACCAAACTTGCTGACCTTTCCACCGAGCAGATAGGCTTCGATGGCCACATCAAAGCATGCCTCATCAAAACCCTGTTGCATAAATACTCCGCCTTGAACCTTTATATATCCAAAATGCTTTCGGACACTCTCCTGAAGCATTTTAATCGAAATCTCTTTCAGCAATGTTCTTTCCGTCTTAATTTGCTTTTCTCTTCTCTTTGTATTGAAAGTTGTAATAACGTTCAAAGATCATCCACCCCTTTGAACGTATTTTCCTACTTAACACACCACTTCATTCGAGTAACTGTTACCAATTTTTTTGAGGGACGGACCTCCGTTTTTTATGTAAAACAGAAGGTCCGTCCCTCTCTCACATAACAAAAAAAGCCCAACCGAATGAATCGGTTGAGCTTTTGTTTGAAATAATAATTAACGCTTAGAGAATTGTGGCGCGCGACGTGCACCTTTAAGACCGTATTTTTTACGCTCTTTCATACGAGAGTCACGAGTTAATAATCCAGCGCGTTTTAGAGTTCCACGGTACTCAGGGTCTGCTTGTAGTAAAGCACGAGCGATTCCGTGACGGATCGCACCAGCTTGACCAGCATAGCCTCCACCATGGACGTTTACTAAAACGTCATAGTTACCAAGAGTTTCAGTTGCAACTAGTGGTTGCTTAATTACTTCTCTTAGTGCTGCGAATGGGATATAAACTTCTACTTCACGATCATTGATAACAATGTTTCCGTTACCTGGTACTAAACGTACACGAGCTACTGAGCTCTTACGACGACCAGTTCCGTAATATTGAACTTGAGCCAAGATAATAACCTCCTCTTATTAATTATCCACGAAGTTCGTAAACTTCAGGTTGTTGTGCTTGATGCTTATGCTCTGCTCCAGCATACACATGTAATTTCTTGAACATTTGACGACCTAGAGAACCTTTTGGAAGCATACCTTTGATAGTAAGCTCTAACATTTTCTCTGAGTAGTTTGTACGCATTTCTAATGCTGTACGTTGCTTTAAACCACCTGGGTGATTAGTGTGACGGTAGTAAATCTTATCCGTTAACTTTTTACCAGTTAGTTCAATTTTTGAAGCATTAAGAATGATAACATGATCACCAGTGTCTACATGTGGTGTGAATGTTGGTTTGTGTTTTCCGCGTAGAATAGAAGCAACTTCACTAGCTAAACGTCCTAGAGTTTTGCCTTCAGCATCTACAACGAACCATTTACGATCGATTTCGTTGGCTTTTGCCATATACGTTGTACGCATGATTTAACCTCCTATTTAATGAATCCGTAGTATTTATTTTCTAATCACAATAAGTTTCCGGGGCTTATCGTGGGGTTAATAACATACCATATGCTATATTATCTTGTTCCCAGTCTATTGTCAAGAGAATGTTACACCAGGATTAGTTGTTTTAGAATTTTTTTTGAAAGTAAGATACAATACTACTTCACAGTAAGATCATAATCAACCTTCCACAGATATAACCCATGAGGTGGCGCTGTCTTCCCTGCCCTATTGCGATCCCGTGCTTCCAGTATTTCAGGGATCTCCTCTACCGGTAAATCCCCTGAGCCTACTTCTAATAAGGTACCCACCAATATCCTTACCATATTGTATAAAAATCCATTTCCCACAAAGGAAAAAATGAATTCTTCTTCATGCTCTTGAATGTCGATATGGTGAATGGTTCTTACTTTGTCTTCCACTTCCGTCTTAGCAGAACAAAAGCTCGTGAAGTCATGTTCCCCGATCAGATGCCGGGCAGCTTGTACCATATCCGTCACTGAAAGATCATGCGGATAATGAAGGGAAAAGTGACGGTTAAACGGACTTCTCGATTCTCCCGTATAAACACGGTATCGATATTCCTTCTGTAGGACAGAGAACCTTGAGTGGAATTCAGTTGGAACAAACTCAGCTTCTTTAACGGTTACTTCATCCGGTAAGCGTGTGTTCAGCACGACCGGCCATTTCTCTTCAGGGATGGATAAGGGTGTATCAAAATGAAAAACCTGCCCGTTCGCATGAACACCAGCGTCGGTCCGCCCAGACCCACTGATCCGGATTCTTTCCCCTTTATGGATAGTGGACAGAATATCTTCTATGAGCCCCTGGACGGTTCGCTGATTGGGTTGTACCTGATAACCATGAAAATAGGTGCCATCATAAGCGATGGTACACTTCACTCTCTGCATACACGACACTCCCGTTATCCTCTAAAAATAATCAATACAACTGTTAGAAGGGCCAGTACAACTAATGCCCCCGTATCCTTCTTGTGCCAGGATAACAGGCGGTATTTTGTCCTGCCCTCTCCACCTTGATACCCTCTTGCCTCCATGGCGGTTGCCAGGTCCTCAGCCCTTTTAAAAGCACTGACGAAGAGTGGGATCAATAGAGGGATGATGGCTTGGATCCGATCTTTGATGGGACCGGAAGAAAACTCAGCACCCCTTGCAATTTGGGCCTTCATGATTTTATCCGTTTCCTCCATCAAGGTCGGAATGAACCTCAAGGAAATCGACATCATAAGGGCCAGCTCATGAACGGGAAACTTCACTTTTTTCAATGGGTTCAATAGCGTCTCGAGTCCGTCCGTAATCGTGATGGGGGAGGTCGTCAGCGTTAATAAAGACGTGACGAGAATCAGATAAAAGAATCGTAAAGAAATGAATATCCCCTGCCTTAACCCCTCTTCATGAACAGATAATATGCCTAAGTCCAGGATGACGGGACCTTCCTTGGTGAAAAACACGTGTAAAAAGAACGTAAAAAGAATCAACCAGAGGATAGGCTTCAATCCACCGATAATAAAACGCAAGGAAAGATTAGAAAGAATGAGTGCGCTAAATGTAAAAAGACCGAGCAATGCATACGTAACAAAATTATTTGCAAGAAAGACGACACAAATAAATCCAAAGATAAATAATAGTTTTGCCCTCGGATCCATCTGATGAAGGATGGATTTAGCAGGTACGTAGCGGCCAAAGATCATTTTCTCCATCATAGGGCTTCACCTCCGTCCATGACTTTGCGGATGGCTGAAGCTAATTCCTCTATCGTTAAACAGGTCTTCGGTAGCTTCTTCCCTGTTTTGTGTTCAAGTTGATATTGAAAACGAACGACGTCCGGCACGTCCAATCCCATCTCAAACAGTTCATCCGCCGAAGAGAATATCTCTTCAGGACTTCCTTTTCTCTTAAGACGGCCTTTCTGCATAATCACAATCTCTTCTGCATAATGAGCAGCGTCTTCCATGCTATGGGTGACGAGAATGGTCGTCAGTCCTTTTTCCTTATGAAGGTCATAGAACATGTCCATAATTTCACGTTGACCCCTTGGATCGAGCCCCGCAGTAGGTTCATCGAGTACAATGACCTCCGGGTTCATAGCAAGTACACCTGCAATGGCTACACGTCTCATTTGTCCCCCTGATAAATCAAAAGGGGATTTATTAAGTACTTCTTCTGAAAGTCCAACCTTTACGATCAGTTCCTTGGCTCTTTTTATCGCTTCTTCTTCTGATACGCCAAAGTTCATTGGTCCGTAACAGATATCTTTAAGGACTGTTTCTTCAAACAACTGATGCTCAGGAAATTGAAAGACGATGCCTACCTTCTGTCTGACCGGCTTTAGACTTTTCGCCTTTTGTTTGGCTTTTATTTGATGTTCCCCTACTTGGACAACTCCCTTTGTAGGCTTTAACAGTCCGTTTAAATGCTGCAAGAGTGTTGACTTCCCTGAACCAGTGTGACCGATCACCGCAAGGAATTGACCTGTCGGGATGGTAAGATCGATATCTTGAATGGCGAGTTTTTCGAATGGAGTGTTGAATGAATACCGGTATTCTACCTGATGAAATGTGATTTGCATAATTCATTCACCAACTCTTCTTCTGTAAAATATGTTTTTGACAAGGGTATCCCCACTTCTTTAAGAGCCCCGGTAAGCTTTATTGTGAAAGGAGAGTCCAGGCCAAGCTTGATTAACTCGTCCTCTAATAAGAAAATTTCTTCCGGGGTTCCTTCCTTAAAGACCATCCCCTGATTTAATACAATCATTCGATCGGCTTTTGTCGCTTCTTCCAGGTCGTGGGTAATGGAGATCACCGTCAGGTTTTCTTCCTCTTTCAGCTTGCGTACTGTTTCAAGAACTTCTTTTCTTCCTTTGGGATCAAGCATCGATGTCGCTTCATCTAAAATGATGATTGATGGCTGAAGGGCTACGACCCCGGCAATTGCTACACGCTGCTTTTGACCACCTGATAAATGGTGCGGCTCTTGATTAAGAAAATCCTCCATATGGACACTTTTTAAAGCATCATTGACTCGCTGTACCATCGATTCATAAGGTACTCCATGGTTTTCTAACCCAAAAGCCACATCATCTTCTACTGTAGCACCAACAAATTGATTATCGGGATTCTGAAAGACCATACCCAGCTTTGAACGGATGTCCCAGATAGAGCTCTCTTCAAGAACGATCCCGTCCACCGTTACCTTTCCCTTTTCAGGAAAATGAAGTCCATTCAACATTTTGGCAAGAGTCGATTTACCGGATCCGTTATGACCGACAATCGCTAACCATTCACCTTGATTGACAGTCAGGCTAATCCCTTTAAGGGCGTAGGAATTCTGATCAGGGTATCTGAAATGTACATCGTCTACTTGAATGATTTCTTTCATTTTTTGCAACCTCCTCTACGCTCTTCATACTCAGCTCAGCTAAAAAATCTCTGCATATAAAAAAAAGCCTGCACCCCGACCAAAGAAAAGAGAACTTTTCTTGTTCAACCATTGAACAGCTTCTATGAAAATAGAAGTTGGAAGGGGTGCACGAGCTAGACGAGTCAGCCGGAGCTGCTCATCGTAACGCTCTGCTTTTCATCAACATGCACTTATACAAAAAGGGCAAAGAAGCAGTTAAGGATTAACTGTCCTGCCCTTAATGTTAGAAGTCACGAATTATTAAACTAATTCGATGATTGCCATTGGAGCACCGTCACCACGGCGAGGACCAACCTTCATAATGCGAGTATATCCGCCTTGACGCTCTGTGTAACGAGGAGCGATGTCAGAGAATAACTTTTGTAAAGCATCTTGGTTGTTTTCAGCGTTTGCAACTTCTTTACGAATGAATGCACCAGCTTGACGACGCGCGTGAATGTCACCACGTTTACCTAGAGTGATCATTTTTTCCACAACTGAACGAAGCTCTTTCGCACGAGTTTCAGTTGTTTCGATGCGCTCGTTAATGATTAGGTCTGTAGCTAAATCACGTAGCATTGCTTTACGTTGAGCACTGGTACGTCCTAACTTTCTGTAAGCCATTAAGGGTTCCCTCCTTTGTTGAATCTATATATGAAAGAAGATGTTATCAGTCGTCTTTACGTAAGCCAAGTCCAAGGTCTTCAAGTTTAACTTTAACCTCTTCAAGTGATTTACGTCCTAAGTTACGCACTTTCATCATATCTTCTTCTGTCTTGTTAGCAAGCTCTTGAACAGTATTGATTCCAGCACGCTTCAGGCAGTTATAAGAACGAACAGAAAGATCTAATTCTTCGATCGTCATCTCAAGAACTTTCTCTTTTTGGTCTTCTTCTTTTTCTACCATGATTTCAGCATTCTGCGCTTCATCTGTAAGGCCAACGAAAATATTTAAGTGTTCTGTTAGAATCTTAGCACCCAAAGAAATCGCTTCTTTTGGTCCAATACTTCCATCAGTCCATACATCAAGAGAAAGTTTATCGTAGTTCGTCATTTGACCAACACGAGTATTTTCTATTTGATAGTTAACGCGTGAAACTGGAGTGTAAATAGAATCGATTGGGATCACGCCAATAGGAAGATCCTCACGTTTGTTCTGGTCTGCCGGTCTGTATCCACGTCCACGTGATGCGCTTAAACGCACACGGAAGTGTCCACTCTTAGATAATGTTGCGATGTGTAAATCAGGATTCAGCACTTCTACATCACTATCATGAGTAATATCAGCAGCCGTTACAACTCCTTCGCCCTGTACATCAATTTCTAGCGTTTTTTCTTCATCAGAGTAGATCTTTAACGCTAACTTCTTGATATTCAAAATGATGGATGTGACATCCTCTACGACGCCTTCAATTGTTGAAAATTCATGCAGTACTCCATCTATTTGAATAGATGTGACAGCAGCACCTGGGAGTGACGATAGTAGGATACGACGTAAGGAGTTACCCAAAGTTGTACCATATCCACGCTCAAGTGGTTCTACGACGAACTTTCCATATGTGGCATCATCGCTGATCTCAACCGTTTCAATTTTTGGCTTTTCAATTTCGATCATTAATATTTACCCTCCTTCAAAACGTCGAAACTCCGGGCTAAATAAGTTAAAGTCCGAAATTCCCCATGTTTACGTTCCCTATTGTGCACCAACAACTGGTTACTTTTCTGAATGAACGTATCTTGTATCATATCCCATTATAGACAACGATACAAAATTTATACAGAAAAATTAAACGCGGCGACGTTTTGGTGGACGGCATCCATTATGAGGAACTGGAGTAACGTCTCTGATTGCAGTAACTTCTAGACCTGCTGCTTGAAGAGCACGGATAGCTGCTTCACGACCAGCACCAGGACCTTTAACTGTTACTTCAAGAGTTTTTAAACCATGTTCTTGAGAAGCTTTCGCTGCAGTTTCAGCTGCCATTTGCGCTGCGAATGGAGTGGATTTACGAGAACCTCTGAATCCTAGTGAACCTGCACTTGACCAAGCAACAGCATTTCCGTGAACATCAGTAATAGTTACGATTGTGTTATTGAATGTAGAACGAATGTGTGCAATACCAGCTTCGATATTCTTTTTCACACGACGTTTACGAGTGTTTGTTTTACGTGCCATACTAAGAAGTAACCTCCTTTACCTATTATTTTTTCTTATTAGCTACAGTCTTACGAGGACCTTTACGTGTACGAGCATTGTTCTTCGTATGTTGTCCACGAACAGGTAGTCCACGACGGTGACGAAGACCGCGGTATGAACCGATTTCCATAAGACGTTTGATGTTTAGTGATACTTCACGACGAAGATCACCTTCTACTTTTAATTTATCAACGATATCACGAATCTTTCCTAGTTCGTCGTCAGTTAGATCGCGAACGCGAGTATCCTCAGATACACCAGCTTCAGATAAGATTTTCGCTGCAGTATTTTTACCAATACCGTAGATGTATGTTAATGAAATGACAACACGTTTGTCACGTGGAATGTCTACACCAGCAATACGTGCCATAGTGATAGCGCACCTCCTTTAAGATTAGCCTTGTTTTTGTTTGTGTTTAGGGTTTTCACAGATAACCATGACTTTACCTTTTCTACGAATAACTTTACATTTTTCGCAGATTGGCTTAACAGATGGTCTAACTTTCATCTTATTCTAACCTCCTTAATAGTACGGAGTGCAATAGATTATTTATAACGATAAGTGATTCTACCACGAGTTAAGTCATACGGTGATAATTCTACTGTTACCTTGTCACCAGGTAGGATACGAATGAAATGCATACGGATCTTTCCTGAAACATGTGCCAGTACTGTATGACCATTTTCTAATTCTACCTTAAACATCGCATTGGGCAAAGTCTCGGCGACCTTACCTTCAACTTCAATTACATCATCCTTAGCCATCGAACATGTCTCCCTTCTTCTCATCATTTAAAACTTCGTTAACAAACTTTGAAACAGCATAACGCAGTTTACCGTTCGTAACTCTTCCTGTTTCTATAATACTGTTTTGAACTTCTGGAGAAACATAGTCACACAAGTGAAGATGAGCGATGTTCTTTCGCTTGGCGCGATCAAACTTTCTTCGATCTCCATCTGCTATGAGTACAAAACGTTCATCCAATTGCTGAACAACGACCGAGTAGCTTCCTGTTTCTCTCCCTTTAAGGGTTTGAACAATCTGGCCTATCCTCGGAATCGTCGAATCTGACTCGATCAATCCAATCACCTTCACTTAGGCTTTCGTCAATATCTCATAGCCGTCTTCAGTAATTGCAATGGTGTGTTCAAAGTGCGCACACATTTTATCATCTACTGTGACGACTGTCCAGTTATCTGATAACGTTCTAACATATCGACTTCCTGCATTAACCATAGGTTCAATAGCCAGTACCATGCCAGGCTTTAAACGAGGGCCTTTGTTGGGTGGTCCATAATGAGGAATTTGCGGGTCCTCATGTAAGTCTTGACCAACTCCGTGTCCCACATACTCTCGAACGATAGAAAAGCCATTAGCCTCAACAAATGTTTGTATACTATGAGAGATATTCGACAGACGCTCGCCTGGTTTAGCTTCCTTAAGTCCCAGAAATAATGATTCTTCCGTAACATCCAGAAGCTTCTGGGTTTCATCATCTATTGTTCCAACTGGATATGTCCAAGCTGAGTCACCGTGATAACCGTTATACTTAGCACCGATATCGATGCTGATAATATCGCCATCCTTCAATACCCGATCGCCTGGAATTCCATGAACCAACTCATTGTTGACGGATGCACAGATGCTGCCACGAAACCCATTATACCCTTTAAAAGATGGAATTGCATCATGTTTACGAATGAATTTTTCAGCAATTGCATCCAATTCTTTCGTCGATATTCCCGGAGAAATATGCTTTTGCAATTCCGCATGAGTTAATGCCACAATCTTTCCAGCTTGCCGCATAATCTCAATCTCCCTCGGAGTTTTAGAAATGATCATTATGAAAGGCCTCCAAGTAGTTCATCAATGTCATCAAACACTCTATGGATGTCTTGTTGACCGTCAATGTTTTTCAGATAGCCTTTATCTTCGTAGTAAGCCAATAGTGGTTGAGTTTGCTTGATGTTTACGTCTAAACGGTTTTGAACCGTTTCTTCGTTATCATCTGCGCGTTGATATAACTCACCGCCGCAGCGATCACAAACGCCCTCTTCTGTTGGCGGATTAAAGACAAGATGATAAGTAGCGCCGCACTCTTTACAGATCCTGCGACCTGTCAAGCGCTCCATCAGGATGTCCTTATCTACATTTATATTAATGACATAATTCATTTTTTTACCAAGATCAGCCAGGATGTTTTCAAGTGCTTCTGCCTGAGCAACCGTTCTTGGAAACCCATCCAGTAAGAAGCCTTTTTCACAGTCCTCTTTGCTTAAACGTTCACGAACGATACCGATTGTCACTTCATCAGGAACAAGATCGCCATTATCCATGAATGATTTAGCCTTCAAGCCTAGTTCAGTACCGCCTTTAATAGCTGCACGGAACATATCGCCAGTAGAGATATGGGGGATACCATATTTATCTACGATCTTTTCAGCTTGAGTGCCTTTTCCTGCGCCTGGTAAGCCCATAAGAACTATATTCACTCTCGAACTCCCCCTAATTGTCTATAAAATGGCTTCAGGAACAAAATGTTCCCGAAAACCCTCTTATTTAATAAATCCTTTGTAGTGACGTTTCACTAACTGTGCTTCCAGTTGCTTCATTGTCTCAAGTGCAACACCTACTACGATGAGTAAGCTTGTTCCACCGATTTGAGCTGCAGGAGGTAATCCCGCAAAGTTAATGAAGAAAACAGGAAGTATAGAGATGACAGCTAAGAAGATTGCCCCAACAAATGTTAGACGATACAGAACGCGAGTGAGATACTCTTGTGTGGTTTTACCTGGACGAATACCAGGGATATATCCACCTTGCTTCTTCAAGTTTTCAGCCATTTGTTCTGGATTCACTTGAATGAAAGCATAGAAATACGTAAAGGCAACGATCAGAGCTACATAGATGATCATACCAACTGGTTTAGTGTAATCAAAGATGTACTGAATAGTACTTGTCACATCGTTTTCTCCGAAGAAAGATGAAATGGTCTGTGGCGTGATTATGAAAGAAATCGCAAAGATAACTGGAATAACACCCGCAGCATTTACCTTTAACGGTAGATGTGTTGATTGTCCACCAACCGGACTACGCCCCACTAAACGTTTTGCATATTGAATCGGAATCTTACGAAGTGCTTGTTGAATAAACACGACACCAACCACGATTGCAATAACTGCTAAAACAAGAAGTGCAAGAACCACAATTCGAAGGAAGAGCTGTTCGCCTGCCCCTTCAATTTGTTGAGCATAGATTTGGTTTACTGTGTTAGGGATAGCAGCAACAATACCTGCAAAGATCAGGATCGAAATACCATTCCCTACACCTTTAGCCGTGATTTGTTCACCCAACCACATAAGAAAAGCCGTACCAGCTGTTAGAACTAACGCTATTAGTAGGTACGTACTAACTCCCGGGCTTTGGATAAGCATTCCACCATATATTCTATTGAAGCCATAGGACATACCTAAAGCTTGGATGAATCCGAGAACGATGGTGAAATAACGTGTGAACTGAGCTAATTTTCGGCGTCCGACTTCACCTTGCTTAGACCACTCTGTAAACTTCGGCACAACATCCATTTGCAGGAGTTGTACGATGATAGAAGCAGTAATGTAAGGCATAATTCCCATCGCAAAGATGGAGAAGTTTTGCAGTGCACCGCCACCAAATGTATTCAGGAATCCGAGAATTCCTGCCTGGTCTTGCATTTTCAATACATTAGCGTCTACGTTTGGCACCGGAATGAAGGTACCAAGACGAAAGACTATTAACATTAGAAGGGTGAAAATAATTTTATTTCTTATATCACCCACGCGCATAAAATTGGAGATAGTTTGAAACATTAGATCACCTCGGATGTACCGCCAGCAGCTTCGATAGCTTCTTTAGCAGTGGTTGAGAATTTTTGTGCTTTTACTGTAAGCTTTTTCTCGATTGAACCTTTACCAAGAATCTTAATTCCCGCTTTTTCGTTACTCACTACGCCAGTTTCTACTAGTAGAGCTGGAGTAACTTCTGTACCATCTTCGAAGCGATTCAATGCGTCAAGGTTGACGATTGCATATTCTTTACGATTGATGTTCGTGAATCCACGTTTTGGTAGACGTTGGAATAATGGTGTTTGACCACCCTCAAAGCCAGGACGAGTTCCGCCACCTGAACGAGCGTTTTGTCCTTTATGACCTTTACCAGAAGTCTTTCCATTACCTGAACCAATACCACGTCCTACACGATTGCGGACCTTACGTGAACCTTCTGTAGGCTTTAACTCATGTAATTTCATGTCGGCACCTCCTTTTTTTCGAAAGAAATCGATTATTTTTCTGTAACCGTTACAAGGTGAGCAACTTTATTGATCATACCGCGGATAGCAGCATTATCTTGTTGTTCAACTGTTTGATGCATTTTGCGAAGTCCTAAAGCTTCAACAGTTTTACGTTGATCTTGTGGACGACCAATTGTACTGCGAGTGAGGGTAATTTCTAGTTTGTTAGCCATCGTTATCCCTCCCTTATCCTAATATCTCTTCTACTGATTTACCACGTAATTTTGCAACGTCTTCAGCACGCTTTAATTGTTTTAAACCTTCGATAGTAGCGCGAACCATGTTAATTGGAGTGTTAGATCCTAAAGATTTAGATAGGATATCTTGAACACCAGCTAATTCAAGTACGGCACGAACAGGTCCACCGGCGATAATTCCTGTACCCGCAGAAGCAGGTTTGATCAGAATTTGACCAGCACCAAATCGTCCAGTTACTAGGTGAGGTGTAGTACCATCAACCATAGGAACTTCAATTAGATTTTTCTTCGCATCTTCAATCGCTTTACGGATTGCATCAGGTACTTCCTGAGCTTTACCAGTTCCGAAACCAACGTGACCGTTTTTGTCGCCTACTACTACAAGAGCAGCGAAACGGAAACGACGTCCACCTTTAACAACTTTCGCAACACGATTGATTGTAACTACGCGTTCTTCAAATTCTAGTTTACTTGGATCAATACGACGCATCTGGATTGTCCCTCCTTTTTTTATTAAAATTCTAAGCCGTTTTCACGAGCTGCTTCAGCTAAAGCCTTGATACGGCCATGATATAAATATCCTCCACGGTCAAATACCACGGATTTCATTCCTTTATCTACTGCACGTTTCGCAACTAGTTCTCCAACTTTTGCTGCTGCATCGATAGTAGCGGCTGAGTCTAGATCGAAATCTTTATCTTGAGAAGATGCACTTACTAGAGTAACACCGTTCACGTCATCGATAAGTTGAGCGTAGATATTTTTGTTAGAACGGAAAACGTTCAAACGAGGACGAGTTTCAGTTCCAGTAATTTTTGAACGGACACGAGCATGTCTCTTCTTACGTGTTTTGTTCTTATCTGGCTTAGTAATCACCTACGGTCACTCCTTTCTTTTGCCTACGCGGCATTATTTACCTGTTTTACCTTCTTTACGACGAACATATTCACCTTCGTAGCGAATACCTTTTCCTTTGTAAGGCTCAGGAGAGCGTACAGCACGAATGTTTGCAGCTAATGCTCCAACACGTTCTTTATCGATACCTTTAATAGATATCTTTGTGTTTGCCGGTACTTCGATCTCGATACCTTGTTCTGGTTCGATCTCAACTGGGTGAGAGTAACCAACGTTAAGTACAAGCTTAGTACCTTGTTTTTGAGCACGGTAACCTACACCGACTAGCTCAAGATTTCTTTGGAATCCTTTAGATACACCTTCAACCATGTTTGCGATTAGGGCACGAGTTGTACCGTGTAACGCGCGGTGTTCTTTTGCATCAGAAGGGCGAGTAACTGTTGCTACGTTTCCTTCCAATTCAACTTTAATATCAGAATTGAATGTACGAGAAAGTTCCCCTTTAGGTCCTTTTACAGTTACAGTGTTATCTTCACCTACTGTTAGAGTAACGTCAGATGGAATTTCGATTGGTAGTTTTCCTACACGTGACATCCTGTTGCACCTCCATTCATATAAAAAATATTACCAAACGTAAGCTAGTACTTCTCCGCCTACTTGTTGAGCACGAGCTTCTTTATCAGTTAAAACACCTGTAGAAGTAGAAACAAGTGCGATACCTAAACCGTTTAATACTCTAGGTACTTCTGTAGATTTTGCATATACACGTAAACCAGGTTTAGAGATACGCTTTAATCCAGTAATTACACGTTCGTTGTTTGCTCCATATTTTAAGAAAATGCGGATAACTCCTTGCTTGTTATCTTCTACATATTCTACGTCACGTACGAAACCTTCACGTTTAAGGATTTCTGCAATTTCTTTCTTGATGTTAGAAGCAGGAACTTCTAATCTTTCGTGACGAACCATGTTCGCATTACGGATGCGAGTAAGCAAATCTGCAATTGGATCTGTCATTGTCATAATAATTTACCTCCTTCCCAATATAGGGTATTACCAACTAGCTTTCTTAACGCCAGGAATCTGACCCTTGTATGCAAG
The DNA here is from genome assembly GCF_032337515.1 of Rossellomorea yichunensis. Classification (NCBI taxonomy): domain Bacteria; kingdom Bacillati; phylum Bacillota; class Bacilli; order Caryophanales; family Bacillaceae; genus Rossellomorea; species Rossellomorea yichunensis. Next base: position 41,331 of record NZ_JAVYAD010000012.1, on the reverse strand, counting down.
TTCACGGAAACAAATACGGCAAAGCTTGAATTTACGGATAACTGAATGAGGACGTCCGCAACGTTCGCAACGTGTGTACGCTTGAACATTATGCTTTGGCGTGCGTTTTTGTTTCGCAATCATAGATTTTTTAGCCACATTTTCGCCTCCCTTATATAGCGATTACTTTTGGAATGGCATTCCGATTTGTGTCAATAATTCACGAGCTTCTTCGTCTGTGTTCGCAGTTGTTACGATTACGATATCCATACCACGTACTTTAGACACTTTATCATAGTCAATCTCAGGGAAAATCAATTGCTCTTTAACTCCTAATGTGTAGTTACCGCGACCGTCGAATGCTTTTTTAGAAACACCACGGAAGTCACGTACACGTGGAAGTGAAACAGAAATTAATTTATCTAAGAATTGGTACATACGCTCTCCACGAAGAGTAACTTTTGCACCGATAGGCATACCTTCACGAAGACGGAAGCCTGCGATAGATTTTTTAGCTTTCGTTACAACTGGCTTTTGACCAGTGATTTGAGTCAACTCATCAACAGCTACATCAAGAGCTTTTGAATTTTGAACAGCTTCACCGATACCCATGTTGACAACGATCTTTTCAACTTTAGGTACTTCCATTACTGATTTGTAATTGAATTTGCTCACTAGAGCTGGACTGATTTCTTGTTGAAATTTTTCTTTTAGGCGGTTCATTCAGAATACCTCCCTTCTTAATCGTACTATTTATCTAGAACTTCACCTGATTTTTTTGCTACACGTACTTTTTTGCCGTCTTCTGTCTTATAACCTACACGAGTTGGCTCGTTAGATTTCGGATCTAGAAGCATAACATTTGATACATGGATAGATGCTTCTTGGCTGATGATTCCGCCTTGCGGGTTCATCTGTGAAGGCTTAGCGTGTTTTTTTACAACGTTGATTCCTTCAACTAGCACTCGGTCTTTCTTAGGGAATGAAGCAAGAACAACACCTGTTTTGCCTTTATCTTTCCCAGTAATGACCATTACTTTATCGCCTTTTTTTACATGCATTTCATCGCACCTCCTTGAATGGCCCAATGCTAAATATCTATTAAAGAACTTCTGGAGCTAAAGATACAATTTTCATAAAGTTGCTGTCACGTAGTTCGCGAGCAACAGGTCCGAAGATACGAGTTCCACGTGGTCCCTTATCGTCACGGATAATTACACAAGCGTTCTCGTCGAACTTAATGTAAGTACCGTCTTGACGACGTACACCAGATTTAGTACGTACAACAACCGCTTTTACTACGTCACCTTTTTTAACAACGCCACCTGGTGTTGCTTGTTTTACTGTACACACGATAACATCACCGATGTTAGCTGTTTTGCGTCCAGAACCACCAAGCACCTTGATAGTTAATACTTCACGAGCACCAGAGTTGTCAGCAACTTTTAAACGTGATTCTTGTTGAATCATGTAGGTAACCTCCCTTCGGAATATAAAATATCCGAACAAATATATTAGATAATAACTGCTTTTTCAACAACTTCTACTAAACGGAAACGTTTTGTAGCAGATAGTGGACGAGTCTCCATGATACGTACGATATCGCCTACTTTTGCTTCGTTGTTCTCATCATGAGTTTTAAACTTCTTAGAGTACTTAACGCGCTTGCCGTATAGAGAATGCTTTTTATAAGTTTCTACCATAACCGTTACTGTTTTATCCATTTTGTCGGAAACAACACGGCCAGTGTATACCTTACGTTGGTTGCGGTCACTCATTTAAGCAAACCTCCTCTCATTTATCGATTGTTAACCCCGATCTCTCTTTCACGGATTACAGTTTTCATACGAGCGATCCCTTTGCGGACTTCACGGATGCGAGCTGTATTTTCTAATTGCCCAGTCGCAAGTTGGAAGCGAAGGTTAAATAACTCTTCTTTTAGAGTTTTTACTTTTTGTTCAATTTCAGCAGTGGTTAGGTCACGAATTTCATTAGTTTTCATTTGATTCACCACCAATTTCCTCACGTTTTACAAACTTCGTTTTGATTGGAAGTTTGTGTGATGCTAGACGAAGTGCTTCACGAGCTACCTCTTCAGACACACCAGCGATTTCAAACATGATTTTTCCAGGCTTAACTACTGCTACCCAACCTTCTGGAGCACCTTTACCTGAACCCATACGTACTTCTAAAGGTTTTGCAGTGTAAGGTTTATGAGGGAAGATTTTAATCCATACTTTACCGCCACGTTTCATGTAACGAGTCATAGCGATACGAGCTGCCTCGATTTGACGGTTTGTGATCCAAGAAGCTTCCACTGCTTGTAAACCGTATTCACCGAACGCTACCTCTTGACCGCCTTTAGCACGTCCACGCATTTTTCCGCGGTGTTCGCGACGATGTTTAACGCGTTTAGGTAATAACATAATTATTTGCCTCCTTCCTCAGATTTCTTTCTTGTAGGAAGAACTTCTCCACGGTAGATCCATACTTTAACGCCAAGCTTACCATAAGTTGTGTCAGCTTCTGCATGAGCATAGTCAATGTCAGCGCGTAGTGTATGAAGTGGAACAGTACCTTCACTGTAATGTTCTGCACGAGCGATATCTGCTCCGCCTAAACGACCAGATACTTGTGTTTTGATTCCTTTTGCTCCAGCACGCATAGCACGTTGGATTGATTGCTTTTGAGCACGACGGAAAGAAACACGGTTTTCTAATTGACGAGCGATGTTTTCTGCTACTAGTTTAGCATCAACGTCAGCTCTTTTGATTTCAACGATGTTGATGTGTACACGTTTTGAAGTAAGTTCGTTAAGTGCTTTACGAAGAGCTTCAACTTCTGTACCACCTTTACCGATAACCATACCAGGCTTAGCTGTATGAACAGTAATGTTAATACGATTTGCAGCGCGCTCGATTTCTACTTTAGAAACAGAAGCGTCTACTAAACGTTTTGCAATATATTCACGTACTTTAATGTCTTCGTGTAATAGATTAGCGTAATCTTTATCTGCGTACCATTTAGATTCCCAATCACGGATTATACCGACACGAAGTCCGACCGGATGTACTTTTTGACCCACAGCTTATCCCTCCTTCTTTTCTGATACGACAAGTGTAATGTGACTTGTACGTTTGTTAATTTGACTTGCACGTCCCATCGCACGAGGACGGAAACGTTTAAGTGTTGGTCCTTCATTTACATAAGCCTCAGTTACCACTAGGCTATTAATATCCATGTCAAAGTTGTGCTCTGCGTTCGCAATAGCAGACTTAAGTACTTTTTCGATTACTGGTGAAGCAGCTTTAGGTGTATGCTTTAAGATAGCAACCGCTTCTCCAACTTGCTTACCTCGGATTAGATCAACGACTAAACGTACTTTACGAGGAGCAATACGTACTGTTCTTGCAACAGCTTTTGCTTGCATTAGGATACCCTCCTCTCAATTAGCGTCTTGTTTTCTTATCATCACTTGCATGACCTTTGTAAGTACGAGATGGTGCGAATTCACCAAGCTTGTGTCCTACCATGTCTTCAGTGACGTATACAGGTACATGTTTACGACCATCGTAAACTGCGATAGTGTGACCGATGAATGCTGGGAAGATCGTTGAGCGACGAGACCAAGTTTTAACAACTTGTTTGCCTTCAGTTTCGTTCAATTTCTCAACCTTACTCATTAAATGATCATCAACAAAAGGTCCTTTTTTTAAGCTACGACCCATGTTTGAACCTCCCTTCGTGATTGATCTACGGCTCTTTTCAGGAACCGTAGTACAATCCCGTTATTTTTTGCGACGACGCACAATAAATTTATCAGATTTGTTGTTTTTCTTACGTGTCTTGTATCCAAGAGTAGGTTTACCCCATGGAGACATTGGTGATTTACGTCCGATTGGAGCGCGTCCTTCACCACCACCGTGTGGGTGATCGTTAGGGTTCATTACAGAACCACGAACTGTTGGGCGTTTACCTAACCAACGAGAACGTCCGGCTTTACCAATGTTGATAAGTTCGTGTTGTTCATTTCCAACTTGACCTACAGTAGCACGACAAGCAGAAAGAATCATACGAGTTTCACCAGAGTTAAGACGTACAAGTACATATTTACCTTCTTTACCAAGTACTTGAGCAGATGTTCCAGCAGAACGTACTAACTGGCCACCCTTACCTGGTTTAAGTTCGATATTGTGTACGATTGTACCAACTGGGATGTTGATAAGTGGTAATGCGTTACCCACTTTAATATCTGCTTCAGGTCCAGACATTACTTCCATACCTACTTCGATTGTTTTCGGTGCAAGAATGTAACGTTTTTCCCCATCAGCGTAGTTAATTAGTGCAATGTTTGCTGAGCGGTTTGGATCGTATTCGATCGTAGCAACGCGTCCAGGTATACCATCTTTTTCACGTTTGAAATCGATGATACGGTATTGGCGCTTATGACCGCCACCTTGATGACGAACTGTTAACTTACCTTGGTTGTTACGGCCACCCTTTTTGTGTAGGGGTGCTAAAAGTGACTTTTCCGGAGAATCTGTAGTGATTTCAGCGAAATCAGAACTAGTCATGCCGCGACGACCATTAGAGGTAGGTTTATACTTTTTAATCGCCATGTTTTTCCCTCCTCTTCTTAATTAAAGAATTTTATACTTCAAAGAATTCGATTTCTTTACTATCAGCAGTAAGCTTAACGATTGCTTTACGACGCTTGTTAGTGTAACCAGCGTGTTTACCCATACGTTTGAACTTACCTTTGTAGTTCATGATGTTAACTTTATCTACTTTCACGTCAAAGATTTCTTCAACAGCGTCTTTTACTTGAGTTTTGTTAGCTCTAGTATCAACTTCGAAAGTATACTTTTTCTCAGACATAAGATCAGTTGAAGCCTCTGTAATTACGGGGCGCTTAATGATTTCACGTACATCCATTATGCAAGCACCTCCTCTACTTTTTCAACAGCTGATTTAGTGATCACTAGTTTGTCGTGTCCTAATACATCCAGAACGCTAATTCCACCAGCAGGAACAACAGTTACACCAGGGATGTTACGAGCAGAAAGTGCTACGTTTTCGTCGATGCCATCAGTGATTACTAATGTTTTAGAATCAACAGATAGACCTTTAAGAACGTTAGCAAATTCTTTTGTTTTAGGAGCATCGAATGATAATGCTTCTAATACTAAGATGTTTTCTTCTACTACTTTAGAAGAAAGAGCAGATTTGATCGCTAAGCGACGGACCTTCTTAGGAAGTTTGTAGCTGTAGCTGCGTGGAACTGGTCCAAATACAGTACCACCACCGCGCCATTGTGGAGAACGGATTGACCCTTGACGAGCACGGCCAGTTCCTTTTTGACGCCAAGGCTTACGCCCACCGCCACGTACTTCAGAACGATTTTTTACTTTGTGATTCCCTTGACGTAAAGAAGCTCTTTGCATCAATACTGCTTCAAACATTACATGTTTGTTTGGTTCGATACCAAAAACAGTGTCATTAAGTTCGATATCACCAACTTTAGAACCGCTTTGGTTAAATAATGCTACTTTCGGCATTCTTGTTTCCTCCTTTCTTGAAAAGTTCTATTAGTTTGCTTTAATAGCTGATTTTACTTTGATCAGTTGTTTCTTAGGTCCAGGTACATTACCTTTAACTAAGATAAGGTTACGATCTGCATCAACTTTTACAATTTCAAGGTTTTGAATTGTAATTTGCTCTCCGCCCATACGTCCAGGTAGTAATTTACCTTTGAATACACGGTTTGGATCAACAGGACCCATTGAACCAGGACGACGGTGGTAACGAGAACCATGGGACATAGGTCCGCGAGATTGGTTATGACGCTTGATAGCACCTTGGAATCCTTTACCTTTTGAAACTCCTGTTACATCTACGATTTCGCCTGCCGCGAAAATATCAACTTTGACTTCTTGACCAACTTCGTACTCTTCTACGTTTACACCGCGGATTTCACGGATGAAGCGCTTAGGAGCAGTTTCAGCTTTAGCAACGTGGCCTCTCTCTGGTTTGTTAGAAAGCTTTTCACGTTTGTCTTCAAAACCTACTTGGATAGCTTCGTAGCCATCAACATCGATAGATTTCTTTTGAAGTACCACGTTTTGAGCAGCTTCGATAACAGTTACAGGGATAAGATCACCGTTTTCAGCGAAAACTTGAGTCATACCAATCTTTCTTCCTAAGATTCCTTTGGTCATAAGTCACACCTCCTAATAATTATGGTTTTTATGAATTAAAGTTTGATTTCGATATCTACACCTGATGGTAAGTCTAAACGCATAAGCGCATCAACTGTTTGAGGTGTTGGGTTTACAATGTCGATTAAGCGTTTATGAGTACGCATTTCGAATTGCTCACGAGAATCTTTGTATTTGTGTACAGCACGTAAGATTGTGTAAACAGACTTTTCAGTCGGTAGTGGGATCGGTCCAGAAACCGCCGCACCAGAACGTTTTGCTGTTTCAACAATTTTCTCAGCTGATTGATCAAGAATTCTGTGATCATAAGCCTTTAAACGGATACGAATCTTTTGTTTTGCCATTATTTTCCCTCCTTTATCGCCTATTTTTGAATAGACATTCTCCACAGAAATTTCCCACACACTCGCCATGGCAAAGCGGCCGTGTGTGTCAGCAACCTTCTGTTTCATCGCAGTCAAAGACCAACATTGTCTATTATAACTAAAACACCTAGAAGATGCAACTGTTTCTTACAAATTCTTTATGTTTTGCACACTTTCTTTATTATACAAACGAACCGTGGTATTTTCAAGGTTATGTGGTATTTTCACAATATTAAATATAACAATGTTAGTGGATTAAAGGACTTTAATCCAAAGGGAAATATTAATCATTCTTATATAGCTCTGATTTATAATATTTTCTCAAGAGTGAGTGCTTGTTGATTTCCATTTCCGCTCCGGGATGCTCCAATCAACTTAGTGTTTCAATTACTTATCAAGCAGTATATATAAAATGAAGTGTGTATCATAAGCCAAAATATTTCATTTTCAAAATATCTACTGAAGGTTGATCAACATAAATGAACAAGTACTATACTATATAGAAGAAACTCGTCAGCCCCATTATCAAAAACGTTGTAGTACGTCTAAATGGTATAGCTATTTTAAACAAAAAAACAGATGGACATGATGTCCATCTGTTTTTGATATCAATGATTACTCAGTGATTGTAGCTACTACTCCAGCACCTACAGTACGTCCACCCTCACGGATAGAGAACTTAGTACCTTCTTCGATAGCGATTGGAGCGATAAGCTCAACAGTCATTTCGATGTTATCGCCAGGCATAACCATTTCTACACCTTCAGGAAGGTTACAGATACCAGTTACGTCAGTTGTACGGAAGTAGAACTGTGGGCGGTAGTTAGTGAAGAATGGAGTGTGACGTCCACCCTCTTCTTTAGAAAGAACATAAACTTCTGCTTTGAACTTTGTGTGTGGAGTGATTGTACCTGGCTTAGCAAGTACTTGTCCACGTTGGATATCTTCACGAGCTACACCACGAAGTAGTGCACCGATGTTGTCTCCAGCTTCAGCATAGTCAAGAAGCTTACGGAACATTTCTACACCTGTTACAGTAGTAGATTTTGGCTCTTCAGAAAGACCGATGATGTCGATAGTGTCTCCAACTTTAACTTGTCCACGCTCAACACGACCAGTAGCAACTGTACCACGACCTGTGATTGAGAATACATCCTCAACAGGCATCATGAATGGCTTTTCAGTGTCACGCTCTGGAGTTGGGATGTAGCTATCTACAGCTTCCATAAGTTCGTAGATTTTTTCTTCCCACTCAGCTTCTCCTTCAAGAGCTTTAAGAGCAGAACCTTTGATTACTGGTACGTCATCGCCAGGGAAATCGTACTCAGAAAGAAGGTCACGTACTTCCATTTCTACTAATTCAAGTAGCTCTTCGTCGTCTACCATGTCACATTTGTTCATGAATACAACTAGGTATGGAACACCTACTTGACGAGAAAGAAGGATGTGCTCACGAGTTTGTGGCATTGGGCCATCAGCAGCAGAAACTACTAGGATCCCACCATCCATTTGTGCAGCACCAGTGATCATGTTTTTAACATAGTCAGCATGTCCTGGGCAGTCAACGTGTGCATAGTGACGAGTATCAGTTTCATACTCAACGTGCGCAGTAGAGATTGTGATTCCACGTTCTCTTTCTTCTGGAGCACCGTCAATTTGGTCATATGCCATTGCAGTTCCACGACCATACTTCTTGTGAAGTGTAGTTGTGATTGCAGCTGTTAGAGTTGTTTTACCGTGGTCAACGTGACCGATTGTACCGATATTCGCATGTTGCTTGGAACGATCAAATTTTTCCTTACCCATTTGAAAATCCTCCTTTGATTTTAAAGAAAATAAGTATATTTTGGATGCCTCAGAGATAGCTAAAAAACCACCTCTGACACAACTATTGCTTACATTAGTATTTATACTTTATAAAAGCGAATAAATCAATTATTCACCTTTATTTTTTTTGATGATTTCTTCAGAAATCGATTTAGGTACTTCTTCATAGTGATCGAAGTGCATGGAGTATGTTCCACGTCCTTGTGTGTTAGAACGAAGAGATGTCGCATATCCAAACATTTCAGATAGTGGTACGAACGCTTTAACGACTTGAGCGTTACCGCGTGCTTCCATACCTTCTACGCGTCCACGACGAGAAGTTACATCACCCATGATATCTCCAAGGTATTCCTCAGGGATAACAACCTCTACCTTCATCATTGGCTCAAGGATAACTGGCTTACATTTAGAAGCAGCATTCTTAAGTGCCATTGATGCAGCGATTTTGAACGCCATCTCAGAGGAGTCAACGTCATGGTATGAACCATCGAATAATCTTGCTTTAACATCAACAAGTGGGAAACCAGCTAAGACACCATTTTCTAAAGCATCAGATAGACCGGCTTGTACTGCAGGGATGTATTCACGAGGAACAACACCACCGACGATACCGTTCTCGAATTCGAAACCTTTACCTTCTTCGTTAGGTGAGAATTCGATCCAAACGTGTCCGAATTGTCCACGTCCACCAGATTGACGAGCGAACTTACCTTCAACTTTAGCCGTATCACGGAAAGTCTCACGGTAAGATACTTGAGGAGCTCCTACGTTTGCTTCTACTTTGAATTCACGTTTCATACGGTCAACGATGATATCTAAGTGAAGCTCACCCATACCTGCGATGATAACCTGTCCAGTTTCCTGGTCAGTATGCGCACGGAATGTTGGATCTTCCTCTTGAAGTTTTTGTAGAGCAGTAGTCATTTTATCTTGGTCGGCCTTTGATTTAGGCTCAACAGATAGAGAGATAACCGGCTCTGGGAACACCATTGATTCTAGAATAACAAGACTCTTTTCATCACATAGTGTATCTCCAGTACTTGTATCTTTCAGACCAACTGCCGCTGCAATGTCTCCAGCGTAAACAGTAGAGATTTCTTCACGGGAGTTAGCGTGCATTTGCAGGATACGTCCTACGCGCTCACGTTTACCTTTAGAAGAGTTTCTAACGTATGAACCAGAATCTAATGTTCCTGAGTACACACGGAAGAATGTTAATTTACCAACATAAGGGTCAGTTGCAACTTTGAACGCTAATGCAGAGAATGGCGCATCGTCAGCTGATGGACGAGTTACTTCTTCTTCTGTATCAGGAACAAAACCTTTGATATCTTCAACATCTGTTGGTGCTGGAAGATAGTCAATAACTGAGTCAATTAATAATTGAACCCCTTTGTTTTTAAATGCAGATCCACAAACTACCGGGTAGAACTCAACAGTCAGTGTAGCCGCACGGATAGCAGCTTTGATTTCTTCGTTAGAAAGCTCTTCACCTTCTAAGTACTTCATCATAAGCTCTTCATCAAGTTCAGAAACTGCTTCAATTAACTTTCCGCGGTATTCATCAGCTTGATCTTTGTACTCTTCAGGAATATCACGAGCTTCTGCACGTGTTCCAAGGTCATCTTCATAGAAGTAAGCTTTCATTTCAACTAAGTCGATGATACCTTCGAAATCATCCTCAGCACCGATTGGAAGCTGAATAGGATGCGCATTCGCTTGTAGACGTTCATGAAGTGTCCCAACAGAGTAAAGGAAGTCAGCACCGATTTTGTCCATTTTGTTAACGAACACAACACGGGGAACCCCGTAAGTTGTTGCTTGGCGCCAAACAGTTTCAGTTTGAGGCTCAACACCAGATTGAGCATCAAGTACTGCAACTGCACCATCAAGTACACGCAATGAACGCTCAACTTCAACAGTGAAGTCTACGTGTCCCGGTGTATCGATGATGTTAATACGATGGCCTTTCCATTGAGCTGTTGTCGCAGCAGAAGTGATAGTGATACCACGTTCTTGCTCTTGCTCCATCCAGTCCATTTGAGAAGCACCTTCGTGAGTTTCTCCAATTTTATGGATACGACCTGTATAAAATAGGATACGCTCAGTTGCAGTTGTTTTACCAGCATCGATGTGAGCCATGATACCGATATTACGAGTGTTTTCTAAGGAGAACTCTCTAGGCATGCGGTCTTTCTCCTTCCTTATATGAGAATGGTTTGTTTGTTTAAGATCAGATTACCAACGATAGTGAGCAAACGCTTTGTTCGCTTCAGCCATCTTGTGTGTATCTTCACGCTTCTTAACAGAAGCTCCAGTGTTATTAGCTGCATCAAGGATTTCGTTAGCTAAACGCTCTTCCATTGTCTTCTCACCGCGAAGACGAGAGTAGTTTACTAACCAACGAAGACCTAGTGTAGTACGACGCTCTGGACGCACCTCTACAGGTACTTGATAGTTTGAACCACCAACACGACGAGCTTTAACTTCTAATACCGGCATGATATTTTTTAGAGCTGCATCGAATACTTCCATTGCATCTTTACCTGAACGCTCGCTAATGATATCAAACGCAGCGTATAGTTTCTTTTGAGCTTTACCTCTTTTACCGTCAATCATGATTTTGTTGATTAAACGAGTAACTAATTTTGAATTGTACATTGGATCAGGTAAAACGTCTCTTTTTGCTACAGGACCTTTACGTGGCATGTGATTTCCTCCTTTCAACGAGAAATGAATTTATGATTTTTTTATTATTTTTTAGCGGCTTTAGGGCGCTTAGTTCCGTATTTAGAACGTCCTTGCATACGGCCTTCAACTCCAGCTGTATCAAGCGCACCACGTACGATGTGATAACGTACCCCCGGTAAATCCTTTACACGTCCTCCACGGATAAGAACAACACTGTGCTCTTGAAGGTTATGTCCGATACCAGGAATGTAAGCAGTAACCTCGATTCCATTTGTTAAACGAACACGAGCATATTTACGTAGCGCCGAGTTCGGTTTCTTTGGAGTCATTGTACCAACACGAGTACATACACCACGTTTTTGTGGAGAAGACAAGTTCGTGTGCACTTTCTTAAAGCTGTTATAACCTTTGTTAAGTGCAGGTGACTTTGATTTAGTTGATTTAGACTGACGAGGCTTGCGAACTAATTGGTTAATAGTTGGCATTTTGTTTTCCTCCCTTCTTATTTGGTAAGCCCACACATCCAGGTGGTTCTTTTTTGGGTAAAAGTAAAGTTTTTGCAGATAGCTTCTACAAAAACTATTTTACTGTATAATCGCAACAGCTGCTGCTCCAACATCTATTCCGCACGATTTACCAAGTTTCTTCATGGAATCCACTTTGTTAACCGGTACTTTAAGATCAATAGCGGCCTGAACTACTTTGGCTGTAACTTTGGGATCAGCATCCTCCGCAATAACAACCTCTAGTACATGACCTGTTTTTAGAGCTTTCACTGCTTGCTTTGTTCCTACAATAATTTCTTTAGCCTGCGCTACTTTTTCATAAGACATTTCATATCCTCCAAAGTAACAGGTTATTAATAGGAGCAACCTTGAATATATTATCATCTTAAAATCTCTATGTCAACATAGATTTAAAAGATTTATAAAAGCTAACTCTTAGAGCTTATGTTTGAGCAATCAAACACGCCTAAGAGTTAGCCTAAATAGATTACTCTACTGTTACTGTTTCTTCACTAGTATCTTCTGCTAATACCGGCTCTGCCTTGCGGTAACGTTGCATACCTGTACCGGCAGGAACCAATTTACCGATGATAACATTTTCTTTCAATCCAAGTAACTCATCACGTTTTCCTTTAATGGCAGCGTCCGTTAACACACGAGTTGTTTCCTGGAACGATGCTGCTGATAGGAAGGAGTCCGTTTCAAGTGAAGCTTTGGTGATTCCGAGCAGTACAGGACGTCCTGTTGCCGGAAGTTTTCCGCCAAATAGAGCTTTTTCGTTCGCATCTCTGAATTGATGGATGTCCATAAGAGTACCAGGTAGTACCTCTGATTCACCAGCATCAATAACACGAACCTTGCGTAACATTTGACGAACCATAACCTCAACGTGTTTGTCGCCGATTTCAACCCCTTGCATACGGTATACTTTTTGTACCTCACGCAGCAAGTATTCTTGAACGGCTGACACATCACGCACTTTAAGAAGTTCTTTTGGATCGATTGAACCTTCAGTGATTTCCTGACCGCGTATTACTTTATCATTCACAGCGAATTTCAAGCGGGCTGTGTAAGGAGCTGTGTAACTTCTCGTTTCCACATCACCTTGAACGGTAATTTCGTACTGACGATCTTTTCCTTCACTAATGGAAGTAATTACACCATCGATTTCAGAAATAACGGCTTGACCTTTAGGATTACGCGCTTCGAAGATCTCTTGGATACGTGGTAAACCTTGAGTGATATCGTCTCCTGCAACCCCACCAGTATGGAACGTACGCATCGTTAACTGAGTACCCGGTTCCCCGATGGATTGAGCAGCGATGATTCCCACAGCTTCCCCTACTTCGACTTTTTGTCCTGTTGCCAGGTTCGTTCCGTAACATTTCTCACATACACCATGTCTAGTGTTACATGTGAAAGCAGAACGGATCGAAACATGTTCGACACCAGCATCAATGATCGTCTTAGCTAAGTCTTCTGTGATCAGCTGATTTTCTGTGATGATGATTTCATCTGTCTCAGGATGACGTAATGTTTTACGTGAGTAACGACCAAGTAAACGTTCTTCAAGAGGCTCGATGATTTCTGTACCCTCTTTAATGGATCCTACAAGTAGGCCTCTGTCTGTTCCACAGTCTTCTTCACGAACGATTACATCCTGGGCCACATCAACAAGACGACGTGTCAGGTAACCTGAGTCAGCTGTTTTCAGTGCAGTATCGGCAAGACCTTTACGGGCACCATGTGTAGAGATAAAGTACTCAAGAACCGTTAAACCTTCACGGAAACTTGATTTGATCGGTAACTCAATGATACGACCAGCCGGGTTGGCCATCAGTCCACGCATACCAGCAAGCTGAGTAAAGTTAGATGCGTTACCACGGGCACCTGAGTCACTCATCATGAAGATCGGGTTGCGTTTATCGAGTGTCGCCATTAATTTACCTTGAATCGTATCTTTCGCAGCACTCCAGATTGAGATAACACGATCGTATCTTTCATCTTCTGTAATAAGACCACGTTTAAATTGTTTTAATACGTTGTCTACTTTACTTTGTGCTTCGATTAAGATTTCTTCTTTTTCCGCTAATACGACGATATCTGCGATACCAACCGTAATACCGGCTTTGGTAGAGTATTTGAATCCTAAGTCTTTCATCTTATCAAGCATACGGGACGTTTCTGTGATAGCAAACTTCTTGAATACTTCCGCAATGATATTCCCTAAGAATCCTTTTTTGAACGGGTTGATTAACTCACGGTTTTGGAATACTTCTTTAACGTCCGTTGACGGATCAACAAAGTAGTTCTCAGGAGTAGCTACTTCCAAGTTCGTTCTTGTTGGTTCGTTAATGAACGGGAATGTATCAGGTAAGATCTCGTTAAAGATTACTTTACCTACCGTTGTTAATAATAATTGTTTATTTTGCTTTTCTGTGAACGTTTTGTTATTGATGGTGCTGGCATGGATCGCAATACGGGTATGCAAGTGAACATAACCATTTTGATATGCAAGAATGACTTCATTTGCATCATTGAAGATCATACCTTCACCAACAGCATTTTCACGTTCAAGTGTCAGGTAATAGTTACCTAATACCATATCCTGGGACGGAGTAACAACTGGCTTACCGTCTTTCGGATTAAGGATGTTTTGGGCAGCAAGCATCAGCATGCGTGCTTCAGCTTGTGCTTCAGAAGATAGAGGTACGTGAACCGCCATTTGGTCACCATCAAAATCCGCGTTGTATGCAGTACATACAAGTGGGTGAAGACGGATCGCTCTACCTTCGACTAGAGTTGGTTCAAATGCTTGAATACCAAGTCTGTGAAGAGTAGGTGCACGGTTTAAGAGAACTGGATGTTCTTTAATAACCCCTTCTAATACATCCCATACTTCCGGTTGAACGCGTTCGATCTTGCGTTTTGCACTCTTAATGTTGTGAGCCAATCCTTTTTCAACAAGTTCTTTCATAACAAATGGTTTGAATAACTCAAGAGCCATTTCTTTAGGAAGACCACATTGATACATCTTAAGGTTAGGTCCAACGACGATTACAGAACGGCCTGAATAGTCAACACGTTTACCAAGAAGGTTCTGACGGAAACGACCTTGCTTCCCTTTAAGCATATGTGAAAGGGATTTTAATGGACGGTTACCTGGTCCAGTAACTGGACGGCCGCGGCGGCCATTATCAATTAAAGCGTCGACTGCTTCTTGAAGCATACGCTTCTCGTTTTGAACGATGATACTTGGAGCACCAAGGTCCAATAAACGCTTCAAACGGTTATTACGGTTAATAACACGACGATATAAATCATTTAAGTCAGAAGTTGCAAAGCGTCCACCGTCAAGCTGAACCATCGGGCGAAGCTCTGGAGGAATGACAGGCAATACATCAAGAATCATCCAATCCGGATCATTTCCTGAGTTTCTGAAAGATTCCACTACTTCTAAACGTTTGATTGCACGGGTACGTCGTTGACCTTGAGCTGTTTTCAGTTCTTCTTTAAGGAAATCAGCTTCTTTATCTAGGTCAATGTCCTGCAGAAGCTTTTTAATCGCTTCAGCTCCCATTGCAGCTTGGAATTTAACTCCGTATTTCTCACGATACGCACGGTACTCTTTCTCAGATAGAAGTTGCTTTCTTTCCAGAGCCGTGTCACCCGGTTCTGTTACAACATAGGAAGCGAAGTAAATAACTTCTTCCAAAGCGCGGGGAGACATGTCTAAAACAAGTCCCATACGGCTTGGGATTCCTTTGAAGTACCAGATGTGGGATACAGGGGCAGCCAGTTCAATGTGACCCATACGTTCACGGCGAACTTTAGCCTTTGTTACTTCAACACCACAGCGGTCACAAACGACGCCTTTATAACGGACACGCTTGTATTTTCCACAGTGACATTCCCAGTCCTTCGTAGGACCGAAGATACGTTCACAGAACAAACCGTCTTTTTCAGGTTTTAATGTACGATAGTTAATCGTTTCAGGTTTTTTAACCTCCCCGAAAGACCACGAACGGATCTTATCGGGGGAAGCTAAACCAATTTTCATATACTCAAAATTATTTACATCTAGCAAGGGGCCTACCTCCCTTTTAATCTACAGGCTCTAACCCTAATTGCTCTAAATTTATTCTTTTGACCCTACTGTCTGTGATTCTTGTGCATTAGATTCAGAGATATTTAGCGTGTCTGCTTGTTGTACTTCTTCTTCGTCCTCTAAGTCACGCATTTCAATTTCTTCTTCGTTACTAGAGAGGATCTTAACATCCATACCTAAACTTTGAAGTTCTTTGATCAGAACCTTGAATGATTCCGGAACTCCCGGTTCAGGAACGTTTTCACCTTTGACAATGGCTTCGTATGTTTTCACACGACCCACAACATCATCAGACTTAACCGTCAGAATTTCTTGCAGAGTGTAAGCAGCACCATAAGCTTCTAGTGCCCATACCTCCATTTCACCGAAACGCTGTCCACCGAATTGAGCTTTACCACCCAACGGTTGCTGCGTAACAAGTGAATAAGGACCTGTTGAACGTGCGTGAAGTTTGTCATCGACCATGTGAGCAAGTTTGATCATATACATGATCCCTACTGATACACGGTTATCAAACGGTTCACCTGTTCTACCATCATAAAGAACGGTTTTCGCATCACGTGCCATACCGGCTTCTTCGATGGTTGCCCATACGTCTTCTTCACGCGCTCCATCAAATACCGGTGAAGCGACATGTACACCAAGGTATCTTGCTGCCATACCTAAATGAAGTTCAAGCACCTGTCCGATATTCATACGTGATGGTACCCCTAATGGGTTCAACATGATATCGATCGGTGTACCGTCCGGCAAGAACGGCATGTCTTCTTCAGGAAGGATTCTTGAGATAACACCTTTGTTACCGTGACGACCAGCCATTTTGTCACCTTCAGAAATTTTACGCTTCTGAACGATGTATACACGTACAAGCTGGTTAACACCTGGTGGTAATTCATCGCCGTCTTCACGATTGAAGACTTTGACATCGAGGATGATTCCTCCCCCACCATGTGGTACACGAAGAGATGTATCCCGGACCTCACGAGCTTTCTCACCGAAGATTGCATGTAACAGGCGTTCTTCAGCAGTCAACTCCGTTACACCCTTAGGCGTTACTTTACCGACAAGTAAGTCGCCATCTTTTACTTCAGCACCGATGCGGATGATTCCACGCTCATCAAGATTGCGAAGTGCATCTTCACCAACGTTTGGAATATCACGAGTGATTTCTTCAGGTCCTAATTTCGTATCACGGGATTCAGACTCATATTCTTCAATATGAATTGAAGTATATACATCGTCTTTTACAAGACGTTCACTCATGATGATCGCATCTTCATAGTTGTAACCGTCCCAAGTCATGAATCCAACCATTACGTTACGTCCTAAGGCAAGTTCTCCTTTTTCCATTGAAGGACCATCAGCAAGGATTTCTCCTTTAACTACGCGGTCACCTTCACTTACGATCGGACGCTGGTTGTAACATGTACCCTGGTTAGAACGGATGAATTTTTGCATACGATATTTATCGAGGTCACCTTTTACTTCTTGACCGTCGATTTCTTTCACACGACGTACCCAAACTTGTTTCGCTTCAACCTTTTCTACAATACCTTCATATTTACAAATCACAGCTGCACCAGAGTCTTTCGCAGATACGTGTTCCATACCCGTTCCGACAATCGGTGATTCCGGATTCATTAAAGGAACTGCTTGACGCTGCATGTTCGCTCCCATAAGAGCACGGTTAGAGTCATCGTTCTCCAAGAAAGGAATACATGCTGTCGCAGCTGATACTACTTGTTTAGGAGATACATCCATGTAGTCCAGACGTTCACGTTTGATAACCGTGTTTTCTCCACGGAAACGAGCGATGACTTCTTCATCAAGGAATGCTCCGTCATCACCAAGACGCGCGTTTGCTTGTGCCACTACATAGTTATCTTCTTCGTCTGCCGTCAAGTAATCGATGCGATCGGTTACTTTCCCTGAATCAGGGTCAACACGACGATACGGCGTTTCGATAAAGCCGAATTTATTCACTTTCGCAAATGAAGAAAGTGAGTTGATCAGTCCGATGTTTGGTCCCTCAGGCGTTTCAATCGGACACATACGACCATAGTGGGAGTAATGTACGTCACGTACTTCGAATCCTGCACGTTCACGCGTTAATCCACCAGGTCCTAAAGCAGAAAGACGACGTTTGTGCGTTAATTCTGCAAGAGGATTCGTTTGATCCATAAATTGAGACAATTGAGAGCTTCCAAAGAACTCTTTAATTGATGCGATTACCGGACGGATGTTGATTAGTTGCTGAGGTGTGATCGTGTTCGTGTCCTGAATGGACATTCTTTCACGAACAACACGCTCCATACGTGATAAACCGATACGGAATTGGTTTTGAAGCAATTCACCCACCGAACGTAAACGACGGTTACCTAAATGGTCAATATCATCCGTTAGTCCTACTCCATGTAATAAGTTAAAGAAGTAAGAAATAGAAGAGATGATATCTGCAGGTGTAATGTACTTAACCTCTTCTTCAACATACGCATTGCTGATGACATTAATCTCAAATTCTCCCTCTTCGTTAGGAGAATAGATTTTGATAGATTGAAGAACGACGTCTTCTTCTAACACGCCACCAGACTGTTGGTAGTTTTTAAACCCGATGCCATTTTCTAAATAAGGAATAACCTTATCCAGAGCGCGGCGATCAAGAACCGTGCCTTTCTCCGCCAGAATCTCACCCGTTTCCGGATCTGCTAGAGTTTCTGCTAGAGTTTGACCGAATAAACGGTTCTTAATGTGAAGCTTTTTGTTCATTTTGTAACGTCCAACGTTTGCTAAGTCATAACGCTTAGGATCAAAGAAACGAGAAACGAGTAAACTTTTAGCATTTTCTACTGTAGGAGGCTCTCCTGGACGCAGACGCTCGTAAATCTCGAGCAATGCTTTGTCGATACCTTCCGTGTTGTCTTTCTCGAGCGTGTTACGAATGTACTCATTATCACCGATCAAATCGATGATTTCTTGATCAGAGCCAAACCCAAGGGCACGTAAAAGAACCGTTACCGGTAGTTTGCGAGTTCGATCAATTCGCACATATACAACATCTTTCGCATCTGTTTCATACTCAAGCCAAGCTCCGCGGTTTGGTATAACGGTAGCAGTAAACCCTTTCTTTCCGTTCTTATCTACTTTTCCGCTAAAGTAAACACTAGGTGAACGTACTAGCTGAGATACGATAACGCGCTCAGCACCATTAATGACAAAAGTACCTGTGTCTGTCATTAATGGGAAGTCACCCATAAATACGTCTTGATCTTTCACTTCTCCTGTTTCCTTGTTCACAAGACGGACTTTCACTCTAAGCGGTGCAGAGTAAGTAACATCTCTTTCCTTTGATTCTTCCACCGAGTACTTTGGCTCTCCCAGACTATAGTCAATAAATTCCAAAGAGAGATTACCAGTGAAGTCCTCAATCGGAGAAATGTCACGGAACATTTCTCTTAACCCCTCATCAAGAAACCATTGATACGAGGAAGTTTGAATTTCGATTAAATTCGGTAATTCTAAAACTTCACTGATACGCGCAAAACTTCTGCGTTGGCGGTGTCGTCCATACTGAACTAGTTGACCTGTCAACTGATTCACCCCTCAAATCAAGCGTTTTGGTTGTGTCTATATGCCTTCAAGTAGGAATGCTACTCTACACAAGACAAAAAGAAAAAGGGTTTTAATGATAAAACCTCATTTTCAAATGACGAACTATTATTTTATAATCTTTTCCAATTTATCCAATATGTATACATATGGACATAATACCGGAAAATAATATTTTTGCATTTTATAATGTTATCATAGCAGTAAAGCTACGTCAACGGATTTCTTTTACCGATTTCAAGATGTAGTATCCCTTTTTTCTAGCGACAATTTCTACATTTGAAAACAATTCTTCCATTTTATCCATGGCAGACGGAGCACCTTGTTTCTTCTGAATAACGACCCACAATTCACCATTTTCCTTCAGATAGTCATAACTACTTTCAAGAATCGAATGAACCGTTTCTTTCCCTGCTCTTATCGGCGGGTTCGTTAATACGGCCGCAAATTCCGTTTCAACGACATTCGTATATCGGTCACTTTGATAGATGCTCACGTTTTGAACTTTATTCCCTCTAGCATTTTCTTTCGCTAAAGACAACGCTCTCTCATTTACATCAATCATATGAACGATACGATCATCATTTTCTTTCGCTAAAGACAAACCGATTGGACCATACCCACAACCGACATCCAGTAACGGACCCGTTACGCCAGGCAATTCAAACGTTTCAATCAAAGCTCTTGAACCAAAGTCAACTTCCTTCTTCGAGAAAACACCTTGATCCGTTTTGAAACGGAATGCATGCCCTCTCAACTCGAAGGTAATCGTTTGGGGGTTACTCTCTACATCAGGGTTATGAGAATAATAGTGATTGGTCATTATATCATCTCCATCCATTCTTACAAATCGTCTAGTAATCATCATTCCCAACAGAACTGAAGATAACCGACGATAAACATCCATGTTTATATTCCGTTAGAAGCCAGACAAGAAAAAAGCCCGCCAAATATAGCGAGCTTTTCATCTATACAATCATTACTTAACTTCTACGCCAGCTCCAACTTCTTCAAGTTTAGCTTTAAGTTCTTCAGCTTCCTCTTTAGAAATACCTTCTTTAAGAGCTTTTGGAGTGTTATCAACAACTTCTTTCGCTTCTTTAAGGCCAAGACCTGTGATTTCACGAACAACTTTGATAACTTTGATTTTTTGAGATCCAGCGCTCTCAAGGATTACGTCGAATTCAGTTTTTTCTGCAGCAGCTTCTCCGCCACCAGCAGCTACAGCTACAGGTGCAGCAGCAGTTACTCCGAATTCTTCTTCGATTGCTTTAACTAGATCATTTAATTCAAGAACTGACATTTCTTTAATCGCGTCAATGATTTGCTCTTTACTCATTTTAAATTTCCTCCTTGTAATGTGTGCTTAATTTTTATTTAAACGACTTGCTTTAACTTACGCGCCTTGCTCTTCTTTTTGATCTGCAACGGCTTTTGTTGCCAATGCGAAGTTGCGCATTGGTGCTTGAAGCACGCTGAGTAGCATAGAAAGAAGTCCTTCGCGGCTTGGAAGTTCAGCGATTGCTTTAACATCCTCAACTGAAGTGATTGTTCCTTCGATGACACCCGCTTTGATTTCAAGCGCTTCGTGTTCTTTAGCAAAGCTGTTAAGAATCTTTGCAGGTGCAACTACTTCTTCACTGCTGAACGCGATTGCGTTAGGACCAGTTAGGAATTCGTTTAACCCTTCAAGACCAGCTTCTTCAGCCGCACGACGTACCATAGTGTTTTTGTACACTTTGAAGTCGATGCCAGCTTCACGGAGTTGTTTACGAAGCTCAGTTACTTCGGAAACATCAAGACCGCGGTAATCTACAACGATTGTAGATACGCTGTTTTTTAGCTTGTCAGAGATTTCTCCAACGATATGTTTCTTTTGTTCTAGAATGCTGCTCATCATTACACCTCCTGTAGATTGACTGATGAACATTTATACCGTCATCCAATAAAAAATGCCCTTATATCAAGGTAGACATAAGGGCATTGCAAACACGCTATAAGCGGTTATTTTATCGCAATTACCTCGGCAGGGCATTAAGCTCTTAACGAGCACCTACTGTCTACGGTACAAATGTATTCGTTTTTTAACAACAGAACTAATTATAATCACTAGTCCCTAGTAAGTCAATACCAAATTATGCCTTAACTGCGAAAGATGAAGGATCGACTTTAACGCCAGGTCCCATAGTGGAAGTTACAGAAACGTTTTTCATGTAAGTTCCTTTTGCAGCAGCAGGTTTAACTTTAAGCATTGTTTCATACATTGTAGCAAAGTTTTCAACAAGCTTGTCGTTGTCGAATGAAATCTTTCCAACAGGAACATGAACGTTACCTGATTTGTCAGCACGGTATTCAACTTTACCTGCTTTGATTTCATTAACAGCTTTCGTTACGTCGAATGTAACTGTTCCAGTTTTAGGGTTTGGCATTAAACCTTTAGGTCCTAATACACGACCAAGTTTACCAACTTCACCCATCATGTCCGGAGTTGCTACGATTACGTCGAACTCGAACCAACCTTGGTTGATTTTGTTGATAAGTTCTGCATCACCTACGAAATCAGCGCCAGCAGCTTCTGCTTCTTTTGCTTTATCGCCTTTAGCGAATACAAGGACCTTTTGAGTTTTACCAGTTCCGTGTGGAAGTACAACTGCTCCGCGGATTTGCTGGTCGTTTTTACGAGTATCTACACCTAAGCGGAACGCTACTTCAATCGTTGCGTCAAACTTAGCGAAGTTTGTTTTCTTAACTAGTTCGATTGCTTCTTCAACTGAGTAAGCTGTAGTACGATCTACAAGCTTTTGAGCTTCAAGAAACTTTTTACCTTTTTTTGCCATTTTATATTTCCTCCTATATGTGGTTTTAGCGGAATAACCTCCCACGAAATAAGGTTGCGAGTGAAACGTACATTTCATCATCGCAACCTCGTTCAACAGGACCTTTGACGAAGCAGGGATTAGTCTTCGATGACGATACCCATGCTGCGCGCAGTTCCTTCTACCATGCGCATAGCTGATTCAACACTAGCTGCATTTAAGTCAGGCATTTTTGTTTCAGCAATTTCACGTACTTTGTCGCGTTTAAGTGTTGCCACTTTCTTGCTGTTTGGTTCGCCTGAACCAGACTCGATACCAGCTGCTTTCTTAAGTAAAACTGCAGCGGGTGGAGTTTTTGTGATGAATGTAAATGAACGGTCTTCAAATACCGTAATTTCAACAGGAATGATTAAGCCAGCTTGATCTGCTGTACGAGCATTGAATTCCTTACAGAATCCCATGATGTTAACACCTGCTTGACCTAGTGCAGGACCAACTGGTGGAGCTGGATTAGCTTTACCGGCAGGAATCTGCAATTTAACCATTTTGATAACTTTTTTAGCCACGAGACACACCTCCTTAAGTCCGTGATGTGGTTATTGGGTTTTTCACCCTCCCACTCATGTAAAAAATGTCTTTATCAACATAAAGAACGTCTATTAGTTTCAGTATCTCTTTGTGGAGACGCACTGACTTATGAAATAGTACCATTTTTTCAGAATGATTTCAAGTTCTTTTCCATTATAATTTATCAATTTGGGAGAAATCCAGTTCTACCGGGGTATCTCTGCCAAACATATTAACATGGACTTTCACTTTTGCTTTCGCATTATCGATCTCTTCGATTGAACCAGTGAAGTTCGCAAACGGACCTTCGTTTACTTTTACTGTTTCTCCTAATTCGAAGTCGATCTCTACCTTTTTCTCTGTCATGCCCATTTGCTTCAGAAGATTCGTTACTTCTTCGGGCAGTAACGGAGTAGGCTTTGATCCGGATCCAGATGAACCGACAAATCCGGTAACTCCAGGTGTATTACGTACAACATACCAGGAATCATCCGTCATGACGATTTCAACAATCACGTAACCAGGGAATACTTTCTTCTTAACGACTTTCTTCTTACCGTTCTTAAAATCTGTTTCTTCTTCTTCAGGTACGATCACGCGGAAGATTTTGTCTTGCATCCCCATCGTTTCAACACGTTTCTCAAGGTTTGCTTTAACCTTATTCTCGTATCCTGAATAAGTATGAACTACATACCAATTCTTCTCCATTTAATAGGACTAAACGTCCGTCCCTCCTCGCTATTTAAGAATACTCTTTCGCCTTTTTCTCCAAATGAAAAAACCCGTAAAAAGATAACGGGCTCTAAGGTCATGTACTCTATTAACATTCATTATACCATGCTTTTACGGTATATATACAACTAATTCTATGTTTCTCTTACTTAGAACCAATGATCAATCGCATAAGTTCTGAGATGCCCAGGTCAATGACAGCAAAGAAAAGGGCAACAAATACCACTGTTGTAATAACGGTAATCGTATAGCGTGTTAACTCTTTACGTTTAGGCCAGCTGACCTTTCTCATTTCTGATGCAACATTGCGAAAGAATTTAAACATCCGTTTGTAACCTCCAACTAATATCAATACGCAAGACTTGGTGCTCCACTATTTTGTTTCTTTGTGTAGGGTGTGAGCATTACATGTATTACAGAATTTCTTTAATTCTAATCGAACTGCTTGATTACGATTACCCGGTACACTATAGTTCCTGGAACCACACACCGTACAAGCAAGTATTAATTTAGTAGTCATATATTCCACCTATACTATCCATAGTAAGTCCTATCAAAAATAACACGACCACCAATTTGTGTCAATATGACTTTACATCGTTATTTCGCGAACTTCCAAGTATCGTTCGAGCTTTCTCTTCACTCGCTGCAAGGCATTGTCAATGGATTTTACATGGCGGTTCAGCTCTTCAGAAATCTCCTGATAGGATTGCCCGTCTAAATAAAGAGCCAGGACTTTCCTCTCAAGATCACTTAATAACTGAGCCATCTTGTCTTCCATATTATCGAATTCCTCACGATTGATAATCAGCGCTTCCGGATCCATTACTTTCGCACCTGAAATAACATCTAAGAGCGTTCGGTCTGACTCGTCATCATAAATGGGCTTATCCAATGAAACATACGAATTTAACGGTATATGCTTCTGTCTCGTGGCTGTCTTAATGGCTGTAATGATTTGTCTTGTGATACAAAGCTCTGCAAACGCTTTAAAAGAGGTCAGCTTGTCCTCCTTATAATCACGTATCGCTTTGTATAATCCGATCATACCCTCCTGGACGATATCTTCCTTATCTGCTCCAATTAAGAAATACGAGCGGGCTTTCGCTCTAACAAAATTACGATATTTCCTGATTAAAAAATCTAACGCTTCGCTGTGACCCTGATGGACGGCTTCTATTATCTCTTCATCATCCATGCCTTCTAATCGATTATCAAATGCTTCTGTCCTGGTGATATTGCTCACACACATCCCCCCGCGCAAAACAATAGATAGAAATATTATACATTACAGAAAATTCAATCGTCAACCTCTCATTGTTCCCCGCGGCGCCATTTTTCGAAAATTTCAGCAACTTCATCTGATAATTGGATCTTGGAAGCCGGCCTTTTATCACTTGAATTCCGTACTTTTCTTTCAATTTTTTTTTCGATGACTTTTACTTCCGTCAGAAGCTCCCTTGCTGATTTACGGAGGGCTCCCTGGCCAAAGATCGCCCATTGCTCCGTGAAATCAGAAGTCGCTACATGAATTTGAGTTTTAATATTACTTAACTCAATGGCTAATTTTTCAATTCGTTCGTCCGCTGTTTCATTTTCTTTCGTGAAAATGACTTCTACCTTATAATTTCTATATTTACGGGCAATTCCCTGAACGTAATAAGCATCAAAAACGACAATGACCCGGTAGCCGGTATATCCTTGATATTCTGCCATTAGTTCTACAAGGCGATCTCTCGCTGCGGCCAAATCCTTATGTTTCAACTCATTCAGCTCTGACCAGGCACCGATTATGTTATAGCCGTCTACAAGGAGAATATCCATGTCTCTCTATTCTCCCAACGGGTGGCGTTTACGATAGACCTCATACATTAAAATACTAGCTGCCACCGAAGCGTTTAATGATGTTACATGACCGACCATTGGCAACTGAACAAGGAAATCACATTTATCTCTAAGTATTCGGCTCATCCCTTTACCTTCACTACCGATAATTAAGCCGATAGGCAGCGTACCATCCAATTGGCGAAAATCCTGCTTTCCTTTCGCATCCGTTCCTGCCACCCATACACCACGTTCTTTCAATTCATCAACCGCTCTGGAAAGGTTGGTTACACGTGCAACCGGAATGTGCTCAATGGCACCCGTTGATGCTTTCGCTACCGTTGACGTCAGCCCCACTGCTCTCCTCTTCGGGATGATGATTCCATGGGCACCAGCAGCATCCGCTGTTCTCATGATCGAACCCAGGTTATGAGGATCCTCTAATTCATCCAGGATCAGTATGAATGGATCTTCACCTTTTTGTTCGGCCCTATGAAACAAATCATCGATTTCCGCATACTGATAAGCAGCTACAGAGGCCACGACCCCTTGATGATTTTCCGCTACCATTTGTTCTATCTTCTTCTTCGGGACGTATTGAACCATCACATTCGATTCCTTGGCAAGTCCAACAATTTGCTGGATGGAGCCTTTCTGAGAACCTTCTGCAATCCAAATCTTATTAATATCCCTTCCTGACTTCAATGCTTCCAAAACCGGATTTCTTCCTCCGATAAAATCTTTACTCATTTCTTCTCCTCCTTTCCTGCCTGGGCTTGTTCAAATATAATCTTCAACAGTTCCTCTAATCGCTCTGTACGATTAAGTAAAAACAAATATCCAATAAGCGCCTCAAAAGCAGTGCTGTGTTTATACGTTTGTACATCCGTGTTTTTTGGAGTTGTCCCGGATTTCGCATTCCGGCCGCGCTTGACAATCGAAATCTCTTCTTCCGTTAAGACGTCCTGATCGAACAACGTTCTGAGAATAGCCGCTTGAGCTTTAGCTGACACATACTTAGTCGCTGCTCTGTGCAGCTGATTCGGTTTGATCTTTCCTTTTGTTAAGAGGAGCTGCCGTACATACGTTTCATATACAGCATCCCCCATATAAGCAAGTGCAAGTGCATTGATTTGTTTCGCATCGATTTGTTCATTTATCTCGTGAAGCATTAAGACCCTCTTTTCCAGCGAATGCCTTGAGGAGTATCTTCCAGGATGATATTCATCTCTTTCAACGTGTCACGAATTTCATCTGCTAATCGGAAGTTCCGATCTTTACGTGCCTGAACGCGTTTCTCGATCAGTTCTTCCACTTCCTCGTCCAACAGTTCTGCTTCCTGAAGGCTTAGCCCCAGGACAGAGAAGAAGTCTTCGAATTGGCTTAAGAACGTATCAATTACTTCTGTAGCTGTATTCTTCTCCATCAAATAATAATTGGCTTGCCTGGATAATTCGAATAATACGGAAATTCCGTTGGCTGTGTTAAAATCATCATCCATTTCAGAGATGAACTGCGCTTTTAACTCAGCGATTTTGTCCAGCCATTCCCGGTTGTTATCCGTTAAGTCTGTACTCGATTCCTTACGGTGCTTCAAGTTCTCATAAGCAGTCTTAATTCTATCTAAAGCGGACTCTGCATTTTGAAGAAGCTCTAAATTGTAGTTGATAGGATGACGGTAATGAACAGATAGCATAAAGAAACGAAGGACTTGTGGATCCTGTTCTTTAATGATGTCATGAACCAATACAAAATTCCCAAGTGATTTAGACATTTTCTCATTATCAATATTAATATATCCATTGTGCATCCAGTACTTAGCGAATGGCTTACCTGTAAGTGCTTCTGATTGTGCGATTTCATTCTCGTGATGAGGGAAGGTTAAATCCTGGCCCCCGGCGTGAATATCGATGGTATCCCCCAAGTAGCGCTTTGCCATGGCAGAGCACTCAATATGCCAGCCGGGACGGCCTTCACCCCAAGGACTTTCCCAAGAAATTTCCCCTTCTTTCGCTGCTTTCCATAATACGAAATCAAGAGCATCTTCTTTTTTATCCCCTACATCTATGCGGGCGCCTGCTTTAAGCTCATCGATCGGCTGATGAGAAAGCTTACCGTAGCCATCAAACTTTCTTGTACGATAATAAACGTCGCCTTGTGATTCGTAAGCAAACCCTTTTTCAACAAGAGCAGAGATGAAATCAATGATGGCATCAATATTGTCTGTTACAGTCGGATGAACATCCGCTTTCTTGCACCCAAGTGCTCCGGTATCTTCAAAGTACGCCTGGATAAAGCGCTGGGCAACCGTCGGAACATCCATTCCCAGCTCCTTTGCCGCCCGAATCAATTTATCATCTACATCTGTAAAATTAGATACAAAGTGAACATCAAAGCCTCTGTATTCCAAATAGCGTCTCACCGTATCGAAGACAATGGCCGGGCGTGCATTTCCTATATGAATATAGTTATAAACCGTCGGCCCGCACACATACATTTTGACTTTACCCTCTTCCAGGGGTTTGAATTCCTCTTTTTTTCTTGTCAGTGTGTTATATAAACGAATCGTCAATATGATCGACTCCTTCCTTCGTATTCCCTTAATAATGATTTTACCTCGTTCAATTCCATTTCCAGTTGCTTCATACGATCATTCATCGGATCCGGGAGGTCACAGTGATTCAGATCCTTCTGTATCTTGACGCCATCCTGAATGACGACCTTCCCCGGAATCCCGACGACGGTTGAGTTGGGAGGAACATCTTTCAGCACGACCGATCCAGCCCCTACTTTAGAATTTTCCCCAACTACAATCGATCCTAATACTTTCGCTCCCGTGGCGATAAGGGCATTATCCTGAATCGTAGGATGCCGCTTCCCTTTTTCTTTGCCTGTTCCACCAAGGGTCACCCCTTGAAAGAGCGTAACATTATCTCCGATTTCACACGTTTCACCAATCACGACTCCCATACCATGATCAATGAAGAATCGGCGGCCGATCTTTGCCCCTGGGTGAATCTCAACCCCGGTGAAAAAGCGGCTTACCTGTGAAATAACGCGAGCGATAAAAAAGAATTTCCTTTTGAAAAAAGCATGGGCTATGCGGTGGGCCCATATGGCATGAAGACCCGAATACGTAAGGATGACCTCGAGATAATTCCTCGCAGCCGGATCCTGATCAAACACTACTTCTATATCTTCCCTAAATGACTTAAACATTCGGATCCCCTCTCTCAAAAAAATTGGACAATCAGAAAAGCGTAAGGGCTTCGTCCAGAGGCGACAAGCATAAGGCCAGCCCTCCGGAAAGGCGTTCTTTGCCTTTTTGGTGGGATTGACTTATGACCTCGAGCCTCTAGCCGCTGGAGCTGGATAAAATAAAAGCGCAGGCGGCTTGGTCAGGCCCGACAAGCATAAGATGAATGGGCCGGGATGGCGTTTTTTGCCTTCCTGGACCATTTAGCTTATGACCTCGAGGGCCTAGCTGCCGGAGCTAGATAAAATAAAAGCGCAGGCGGCTTGGTCAGACAATAAAAAAACGCCTCTGTCAATAATCTGACAGAGACGCTTAGGTAGCGCGGTTCCACTCTGATTGAGAAGAAAATATCCTTCTCCAACTCGAATCCTGTTAACGGCAGGAAACCGCCTTTACCTACTATATTTCAGTAACGGGCTCAGAGGTGCATTTCAGAATCGGAGGGGCTTAAACCACTTTCAGCCGGTGATGGTTCTCTCTACTAAGCATCCTTTTCTTACTTCTCCTCATCAACGCGATATCATTTATTGTGATACTCTTACTATATTACATAACATCCAAAATGTTAACCTAAAAGACTTTGCAGACGGTGTTTAACGGTATTTTTCCCTAAAAGCTCAATCGCATTCGGTAATTCAGGACCATGCGTCTGACCTGTTACCGCTACACGGATCGGCATAAACAGCTTCTTCCCTTTATGACCAGTCGACTTTTGCACCGCTTTGATCGACGATTTAATTTCTGCTGCTTCATAATTTTCAAGAGCTTCAATCTCATTCAAGAAAGCCTGAAGTACTTCAGGGACCTGCTCCTCTTCCAACACCGCTTTGGCATCCTCGTCATATTCAAGATCTGTCTTGAAGAACATTTCAGACAGTTCCACGATTTCAGCACCGAAGCTCATTTGCTCCTGGTATAAAGAAATGACGCGACTTGCCCATTCACGCTGCTCGTCAGACATTTTCTCATCCAGTTTACCCGCACTGATTAAGTGAGGAAGGGATAGCTCCACAACTTGACTTAAGTCAAGATTCTTCATGTACTGATTGTTCATCCATGTAAGCTTTTGATTATCAAACAGAGCAGAAGAAGTCGATAGACGCTCAGGGTCAAAGATTTCAATAAACTCTTCTTTAGAAAATAGCTCTTCTTCTCCTTTTGGAGACCAGCCCAGTAACGCAATGAAGTTGAATAAAGCTTCAGGTAAATAACCTAACGCTTCGTATTGCTCGATGAACTGAATGATACTTTCATCACGCTTACTAAGCTTTTTACGGCTTTCATTAACGATTAATGTCATATGTCCATAAACAGGTGCTTCCCATCCAAAAGCTTCAAAAATCATCAATTGCTTTGGTGTATTGGAAATATGATCTTCCCCGCGTAGAACGTGTGAAATCTTCATCAAGTAATCATCTACCGCAACGGCAAAGT
Organism: Rossellomorea yichunensis; assembly: GCF_032337515.1. Classification (NCBI taxonomy): domain Bacteria; kingdom Bacillati; phylum Bacillota; class Bacilli; order Caryophanales; family Bacillaceae; genus Rossellomorea; species Rossellomorea yichunensis. The sequence continues at coordinate 11,402 of NZ_JAVYAD010000012.1, read as the reverse complement.
TATACGTTGGTGTACCGTCTTTTTTCGCAATGACAAAGTCACCGATGCCATCTGATTCAAATGACACATCTTCTTTCACGATATCATTGAAAGTATATACTTTCCCTGCAGGCACACGGAAACGAATACTCGGTTGACGCCCTTCTGCAGCTAATCTCTCTTGATCTTCTTGTGTCAAGTTGCGGCATTTACCGGAATAGCGGGGCATTTGACCGGATGCTGATTGAGCTTCACGTTCCGCTTCCAGCTCTTCTTCCGTACAGTAGCATTTATACGCTTGACCGCTTTCTAACAGCTCACTTAAATACTGCTCATAAATATGATTACGCTCTGATTGGCGATAGGGGCCATAGTCACCAGGCATATCTACGCTTTCGTCCCAATCAATTCCAAGCCACTGAAGATATTTAAGCTGACTTTCTTCTCCGCCATCAATATTACGTTTCTTATCCGTGTCTTCAATGCGGATGATGAACTTTCCACCTACACTGCGAGCGTATAAGTAATTAAATAAAGCGGTTCTTGCATTCCCAATATGTAAATGACCCGTTGGACTTGGAGCATAACGGACGCGTACTTCTTTTGTCATTTGGTTTCCTCCTCTATGATACCTGCATTAAAGTCTATGACCTATTTTAACACCGTTATGAAAGGGAATAAAGCAGATTTCTCCCCTTACTTCTTTTTGATCAACACGGTTGTCTGCGCTGCGATCCCTTCGCCTCTCCCGGTAAAACCAAGCTGCTCAGAGGTTGTGGCTTTTACATTCACTTGCGTAATATCCGCTTCCAATAACGTTGCAATGCTTTGTCTCATTGCATCAATATAAGGAGCCATCTTCGGTTTCTGCGCAATGATCGTGCAATCGATATTCCCTAATTCATACCCTTGCTCTTTCACAAGAGACCATACATGCTCTAGAAGCTTAGCTGAATCTGCATCCTTGAACTCAGGGTCTGTGTCTGGAAAATGCTTGCCGATATCCCCTGCTGCAACAGCCCCCAAACACGCATCCGCTACAGCATGTAATAGTACATCTGCGTCTGAATGACCTAATAATCCTTTTTCATATGGTATCGTTATGCCCCCCATAATAAGAGGTCTTTCTTCTACTAATTGATGAACATCAAATCCTTGTCCGATCCTAAACATGGTTGTCTCCTCCACTCATTTCCTCTTGCTTCTTCAAAATCGCCTCAGCAAAATATAAGTCCTCAGGTGTTGTCAGTTTAATATTGTCATAATCACTTTCTACGACAGCAACCTCAACATCCATTCGTTCCACTAGAGAAGCATCGTCTGTTCCAAGAAAACCATCTTGCTCCGCTTCCCCGTGCGCTCTTTTCAACAATGAAACACGAAAAGCTTGTGGAGTTTGAACCATCCACAAGCTTGAGCGTTCAATCGTTTCCTCGACTTCCCCATCCAGTACTTTTTTAATCGTATCTTTAACAGGAACAGCAGCAATGGCGGCTCCTGCAAAATGAGTTTTCTCTACTAATTGGTGAATCGTGGATTCTTTAATAAATGGTCTTGCCCCGTCGTGTACAAGAACAATTTCATGATCAACCTCAAGCAATGCATTGTATACACTATGCTGTCGTTCCTCACCGCCATCTACAAGCTTAACGACCTTTGTGATACCAAAACGGTGTAATAAACCTTTGAACTCATCTCGCTCCGATGGATGAATCGCTAAATAGATTCCCTGACAAAGGGAGTCATGCTCAAAGACCCGAAGTGTATGAATAATGACTGGACAGCTATTCAGCTCGAGGAGCAGTTTGTTCTTGCCCGCTTTCATTCGTTTCCCTTGCCCTGCAGCAGGAATGACAACTTCATATTCCATACGATAACTCCTTTAACTCTCTAGTAATACTATTTATTATACCTTACTGAATCAATAGAGTCAGGGCATGATTACTTATAAAGCTTTTTCTAACTGTTTGGGCTTGGCAAAGATCATCCGGCCCGCAGAGGTTTGAAGAACAGATGTTACCAGTACATCGATGTACTTGCCGATATAATTGCGTCCTTCTTCTACAACGATCATCGTACCATCATCGAGATACGCGATCCCTTGGTTATGTTCTTTCCCATCTTTGATGACCTGAACCTTCAATTCTTCTCCAGGCAATACAACCGGCTTAACGGCGTTAGCTAAATCATTGATATTCAATACTTGTACACCTTGAAGATCACACACTTTATTCAAGTTGAAATCATTCGTTACAACGATCCCATTCGTAAGCTTAGCTAATTTCACCAGCTTCGAATCAACTTCCTGAATTTCCTCGAAGTCACCTTCATAAATCTGAACCTCAACAGGAAGCTCCTTTTGAATACGATTCAGGATATCAAGCCCTCGTCGTCCACGGTTTCGTTTCAACACGTCTGAAGAATCCGCAATATGCTGAAGCTCTTCCAGCACGAACTGTGGGATCACGACAATTCCTTCTAAGAATCCAGTTTGACAGATATCTGCGATACGACCATCGATAATCACACTCGTATCCAGTATCTTCAGGGTTTTCACACCCGCTTCATCAGAATCTTCGTCAGTCCCTTTTTTCTTGCCTCTATTTGTAGTACCAAACAGACTGACCAGTTCATCCCTTTTCTTAAAGCCAACTTGAAATCCTAAATATCCAAGAATCAACGTTAATAGAATCGGAACCACTGTGTTGACAATTGGGATCTCCATTTGATTGAAAGGAATCCCAAACAGATATGCAACAAAAAGACCGATAATAAGTCCTAAACTGCCAAATAACAGATCCGTTACTGGAGCTTTTACTAAACTATCTTCAAACCACTTGACGAAATTGACGACATACTCGACTGCCCAAAACGTAAGAATATAAAAAATAATGGCACCAAATATAGCAGTCATATAAGGGTTATTAATTAAAGGAATGTCTGATAAATTTATGACGGTAAATAATTCGGGAAGCAGAAATATCCCCAGTGTTCCCCCGACGATAAGGAAGCACGCTTGAACGATTTTTTTTAACATTCCCTCACCTCCTCCTATTCATTATAAACAATTTGCTATTTTTGAAACGTCATAGCCCTTGAAAATTTTAAATTTAATACTATGGAAACCATTTTGATATACTTATCCCATTTTACTAGCTTCCTTAAGTGAAGGCTAACATGTCTCATAATGACTGTCAATTTTTTGAAAATGCTTCAATTATCCCATATATGGCAAATACAGGACCACATACCTATAACTGTCGATCGGCAAACGTTTGTTCTTTGATCAGTTTTAATCCCTCTTTGATTTTCCGTGCCCTGACCTCTCCTATTCCTTCCACTTCATCCAAATCATCCACTGAAGCACTCACTACATGAGGGAGGGTTTCGAACCTGGTAATAAGGTTTTCGATGATTACAATCGGTAAACGCGGGATCTTATTCAACACGCGATATCCTCTTGGATAGATGGCATCATCGTGATGAACATACCCATGATAGCCTAATAATTTTAATAGGACATTATCCTCTAATACTTCTGAATGGACAAGCTCCTGAAATTTATAGAGTAGTTCGAACGGCTTTATATTTCTTTCCTGGGAATAATCCCTTATAATGAGCATCGCCTCATCTTCAATATCTGCCAATAGCTCATTCATCTGAAGGCGTATCAATCTACCTTCGACACCCAGCTCGCTTAAATAGGTCAATAACTCGTTCTTAATTCTTAATACCATTTCGAATCTGTGAAGAACCTGCAGTAGGTCGCTTTGTGTCACAAGCTCCTCAAACTCCAGCACCGATAAATTAGAAATGCTCTGATCCAGAACCACCTTATACTTCTCCAATGTTTGAATCGCCTGGTTGGCCTTCGTCAAGATGACAGAGATGTCCTTTAATGCATATCGAAAGTTACCTTGATACAGGGTGATGACGTTCCTCCGTTGAGAGATGGCGATGACAAGGGCATTGGTTTGTCTTGCAACCCGTTCAGCCGTACGGTGCCTCATTCCAGTTTCAGTTGAAGGAACGTACACATCGGGAGCCAACTGGGCATTGGCCAAAATAATCTTCGTACCCGCTTCATTCAGGATGATGGCCCCATCCATCTTGGCCAGCTCATATAGATAGCTAGGAGAAAAAGCGCAATTGATATGAAATCCGCCGTCCAGTACAGATTTCACCTTATCATTGTAGCCAACAACAATGAGCCCTCCTGTATTGGCTCTCAGCACATTATCAATACCATCCCTGATCGGGGCACCAGGAGCAACGAATTGTAAAATATCCGACATGGACTTCTCTCTTGCCTTCTTATCTTCCATTTCCTATCCTCCTAAAATAATAGCCAGCGCTTCATTTATATTTGATACTCCTGTGACTTCTATATCAGTAGGCGGATGCCACCCACTTAAGTTATTTTGGGGAATAATCACACGTTTAAAACCTAATTTAGCCGCTTCCTGGACACGTTGCTCAATCCTCGAAACCCTTCTTATTTCACCTGTCAAACCAACTTCTCCAATAATACAATCGTGGGCCCTTGACGCTTTATCACGAAAGCTCGACGCAATACTCGCTGCAACGGCCAAATCAATCGCCGGTTCATCCAGTTTCACTCCACCTGCCACTTTCAGATAGGCATCCTGCTGCTGCAATAGCATTCCTGCCCGCTTCTCCAATACGGCCATGATGAGTGAAACCCGGCTATGATCAATCCCCGTCGCCATTCGTCGTGGGTTGTTGAAGCTTGTTGGAGTGACAAGAGCTTGTATCTCCACTAGAACAGGTCTTGTACCCTCCATGGAAGCAACGACCGTTGAGCCTGCCGCGCCTTGGGAGCGCTCCTCCAGGAATATCTCAGAAGGATTTGCGACTTCCTCCAGACCAAGCTCTTTCATTTCAAAAATCCCCATCTCATTCGTCGATCCAAAGCGGTTCTTCACGGCTCTTAAAATACGATACGAATGATGACGTTCCCCTTCAAAATACAGCACGGTATCAACCATATGCTCCAATAAACGAGGCCCTGCAATCGATCCTTCTTTTGTAACATGCCCTACGATAAAGATGGCGATGCCTTTTGTTTTCCCTATTCTCATTAATTCCGCTGTACATTCCCTTACCTGAGAAACACTGCCTGGAGCAGAGGTCACTTCAGGGTGAAAAATCGTTTGAATCGAATCGATGATGACAAAATCAGGTGAGATCTGTTCAATCGTCTGATGAATCAATTCAAGATTTGTTTCTGCAAATATATATAGATCATCGGATTTCACATGTAATCGATCTGCCCGAAGTTTTGTTTGCTTGATGGATTCTTCACCGGATATATATAAAACCTTCTGCTTTTGATCAGCCAGCTGGGCAGAAACCTGTAGCAATAAAGTAGATTTACCAATGCCCGGATCTCCACCGATCAATACGAGGGATCCCGGAACGACTCCCCCACCCAACACCCGATTCAGCTCTTTCGACTCGGTCAATACTCTTGGTTCTTGCTTTGTTTCGATTGAGATAAGCTTCTCTGCTTTAGTTGGCCCGCTATTTTCAGAATGCATAAACGACCCACGAGGCTTCTTCCCGGTCATCTCAACCTCTTCCACCATCGTGTTCCACTCGTTACATCCCGGACATTTCCCCATCCATTTAGCAGACTCATATCCACATGATGAACATACAAACTTTGTCTTTTTCTTTGCCAATCTATTCTTCTCCTCTTTTACTCTATTTGTACTCTAATCATTCCATGAAAATACCCTTTTGGAATGATTGTATCGGTTTTATGTAATGGTTACAAGAAAAGCGGAGCCGGCTTGCTCAGAGGCGACAAGCATAAGACGAATCAACCGGAAAGGCGCTCTTTGCCTTTTTGGTTGATTTGACTTATGACCTCGAGCCTCTAGCCGGCGGAGCTAGACAACAAGAAAAGCGGAGCCGGCTTGCTTAGGCCCGACAAGCATAAGGCGAGCTCGCTGAAAAGGCGGTCTTTGCCTTTTTGGCGAGATTGACTTATGACCTCGAGGGACTAGCCGGCGGAGCTAGACAATAAGAAAAGCGGAGCCGGCTTGCTTAGAGGCGACAAGAATCCCTCGTAAAGCCATATTATGATAAAAGAGGTACACGAAAAACATATACGTGTACCTCCTTTTCTAGCGATTGTATTAAGTAGGAGTATTTGCTGCTTCTTCTTCTTTTACCTTCACAACAAACTCACTATCTTCTACATCGATCAATATATTCTGTCCTGTCAGCACCTTGCCTCTTAACAGCTCTTCTGACAGTTTATCCTCTACATGCTTCTGAATGGCACGACGCAGTGGCCGCGCACCGTATTCAGGATCGAATCCTTCATCTGCTATTTTTTCTTTAGCAGCAGCTGAAAGCTCTAAATGAATATCCTGCTCTTTCAAGCGAGTTGTCAATTGGTTGGACATCAAGGTCACAATCTCTTTTAAGTGATCTTTTTCAAGGGAATGGAACACAATGATTTCATCGATACGGTTAAGGAACTCTGGTCGGAAAGCTCGTTTCAGCTCCTCCATTACCTTGCCTTTCATATCCTTATAATCCTGTTTTCCATCTTGAATATTGAACCCCACATATTTATTGCTCTTAAGGGACTGGGCACCAACGTTAGATGTCATAATTAACACTGTGTTTCTAAAGTCTACCGTTCTTCCTTTAGAATCCGTCAAACGCCCGTCTTCCAACACTTGCAGAAGGATGTTAAATACATCAGGGTGTGCTTTTTCAATTTCATCCAATAGAACGACGGAATATGGTTTGCGGCGAACTTTCTCCGTTAACTGGCCACCTTCTTCATATCCTACATACCCTGGAGGAGAACCTACTAAACGGGAAGTCGAATGTTTCTCCATGTACTCCGACATATCAATACGGATCATGGCATCCTCGTCACCGAACATGGATTCCGCCAGCGCACGGGCAAGTTCTGTTTTCCCTACACCAGTCGGACCTAAGAAGATGAAGGAACCGATTGGGCGCTTCGGATCTTTCAGGCCGGCTCTTGCTCGACGGACGGCTTTTGATACTGCTACGACTGCTTCGGATTGACCGATGACTCTGGAATGTAGGATCTCTTCCAGCTTTAGTAATCGATCCGTCTCAGTCTGAGCAAGCTTCGATACCGGTACTCCCGTCCAGTTCGATACAACTTTCGCAATATCTTCAACGGTCACTTCTGTATTTTCCTGGCCTTGCTTTTCTTTCCATGTGTTCTTCGTTTCTTCCAGCTCTTCACGAAGTTTCTGCTCTGAATCTCTTAGAGAAGCTGCCTTTTCAAACTCTTGGCTTTGAACCGCTGCATCCTTCTCTTTGCGGATTTCTTCCAGCTTGGCTTCAAGCTCTTTCAAGTTTGGCGGCGTTGTATAAGAACGTAAGCGCACTTTAGAGCCAGCTTCATCAATTAAATCGATCGCCTTATCCGGTAAGAAGCGGTCTGAGATATAGCGATCAGAAAATTTCACTGCCGCATCAATCGCTTCATCTGTAATCGACACGCGGTGATGGGCTTCATAACGATCACGTAAACCTTTAAGAATCTGAATGGACTCTTCTGCCGTTGGTTCATTGACTTGGATTGGTTGGAAACGGCGCTCTAACGCAGCATCCTTTTCAATATATTTTCGGTACTCATCTAATGTCGTTGCACCGATACACTGTAATTCACCGCGAGCAAGAGATGGTTTTAAGATGTTTGAGGCATCAATGGCACCTTCAGCCCCACCTGCTCCAATTAATGTATGAAGTTCATCGATAAACAGGATGATGTTACCTGCTTGACGGATTTCATCCATTACTTTCTTTAATCGATCCTCGAACTCACCACGATATTTCGTACCGGCTACCACTGTACCCATATCCAGTGTCATCACTCGTTTGTCCCGGAGAATTTCAGGAACTTCATTGGCAATGATCTGCTGGGCAAGACCCTCTGCAATCGCGGTCTTACCTACACCAGGCTCACCAATCAGAACCGGGTTATTCTTCGTACGTCGACTTAGCACTTCAATGACACGCTGAATTTCTTTGCTTCGTCCGATCACCGGATCTAAGCTGCCTTCACGGGCAATCGCCGTCAAGTCACGGGCTAAGCCATCAAGGGTAGGCGTATTGGCATTTGCATTGCCCCCGCCCTGGTGGTTACTTGAATCATTGCTGCCAAGTAACTGCAATACCTGCTGTCTTGCTTTATTTAAGCTGACTCCAAGATTACCAAGCACACGAGCGGCTACTCCTTCACCTTCACGAATCAACCCTAGTAAAATATGTTCCGTTCCTACATATGAGTGACCCAGTTTACGAGCCTCATCCATAGAAAGCTCAATCACTTTCTTCGCTCGGGGTGTATAATGGATCGTTTGAGATTTCTCGGTACCTTTTCCGATTAATCCTTCCACTTCTTTCTGAATCTTTTCAGGGCTCAGTCCCAACGCCGTAAGTGCTTTAGCGGCAATCCCTTCACCTTCGCGGACAAGTCCCAATAAAATATGTTCAGTACCAATATTACTGTGCGCCAGACGAATAGCTTCTTCTTGAGCTAATGCCAATACCTTTTGTGCTCTTTCTGTAAATCGACCAAACATCATATTATTTTTCCTCCTCACATGTATCCTTATCTAACTTAATTCGCTCCCGAATCAAAGAAGACCTTCTTATATCTCTTTCATTTGGTCTCAATGGACCTCCAGAATATTGTTGTAAAAATCCAGGTTGGGTTAAAATCATTAGTTCATTCAATATATTCTTAGATATAACTTTGATGTATCCTAAATCAATTCCAAGTCTGACATCCGATAAACACTTCGCTGCTTCCTTGGACTCAATAATTCTACTATGCTCCAACACGCCAAGTGAACGAAAGATCCTATCTTCTAATTGTATGTTAGACGTTTTAACTAATGCGTCCCGCGCCGAGTGTTCTTTATCAATGATCTGCTTCACGACGCTCAATAAATCTTCCACGATATCTTCTTCAGATTTACCAAGTGTCGTTTGATTCGAAATCTGAAAAATGTTCCCTAACGCTTCGCTGCCTTCTCCATAAATCCCTCTAACCACCAGACCTAATTGGTTAATGGCAGGAATGATCCGATTTAATTGCTGGGTCAGAACCAGACCAGGCAAGTGCATCATCACGGAAGCTCGAAGCCCGGTCCCCACATTAGTGGGGCAAGTCGTTAAATATCCATGTTTCTCATCAAAAGCAAAATCAAATTCACTCTCAAACCAATCATCGATCTGATTCGCTCTCTGTAAAGCTTCCTTCAATTGCAATCCTGGATATAAACACTGTATTCGAATGTGGTCCTCTTCGTTTACCATTATGCTAATATCTTCTTCATTGGATAGAAGGACAGCTCCATGATTCGTGTCCTCCGCTAAGTTAGGACTAATAAGGTGTTTCTCCATCAATACCCTCTTTTGGAGAGGCTGAATCTCACTTGTAGGTAAAAATTCTAATTCTCCTAAATTCTTTGGGTATAAAGAGAGCTTATCCTTGACGCGATCCACGATCTCTTTAGCTTCTTCAGAAGAATATAAAGTAGAAAAACGAAAGTCCGTCATGTTTCTTGCGAGCCGGACCCGCGAACTAAGGACAATATCTGAATTCGGTCCTTCTTCATTCATCCAGGAGCTAACAGCATTTTGTAAAAACTTCTCCAGACTCATCCTTTATCTCCCCCCTCTTTATGAACATCTTTCTCCAGGGAGCGAATTTCGTCTCGTATCTCTGCTGCTTTTTCGAACTCTTCATCTGCAATCATCGTTTGCAGATCCGATTTCAACTGCTGAATCTTCTTCTTGATGTGAATGGCTCCACCCATGCGTTCCGGAACCTTCCCGTGGTGCTCAACATTCCCACTATGAACGCGCTTTAAAAGAGGAGTAAGTTCATCTTTAAACGTTTCATAACAATGGGCACAGCCGAAGCGTCCTACATTAATGAATTGCTGAAAAGTCATTTTACACTTTTCACACTGTAAAACCTCTGTCTTAGGAATTTCCGTTTCTTTTGCCTGCTTAAATGCAGGGGCTATATTAAGAAGACCTGCCAATAGATTGTTCACAGAGAACCCTGAAGAAGAATCAAACATAAACATTTCACCCTTATCCTGAGCGCATTGTTCACATAAATGAACCTCTGTCTTTTCCCCATTTATCACCTTGGTAAAATGAAGGGTTGCAGGTCTTTCATTACACTCTTGACAAACCATCCTACTCACCTCTCAAAACTTACTCATATTTCAATGTATCCAACATGGCCCTGAGCATTCTTCCCCTCAATACATCCCGTTCAGGTAAATCTACCATGATCACCGAACGGTCCATTACGCTCAGCATAATCTTCGCTTCCCTCTCAGAAATAATATCCTCTTCCACTAATCGAAACACAATATCAGCCGCCGTATTCTGACTGATGGTTTGTGTTATTAAAGCTACTAGCTGGTCAATAAGATGAACTTGATCGTGGGCCTTAACCTTCATGATTCGGATGTAACCCCCGCCACCTCGTTTACTTTCTACTACATACCCTCGTTCTATCGTGAACCGGGTATTGATCACATAATTAATTTGAGAAGGAACACATTGAAACTTATCAGCAATCTCGCTTCTTTTAATCTCGACTATCTCACTTTCGCTCAGTTCTAAAACATTCTTTAAATAACGTTCAATGATGTCGGATATGTTCCTCATCAAACCTCCTCCTCATTTTGACTTTGACTATATTTGACTATAATTATACAACCGTGTTTTAAACTTTGCAATTATGAAGTATGACCTTAGAAGTTTTCCTGTTTTAGGAAGGTTTTAAACGTGGGAATGTGAGATTGTTGGATAGAAATAAGGAATTGGGGCATTGGGAGTGCGGTGTTTTGTTTAGGAAGTGCTGTGGTATGGGATGGGAGTTGATTATAGGGATGGAGGAAGAGTAGAAATTAATTAATTAGGATTAAGATGGATTCTCTCAGAAAGGTTGTGGCTAATTGGGGGATTAGATAAGGAAAGTGCTTTATTTTGTATCAAAGCTGGGAGTTTTCAATGGTGAACTAAATGTTAATAGTCGAGGATTCGTGGTAATTGCGTGGTTTTTTATTTTTATGCGTCGTTTTCGGCTGTTATTGCGTCATTATTTTATTATATGCGTCATTTCCGGCTATTTTTGAGTCATTTTTTTCGTTTTATGCGTCATTTTCCAATTATCAACTAGCCTCTCGTAGGATTACCAACTAATTAAATTATCTTTTCCAAAGCTTAGATGTATAGAGGATTGATGTTCAATCCACAATCACATAAATTCAAACCAAAAAAAAAGCAGCCCCTAAGAGCTACTCTTTCTTCACATTTGCCTGGCGACGTCCTACTCTCACAGGGGGAGATCCCCCAACTACCATCGG
>NZ_JAVYAD010000011.1:2823-77739 GCF_032337515.1 Rossellomorea yichunensis | reverse complement strand
CACGGAAGTTAAGCTCTTCAGCGCCGATGGTAGTTGGGGGATCTCCCCCTGTGAGAGTAGGACGTCGCCAGGCAAATAGAAAAAGAGTAGCTCTTAGGGGCTGCTTTTTTTTGTTGTGTGTGGATAGATATGTGGTTTGCATTTTCTTCTCCACCACTGTGTAAGAGTTAGGAGGTGTTTGGAAAAAGACGCATAAAATGAAAAATAGACGCAAAAACTGTCGAAAATGACGCATAAATTTAAAAAACGACGCAATAACTACCAATTCAGACGCAATTATTTAAGTCGGAACCAAGGAATCAACGAAATAAAGGGCACTGTCTACAAGTTTGAAACTAGAAGTACTACATTTTCATAGAGTCATGCTATATTTTATTCATTCTCAACTAAAACTTGTAAAAAAGAGCAATTCTACCATTCTTTTAACTACCAATTATTACATCCCTCTTCACAACTTGCCAAATCCCCAAATTCGAAAACAAAATAAGTCGTCACAACATCACCCATCCCTTTCCATCACCATCACCATACCCAACCAAGCACATCGCTTTTCTTTTGAATAACCTGCTCTTATACTGTAAACAAGTTCTAAAGGGAGGTTTTCAAATGGCAACAACTAATATGCAAGAACAGTACAATGAATATATTTCTAAATTTAAGCAGAATGCATCTCAGGAAGTACAGGATAAAATGAGAAAAGCGATCAACGAACTAGAGCGCTCTGATGATGGTAAAGGTCTTCGTGCAGGGGAGAAAGCACCGAACTTTACGTTACCGGATGCGACAGGCAAAGGAGTCACACTGGAAGATGTGCTGAAGAATGGCCCGGTCATCCTTACGTTTTATCGTGGCGGATGGTGCCCATATTGCAATATGGAGCTGCGCGCATACCAACAATTAATGGAAGACATTGAATCAGCAGGTGCCAAGCTGATTGCGGTCAGTCCGCAAACGCCTGATGCATCTCTTTCTACAAAAGAGAAGAATGAATTGGATTATTTCGTGTTAAGTGATGAAGGAAATAAAGTGGCAGATGAGTATAGGTTGGTTTACAAGCTGCCACCTTACTTAGTGGATATCTACAAAGAAAAAGGTCTGGATCTGGAGAAAGCGAATGACAGTGATTCATGGACGCTCCCTGTTTCAGCAACATATATTATTAAGCAGGACGGAACGATTGCTTACGAATATACGAAAGCCGATTACAAAGATCGTGTGGAACCTTCTGAAGTGGTAGAGAAGCTGAAATCGTTATAATATAGCAAAGCAAGACGGCGTTATGGCTGCAATGACATGCTGCCATAACGCCGTTTTATGTTTTAATCAGGTCAAAATAGGAAAGACACAAAGTAGGAGATCAGATTTTCTAGAAATTGTCATCGGAAAATCATTCGTAATTTTTCTTGAAGTGGTTCATATTATGGAATTTTTCTAGTAAAATAGGAACTTAATTTGAGCATACTACAAGTAGTAGTGGAGAGAGGAGCATCACGGTGTTAGACAATAGTTTTGTGATGGTAGCCATTATTTTGATCATCAATGTCGTATACGTATCCTTTTTTACGATCAGAATGATTTTGACGTTGAAGGGTTATCGATATATTGCAGCTTTTGTGAGTACATTTGAAGTAGTGATTTATGTTGTGGGTCTTGGGCTGGTACTTGACAACCTGAATGAGATTCAGAATCTGATTGCTTATGCGGTCGGTTATGGTCTCGGGGTGATTGTAGGTATGAAAATCGAGGAGAAGCTTGCGCTTGGCTATATTACGGTCAATGTGATCACGAAAGAATATGATAAGGCCCTTCCGAATGAACTCCGTGCAAGGGGCTACGGGGTTACGAACTGGGAAGCGAATGGACTGGAAGGAAACCGGATGGCCCTGCAGATCCTGACTCCGCGAAAGTATGAGATGAAGCTGTATGATACAATTAAAGAGCTTGACCCAAAGGCATTTATCATTGCGTATGAACCGAAAGCGATTCACGGAGGGTTCTGGGTGAAGACAGTCCGAAATATTCGTAAAGGAAAATTAAAAGAATGAGTAAAAAGAAATTATTATTTGAAGTGCAGGAGAATGAGACGATTACAGATTGTTTAGACCGTATGAAGGATATGGGTTATATGCCGGTAAGACGGATGGAAAAACCTGTGTTTGAAGAACAAAAAGATGGAACGAAAACAGAGTATGTCCCTATTAAACAGACAATTGTCTTCGAGGGAAAGAAGATTGAAGAGTAAACGCTTCAAATCCGAACATTAATTTTCAGACTTTTATTATCGTTCGATTATTCGTTGACAGAGCCTCTATATCACGATATGATGGAGACAAATAAACCGAATACCCTCATATAATAATGGGAATATGGCCCATGAGTTTCTACCTGACTACCGTAAATGGTCGGACTATGAGGGAAAGTAGCTGTCTGGATACGAGCTCGTTTGTGGACCCTATCGGATAAAATGGGACCATCCTCTGTAAAATACCCAGATCAATTGCTTTCTCTCATAAAGTAGAGAGCAATTGATCTGGGTATTTTTTGTTAAGAGGGATTAAACTACGGGAGGTGTCTGTCACATTATGATATCAGTAATCATGGGAAGTACATCGGACTGGGAGACAATGAAGCATGCGTGTGAGGTATTGGAAGAGTTAGAGATTCCGTTTGAGAAACGAGTTGTATCGGCTCACAGGACACCTGATTATATGTTTGAGTTTGCGGAAGGTGCAAGAGCTCGCGGAGTGAATGTCATTATTGCAGGTGCAGGCGGTGCTGCTCATTTGCCGGGAATGGTGGCTGCGAAGACCACATTGCCTGTGATCGGGGTACCGGTTCAGTCTAAGGCGTTGAACGGAATGGATTCACTGCTGTCGATCGTGCAGATGCCGGGCGGCGTTCCTGTTGCGACAGTGGCGATCGGGAAGGCAGGAGCTACCAACGCAGGACTCCTTGCCGCACAGATCCTTTCGATAGAAAATACAGAGTTGGCTGCAACTTTGGAAAATAGAAGAGATGCACTACGGGAAAAAGTGATGGAAAGCAGTGATGACCTTGAATAAGAAGACGATTTTACCTGGACAGATGATCGGGATCATTGGCGGAGGACAGCTTGGACGAATGATGGCCCTTGCTGCGAAACAAAATGGCTTTCGGGTGGCCGTTTTAGATCCGGCACCACAATCACCATGTGCCCAAGTGGCAGATCTTGTGATCACGGCCGGCTTTGACCAGTATGATGCCCTTTATAGATTGGCAGAAGAGTGTGACGTGATCACATATGAATTTGAAAACATTGATTATGAAGCACTTAAATGGTTGTCGGAGCGTTCCTATTTACCTCAAGGAGCAGAGCTGATCCGAATTACACAGGATCGCATCATGGAAAAGGAAGCCCTTACACTTGCAGGGGTGAAAGTAGCTCCTTATGCTGTGATTAAACAACAACAGGATATATATGATAATATAGAAAAGCTTGGCTATCCAGTGGTTCTGAAAACATCCAGAGGTGGTTATGACGGAAAAGGGCAGTATGTGATCCGTGAAGAGAGCGGGATAGAAGAAGCCGCTGCTTTATTGGATAACGGTCCATGTGTGTTAGAGAAATGGATACCTTTTGAAAAAGAGTTGTCCGTCATTGTGACACGAAATCCCGATGGACAGCAAACCAACTTCCCGGTAGTGGAAAATATTCATGTGGATAATATCTTACATGAAACGATTGCGCCGGCAAGGGTGAGTGAAGAAGTAGCAGATAAAGCGATCGAGATGGCGAAGAGAATCAGTGAGACTCTTGATCTAGTCGGAACGCTGGCAATTGAAATGTTCCTGACGGAGGATGGAGACATCTATATCAATGAGCTGGCTCCAAGACCTCATAATTCCGGTCACTACTCAATCGAAGCATGTGACTTCTCACAATTCGCCCAACATATAAAAGCTGTTTGTAACTGGCCGCTTGTTCAACCAACCTTATTAAAGAACGCTGTGATGGTTAACCTATTAGGAGAGAATATCGAGCCTATTATGAAGGCTGTTCCAAAGCATTCAGACTGGTTTATTCATCTTTACGGAAAGGACGTACCAAAGCCGAAACGTAAGATGGGTCATGTCACTCTTTTAACAAACGATGTGGAAGAGACGTTGATGAACATAAACGAAGCTGGAATTTGGAAGGTGCAAGAAAAGATCGGAGGACGACTGGTATGATAGAACGTTATACACGCCCTGAAATGGGAGCAATTTGGACAGAGGAAAATCGTTTTCAAGCATGGCTTGAGGTAGAAATTTTGGCTTGTGAAGCTTGGGCTGAAATCGGGGACATTCCGAAAGAGGATGTTGCGAAGATTCGTGAAAACGCCGGATTCAATGTAGAACGTATTAAGGAAATCGAAGAAGAAACGCGACACGATGTGGTAGCCTTCACAAGAGCGGTTTCTGAAACCCTCGGAGAAGAAAGAAAATGGGTTCATTACGGATTGACTTCTACTGACGTAGTGGATACGGCTCTTTCTTATCAATTAAAGCAGGCTAATGAAATCATTCTTAAAGACTTAGAGCGATTCGTAGAAATATTAAAGAACAAAGCGATTGAGCACAAGCATACGGTCATGATGGGACGTACGCACGGAGTTCACGCTGAGCCGACTACTTTTGGTCTGAAGCTTGCCCTGTGGTATGAAGAGATGAAGCGTAACGTGGAACGATTCAAGGCAGCAGCGGATGGAGTTGAGTTCGGTAAAATTTCCGGTGCCGTTGGGACGTATGCAAATATCGATCCTTTCGTTGAATCATATGTGTGTGAAAAGCTGGGGATCAAGCCAGCTCCGGTTTCTACACAAACACTTCAGCGTGATCGTCACGCTCATTACATGGGGACACTTGCATTGATCGCCACTTCCATCGAAAAGTTTTCTGTTGAGGTTCGAGGTCTTCAGAAGAGTGAAACACGAGAAGTGGAAGAGTTCTTCGCGAAGGGTCAAAAAGGATCATCGGCCATGCCACATAAGCGTAACCCGATCGGTTCTGAGAACATGACAGGAATGGCGCGTGTGATCAGAGGATACATGCTGACAGCATATGAGAACGTGCCTTTATGGCATGAGCGTGATATCTCGCACTCATCAGCAGAGCGTGTGATCCTTCCGGATGCGACGATCGCTTTAAATTATATGCTGAACCGTTTCGGAAATATCATCAAGAACTTGACGGTCTTCCCGGAGAATATGCAGCGTAATATGGATCGTACGCTTGGTTTGATTTACTCTCAACGTGTCCTTTTGGCCCTTATCGATAAAGGGATGACACGTGAAGAGGCGTATGATACGGTTCAGCCGAAAGCGATGGAAGCGTGGGAGAAACAAGTGGCCTTCCGGTCTCTTATTGAAGAGGATGCGACCATCACTTCCAAGCTTTCACCTGCTGACATTGAAGACTGCTTCGATTACAACTATCACTTAAAACATGTGGATACAATCTTTGAACGTTGCGGCTTAGTGGATTAAGTCCTTCTGACAAATGAATAGGGCAGGGGTTTTTAGCAGAATCCCTTCCTTTTTTTATGAAAATATAGACTGAAGATTGGCAATATTCAGGGAGTAGGGGGATTTCATATGGAAAAAGGAACGCTTTTGTATGAAGGTAAAGCGAAGCAGATTTTCGCCACACAAGATGAGGAAGTCGTTTGGATTCAGTATAAGAATTCTGCCACTGCTTTTAACGGGGAGAAAAAAGCGGATATCGACGGCAAAGGGGTATTAAATAATAAGATTTCGAGCTTGCTATTTTCAAAGCTTGCTGAAAAAGGAATACAGAGTCACTTTATTAAACAGTTATCGGATGATGAGCAGCTGGTCAAACGTGTACGGATCATCCCGCTTGAAGTCGTGGTTCGGAATGTGATTGCGGGAAGTCTGTCAAAACGGCTTGGAAAAGAAGAAGGGACGCCACTTCAAAAACCGATCATCGAATTCTACTATAAGGACGATGATCTGGGGGATCCGCTTATCACGGATGATCACATTGATTACCTTGATATTGCTTCAAGGGAAGAACGCGCTGAGATAAGGGAAATGGCACTTAGTGTGAATGAGGTACTCCTAGAGATCTTTAAAGAAGCGGGAGTCACACTTGTCGATTTTAAATTAGAGTTTGGAAAAGACCGTAACGGTGCGATTTTATTAGGGGATGAAATTTCACCCGACACATGCCGATTATGGGACTCAAAAACGAACCAAAAGCTTGATAAAGATGTTTTCAGAAGAGATATAGGGAGTTTAACAGAAGTATACTCAATCATTTTAGAACGCTTAGGAGGAAACAAGCTATGTACAAAGTAAAAGTTTATATCACATTAAGAGAAAGTGTTTTAGATCCTCAGGGAAGTGTTGTGAAACAAGCGTTGCATTCAATGGAATTCAAAGCGGTTGAAGATGTGCGCGTCGGGAAGTATATGGAGCTTACTCTTCCATCCTCTGTTGAAAACGTAGAAGCTGAGGTTGAAGAAATGTGTCACCGACTACTCGCAAACCCTGTCATTGAGGATTATCGATATGAAATCGAGGAGAGTGTGGCTCAATGAAGTTTGCAGTGATTGTATTCCCAGGTTCTAACTGTGACATCGATATGTACCATGCGATTAAAGACGAAATCGGCGAAGAAGTCGAATACGTTTGGCACGATGCTGATAATCTGGAAAACTATGATGCGATTCTATTACCAGGCGGATTCTCTTACGGAGACTACCTTCGTTCAGGAGCGATTGCCCGTTTCTCGAACGTCATGAAAGAGGTGGTGAAAGCGGCAGAGCAAGGTAAGCCGGTTCTGGGTGTGTGCAATGGATTTCAGGTTTTACTGGAAACGGGTCTACTTCCGGGGGCTATGCGCAGAAATGAGAGCTTGAAGTTCATCTGTAAAACGGTACCGTTAACCGTTGAAAATAATGAAACGATGTTTACGAATGGGTATGAAAAGAATGATGTGATTCAAATTCCAATCGCTCACGGTGAAGGAAATTACTTCTGTGACGAAGAGACCATGATCACACTTAAGGAAAACAATCAAATTGTATTCACGTACAGTGATGAAAATCCGAACGGAAGCGTTGAAAACATTGCGGGGATTACAAATAAAGCAGGAAATGTCCTTGGGATGATGCCTCACCCTGAGCGCGCCATGGACACTTTACTAGGTAGTGAAGACGGGAAGAAACTATTTCAATCGATTGTGAAACACTGGAGGGAAAAACATGTCGTTAATGCTTGAACCAACTTCAACAAAAGTGAAAGAAGAGCAGCTTTATCGTGAGATGGGTTTAACAGACGAAGAATTTTCAATGGTGGAGAACATCCTGGGAAGAACACCGAACTACACGGAGACCGGTCTTTTCTCTGTTATGTGGTCAGAGCATTGCAGCTATAAAAATTCGAAACCTGTACTGATGAAGTTTCCTACGACAGGTGAAAGGGTTCTTCAAGGGCCTGGAGAAGGGGCTGGAATTGTTGATATTGGCGATGATCAAGCAGTGGTGTTCAAAATCGAGAGTCACAATCATCCGTCAGCCATTGAGCCTTTCCAAGGAGCGGCAACGGGTGTCGGGGGTATTATACGAGACGTATTCTCGATGGGGGCAAGACCTATCGCACTCCTCAACTCTTTACGCTTTGGAGAGCTGGATTCTCCTCGTGTTCAGTATCTATTTAAAGAAGTCGTAGCAGGTATTGCCGGATATGGAAACTGTATCGGGATCCCAACGGTCGGAGGGGAAGTCCAATTCGATGCCTCTTATGAAGGAAACCCTCTTGTAAACGCTATGTGTGTTGGATTGATCGATCATAAAGATATTAAAAAAGGTCAGGCTCATGGTGTCGGCAATACAGTCATGTATGTTGGAGCGAAAACAGGTCGTGACGGCATTCACGGAGCAACTTTCGCATCCGAGGAATTAAATGAAGGATCAGAAGAAAAGCGCCCGGCGGTTCAAGTGGGAGATCCATTCATGGAAAAATTACTTCTTGAAGCGTGTTTGGAACTTGTTCAGAATGATGCTCTTGTAGGAATTCAGGATATGGGAGCAGCCGGTCTTACAAGTTCATCGGCTGAAATGGCAAGCAAAGCAGGTTCCGGTATCGAAATGAATCTTGATCTTGTCCCGCAGCGTGAAAGAGGCATGACGGCATATGAAATGATGCTTTCAGAATCTCAGGAGCGCATGCTGATCGTCGTTGAAAAAGGACGCGAGCAAGAAATCGTTGATCTTTTTTCGAAATATGACTTAGAGGCAGTTTCGATCGGAAAAGTAACAGACGATAAGCGCCTTCGCCTTCTGCATAAAGGAGAAGTAGTGGCAGATGTGCCGGTTGATGCACTTGCTGAGGAAGCACCAGTTTATCATAAGCCATCTCAAGAAGCGGCTTACTATAAAGAGTTTCAAGCAATGGAAACAGTATCTCCAAGAGTAGACGATTATAAAGAAACCCTTAAGGCGCTCTTGCAGCAGCCGACGATCGCGAGTAAAGAATGGGTATACGATCAATATGATCATCAAGTAAGAACAAGTACGGTTGTTAGCCCGGGTTCTGATGCAGCGGTCGTACGGGTACGCGGCACCAGAAAAGCACTTGCCATGACAACGGATTGTAATTCCCGTTACCTTTACCTGGATCCGGAGGTCGGAGGAAAGATCGCTGTAGCGGAAGCTGCACGTAATATCGTTTGTTCAGGAGCGATTCCACTGGCGATTACGGACTGCTTAAATTTCGGGAATCCAGAGAAACCGGAAATCTTCTGGCAGATTGAAAAATCAGTTGACGGAATGAGTGAGGCGTGCCGTGAGCTATCGACTCCTGTCATCGGTGGAAATGTTTCCTTATACAACGAATCAATGGGTACAGCGGTGTATCCAACTCCGGTAGTTGGAATGGTTGGATTGATTGAAGACGTCGACCATATTACTACACAAAGCTTTAAGGAAGCTGGAGATTATATCTTTGTCATTGGTGAAACCCACGAAGAGTTTGGCGGAAGTGAGCTTCAAAAGCTGACTGAAGGAAAAATCTTCGGTAAGGCTCCAAAGATCGATTTGAAAACAGAGCTTCGCCGTCAAATGCAGCTTTTAGAAGCAATCCAAAAAGGGCTTGTAGCTTCGGCTCATGATATCGCTGAAGGTGGTTTCGCCGTTGCTCTTACAGAATCGGCTTTCGGAACAAAAGGTCTGGGGGCAAACGTTCAGGTTTCTGGAGAAAACACTGTGGCAGATCTGTTCAGTGAAACACAATCCCGTTTCATCGTTTCAGTAAAACCTGAAAATAAAGACGAATTTGAGAAACTTGTTCCAGATGCGAAGGCAGTTGGAAACGTAGCAGCAAGTGGAGCAATCAATGTATCATCAGAAAATGGAGACGTCATTTTACAAGCTTCTGTAGAGGAATTAGAGTCAGCTTGGAAAGGAGCCATCCCATGCCTGCTGAAATCAAAGGTTTAAATGAAGAATGTGGAGTATTTGGTATTTGGGGACACCCCAATGCTGCACAAATTACGTATTACGGACTTCATAGCTTGCAACATAGAGGGCAAGAAGGCACAGGAATTGTCGTTTCAGATGGTGAGAAGTTACGTTGCTTAAAAGGGGAAGGTCTCGTAACGGAAGTGTTCCAGGAAGGTACCATCGAGAAGCTTGAAGGGGATTCAGCCATCGGTCATGTACGATATGCTACAGCCGGGGGCGGAGGGTATGAAAATGTTCAGCCTCTCCTTTTCAACTCACAGAATGGCAGCCTTGCTCTTGCTCATAATGGAAATCTGGTCAATGCGAACGCCTTGAAGCATCAGCTTGAAGGACAGGGGAGTATTTTTCAAACAAGTTCAGATACAGAAGTGTTAGCTCACTTGATTAAAAGAAGCGGTTATTTCAACTTGAAAGACCGCGTGAAAAATGCGCTGACCATGTTGAAGGGCGCCTATGCATTTGTGGTGATGACGGAAACAGAAATGATGGTGGCTCTGGACCCGCACGGTCTTCGTCCATTATCACTTGGTAAGCTTGGGGATGCTTACTGCGTAGCTTCTGAAACTTGTGCCTTTGATATCGTAGGGGCTGAATTTGTACGGGATATCGAGCCGGGAGAGCTTGTGATCATCAATGATGAGGGACTGACCTCAGAACGGTTTAGTTTTTCAGGTGGGAATGCGATGTGTACGATGGAATACGTATACTTCTCAAGACCAGACAGCAATATTCAAGGGATCAACGTCCATTCCGCCAGAAAAAGAATGGGAATGGAACTTGCGAAAGAAGCACCGATTGAGGCGGACGTTGTAACAGGTGTACCTGACTCCAGTATTTCAAGTGCGATCGGCTATGCAGAAGCGTCAGGTATTCCATACGAATTAGGTCTTATTAAGAACCGTTATGTAGGGCGTACATTTATACAGCCATCTCAATCCCTTCGTGAGCAAGGTGTGAAGATGAAGCTTTCACCGGTCAGAGGAGTAGTAGAAGGGAAACGCGTGGTAATGGTAGATGATTCGATCGTTCGTGGAACCACAAGTAGACGAATCGTCAGCATGCTCAAAGAAGCCGGAGCCAAGGAAGTTCATGTGTGCATCAGTTCGCCGCCTATCAAGAACCCATGTTTCTACGGCATTGATACATCGACTCATGAAGAGCTGATCGCTTCTTCCAATTCAGTGGAGGAAATGCGTCAGATCATTGGAGCCGACTCCCTGACATTCTTGAGTACAGACGGTGTGTTAAAAGCAATCGACCGAAATGATTCGTCAGAAAATCGTGGTCAATGCCTGGCTTGCTTTACAGGAAAGTATCCAACGGAAATCTACCCGGATACACTTCATCCACATGAAAAAGAGTTAGTGAAATAGGGGGAATCATGATGGCAAATGCGTATCGTCAAGCAGGAGTAGATATTGAAGCGGGATACGAGTCAGTCGACCGCATTAAAAAGCATGTGAAAAGAACCGCTCGAGAAGGGGTCCTTGGTCAATTAGGCAGTTTTGGCGGAATGTTTGATTTATCTTCTCTGAATTTAAAAGAGCCTGTTCTTGTATCAGGTACGGATGGAGTCGGAACGAAGCTGAAGCTTGCTTTCATGGCAGACAAACACGATACGATCGGGATCGATTGTGTGGCCATGTGTGTGAATGACATTGTCGTTCAGGGAGCGGAACCACTGTATTTCTTAGATTATATAGCGACTGGAAAAGCACTTCCAGAGAAGATAGAAGGTATTGTAAAGGGTATTGCGGACGGATGTGAAATGGCTGGCTGTGCGCTGATCGGTGGCGAAACTGCCGAGATGCCTGGTATGTATTCTGATGAAGAATATGATATCGCCGGCTTTGCAGTAGGGGCTTGTGAAAAAAAAGAGATTATCACTGGCGAAAAAATTTCTGAAGGAAATGTGTTAGTCGGACTGGGTTCCAGTGGTATACACAGTAATGGGTACTCTTTAGTACGAAAAGTATTCTTCGAAGATCAGTCGTTCTCTTTGGAAGAATCATTACCGGAAGTCGGGACCACACTAAAAGAAGCGTTACTTACACCAACCAAGATTTACGTGAAACCAGTGTTAGCTGCACTAAAGCAATTCTCCATCAAGGGGATGTCCCATATTACAGGCGGAGGATTCATTGAAAATATCCCGCGGATGCTGCCGGATCATTTGCAAGCGGACATTACAGAAGGAAGCTGGGATATCCCAAGCATTTTCACGGCCCTTGAGCACTATGGGGAAATTCCACGCAGCGAAATGTACAACATTTTTAACATGGGGATTGGATTTGTATTAGCGGTTGAGGAAAATGAAGCAGAAGACATTCTTCAATTCTTCAACGCACAGGGAGAAGAAGCCTTTATCATCGGACGGGTGACCACTGGAAATGGAGTGCGTTTCGTTCGTTGAAATGAAGGATGAGTAAGTCAATATCGGGGGCGAGTCATGAGACAGATTGCCATTTTTGCATCAGGAAGCGGAAGTAATTTTCAAGCATTGGTAGATGCTGTACAAGGCGGAACACTGAAAGCGAATATTAAACTTCTTGTCTGTGACCAGCCGGGAGCGTTCGTGGTTCACAGAGCCCAATCAGCAGGGATTCCTACTTTCGTCTTCCGTGCAAAAGATTACGAAAACAAACAGGCATTTGAACAGGAAATCCTAAATGAAATGGCTCATTTGGGTGTTGATTTTATTGTATTAGCAGGTTATATGAGATTGATTGGTCCAACATTACTGGAAAGCTTCGGAGGACGGATCGTGAATATCCACCCCTCCCTTCTCCCTTCCTTTCCAGGAAAAGATGCCATCGGTCAAGCAATCGATGGTGGAGTGAAGATCACTGGCGTCACCATCCACTATGTAGATGCTGGAATGGATACAGGGGAAATCATCGCGCAGGAAATCGTCCGGGTCACAACAGGCGAAACCAAACAATCACTCCAGGACAAAATCCAGCACGTCGAACACCACCTGTACCCAACCACCCTCAACCACCTCTTCCTTACCACAGGCTACTAAAGCCGGGAAAAGGTGGTTGCTTTATCATGGTAGTGTGGTAAAGTGGTGAGGGACGGACCTTGGGTTTGGTTTCATTTAAAGTAATGGGGAGAGCAGTGGGGCGTGGCATACGGTAAAGGCTGAGTTCGGTATTCACAATTTGGCACAACAAACGCGGAAAGTGGCACAAGTTTTTCCAAAAGTGGCACAACACTCACCTAAACGGGTGCAATTAGTAAACAAAATAGCCCAGATACACCGTTTCATACACCACACTCTGCTTTTCCACCCAGAAATTTTATGAGAAACCTCGTACCCATTTCAAATTCAATCAAATAATGAAATAAAATCAGCATTACAGCAGGCAGAGGAGGAGCAGACATTGAAAAAGAGAGCATTAATCAGTGTTTCAGATAAAAGCGGAGTAATCGAATTTGCTAAGGAATTAAAGTTACTTGGGTACGAAATCATTTCGACAGGTGGAACAAAGAAGCTTCTTCAAGAAAGTGACGTTGAAGTGATGGGAGTAGAAGAAGTAACTGGTTTCCCCGAAATATTAGAAGGACGCGTTAAAACACTTCACCCCAATATCCACGGTGGACTCCTCGCAAAACGCGGTGAAGAAAGCCATCGCCAGCAGCTTCAGGAACAAGGAATCGAAGGAATCGACCTGGTATGTGTCAACCTTTATCCGTTTCAACAAACCATCGCTAAACCGAATGTCGGTGTAGAAGAAGCGATTGAGAATATTGACATCGGCGGTCCGACGATGCTGAGGGCGGCAGCAAAAAATCATCAGTATGTCACTGTGGTAGTCGATGCGCTTGACTACGATGAAGTCATCAATGAGTTAAAGCTTCAAGGGGAACTATCCCTAGAAAAACGCCGTAAGCTGGCGGCTAAGGTGTTCCGTCATACGGCTGCTTACGATGCGTTCATTGCTGAATATATGACAGACATTTCAGGGGAAGAAAATCCTGAGCGATTTACAAGAACGTACGAGTTAAAACAAACACTGCGCTATGGGGAAAATCCTCATCAGCAGGCTTCTTTCTACCGTGCACCACTTGGCTCTGAATTCTCTGTAGCCATGGCAAGACAGCTCCACGGAAAAGAGCTCTCTTATAATAATATCAATGACGCGAATGCGGCTCTTCAAATTGTGAAAGAATTTACGGAACCAGCGGCAGTTGCGGTAAAGCATATGAATCCATGTGGTGTTGGAGTTGGTACGACGATTCATGAAGCGTTCTCTAAAGCATATGAAGCCGATTCTACATCTATTTTTGGTGGAATAGTGGCTCTAAACCGCATCGTGGATGAAGAAACAGCCAAGCAGCTTCATGAAATCTTCTTGGAGATTGTCATTGCTCCTGCTTTTAGCGATGAAGCATTTGAGATTCTTTCAAGCAAGAAGAATATCCGTTTATTGACGATTCCTTTTGAATCCACAAACAAAATTGAACGTAAATTAACAACCGTTGAAGGTGGGTTGCTTGTTCAGGCAGATGACACATTTACCCTCGATGATGCAGATCTGAGAGTGGTAACCAGACGTGAGCCGACAGATGAAGAGTGGGCAAGCATGAAACTGGGATGGAAAGTTGTGAAGCACGTGAAATCCAACGCAATCGTTGTAACGGATGCGCAGATGACGGTTGGAGTAGGGGCAGGACAAATGAACCGGGTAGGTGCCGCAAACATCGCAATCGAGCAGGCAGGTGAAAAAGCAAAAGGGGCCGCCATGGCATCTGACGCATTCTTCCCAATGGACGACACCGTAGAAGCAGCAGCCAAAGCGGGCATTACAGCCATCATCCAGCCAGGAGGCTCCATCCGGGACGAAGACTCCATCAAAAAAGCCGAACAACACGGCATCACCATGGTCTTCACCGGAATCCGCCACTTCAAACATTAATTTGAGGGACGGACCTCCAATCATTGAAAGAAGTTTTTGTGAAATTACTCATAAACCATGTGGGGAAACGGTTTGTTGGGAACTGGGTGATTAGTCAGAGTGAGGATTGAGGGACGGACCTCAGCCAAGCTCTTACCCGTTACCATATCCTCTAACCTCACCTAACCATAGATCCATTCCACATACAACCTCTCCTCATCTTCAACTCAGGTAGGAGAGGTTTTCTTAAAAAGGGGGCTTTTCAAGATGAAAGTACTTGTTATCGGTCGCGGTGGTCGCGAGCATGCCATATGTAAGAAGTTAGCGGGAAGTGAAAGTGTGACAGAAGTGTTCTGTGCACCCGGAAATGCAGGTATTGCAAGCGTTGCGACGAATCTTCCATACAGTGAATCCGATGTGAATGATCTTATTGCTTTTGCCAAAAAAGAGCATATCGCTTATACCTTTGTAGGTCCTGAAAACCCATTATTGGATGGTATCGTAAATCGTTTCCAAGAAGAAGGCCTGCACATATTTGGACCGACCAAAGAAGCGGCCATCATAGAAGGAAGCAAATCGTTTTCTAAGGAATTAATGAAAAAGTACAACATTCCAACGGCTAAATATGAAGTGTTCACAAGCGTTGAGAAAGCAATCGAATATGTAAAAGAGGCAGGCGCTCCTATTGTTGTAAAGGCGGATGGGTTGGCAGCTGGAAAGGGCGTTGTGGTTGCTGAAACGGAAGAAGAAGCGATCAGCGCACTGGAAGAAATGCTTCTTGATGAAAAGTTTGGTGATGCTTCTTCTAAAGTGGTAGTTGAAGAGTGTCTGTTTGGGGAAGAGTTTTCTTTGATGGCCTTTGTACATGGTGAATCCGTTTATCCAATGGTGATAGCACAGGACCATAAGCGTGCCTTTGACGGAGATCAGGGACCGAATACAGGCGGAATGGGTGCGTATTCACCGGTACCTCATATTTCGGACGATGTCGTACAAGAAGCGATTTCAACTGTTCTGCATCCCACGGCTAAAGCGATGGTTAAGGAGAATCGTTCGTTTACCGGCATTCTTTATGCAGGGCTGATGCTCACAAGTGAAGGTCCAAAGGTCATCGAATTCAATGCCCGATTTGGCGATCCTGAAACCCAGGTTGTACTGCCGCGTTTGACTTCTGACTTTGGTCTTGTTGTGAAGAACATGATCGAAGGGAACCCTGTGCAATTAGAATGGTCACAAGAGGCTGTTCTGGGTGTTGTATTAGCGGCTGATGGCTATCCGGGTGAATACGCAAAAGGAATCGCCCTTCCGAACCTTGAAGAGTCATTGGATGAAGAAACCCTCGTATACCATGCCGGAACCGAGCAGAATACAGAGGCTGCCCTTGTTTCAACTGGTGGGAGAGTGTTACTTGTAGCTTCTTCTGCACCATCTGTGGAAAAAGCCCAGGCTAAAGTGTATAAAGAATTAGATAAGGTGGATTGGAATGGGTTGTTCTACAGAAGAGATATAGGGAAGAAAGCTATCGAACACGTCTCTTCCTAGTTCTGCGAACATAAACAAAAGCAATGGCAATAATGCCGCCAATCAGGGAAAACAACACATACGACATGTCCGTTAAATATTCCCAAAACATAAATGAGCAACTCCTTTATTCATAAATGTATTAATCATGAGTGCCAGGTCTCACCCCTTTTCGAGGGACGGACCTCGGCACTCTTGCTATAAACGGAATTTAAATCTGGTGAAAATGTCTTTAAATAAGGGAACGGAAGGGAATAACTGCTCCATTACAATCCTAATATCCCTAAGAAAGAAGGTCCGTCCCTTTGTCACCCATGTTGTCACCATTCAATGCTGACTGGACTTCTTTGTTGGTGAGTTCTTCGGGATTGAAGTTAGTTTCTTTTTTGGTATTGTCCAGGGGGGCTTGTTTGTGTTCGTTTGTTGGGTGGTGATCTTTGTGATCTGTTGATTTGTCGGATTTCAGCATGTCTTTAAAGTTCATCATATCCTTCGCTTTGAATCCGGCAAATCCTCCGCTTCCACCATTTCCCTCTGCACCTTTTTCAAATAGGGCTGTAACAGGGCAGTAGCGAAGAATTCCTTCTCCTACTTTCATGGCACCGATCACTGCCATCACGAGATAAGAGTCCCTCCAAGGACGTCTTGCAAGCTTTGATGTGCTCCAGGCAAGAATCGTGAAACCAACTGTGATGCGGATAAGGGCATTGATAATCCCGATGTTTGATGATACTTTCATTTGTAAACTCCTCCTTAATAGAAAATTCACATAATTGTTGTAAACCGTTAATGCGTTAAATAGTAAAATATGTTAACATAAAATGAAACTTAAACTAATACCATTCCACTAGAGGAGTGTTCACATTGGAACAGCGCTACAGATGGAAGAACAAACAACTAAGAGAACATGTACAAGTACTGAACGGAGAAATTTCTCCGGGCATCCTTTTAAAGAATGCAACGTACCTTCACTCGACTCTAAAGAAATGGGTGCAGGGACACATTTGGGTTTACCGTGATCGAATTGTTTATACAGGCGATCAGCTCCCGGAAAACCTTGAGAATTGCGAAATAGTGGACTGTGACTCACAGTACCTCGTTCCCGGATATATCGAACCGCATGTACATCCGTTTCAGCTTTATAATCCCCAATCCTTTTCCAAGTATGCATCCCAAACCGGTACAACGACATTCGTAAATGATAACCTGATGATGTTTTTGCAATTGGAAAAAAAGAAAGCGTTTTCTTTATTGGGAGATTTTAATAAAATGCCCGTCACTATGTATTGGTGGACAAGATTCGATTCTCAAACGGAGATGGAGAATGAAGAGGTAACCTTTTCCAATGGTGAAGTAAAATCATGGCTGGAACATGACTCCGTGCTTCAAGGAGGAGAGTTGACCGCCTGGCCGAGACTGCTTCAAGGAGATGATCTGATTCTCCACTGGATGCAGGAAGCGAAGAGAATGGGCAAGGTCGTTGAAGGACATCTGCCAGGAGCATCTGACAAAACCATTGCCAAGCTTGGCTTACTGGGGATCGATGGTGATCATGAAGCCATGACCGGAGGAGACGTCTATAAGCGGCTTATTCAAGGGCTGACCGTCACATTGCGTCATTCCTCCATCCGGCCGGATTTGCCGGTTCTATTAGACGGGTTAAAAGAAAAGGGCATCGATTCGTATGATTCATTACTGTTTACAACGGACGGATCGACACCAGGCTTTTATGAACAAGGTGTATTGGATTTCATGATAAAAATGGCGATCGATAAGGGCATACCCCCAATCGAAGCATATAATATGGCTAGCTACAACGTCGCCAATTACTATCACATCACTCATTTGCATGGGATGATCGCTACAGGCAGAGTGGCTAATATTAACTTCCTTTCGGCAATAGATGACCCAACTCCTAAGTCCGTCCTCTCAAAAGGGGAGTGGGTACAGAGAGATGGGGAGCAAATAGAAGATTCCACTGAAATAAATTGGGAAACAAACGGATTTAAACCATTATCCCTGAATTGGGAAGTGGGCCACGATGATCTTCAGTTTTCCATGCCCTTTGGAATTGAAATGGTGAACGATGTCATTACCAAGCCTTATTCCATATCCATCAATCCATCTACGGAGGAGCTGGATCTTAATCACGATCAATCGTTCCTCATGCTGCTGGATCGAAAGGGAGAATGGAGAATCAGCACAATGATCAAAGGATTCTCAACGGGTGTCATGGGCTTTGCTTCCTCCTATTCAAATACAGGGGACATCATTCTAATTGGTAAGAACAAGTCTGATATGATAGCTGCCTTTAAACGGATGAAGGAAATCGGAGGCGGAATTGTTTTGACAGAGAAGGGTGAAGTCATTCACGAAATACCACTTCCATTAAGCGGCCTGCTCTCTCATAAAGAGATGCCGGAGCTTATTGAAGAAGAAAAAACACTTAAAGGTTTGTTAAAAGAAAGAGGATATCGATTCTCGGATCCCATTTATACCTTACTGTTCCTTCAGTCGACTCATCTGCCTTATATACGGATGACACAAAAGGGAATCTATGATGTAATGAAGAAAACGGTACTCTTTCCAACGATAATGCGTTAAAATAGTAAAGTATAAGGAAAAAGATTTCTATATAAATAGGGGTGTCTAAAAACATGCTGAAAAGAGCTTTGATCATTGCTTTAAGCTCGTTTACACTTGTCGCATGTAGTTCAGATAAAGAGATAAAGAAAGAATCTGATAAAGAAGCTGCAACTCCAGTTGTGAAAGAAGAGACAGACGTAGAAACGGAAGAGAAAAACCAATCACCGTTAACAGGTGAGGTACAAGAGAAAGAATCCACGGCGCGAGCGGTTGCTGTCATGGTGAATAATCACCCTAAGGCGCGTCCCCAATCAGGCCTTTCAAAAGCAGACATTGTGTATGAAGTCCTGGCAGAAGGGGATGTCACTCGATTCCTGGCCATATATCAAAGCCAAAAGCCTGAAGAAATCGGTCCTGTACGAAGTGCCAGAGATTACTATGTGGAGCTTGCCAAAGGATATGATAGTCTATATGTTGCCCATGGATATAGTCCAGAAGCACAGGAAATGCTGACCAGCGGTTTCATTGACAATATAAACGGCATGAAATATGATGGAACGCTGTTCAAGCGTGCAAGCTTCCGTAAGGCTCCTCATAATTCCTATATCTCCTTTGAGCATATCAAAGAGGGAGCGGAGCAGAACGATTTTGATATGGAACGTCCGCCGGAATCATTAAACTTTAGTGATAAGGGGCCGATAAGCGGAGAAGTATCCCGATCTGTCATGATTTCATATAACAATAATCCGCTGTTTAACGTAGTGTATGATTTCAACGAAGAAGAGGGCAAATACGAGCGTTACTCAAATGGTGAACAGACCATCGATTACGATTCCAAAGACCCTGTTTTAGTAGAAAATCTCTTTATAGTGGAAGCGTCTCATAAAATAGTCGACGATGCAGGCAGACGAAACATTGATTTTGAATCAGGCGGGAATGCGTACCTGATCCAAGAAGGAAAACTCCGGGAAGTTCAGTGGAAGAACGTAGATGGCAGAATCCTTCCTTTTGAAAATAATAAACCTGTCAGTTTGAGAAAAGGATCTACGTGGATCAATATCATTCCAAGTTCTGAAGGCTTGGCCGGGTCTGTATCATTTCAAGAATAGATGAAAAAGGAGTCTTTTTATGCAAATAAATAAACTAAGAGGCAAGGAGCTGGATCAGTTATTCAATGCTGTTCTATCTCTACAAGATCTTGAAGAATGTTATCGTTTCTTCGATGACCTTTGCACAATCAATGAAATTCAATCTCTTGCTCAGCGCCTTGAAGTAGCTCGCATGCTGCAGGATGGGAAAACCTATCATAAGATTGAAACAGAAACTGGTGCAAGCACCGCAACCATTTCTCGTGTGAAGCGTTGCTTAAACTACGGAAATGATGCCTACGAACTGGTATTGGATCGTGTGCATCAGGGGGAAAAATAATAGAAGGGACCGCTGTCATCATGATGAGCGGTCTTTGTTTTTGTGTGGGGATTTCATCTGTCTGCTCCTTCGACTCATACAAACTTTAACAATAGACGAGGTGATGCGGCTCCTT
Organism: Rossellomorea yichunensis; assembly: GCF_032337515.1. Lineage (NCBI taxonomy): Bacteria > Bacillati > Bacillota > Bacilli > Caryophanales > Bacillaceae > Rossellomorea > Rossellomorea yichunensis. The sequence goes on along the minus strand of NZ_JAVYAD010000011.1, from coordinate 57,683 downwards.
CTTACAAATGATATAATACGTTAGATGGATGTATGAATGGAGGAACAAAGCATGTATGATGTCCAAAAGTGGAGCCATGTATTTAAACTAGATCCGAATAAGACAATCGATGATGGAGATTTAGAAGCTATATGTGAATCAGGGACTGACGCCATTATTGTAGGGGGAACGGACGGTGTAACCCTTGAAAAGGTTCTTGATTTGATGGCACGGGTGAGACGATATACTGTTCCTTGTATTCTGGAGGTATCTAATTTGGAGTCGATTACTCCGGGCTTCGATTTATATTTCATTCCGATGGTGATGAACAGTTCGAACATGAATTGGGTGACAGGATTGCATCACCAGGCTGTAAAGGAATATGGGGAAATCATGAATTGGGATGAAATCCTTGTAGAAGGATATTGTATATTAAACAAAGACTGTAAGGCGGCACAGGTTACGGAGGCCGATACAGATATTTCAAGTGAAGACGCGGCAGCATATGCCATGATGGCAGAAAGAATGTTCAACCTGCCAATCTTTTACTTGGAGTACAGTGGTACATATGGGAATGTTGAAACGGTGAAAGAGGTAAGAGATTCACTGGAAAACACAACATTATTCTACGGTGGCGGTATTAAAACCGTCCAACAGGCGAAGGAAATGGCTGCGGTGTCAGATGTTGTCGTAATAGGAAATGCTGTATATGACAATTTGAAGGAAGCGTTAAAAACAGTAAAAGCAGTGAAGGGATAAGGATTAAACTGGAGGTCCGTCCCTAAGTAGGATATAATGAAATACAAATATAGAACGTACGTTCGTTATGGTGGTGTGAGAATATGCAATTTTTGACTGATCGATTGTTGAATGGAATGAATCCTGAGCAGGCAGAAGCTGTGAAGGCGACAGAAGGGCCGTTACTGATCATGGCAGGGGCAGGCTCCGGTAAGACAAGAGTATTGACGCATCGAATAGCGTATCTGATGGTGGAAAAAGGGGTCAATCCTTATAATATTTTAGCGATTACCTTTACAAATAAAGCAGCGAGAGAGATGAAGGATCGTATTCATAACATACTGGGTGGAGCTTCTGATAACATCTGGATCTCGACCTTCCACAGCATGTGTGTAAGAATCCTGCGACGTGATATTGACCGGATCGGGATGAACCGTAATTTTACGATTCTTGATTCTACCGATCAGCAGTCGGTGATTAAAGCGATTTTAAAAGAAAAAAATATTGATCCGAAAAAATTTGATCCCCGTTCGCTTTTGGGATCCATCAGCTCTGCGAAGAATGAGCTGACGACTCCCGAAGAATTATCCAAACAGGTAGGGGGATATTACGATCAAGTTGTCTCTGATGTGTACACAGAATATCAGAAGCGTTTACGTAAGAATCAGGCGTTGGATTTTGATGATCTCATCATGACGACGATTCAACTGTTTCAGCGTGTACCGGAAGTCCTGGAGTTGTATCAAAGGAAGTTCCAATACATCCATGTCGATGAGTATCAGGATACGAACAGAGCTCAATATATGCTCGTGAAACTGCTGGCTTCCCGCTTTCAGAACTTGTGTGTAGTCGGGGATTCCGATCAATCGATTTATCGCTGGCGCGGTGCGGACATTGCCAATATCCTTTCTTTTGAAAAGGATTATCCAAGAGCAACCGTTATTTTCCTTGAACAAAACTATCGTTCAACGAAGAGGATCCTGCAGGCGGCGAATGAAGTGATCCAAAAGAACTCGAATCGTAAACCGAAGAATCTTTGGACAGAAAATCATGATGGTGAAAAGATTTCGTATTTCAGAGCGGATACCGAGCAGACCGAAGCTCAATTTGTGACAGGTAAAATCAAAGAAATGACGGAAAGCGGTAAGAGGAAATATTCCGATTTCGCCATCCTTTATCGAACAAACGCCCAGTCCCGTGTGATGGAGGAAGTTCTTTTAAAATCAAATATTGAATACTCCATCGTCGGCGGCATCAAGTTCTATGACCGTAAAGAGATCAAAGACATATTAGCTTACCTGAGACTCATCTCGAATCCGGATGATGACATCAGCCTAATACGTGTCATTAATGTTCCGAAGCGGGGCGTAGGGGCAACCTCTGTAGACAAAATTGCCCGTTATGCACAGGATCATGATATTTCCATGTTCAGAGCGTTGGAAGAAGCGGATTTTATCGGGCTCAGTCCGAAAATAACGAAAGCCGTCATAGAATTCAAGGAAATGGTGAAAGGCTATACGGCCATGCAGGAATATCTGTCCGTAACCGAGCTCGTAGAAGAAATACTGGAGAAATCCGGTTACATCGATATGTTAAAAGCAGAAAAGTCGATTGAGTCTCAAAGTCGCTTGGAGAACTTGGACGAGTTCCTGTCTGTAACCAAAAGCTTCGAGCAGTCCAACGATGACAAGAGTCTTGTCGCATTTTTAACGGATCTGGCATTGGTAGCGGACATTGATAAGCTTGATGAAGATGATCAGCCAAAAGACTCGGTCATTCTGATGACCCTTCATGCTGCAAAAGGTCTTGAGTTCCCTATCGTGTTCCTGATGGGGCTGGAGGAAGGGGTTTTCCCACACAGTCGTTCCCTTATGGAAGAAGATGAGATGGAAGAAGAACGCCGTCTGGCTTATGTAGGGATCACCCGTGCAGAAGAACAGCTCTATTTAACAAATGCTCAAATGAGAACACTCTTCGGGCAAACGAAGATGAATCCTGTGTCCCGATTCATTCAGGAGATTCCAGCTGAATTGCTGGATGACGTGATGGCAGAGAAGAAGAGTGCCTTCACACCTTTCGGGAAATCAGCGAAAGCACCAACTCGTCCTGCCCCGCGTAAGCCTGTTTCACGACCGGTTCAAATGACAACCGGTGGTGAGTCTGTTGCATGGCAAGTAGGGGACAAAGCACAGCATAAGAAATGGGGTACAGGGACGGTTGTTAGTGTGAAAGGATCCGGAGACAGCGTAGAGCTCGACATTGCGTTCCCGAGTCCGATGGGAATCAAACGTCTGCTTGCCAAATTCGCTCCTATAGAAAAAGCGTAACAATCTAAAGTCGGGTGGGTAGTTCACTCCCGGCTTAAACTCAATCAATCTGAACACTTTAGCAAGAAAGGGTTGTGGAAATGGATCGACAATCAGCCGGAAAACGAATAAACGAACTACATGAACTGTTAAATCAGTATAACTATGAATATCATGTTCTTGATAAACCATCAGTTCCCGATTCTGAGTATGATCAGCTGCTGAGAGAACTCATCGAACTGGAAGATCAATTTCCTGATCTAAAAACATCCGATTCACCTTCTCAGCGTGTAGGAGGAGCGATATTGGACGCATTTGAAAAAGTGGAACATCGGACGCCGATGCTCAGCTTGGGGAATGCCTTCAATGAAGAGGATCTCCGGGACTTTGATCGTCGTGTCCGTCAAGCCATTGGAGATGATTTTTCCTATGTATGTGAGCTGAAGATCGATGGGCTGGCTGTTTCTCTTCGTTATGAAGACGGCGTCTTCGTTCAAGGGGCGACAAGGGGAGACGGATCGATAGGAGAAGATATTACATCGAACCTAAAGACCATCCGTTCCATTCCATTGAAGATTTCTGAAAAGATTTCCTTTGAAGTTCGTGGAGAAGCCTTTATGCCTAAAGGTTCCTTCGAAGCGTTAAATAAGATCAAAGATGAAAAAGGGGAAGAGCCTTTTGCCAATCCCCGCAATGCAGCGGCAGGTTCCCTCCGTCAGCTCGATCCTAAAATCGCAGCATCAAGAAATCTCGATCTCTTCTTATATGCATTAGCGGATGTTGGAGATACAGGGATCGACTCTCACAGTGAAGGGTTAGATAAATTAGAAAGTCTCGGATTTAAAACGAATCCTGAACGGAAGCAATGTGCGACAATTGAAGAAGTCATTGATTTTGTCGGCAAATGGACCGATCAACGTCCGAATCTGTCATATGACATTGACGGGATCGTGATTAAAGTCAATTCACTGGAGCAGCAGAAACAGCTCGGAACGACTGCGAAAAGTCCACGCTGGGCGATTGCATTCAAGTTCCCTGCTGAAGAAGTGGTAACTGTGTTAAAAGAGATTGAATTAAGCGTAGGCCGTACCGGGGTGGTGACACCGACAGCGATTTTGGAACCGGTCCGTGTCGCTGGTACAACCGTTCAACGCGCGTCCCTTCATAATGAAGATCTTATTAGAGAAAAAGATATTAAAATCGGCGATCATGTCGTTATAAAAAAAGCCGGTGATATCATCCCTGAAGTGGTTAACGTATTAGAAGACAAGAGGACGGGTGACGAACAGGAATTTCATATGCCCACTCATTGTCCTGAATGTGAAAGTGAGCTGGTCAGACTTGAAGGTGAAGTCGCCCTTCGCTGTATCAATCCTAAATGCCCTGCTCAGATCCGGGAAGGTCTGATTCACTTTGTATCCCGAAACGCCATGAACATCGATGGTCTCGGAGAAAAAGTGATCAGTCAGTTATTCAGGGAGAAATTGATTGAAGATGTGGCAGATTTATACCGTTTAGAGCGAGAGCAGCTTCTTCGACTGGAACGAATGGGTGAAAAATCCGCAGATAATCTATTGGATGCCATTCAAGCCTCAAAAGCCAATTCTCTGGAAAAATTGCTCTTTGGACTTGGGATCCGTCATGTTGGAGCAAAAGCGGCGAAAACATTGGCTCAAGAGTTCGGATCAATGGACAAGTTAATGAACTTGGGCAAAGAAGAGCTGACCAATGTAAACGAAATCGGTGATAAAATGGCAGATGCCATTGTGGCCTACTTTGAAAATGATGAAGTGAAAGAACTGATCCAGGAATTGAAGGTTGCCGGTGTCAATCTTGAATACAAAGGACCGAAGCCGGTAGCTGCAAGTGAAGTCGACTCTTATTTTGCAGGGAAAACCATTGTGTTAACCGGAAAAATTGAACGATTAAGCAGAAATGAAGCAAAAGAAAAGATCGAATTGCTAGGTGGGAAAGTCACTGGCAGTGTCAGTAAGAAAACCGATCTTGTCATCGCAGGGGAAGAAGCGGGATCAAAACTTACGAAAGCAAATGAGTTGAACATCGAAGTATGGGATGAGGACAAGCTGATGGAAGAACTTAACCGATAAGAGGTGTAACCAGTAATGAAAAAAGGGATTTCGGTCGCTCTCTCCGCACTATTGATATTAGGGGGCTGTGCTCCGACATTTGAAAAGCAGGATCAGGTCGTTCAGGAAAATCAAGATAGCGAAGCAAAAAAAGCGATCATTCCAAGCTTCCAGATATCCAAGGAATACTACAAGACGATGCTTCCGTATGAAACGAGTAAAACCCGTGGAGTCGTCGTCAATGATTTAGGATCAAGATATGATATCAATGAAATCGAAACGGGCTTGCTAAGGGTAGCCCAAAATCGCTTCTCAACGGATGAATACTTCTTCAAAGAGGGCCAATTCCTCACGAAGAAAACAGTTGATAGCTGGCTTCAACGAAAATATACAAGCGAACAGCTGGAAGAAAAAGGACTTCAAGAATCTGAGAATGTGGGGCTCAACCCTGTCCAGACAAAGGGTGAGAACGCACCAATCTACTTAGCCCATGTGATTGAACATAATTACTTAATGAAAAAAGAAGACAACAAGGTCCATCTGGGTGGAGTAGCAATCGCGCTGTCGTTGAATTCTGTTCAGTATGAAACCAATCTCTCATCTGGCACAAGAACAGTCAAAAACATTAGCAATGAAGTCTTAAAGGAACAAGGAGCGAGAATTGCCGACGAAGTCCTCAAACGTCTTCGTCAGAAAAAAGAACTTCAAAACGTTCCGATCATGATCTCGCTTTATAAACAGGCTCCAAAGGAACAGGTCGTGCCTGGCCATTTCTTCGCCTACACAACCGTTGAAGCAAACGAAAGCAGCATCCAAAACTGGGAAGGAATCAATGAAGATTTCTACTTATTCCCTTCTCCGGAAGCACAGGAGAATCATCCAAACGATTACAAAGTATTTAACGAGCTGAAAACGGATATCGAAAAATATTTTCCTGTTTACACGGGTCTGACGGGACAAGCACTATACCAAAACCAAAAGCTGTCCAATATGAAATTCGAGGTAGCACTGTCCTTCCAAGGAAAAGCTGAAACCATCGGATTTGCACAGCATCTTTCCGGCATGATCAGCAAGCAGACACCAGACACCTGGGATGTGGAACTCCTCGTGTCATCGTCCTATGGACCGGAAGCTCTGATCGTGAAGAAGCCTGGAAGTAAAGAAACGTATTTGCACATTTATGAATAAAAGAGGAAAAGGACTAATCTTATAGGTTAGTTCTTTTTTTGTTGAGGGATAGGACTGTAGAGGTATCACAGAAATTAGTCGGATCCTGTAGAACGGTTCATAAAATGAAAATAAGGTTGGTATATTGAAAATACGGTCGATAAATCTTTTTAAAGGTTGATAAAACTGAATAAAGGTTGATAAATTTCAATAACGGTCGATAAACCTGATCCTCCCATCGTCATGTACTTCACGATATTTACAAAAAACGAAACCAAGTGTGACGGATATACGTAATGCATATATAGATTGAAGACAGGAAAGGGGAAAAGGCTGATGGAAATAATCGCATTTGTTTTAGCCGGAGGGGCTTTCTCGATTGTCATGATCCTTCTTGAACAAAACAAGAAATTAGAAAAGAGAGTGAAGAAATTGGAGGACAAAATGTAATCGGTAAAAAGCTTGGGGAATCTCAGGCTTTTTTGTTTGGCTTTTACAGAGAAATGACCTATCTGCATCAGCGACAATTAACCAGTTTCAAAAAGCCATCCATGAAATTTTCTATTCCCCACCGTCTCATCATGTATATGAATGTATCATTTGTTGCAAAATAATGATGCTAACGTTAGTGAAATAACTGTAATCTCGACGGATTTATGAACGAAAAGTAACTTAATTTTATAAATTTTTATGAATAGATATAGCTAAAAAAGCGCTTTTATAAAAATATATGCACTTAATATGAATAATTATTCATATAGGTAAATGTATTTAGAAAATTCTGTCTGTTAACCTTGTGAATGTATGTTACTATTAATAACGTTGTGAACTTGTTACGGAACGTCGCTTCGCAGAATAAACTTTTTCAAACATTATTGAGTGAATAAGTTTACAACCCGTATGCATGGGGTAAAGAACTGTTGGACTTACAATTCGACATGTCTTTTAGCATGGTTCGAAAGTTAGATTAAGCACCTAACGAAAAGCAATACAAATTTATTGAAAGGAGAATGCTAACTACACAATGGATATAGCTACTTTAGTCACCTTTATCGTATATTTAGTTGGAATGCTCGCAATCGGTATTATTTCTTACAAATTAACAAGTAATTTATCGGATTACGTTCTTGGAGGACGTAGTTTAGGACCGGGGGTAGCAGCATTAAGTGCTGGTGCTTCAGATATGAGTTCATGGTTATTACTGGGACTGCCCGGCCTTGCTTATGCAATTGGTTTAGGGTCGATCTGGTTAAGTATTGGGTTAGTAATTGGTGCTTATTTAAACTGGAGATTCGTTGCTTCAAGACTACGCGCTTACACGGAGGTAGCAAACGATTCTATTACGGTTCCGGATTTCTTTGAAAATCGTTTTAGAGATGGTTCCCGTCTCCTTCGTGTCATTTCAGCAGTTATCATCTTGGTATTCTTTACCTTTTACACATCTTCAGGTCTTGTAGGCGGAGCGCTATTATTCCAGGAAACGTTCGGAATGTCTTACAATCAATCACTTTGGATTGGTGCAGCAGTAATCATTTCTTACACATTCCTTGGAGGATTCTTAGCAGTAAGTTGGACTGACTTCGTACAAGGTATTCTAATGTTCCTTGCATTGATCATTACACCAATCGTTGCGATCGCAGAGTTAGGTGGATGGAATGCTACAGTTGATGCTGTTCGTTCTGTAGACCCGGCGAATCTGGACACAATGAACACGATGACGGTTATGGGAGTCATTTCACTCCTTGCATGGGGACTTGGTTACTTCGGTCAGCCGCATATCATTACCCGCTTTATGGCACTTAAATCCACTAAAGATGTACCAAAGGCACGTTGGATTGGTATGAGCTGGATGACGTTATCAATGATTGGTGCTGTACTGGTCGGTTTCTCTGGTATCGCCTATTTCGCTGATATGCCATTAATCACAGGTGATGTTGATAATTCTGAGAAAGTATTCATCTTCTTTACAGATGTTCTATTTAACCCGTGGGTATCCGGAATTCTGTTAGCAGCGATTCTATCTGCTATCATGAGTACAATTGATTCCCAATTACTCGTTTCTTCCAGTGCACTAGCGGAGGATTTCTATAAAGCGATCATCCGTAAGAATGCTTCTGACAACGAGCTTGTATGGGTAGGTCGTATCGGAGTGCTTCTAATCGCATTCATCGCGATCGTGCTTGCCATTCAAGGTAACCCTGCCAATGGCGGCGGTACGAAGATTCTAGATCTGGTAAGTTACGCTTGGGGCGGATTCGGTGCCGCATTCGGACCAATCATCCTGTTGTCACTTTACTGGAAAGGTATGACACGAAACGGTGCTTTAGCTGGTATGATCACTGGTGCTATAACAGTCGTTGTTTGGAAACAGCTGACTGCAGCGGGAGTTATTCCATTCGAACTGTATGAAATTGTTCCAGGATTCTTCCTTGCTATGCTGGCAATCGTGATCTTCAGTAAGGTTGGACCACAACCAAGTGCTGAGATCCAAGCTGAATTCGACGAAGCAGTTGCCAAAGACATCGTAAAATAATGACAATATCGATAAGAGGTCCGTCCCTCGTCACTTAAAAGTGGCTGAGGGACGGACCTCTTTTTTGTTGTGCTTTATTTTTTTAAAGAAAGGAGAAATTGTGATGAATGTCCTCTTTGATAGTGTTACGAAATTTGTCGAAAGAAAATTATCAGAAAGTTGTTCCAAATTAAAATACTCTGTTATATAATACAAACATGCTAAATAATCTGTATTATAACAATAGTGATTTGTTTAATACTGCTAAGGAGTGATGGTGTTTAATGTCTACAAAAATGGTTGGTATCAAGGTAACTGGTGAACTTCAGCCAGGCTTTGATGAAATTTTATCCCAGAAAGCATTGCAGTTTTTAGAACAACTGGAGCGCCGATTCGGAGCAAAACGGAGAGAGCTGTTACACAACAGAGAGAAACTGCAGGAACGGATCAATGGAGGGGAACTTCCTCGCTTCTTAACTGAAACAGATTCGATTCGACAAAGTGAATGGAAAGTGAGTCCGATTCCTCAAGCCTTACAGGATAGAAGAGTAGAGATCACTGGACCTGTTGACCGGAAAATGGTCATTAACGCATTGAACTCAGGCGCAAAATGTTTCATGGCATGCTTTGAAGATGCCACTTCACCTACATGGACGAACCTCATTGAAGGACATATCAACCTCAGAGATGCAGTACATCAAACAATTGACTTCACGAATCCGAATGGGAAGCGTTATGAATTAAACAAAGAACATGCCGTACTAATTGTTCGGCCCAGAGGATTACATCTGGAAGAGAAACATATCGAATTGGATGGGAAATCGATATCAGCAAGCCTTGTCGACTTTGGATTATTCTTTTTTCATAATGCAACTCATTTAACCTCAACGAACAAAGGCCCTTATTTCTACTTACCTAAATTAGAAAGTCACGAGGAAGCGCGCTTCTGGAATGGCGTGTTTATATTTGCTCAGGAATATATCGGGATTCCTCAAGGAACGATCAAAGCAACGGTCCTGATTGAAACCATCACAGCGGCATTTGAAATGGATGAAATCCTTTATGAATTAAAGGAGCATTCGGCAGGATTGAACTGTGGAAGATGGGATTATATTTTCAGCTATATTAAAAAACTTAGGGAACAAAAAGATGTGATCCTGCCTGACCGTTCAACGGTGACGATGACAGCACCATTCATGAGATCGTATTCTTTGCTCACGATTAAGACCTGTCACAGGAGAGGTGCACCAGCAATTGGAGGAATGGCAGCTCAGATCCCTGTTAAAAATGATCCTGTTAAAAACGAAGAAGCGTTTAACAAGGTGAGAGCAGATAAAGAAAGAGAAGCGCGGGATGGTCATGATGGCACATGGGTAGCTCATCCTGGTCTCGTACCTGTTGCCATGGACGTTTTCAATCAGGAAATGAAACATGATAACCAAATTGCAGAGAAAACATTAGATGATTTGGAAGTGTCTGAGCAGGATCTTCTTGAAGTTCCTCAAGGGACGATAACAGAAGAAGGTGTCCGATTAAACATTAACGTCGGTATTCAATATATTTCTTCCTGGTTGAGCGGGCAAGGGGCAGCACCGATCCACAACTTAATGGAGGACGTGGCAACGGCTGAAATTTCCCGGGCTCAGTTATGGCAATGGATCCGTCATCCGAAAGGAATACTCGACGACGGGCGAAACATCACCATCGATCTCTATGAGCAGCTGAAGCAAGAAGAACTGACCAAACTCAAAAGCCAATTGGGAGAAGAACAGTACAAAAATCGCCGGTTCTCAGAAGCCGTCCAGCTATTCGATCAACTCATCCAGAACGAACAATTCACAGACTTCCTCACGATCCCGGGCTACCGAATCCTTTAGAGGGACGGACCTGCAAAAAGTATCGTCAAAGCAAAATAGGTTGAATACACAAGCCTGATTACTATATTTAATCACCTCTGCAGTGAATAGAGGGACGGACCTCAAACTAACTGCACATCGGATAAATACAACTTCACCAAAGAAATTAGCTTAATGCTTAGAATCAAAACCAAAAAACAAAAGGGAGAGATTATTAATGGTAAAAGCAAATAACGAGCGCGTAAAAGCACTACAGGAGAATTGGGAGATGGATCAAAGATGGCAAGGGGTATCTCGACCTTATTCAGCTGAAGATGTCATCCGTTTAAGAGGTTCAATTGATATAGAGCATACACTTGCCCGGCACGGATCTGAAAAGCTATGGAATCTTCTTCACAAAGAAGATTATATCAATGCACTTGGTGCCTTGACAGGAAACCAGGCTGTCCAACAAGTCAGAGCCGGTTTGAAAGCGATCTACTTAAGCGGATGGCAGGTAGCGGCGGATGCTAACCTTGCCGGGCAAATGTATCCCGATCAAAGTCTGTACCCGGCGAACTCTGTACCATCCGTCGTGAAAAGAATCAACCAGGCTCTTCAGCGTGCTGATCAGGTTCACTATGTTGAAGGTGATGAATCGATCGATTGGTTTGTCCCGATTGTAGCCGATGCAGAAGCTGGCTTTGGAGGACAGCTTAATGTATTTGAACTCATGAAGGGTATGATCGAAGCGGGGGCTTCAGCCGTCCACTTTGAAGATCAGCTTTCTTCTGAGAAGAAGTGCGGACACTTGGGAGGTAAAGTATTACTGCCGACACAAACGTCAGTGAAGAATTTAATTTCAGCACGTCTGGCGGCAGATGTAATGGGTGTACCAACATTAATCGTAGCCCGTACAGATGCGAATGCCGCAGATTTAATTACGAGCGATGTTGATCCGTACGATGCGCAGTTCATTACAGGGGAACGCACTCCTGAAGGGTTCTTCCGTACAAGAGCGGGCTTGGATCAGGCGATTGCAAGAGGTTTGGCTTATGCTCCTTATGCAGATCTTGTGTGGTGTGAAACATCTGAACCGAGTCTTGAAGAAGCCCGCCAATTTGCTGAGGCGATTCATGCTGAACATCCAGGGAAATTATTGGCGTATAACTGCTCACCATCCTTTAACTGGAAGAAGAAACTGGACGATGAAACGATCGCTAAGTTCCAAAAGGAGCTTGGAAAAATGGGCTATAAGTTCCAGTTTGTAACGCTTGCAGGATTCCACGCCCTGAACCATAGCATGTTCGAGCTTGCGAGAGGGTACAAAGAGCGCGGGATGGCTGCTTATTCCCAGCTTCAAGAAGCGGAATTCGCCAGCGAGAAATATGGCTATTCAGCTACGAGACATCAGCGCGAAGTAGGAACAGGCTATTTTGACGAAGTATCGATGGTGATTTCAGGTGGAACATCATCTACAACAGCCCTTAAAGGTTCAACAGAGGCTGCTCAATTCTAAAAATTAAATGGCATAAAAATATAAATGAAGGTCCGTCCCTCGGGGGTTGCTATCCCCTGAGGGACGGACCTTTCTTTAGGTGATCCGCAATGTAGTACTATCGATGCAAATTTGTGAATAGTTTAACTTTATAGAATTTATTTATAAATATACTATTGATTTTATTAATATACATACATATAATTAGAGCTAATTTAAATTTAATCTGTGTGGTGATTAGTTATGAATGTTGGTATTGTTGGTAGTACGGGTTATGGTGGAGTGGAGTTGCATCGATTGTTATCAAATCATCCGAATGTAGATAATTGTATTTTGTATTCATCTTCTTTGGATGGGGAACCATATGCAAATCAATATCCACACCTCTTTAACCTGTCACATGAAGTAGTGAATCCTATTAATATCGAGGAAATGAAGCAGCTTGATTTTGTTTTTTTGGCTGTTCCTTCCGGTGTATCGAAGGAATTATCCCATAAGCTTCTCGGTGAAAAGGCGAAAGTGATCGATCTTTCAGGGGACTTGCGTTTGAAGGAGCCTCAAGAATATGAAGAGTGGTACAAAGGGGAATCTGCATCTACAGATATTCTACAGAAAGCGGTGTATGGCCTCACAGAATGCAATCGACAATCCATTCAAGAGGCGGAACTGATCGCGAACCCAGGCTGCTTTCCGACAGCCACCCTACTGGGATTGGCTCCGCTTTTCCATCATGAGCTTATAGAACCCCATTCCATCATTATCGATGCCAAAACGGGATTATCGGGAGCAGGGAGAAAAGCGACTCAATCCAGTCACTTTTCAGAGACTCAGGAGAATCTACGAATCTATAAGGTTCATCAACACCAACACACTCCTGAAATAGAGCAACAATTGCAGGAATGGAGCAGCGAAGCGGGACCGATTACCTTTACGACACACCTTATTCCCATGACCCGCGGGATTATGGCTACGATGTATACGGAATTGAAAAGCACATACACCACTGCTCAGTTGCACAACATCTACCAGGACTATTACGAGAAACATCCTTTCATCAGGATTCGTCCTGTTGGCCAGTTCCCAAGTACAAAAGAAGTGTTCGGGACGAATTTCTGCGATATCGCGATAAAAGTGGATTCGCGGACGAATCGGGTCACGATTGTGTCTGTGATCGATAACTTGCTAAAAGGAGCTGCCGGCCAGGCGGTTCAAAATATGAATATCATGCTGGGGTTGGACGAAACGACAGGACTCTATCACTATCCAATTTATCCATAAGAGGGGGAGAATCAATGAAACTAGTAAAAGAAAAGGCTATTCAACACATAGCGGGAGGAACGATTCTTTCACCTCTCGGGTATAAGGCAGGGGGGATGCATACCGGTCTTCGATACGCTAAGAAAGACTTCGGGGTCATATACAGTGAAAAGCCTGCACAAGTCGGAGCGGTTTATACGCAAAGTCACTTTCAGGCTGCTCCCCTAAAGGTCACACAAGAAAGCATCTTGAAATCTCACACTCTGCAAGCGATTGTGGTGAACAGTGCGATCGCAAATGCCTGTACGGGTGAACAAGGATTAAAAGATGCATATCAAACAAGGGAGTGGACGGCCAAACGATTTCAAATTCCGGAAGAGTACGTAGCCGTTGCTTCGACAGGTGTCATTGGTGAGTGGCTTCCTATGGAGAAGATTGAAAAGGGCTGCAACGAAATCGAGGTCGATTCAACAGAGGAGAGTGCCCAATCTTTTCAACTGGCGATCCTAACGACGGATCTTATCGAAAAGACTTCATGCTATGAAGTGAAAATAGAGGGAGAAACGGTCACGATCGGAGGATGTGCGAAGGGATCAGGCATGATTCATCCAAATATGGCGACGATGCTTGGATTCATTACAACGGATGCATCGATTTCATCCACCGTCCTGCAAAAAGCACTTAAAACAGCGATCGATCAATCCTTTAATCAAATCACTGTAGATGGAGAAACGTCTACGAATGATATGGTCATTGCGATGGCAAACGGGATGGTAGAGCATGACACATTGCATGAGAACCATCCTGATTGGAATCACTTTCAAGAGGGATTAATTCACGTATGTCAAGATCTGGCCAAACAGATTGCCCGGGATGGTGAAGGAGCAACCAAACTCGTAGAAGTGAACGTCACAGGTGCTCAGTCCAATCAAGACGCCAATATTTTGGCAAAAAAAATCGTCGGATCCAATTTAGTCAAAACGGCACTCTTTGGCAGGGATCCAAACTGGGGAAGGATCGTCGGTGCCATGGGACACAGTGAGGTGACGATTGAGCCCCATCAATGTGACATTTATATTGGAGAGACACTCGTGTTTTCGAATGGTACTCCTCAGCCATTCAATCAAGAAGGTGTAAGTCAGTATATGCAAGCTGAACATGTGATCATATCTGTCGGATTGCATGGAGGAGAAGGAAAAGGAAAAGCCTGGGGGTGCGATCTTACGTATGATTACGTCAAAATCAATGCAAGTTATCGAACATAAGCCAGTGATTGCAATCAAACTGGGAGGAAGTGTCCTTTCTAAGCTCTCATCCCTTTTCTATAAAAGTATAAAAGATCTTCAGCAGCACTACCATGTAGTACTTGTTCACGGAGGAGGTCCTGAGATTACGGCTATGCTGAAAAAACTGGCCATCGAATCCACCTTCATCAATGGCCATCGAAAAACCACCAAAAAGGTTTTTGGAGTCGTTGAACAAGTGCTGAAAGGCAAGGTGAATAGCGAGTTAACCCATCAACTCAATCTGGCAGGGATAAACGCAATCGGATTAAGCGGATACGATGCCCATTTGTTAAAGGCCAGCATCCTGGATGAAGGATCTCTAGGTTATGTAGGCAAAATTGAAGAAGTTAACCTCACCCTGTTAAATAATCTGCTTTCTCTGAACTACGTGCCTGTTATCGCTCCCCTAGCCACTACAAATAATGGTGAAAAGCTGAATGTGAATGCAGACCTGGCTGCATCAGCCATAGCAGAAGCCCTGGAAGTAGAGAAACTGGTCTTTGTCACAGACGTTCCCGGAATTTTAAAAGAAGGGGAAATTGTTTCACGTGTAACAAAGGATGAGATCCTTCATTATATAGAAACCGGAATCATCCATGGCGGAATGATTCCAAAGGTGCAGGCAGCCCTGTCGGTTCTGCAGCTTAACATTAAAGAAGTAATGATCGTCGGGTGTCAGGACACGATCATTCAAGACGGAGAGATGCTGGGCACACGTATAACAGAAGGAGGAGGGGTCAAGGCAGTATGAGTCATTTATTTCCTACTTATAATCGGTTGGATATTGAATTGGTTTCAGGAAAAGGCACGGTTGTTCAAGATCAAAATGGGAAATCCTATTTGGATTTCATTTCAGGTATAGCGGTTTGTAATTTAGGTCACTCTCCTTATGTTGTTAAAGAGGCTCTTGAAAAACAGTTGGATAAACTTTGGCATGTATCCAATCTGTTTCCGATTACGCTGCAGGAAGAAGCAGCTTCACTTCTTGCTTCCGCAAGTGGCTTGGACTCAGTCTTCTTTTGTAACAGTGGAGCTGAAGCGAACGAAGCAGCGATTAAGCTAGCCAAAAAGCATACGGGCAAAACGACGATCCTGACCTTCAAGCAATCATTTCATGGCCGGACCTTTGCGACCATGAGCGCAACGGGGCAGGAAAAGATTCATAGCGGCTTCGGTCCGTTGGTTCCAACCTTTGACTATCTTCCTTATAACGATGAACAGGCTCTATCGAACGTGGAAGGAAAAGACGTTGCGGCCATCATGGTGGAAGTGATTCAAGGGGAAGGAGGGGTGAACCCTGCTACTCTTTCCTTTTTACAGGCAGTAGAAACGTTGTGCAAGGAGATGGATGCTTTACTCATTGTCGATGAAGTCCAAACAGGGATCGGTCGTACGGGAGCTCCATTTGCTTATCAGCATTATTCCCTGCAACCGGATATCGTCACGACGGCTAAAGGACTGGGAAGTGGTTTCCCCGTAGGTGCGATGATTGGTAAAAAAAATCTTGTTTCCTCCTTTTCGCCAGGAACTCACGGGTCGACATTCGGAGGTAATCCATTAGCGATGGCAGCAGTCAAAGCGACTCTTGAAACGATTTTCGATAAAGTGTTCCTGCAAGAAGTGCAAAGTAAATCTGAGTACTTTATGCAGAAGCTGAAGAATCAACTACAGGAATGCCGGAGCGTAAAAGAGGTAAAAGGGATCGGATTTATGATAGGCATCCAATTGGATATGGAAGTAAAAGAAATCATCGATGAGCTGCGGAACAATGGATTATTGACTCTTCCGGCAGGTTCTCAAGTGATCCGTCTATTACCACCTTTAACGGTCACCTATGAAGAGCTGGATCAGGCACTTCACATACTGGGGGAAACGCTAAAACAACATCAATCAGCCCGTGTCTACTAATCTATTTTTCTTTTAGGAATGAATGTATAAAAATACCTTAATATAAATAAAAATTCAATTGTAGGAGGCGATCTCATGACAGGTTACTTATGTTTAGGAAACGGAAAGACCTTTATAGGTGAAATTACAATGGATGAAGAAGATCCCGTTCAGGGTGAGATTGTGTTTTTTACGGGAATGACGGGATACCAGGAAGTGCTGACCGATCCTTCCTACAAAGATCAAATCGTTGTTTTCACGTATCCGCTCATCGGTCAATATGGCGTGAACGAGGATGACTTCGAGAGCTCACAGCCGCAGGTGAAAGGAGTCATCATGCTCCAATCACCGGCGCTGTATTCCCATTATCATGCCTCTTCTTCCCTTAAAGACTATCTCCAAAAGTGGAAGATCCCATTCATGACAGGTGTGGATACGAGGCAGGTAGTGAAGGCGATCCGAGATGTTGGAACTCAAAATGCGTGTATCTCTTATACAGAAGTGCTTCCTTCGAAAGAAAAGCTTACAGGTCAAATCGAAAAGGTAGCCTTTTCTCAGATCCGCAAGATGGGTAGTGGAAACAAGCACATAGCCGTCGTCGATTTCGGTGTGAAGAAATCGATTGTATCCAGTCTGGTAAAGATGGATTGTCTTGTTACCGTCATTCCCTATCATCAGCTTGAGCTTCTGGATCAAATGAATGTTGACGGAATGGTGCTGTCGAACGGCCCGGGAGATCCAAAAGAAATGATGAGTCTTTTACCTAAACTGAAGGAGAAAATCATGGAGCTTCCGACCCTTGGAATTTGTTTAGGGCATCAATTAATCGCTCTGGCACTCGGAGGAAATACCGAACGATTATTATTCGGTCATAGAGGAGCGAATCATCCTGTCATAGACAACCAAACCGGAGAGGTGTTTATCACATCACAAAATCATAATTACGTCGTGAACGGGGCCAGTTTAACAGGAACCGGGTTGGAACCGCGTTTTATGAACGTCAATGACGGTTCCCTTGAAGGGCTTCAACATATAAGCAAGCCTATCCTTTCAGTTCAATTTCACCCTGAAGCGCGTCCGGGTCCGGAAGATGCTTCGTGGATATTCCAACAATTCTATCAAACGATTAAACAACCAGGGAGAGAGAAGATGTATGCCTAAAGATTTCAGTATTCAAAAAATCCTCATAATCGGATCAGGGCCCATCATCATCGGGCAAGCGGCAGAGTTTGATTACTCAGGTACACAAGGGTGCCTTGCCCTGAAGGATGAAGGGTATGAAGTGATTCTCGTGAACCATAACCCGGCGACGATCATGACAGATACGACCTACGCCGACAAAGTGTACTGCGAGCCCTTAACGGTCAAAACATTAACTGCGATTATCGCTAGTGAACGTCCTGATGGAATCGTCGCAAATCTTGGAGGTCAAACCGCTCTGAATCTTGCAGTGGAGCTGGATGAAAGAGGGGTTCTTGAGAAGTATGGAGTGACACTGCTTGGGACCTCTGTGGATTCGATTCAAAAAGGGGAAGACAGAGAGAAATTTCGAACCTTGATGAACACATTGGGACATCCAACGGCAGAAAGTGCTATCGTACATGATCTTCAAGGGGCTATCCTTTTTTCTGAAAAGATTTCCTTCCCGATCATTGTGCGCCCGGCTTATACATTGGGGGGGAGAGGCGGCGGCATAGCTTCTACCATGGAGGAATATAGTAAACTCGTTCAAACCGGATTAAAGGCGAGCCCGATTCATCAAGTACTGGTGGAAAAAAGCATCGCCGGGTTCAAAGAGATTGAGTATGAAGTCATGAGAGATTCGAAAGGAAATTGTATATCCGTCTGTAATATGGAAAATTTCGACCCTGTTGGTGTCCATACGGGTGACTCCATCGTCGTCGCTCCGTCTCAAACTCTGACAGATCAAGAGTTTCATATGCTGCGTACAGCGGCGTTTAATATTATCAGTGCGCTGGAAGTGGTGGGAGGATGCAATATACAATTTGCTTTAGACCCTAACAGTAACCAATACTATGTGATTGAAGTGAACCCAAGGGTGAGCAGGTCTTCTGCTTTGGCATCGAAGGCAACAGGCTATCCCATCGCCAAAATAGCGGTTAAGCTTGCTGTTGGCTATACGTTGAACGAAATTATCAATCCGCTGACGAGAACTACTTTTGCAAGCTTTGAACCGGCTCTTGATTACGTTGTGGTCAAGTTTCCAAGATGGCCATTCGATAAATTTCCAGAGGCGAATCGGGTGCTCGGAACGAAGATGAAAGCAACGGGTGAAGTGATGGCGATTGAGCGTTCGTTAGAGGCTGCTTTTTATAAAGCTCTTCAGTCGTTGGATCTGTCCTTAGAAAACATATATAACGAACTGGCCGGCTTATCTCATGAAGAGCTGGAAAAAAGGATCGGAATACCAACGGATCTTCGCTTTTTTGAACTGCTGGAATTGTTGAAACGAGGCCATTCGATTTACACACTTCATGAAAAGACAGGAATCGATAAGCTGTTCTTGTCTATCATGAATAACTTAGTTTTCATGGAAAATAAGCTGAGAACATCCGACTTCACTTCTGATCTTTTGAAAGAAGCAAAGCAATTCCGGTTTGAGGATAAAACCATTGCCGGATTAATGGGGAAACCGGAAGCGACAATAGAAAAAATGAGAATGGAGGAAGGAATTGTGCCCGCCTTTAAAATGGTGGATACATGTGCAGGTGAATTCGAAGCGATCACCAATTATGCCTACTCTACTTATTATGGAGACAATGAGATTCAACCGTTACAAGGAGAGAAGAAGGTCCTGATTGTTGGAGCGGGGCCGATTCGAATCGGTCAGGGGGTCGAGTTCGACTACAGTTCCGTTAAGGCGATCCACCGATTGAAAGAGCATGGATACACGACCATCATGGTGAATAATAACCCGGAAACCGTGAGCACGGATTATGAGACGGCAGATCGATTGTACTTTGAACCTATTACGGAAGAATCGGTTCTTTCCATTATCCAGCACGAGAAAGTCGATACCGTACTGGTTCAATTCGGCGGACAAACGGCCTTAAACCTGGCTTCTTTTTTAGAGAAGAAGGGCATCCAATTATTTGGCACATCTTCAGATACCATTGACCGTGTAGAGGATCGCGAATGTTTTTATCAACTGCTGGATGAACTGGAGATACCACGTGTGAAGGGGGATATCTGCCACAGTAAGGAGGAAGCTTTACAAGTAGCACAGCATTTAACCTTTCCACTTCTTTGCCGTCCATCCTATGTGATTGGAGGGAAAGGGATGGTGAAAGTAACGACACAACCCGAAATGCAGAAGTTCATACAGGAAGCGGATGCAGAGTACTTTCCTATTTTAATGGATGAATTCAAAGAAGGTCAGGAAATCGAAGTTGACTTGGTGGGTGACGGGGATGGAGTGTACGTTCCCGGAGTCATGGAACATGTTGAACGGGCAGGCGTCCATTCAGGGGACAGCATGTCTATTTTCCCTTCTGAATCCCTGTCAGATGAAATCAAGAGAAAGATTGAAGGATACGCAGGGGAAATTGTGTCTTCCCTACATTACAAAGGGATCATAAATATTCAATTTTTGCTGCAGGATGAAGAAGTATTCATGTTGGAAGTGAACCCGAGAGCAAGCCGGACGGTTCCGGTGGTCAGCAAGGTTCTTGGATACTCATTAATCGATATGGCCACAGACATCATGTGCGATGAGACGTTGAAGATAGACGCCTTTAGCCCTCCTTCAGAAATAGACGTTGTAGGAGTGAAATATCCTGTATTTTCATCACATGCCCTGCCGGAGATCGATCAAACACTCGGGGCCAATATGAAATCAACGGGAGAAGGATTATGTCTTGGTAAGACGGTTGAAGAAGCCCTGTATAAAGTATTTGAAGGGCTGCATGAAGCTGTAGAAACTGGTGGGACGGTTTATATCGATAGTGACCAGAAAGAATTAAAACAGTATCAAACTTCTACGGAATCGTCGTTTAGTGACTGGATTAAAACAAGCGATGCTTCTGTATATTTCAGTCATGAAGAAACGGACGAAATGAAGAATAGAAGAATTGCTGCTTTAGAAGCAGGGATCACCGTTTTAACAGAAGCAGAGACCCTGTTGGCTTTTATTCGAAGTATGAAAGTGAATAAAGTGAACCCCATTCCATTGACACAATCAAAATCCATACAGGGAGTGAGCAGAGTATGATGAATTCAATTGTTTCGACGTCGCCGGTAAAGGTTTCCTTGAAAGGGAGAGATCTTGTCACGTGGTTGGATTACTCAACGGAAGAAGTACATGAGCTTTTATCACTTGCTCAGTACTTGAAGAAAAATCCTTATTCAAAGGTGTTGGAAGGAAAGACACTTGGGATGATTTTTGAAAAGTCGTCCACAAGAACACGGGTCTCATTTGAAGCGGGAATGCTCCAGATGGGAGGTCATGCCATCTACTTGAATGCACGTGATATACAACTGGGAAGAGGAGAGTCGATCGCAGATACGGCACGGGTCCTTTCTTCTTATGTGGATGGAATCATGATCCGTACGTTTGAAACTGAGAAGGTTACAGAACTTGCCAAGTACGCGAGTGTGCCAGTGATCAACGGGCTTTGCGATACGTACCATCCTTGTCAGGCATTGGCGGATGTTCTCACGATTTTGGAGCTTGCGGGAACGCTGAAAGGATTGAAGGTTGTGTATATAGGGGACGGGAATAATGTGGCACACTCCTTTATGATTCTATGTGCGAAGCTTGGTATGGATGTCGTCGTTTCTTGTCCTGAAGGATATGAACCCGATAAAGAAATTGTCGGGAAGACGGTGGAGCTTGCCGGAATGAACGGCGGAAGCTTTACTCTTTCTTACGATCAGGTTGAAGCGGTTAAGAACGCGGATATCGTATATACCGATGTATGGGCAAGTATGGGGCAGGAGGAAGAAGCGGTTAAGCGTCTTAAAGACTTCAAACCATATCAAGTGAATGAACAGCTGCTTCAGCATGCTGCACCACAAGTGAAATTTCTCCATTGTCTTCCGGCACATCGTGAAGAAGAGGTGACAGCGGCTGTCATTGACGGGCCATGTTCTGCCGTATTTCAGCAAGCGGAAAATCGACTACATGTACAGAAGGCTATATTGCAATCACTGTTTGTATAAAGTTAAAAAGGTCCGCTTCTGGATGGAGGCGGACCTTTTAGTTGCCTGAAAGCATTTCCATAAGAGAAAATAAGACTGAACCAAACAAACACATGTAAACATATAGTGTAGGAGAAACTGTAATTAGACCGTTTTGGAGGTGCTTGTGGTTTTGAGTAAACCAACGATTGATGACTACCTGGATAATGGAATATATGGCCAGAAGCAAACGAAGCCTGATGAAAGAAGAAAGTTTCTAGGGAGCCTGCGGGAACGAATCGTCATTGCCCTGACTCAGAGTCAGGTAAGGGAAAAGGGAGTATACAAGGAAGTTCAGGAATGTCTGAAGAAGCATCCTGAGGCGAAGCTTTTATTAAATGGTAATATGAGCTATTCCTTCTTATCTAAATACATCAAGCTCGCTGATACGTATCATGTCTCGTTTTCAATGGTGACCAATAAGGAGATCGAAACCGATATAGGTCTCGTCCTCGCTTATGATTATGCCATTGATAAAGAGGAAATTTATGTGAAGAAAAAAAATGAAAAGAACTCTGAAGCCAAAACGAAACAAAAGCCAAAGAAAAGCCTTTTTTCATCGATTAAAAACAAGCTTTTTTAATACTGTGTGCCTTTTTTGAAAAATGAGAGTTTGAACAGCCCTTTCAAAATCGCTGGGATGATAAACAGAATAAATAATATCCGAAATAAGTGATATCCGGTAATGATGGAAAGGTCCGCGTTGACGGCTTGTCCCACTAAGGCCATTTCTGCCATTCCCCCGGGAGCCAAGCTAATAAAGGCAGTAAGAAATGTTATGTCATGCCAGCGACTTAATACAAGGCTTAGGCCTGCGCAGCATAATAGCAGGCAGACGGAAGTAAACAAAGACCAAAGGATGAACTTGGACAACTCTCTAGATGAAGAGAAATTCATCATGAAACTAAAGTAGATTCCGAGGGATAATTGAGCAAGAATTATTAACGGATCGGGCATTTGGGGTACAGAAAACCCAGCCACCATGAAGCCGCCAATGACTAAAATCGGTCCCAGCATTGCAGGGGTGGGTAAATGGATTCTTTTAGCCACAATCCCAGATAGAATGGCAATGATGAGGAATAAGATGAAGACCCACTGGAATGAGGGTGTTTCGAATGGTAGTGAAGCATTCCCGGAACTGGATCCACCACCGCCTTTTAAAAGGGGACTGAACACCAGAAACGGTACAACGAAGATGACCGATAATAAGCGTATCACCTGCAGGACTGTCACAACCGTTAAGTCTATATTCTTCATTTCTTCTCCAAGAGCCACCATTTGCGAAAGTCCGCCCGGTATACTCCCTGTAATGGTTGAGGAAAGACCGATCCCCGTCATTTTCGATGTGATATAGGCGAGCACCATGCTAAAGATAATGATGGCTATTGTCATCGTCAGCATGGACGGGAGCTGATTGAAGATTTCAATCATAGTTTCCTGACTAAAGGTTTGGCCAATGGCATAGCCTACAATGATCAATCCAAGATCTCTGAAGTAAGAGGGCCATGCTAAATCGAGCTTCGACCATTTATTGATGAAGAAGACTGAAGTCATAGAACCGAGAAGCCAGGACAGGGGGAGGTGTAGAAGTGTAAATACTCCACCGCCGGCAACTCCAACGACAAAGGCTAATAAAATAGGATGCATTCTAAAAATCCTCTCATTATAAGTACTCTACTTAAAGGTAATCAATTGGAGGAGAGGAAGCAAATGGAATGCGTTAACTATAATTTGACCACGTGATACCCCCACCCAAGGTCCGTCCCTCACAAAATGGCACATCCTAGCCCTAATTCGTGGTAGAATGAATGGAGGTATGGACAAGAATCAGCCATACTCCTAACAATCGTTATCTCTTATCATAGTTGCTTTAATGAAGCGAATTTTGGTATTATCAATAGTATTGTGAGTGTTCGAACATATACGGAGGTGAAGAAGATGACTAGAATTTCTGAAGAGCAAGTAAAGCATGTTGCCCACCTTGCACGACTAGCCATCACAGAGGATGAAGCGAAAAAGTTTACAACTCAATTAGATGCGATCATCGGGTTTGCCGAGCAGCTGAATGAATTGGATACTTCAAATGTGGAAGCGACGAGTCATGTGTTGGATATGAAGAACGTTATGCGTGAAGATAAGCCTGTTGAAGGACTGCCACGTGAAGAAGTATTAAAGAACGCACCAGACAAACAAGATGGACAAGTACGCGTTCCATCGATCTTGGACTAAGGAGGGGACCTCATGTCATTATTTGACCATAAATTATCAGAGCTTCATGAGCTTTTACATAAGAAAGAAGTATCTGTCACAGATCTAGTCGACGAATCATACAAACGTATTGATGCCGTTGAGGATAAAGTGAAAGCATTTTTAACATTAGATGAAGAAAATGCCCGCAATAAAGCGAAAGAAATGGATGCAAAGCTCGGTACAGACGAAAGCAAAGGCCTTCTATTCGGAATGCCGATCGGGATTAAGGATAATATCGTCACAAAAGGACTCCGTACAACATGTGCCAGTAAAATCCTTGAAAACTTCAATCCGATTTATGATGCTACGGTCATCAATAAATTACATAGTGCCGATACGATTACGATCGGAAAACTGAATATGGATGAGTTCGCAATGGGTTCATCTACTGAGAACTCCGGTTTCCAGAAAACGAGCAACCCTTGGAATCTTGAAACGGTTCCCGGGGGATCTTCAGGTGGTTCAGCAGCATCTGTTGCAGCTGGAGAAGTACCTTTCTCACTGGGGTCAGATACAGGTGGATCGATTCGCCAGCCAGCAGCATTCACAGGTACTGTCGGTTTAAAACCTACGTACGGACGTGTATCCCGTTTCGGTCTTGTAGCATTCGCTTCTTCACTGGATCAAATCGGACCGATCACTCGTAACGTAGAAGATAATGCATACTTACTGCAAGCGATCGCCGGTCTTGACCCGAATGATTCCACTTCAGCAAATGTTGAGGTTCCGAACTACGCGGCAGCTCTGACAGGTGATGTGAAAGGCTTGAAGATTGCTGTGCCAAAAGAGTATTTAGGTGAAGGTGTCGGGGAGGAAGCCCGTCAAGCAGTGCTCGCTTCATTGAAAGTGTTGGAAGGCATGGGAGCTACATGGGAAGAGGTTTCACTCCCTCACTCTAAATTTGGCGTTTCAACGTACTACCTATTAGCATCGTCTGAAGCATCTGCCAACCTTGCACGTTTCGATGGTGTCCGTTACGGTTACCGCACTCCGAACGCAGAGAACCTTCTTGATCTTTACAAGAAAACCCGTGCAGAAGGATTCGGGGACGAAGTGAAGCGTCGTATTATGCTTGGAACATTTGCGTTAAGTTCTGGATACTATGATGCCTACTACAAAAAAGCACAACAGGCCCGAACACTGATCAAAAAAGACTTTGAAGATGTGTTTGCGAAGTATGATGTCATTATTGGGCCAACAACACCAACTCCGGCTTTCAAAATCGGAGAGAAAATTGATGATCCATTAACGATGTATGCCAATGATATTTTAACGATCCCAGTAAACCTTGCAGGAGTACCGGGAATTTCTGTTCCTTGTGGATTCTCTTCAACTGGACTACCGCTTGGACTGCAAATCATCGGGAAGCATTTTGACGAAAGTACGATTTATCGCGTAGCGCATGCGTATGAGCAAGCTACAGACTTCCATACAAAAAGACCACAACTGTAAGGGGTGAAATCAATGAACTTTGAACCAGTAATCGGACTAGAAGTCCACGTAGAATTAAAAACGGACAGTAAGATGTTTTCTCCGGCACCGAACCATTTCGGAGCAGAGCCAAACACAAACACGAACGTAATCGACCTTGGGTATCCTGGTGTACTTCCAGTGGTAAACAAGCGTGCCATTGAATTCGGGATGAAAGCTGCGATCGCATTGAACTGTGAAATCGCAACGGATACGAAGTTTGACCGTAAAAACTATTTCTATCCGGATAACCCGAAAGCGTACCAGATTTCTCAATTTGACAAGCCGATCGGTGAAAACGGGTGGATCGAAATTGAAGTTAATGGTGAGAAGAAACGTATTGGAATCACTCGCCTTCACCTGGAAGAAGATGCTGGAAAGCTGACGCACTCAGGCGACGGTTATTCCCTTGTCGACTATAACCGCCAAGGTACTCCTCTTATTGAGATTGTATCTGAGCCGGACATCCGCACACCGGAAGAAGCGTATGCGTATCTTGAGAAACTGAAATCCATCATTCAATATACGGGGGTTTCTGATTGTAAGATGGAAGAAGGGTCGCTTCGTTGTGACGCTAACATTTCCCTACGTCCAATCGGCCAGGAAAAGTTCGGAACGAAAGCTGAACTTAAAAACCTGAACTCCTTTAATTTTGTTAAAAAAGGATTGGAGTATGAAATCGTCCGTCAGGAGAAGGTTCTCTTATCCGGAGGAATGATCCAACAGGAAACGCTTCGTTTCGATGAATCAACAGGTAAAACGATTCTCATGCGTGTAAAAGAGGGATCGGATGATTACCGCTACTTCCCTGAACCTGATTTATTAAACCTTCACATCGATCAAGAGTGGATGGACCGCATCCGTGCAGAGATTCCTGAGCTTCCGGATGAGCGTAAAAAGCGCTATGTAGAAGATCTAGGCTTACCTGCGTACGATGCCATGGTTCTGACATTAACGAAAGAAATGTCTGATTTCTTCCAGGAAACCGTTGAGGCTGGAGCGGATGCGAAGCTAGCATCAAACTGGCTGATGGGGGAAGTTTCAGCTTACTTAAATGCAGGGCAAAAAGAACTTGAAGATGTTAAATTGACTCCTCAAGGACTGGCAGGCATGATCGAGTTAATCGAGAAAGGGACGATTTCTTCCAAGATTGCGAAGAAAGTGTTCAAAGAACTAGTGGAAAACGGTGGAGATCCGGAACAAATCGTAAAAGATAAGGGTCTTGTTCAAATTTCTGACGAAGGTGCCTTACTCAAAATCGTGACGGAGACGCTGGATGCCAATCCACAATCCATCGAAGATTACAAAAACGGGAAAGACCGTGCCATCGGTTTCCTCGTTGGTCAAATCATGAAAGCAACAAAAGGACAGGCCAACCCGCCGCTTGTTAACAAGCTGCTGCTTCAAGAAATTCAAAAACGTTAATAAAAAAAGCATAGCCCCTGGGAACCTTATATTCCCAGGGGCTATTTTTATATGCAAGAGGGACGGACCTTATACTAAATTCAAGGTCCGTCCCTCTTTTTAGTTCAAGTTTTCCTGAAGAGTATGCTTTCCCTGTGTTTTGTGTAGGTATTTTAACCTTATGTTGAAAAAGAAAAGATGCAGGTCTTTTAACTCATTCGTTGTGGATAGGGCTTGTACTATAGTGAATCTAATGTTTTTAATAGTTAGAAAATTCTTATAAAGAGGTGTTGTAATTGAAGAAAAAAGTCGTTGCATTAGGGTTAACAGCAGGATTAATGATGAGTCCGGTATTTTCTCCTGAAGCATTGGGTGCTCCGAATGTGAGTGAAAAGGTAAACTTCAGTGAGAAGACGGGGACTCCTCAGTTTATATCGGGGAAATTAACCAAAGCATCCACCAATGACCCGGAAACGATTGTGTACGATTACTTAATGGAAAAACAAAAAGCGTTCAAGTTCAAAGGAGACTCAAAGCTTTCCTTCAAAGTCACAGAAAAACGTAAAGATGATTTAGGATTTACATATCTCCGTATCCAGCAGGTGTATAAAGGAACGCCTGTATACGGAGCTGTTCTAACAGCGCATGTGAATAAGGAGGGTGTCCTGACTGCATTATCTGGAGCACCGGCTACGAACCTGGATCAAAAACGAAATCTGAAACAAACAAAAAAATTATCCAAAAAAGAAGCAGTTTCGGCAGGGGAAAAGGACTTAGTGGCACATGTAGGCAGCCAGCCCGACTATGAATATGCACCGAAATCCGATTCAGTGATCTATATGAAGGATGGGGAAGGACATTACGCTTATCTCGTAAACTATAATTTCCTTGCTCCGGAACCAGGAAACTGGAATTATTTCGTTGATGCTGTGACAGGTGACATACTGGGAAAAGTAAATGAGCTTCATGAAGCGAAAGGTGGAAAGCCTGGCGGCGGTGGAGGTCCGGGAAGTGGTGGAACCGATGCAGTCGGATCGGGAACAGGAGTACTGGGAGACACGAAATCGTTAAATACCTACCTCTCATCGTCTACGTATTATCTACAAGACCGTACAAGAGGCGGTGGAGTCTTCACCTATGACGCAGGGAATCGTACCCGTCTGCCAGGTTCACTGTGGGCAGACAGCGATAATCTATTCAATGCAAGCTATGATGCAGCTGCGGTAGATGCCCACTATTATGCAGGCCAAACTTATGATTATTACGCCGATACACATAATCGAAACAGTTATGATGGAAATGGCGCAGCTCTCAATTCAACGGTTCACTATGGACGAAACTACAATAATGCATTCTGGAATGGCCAGCAAATGGTATACGGTGATGGGGACGGCTCAACATTTGTTGCTCTTTCAGGAGGATTGGATGTTGTAGCACATGAGCTTACACATGCCGTAACTGATACAACAGCTGATCTGATTTACCAAAATGAGTCCGGGGCTATCAACGAATCCATGTCGGATATCTTTGGAACATTGGTAGAATACGATACAAATAATAATCCGGATTGGGAGATCGGGGAAGACATCTACACACCTAATCAAGGCGGAGACGCTCTTCGCTCCATGTCAGATCCTGCAAAATACGGGGATCCGGATCACTATTCTGTAAGATACACAGGGACGCAGGACAACGGTGGGGTTCATATCAATAGTGGAATAGGAAATAAAGCGGCCTATCTGCTAAGTCAGGGTGGTACTCACTATGGTGTGAAGGTGACGGGAATCGGTACAGATAAAACCGGGGCGATCTATTACCGTGCGTTAACTCAATACTTGACACCATCTTCAAACTTTAGCCAGCTTCGTTCAGCAGCGGTTCAATCGGCTACAGATCTATACGGTGCAGGAAGTGCCGAGGTGGCGAGTGTAAACGCGGCGTACAATGCAGTAGGAGTCAATTAAATAGACTGATTGAATAGAAGGGCTGTAATGGCTCTTCTTTTCGTTGTTATATAAAAGTTGTCTGATCCTTATTTTAGGTACAGTGGGACGTACATGAGCAGAAGGCATTTTTTCGGCACTCCCGCATTGAAAGCTACATTTGTTTCTTCTTTGCTCTCTCCAAAATCTGTTTGGCCAGGCGGTAATACGTATCCGCTTCTACTTTTGATTCAGCTCTCTTAAGCTGCATCATATAGTTTTGGAATCGAAGTTTGTCGACTGACGAGACTTTCATCACAATTTTCCTCATTTTGGCACTCCTTTAGTGGACAAAATTGCGTCCAATTATCTATTCTGAATTTTCTGTAAATAATGTATAATAATAGTAAATGATTCCAGAGGGTGGATAGAATGTCCTTATTCGAAGTGATCTTGTTGCCAATGTTAATGGGTGGTATTGGAGGCTTAGGACATATTCTGGTTTTCAAAAATGGTCATTTCACTTTTCCGCGAAAATTTATCGATGACCAAGGTGAGAAGCACTATCTTTTTGGCTCAACAAAGGATATTATCATAGGCATTCTAGCAGGGTATCTGTCAGTATTACCGGTTGTTGAAACGGTCCCGATCTGGTATGTCATCTATATTAGTTTATTATCAGGTATCGGGGGAAGTTCCGTCATCACACGAAAAATCGAACAAAATTTAGCAAGCACCAAAGCGTCTTATATCCAAGAGCTATCTCATTATCAGCTCGAACCGACCTCTAAGGGAGGATCTCCAAACCATAATGAGGTGAAACCTGTTGGCGAAGTGGAAGAAAAAAAGAATCAAGGTTGAACTGCCACCAGAAGACTATGAAAAAGCAAATCAGTATCTAAAAAGACTGAAGGAGGCAGATAGCCTAGTCGAGCTGAACTACTACTATAATAAAGTGGCAAAAATAATTGAGAAATCACAAGATGTTTAAGATGAGTCAATTGAAGAGTAGTCCTATACCTATCTAATTTAACCAAAAAGTGTAAGGATGAAACTGACAATTGAGTCAGCTTTTTTTCTGTAAAGGAAAGATGTATGAAAGATACTTCTCTTCGCATACTTATTTGTTTTCCATCCCCCTCTGGAAAAATAATAGTCCGGGAGTAGCAGTATGCTATTCCTTTTTTTAGATTAAAGGATAAAAACAAAAGGAAGTTCATAAGAACCTGTAAACCTGTCCATTACGGTGCTTTTCTTATATTATATTCCTACAGGCATAATCGTACAATTGAAATTTTGAATAGAATGAAAAGTATATTTTCCTTGTGGAATACGACAAACATGAATATGCTATAAAGAGAATTTAAGAGAAAAGTTGTTTGTGCTTCACTGGAATGTGTGGCGCTGGAGGAGGAAGAAATATGAACTTGGAACAATGGTTCACTAAAGGGATGACACCTGAAGATTACTTGGAATATATGAGTGTACATAAAGAAAATACGGAAGCAATCAAGAGAAACTTTACGATTCCACAGGATGACATAGAGGTATTGAATAAACTTGGAGACCACTCTTTACGGGTAATTGCCATCACGGAGGATTGGTGTGGAGACGCAATGCTGAATATCCCCATTCTGTTAAAAGTCGCAAAATCCGCTGACATGGAGGTTCGCATGATTTTACGGGATGAAAACCTTGATCTGATGGATCAATACTTAACGAATGGTATATCGAGAGCGATTCCCATTTTCATTTTCATCGATCGTGATGGGAATGAAAAGCTGGTATGGGGGCCAAGAGCTCCAATGGTAAAGAAGATCGTGGACGACGAACGGGCGAAGCTGCCACCGAAGGATCATGAGCTTTTCCCGGAAAAGCAGAAGGAAATGATACAACGCTTAACCTCTCAATATACGACAGATAAAGAAATATGGCAGGAAGTGTATGAAAGCTTGAAAACGAGTCTTGTCCAGAATGTACTGATGTAAAACGAAACGAATAGTAGAAGACATCCGGTCGGTTACTGGAGTCTTCTTTTCTTTAGGGCATGATGGCTTCTTACTCACTCAAAATTGAATGGTAAAAAGTACCCGTGGGCATGGGATTTTTTGCCGGTTCACGAATGACGGAATTCGCGTTAATATGGTATAGGATGAGGAGTTGAAGCATCATGATTCACCAAAAGACAAATACAATTGTTATAGAAGCGCTAAATAAATTTCCCCATAAAATTCACATTAAACTGGGAGAAATCCTGCGTGAACGAGGATTGACACAAGGCGATCTTCATCGCTTAACCGGGCTAAGAGTGGCTACGATCAATGAGCTAGTGAATTTCAAGAAGAAATCCTTAACGGTGGCTCATCTTGTTTCCATTATGATCGCCCTTAGAATTACAGACATTCGTGATCTCATCGAAATAGAATTTGATCAAGAAGTTCAAGACTATTTCAATGAAGAAAACCAACGAATGAAAAATGGATTTACTCCAGACCTGACAAAAACCGCTGAAACAAACGTAAAGCGAATCGCAGCTGGAGCAAACAACTAAACACCATTCCACCTCAAACGGTCATTCCTGATGACCGTTTTTTTTAGGTTAGGGACGGACCTCTATTTCTTATCCATATTCCCCTATCAAATGTTAGAAATATAATATAAACTCAAGGTTTACAACGAGGCAAAACAGGATAATTCCATAAAGTAAGAGTTTATTTAGAAGATTTTTAATTATTACGATATAAAAATCGTCAAGGTCCGTCCCTGCAGTGTCCCTGGCAGGAGTTTTGGCAGAGGGTACAGAATGTAGTAGGTATGGTGTTGTTGGCAGGGTTTTGTGATGGAGTTGACATGAAATCGTAATGCTCATTTGAGGGAAATTCAATTATGATAGGGGAAGAGAGTAAATGGAAGTTAATTTTGGTCATGTGACCTCTCGTTATGCTGCGTCTTGTGATGATATTCCGCATCAATTTTTTGATACGTTAAAGGTTAGGGGAATTGTGTGGGAGGGAAGAAAAGTAGCTGAAATTGGTTCGGGTACCGGTGCTTTGACACGAAAGCTGCACAAGCGTGGGGCAGAAGTGATCGGGGTCGAGCCGTCCATTGAGCTTAGGAAAGCTGCGAAGGCATTAGAGAGTAAGCAATACTTGGACATCCCATATCTTACAGGTACAGCTGAATCTACGAATCTGCCAGATCAGTACTATGATATCACGATGATTCACAGAAGCTGGCATTTATTCGACCGTCCAAAAGCGATCAGTGAAATGAAGCGGATATTGAAGGAAAAAGGGACGTTCATTGTGAGTGATTCAAGCTTCGTTCCTGATCATGAAGTGGCAAAGGATACGATGACGTTTATAAATGAATATATAGATATGACCCCACCGGGATTAAAAGCCGATTCAGAGAATCAATTGAATGGAATTCCTGTGGAATGGCTGTTAGAATGGCAGGAAGCTGACTTTAACTTGAAAGATTTTTACACATTTTATTATGCAGTCGACTTTACGTTACTGTCCTGGTGTGAGCGAGTAGGTTCCTTGTCCTGGCTCACTCATTTAGAAGATAGTGAGAAAGAGGGACTACTGCAATCATTACATACGTTCCTGTCCGGGCGTTACGATGCTCTTCATGAGTTTACTCTTCAGCACCAGTTTACAGTCTGCCTGATGAAAAAGTAGAAAGAGTGATCGGATTGGAAGCAGTAAAAAAATATGTAAACTATTTAAATATGGATATAGAGCCGCCTACATTAAACTATTTGCAACGACTTATCGGGCAGCACTTGATCAGGATCCCGTATGAGACCTTTAGTAAATTCTATTACTTTTCTCAAGGTGATTCCTTTGTGCCTTCCTTGTGCACTTTCGCAGAAAACCTCCACTCTAAAGGGTGGGGAGGCACCTGTTTCACATTAAACATCAACTTTGGAAGACTGCTGAAACAGTTAGGCTTCCATTGTCAGTTTGTCAGAGTGCAACCGGGTCATCTTGGTTTAATGATTACCATTGATAATCGTAAGCTTTATGTGGATGTTGGATATGGATCCCCGATCATGAAGCCTGTTGAGCTTGAGGCGAGGCAGAAGCACCTTCTTCACGGTTTCGGGGAAGAAATCATTTTTACCCAGAAAGACATTCGTGAATTTGAAGTGGATCGACGTTCAAATGGCAAATCCTTTGTAAAAAAAACCATAGAGTGGATCCCGTTAGAGGAAGAAGAATTAGAGTCCGATATAGAAGCATCTTACTTGGATTCTGATGACAACATTACAATGAGAAGAATCACGGCAGTCCGCTTCCAGGGCAATCAATGCTACTTCCTCCGCAATCGGACCTTGAAAGTGATGACCTACCGAAACATCCGTGAATATCAAATGAAAGATTTTGATAAGTGGAAAGATATCGTCGGGGAAGTTTACCACTTTGATGCGACATCCCTGCAGGAGTCCATCCGGTTTTTACAACAACGGAATATCAAGCTGTTCCCATAGGCCGTCTGGAATATCGTGTTGATATTCTGGATGTTTTTTTTTTGTATATACGTGAAATCATTCATTCGGACTACTTTATTTAAGGCTTCATGATCATAAAAATAAATAAGAGCACACCTAAAGAGGATGCAAGATAAAAGTAACGATCCATGGTCACCAGATGTCGTTGGATTTCTTCAGGGGGGGGCTCCTGTGAGATGTTCATTTTCCGGTAAGGATATCCATGCGTTGATTTTTTTAGAGACAGGTGTGATGAAGCCGACGAAAATGATTTGAATGAAAATATAAAGTAGGACAGACCCCAGAATCCACAACTGTGAAAAGCTGCCATAGTCCCCTGTATAAAAAAGGATTAACCCCGTTAACACGGCAATGCTTCCGCCGATTTTAGGGAAGTATTCCAATCGTTTATTCAATTCCGTCGTAACCTTTAATTGTTCAATGCTTTTGTCAGGCCTGTTCAAAACATGAGCAAAGAAAGTAGGCCCAACCCCAATAATGGCAGACAGCACATGTAAAAGAATCAACCATTCCATCTGAGCACCTCCATGATGAGTAATCTATAAAGATTACGAAGGGGAGTGCCGATTTATGTATTATTTATAACAACAATACGAGGGATGTGCTTGACAATTTTCATTTTTCATTAGATTTTTCCAGCGAAAAGAGTTATGATATTGACCGGTAGACGCTTTATAATAAATAACCTGCAGAATAAAAATTGCATGAATAAAAATAATAAGTATATGATGTTAAAAGATGGAATATAAAAGGACGAGTCTTTGGAATTAATACAGATTAGGATGATGGGGTATGAAACGAGCAAGAATTATTTATAATCCTACTTCTGGTCGAGAGCTATTCAAAAAGCACCTTGCAGAAGTATTAATCAGATTAGAACAAGCGGGATATGAAACCTCCGTTCACGCAACCATTTGCGAAGGAGATGCAACAGAAGCGGCACGGATTGCTGTAGAACGTAAATACGATATCGTTGTCGCTGCTGGTGGAGATGGTACGTTAAATGAGGTAGTCAACGGATTAGCCGAACAGGATTACCGACCTAAGCTTGGAATCGTTCCAATGGGGACAACGAATGACTTCGCACGGGCGCTTCATATTCCAAAGGATATTGGATCAGCCATTGATGTCATCACAAAGGGTGAATCCATTCCTGTCGATATCGGGCGCATGAATGAACGATACTTCATTAACATTGCCGGTGGAGGAAGAATAACCGAATTAACCTATGAAGTGCCAAGCAAGCTAAAAACGATGATGGGGCAGCTTGCCTACTATTTAAAAGGAATTGAAATGCTTCCATCCATCAAGCCGACGGACGTTTCCATCGAGTATGATGGAAAGCTGTTTGAAGGGGAAGCAATGCTATTCCTGATCGGTTTAACCAACTCAGTTGGAGGATTTGAAAGGCTGGCTCCGGATGCCTCAATCAATGATGGCTTATTCTCGCTTTTAATTTTAAAGAAAACAAATTTGGCCGAGTTTATCCGCATTGCGACATTGGCCGTTCGAGGTGAGCATGTAAATGATCCCAACGTCATTTACACACAGGCCAATCGAATCAAAATCAAAGCAAAAGAAAAGGTACAACTGAATGTAGATGGTGAGCTGGGAGGAGTCCTTCCTGCAGAATTCGAAAACCTTTACCGCCATTTGCAGGTCTTTGTCCCTCTTGATAAGATTCGCCCTGAAGATAAAGCTGAATAATGATAAAAAGGAATGCCGTGGTGGCATTCCTTTTTGTATATTTGATTCTCTAGTTAACTAACAAATACACACTAAAAGTCAATGGGAAACCAATTAGAAAACCCCATCCGATCTGTTGTTTATGACGGAAAGGAACTTTTCTCACAATCCAGGACAGGATGTGGGCCACAATCACAAATATAAAGACCCAGATGAGTTGTCCCACCACAAACACAAATAAATAAGCTAGGATGGATTCTTTATTTAGTAAGAGGGAAATCCCAAAACCAAAGGTCAAGGTTAAAAAAGTGACTGCAATAAAGATGTAGGGTAGCCACCACCTTCTTGACTTGAGAGCGAATAACACTCCAAGAAAAACATTTCCTACGAGGATAAGGTTTACTAAGAAGTCTGGGTTCATATTTATCTACCTTCTCTTTCTAGATTTGTTGCACATACCATTGTACCCTTTGTTCATCTTCTGAAACGAGGTAAGTTTTAACAACCCACCTATAAAATGTATAATATTCATATAAATGGGTTGGGAGAGAATCGCTTAGAAAATAATGCAGGGAAGTATCCCCCTGTTAAATTTTGTATTCCCCACCACTCCACGACTATGATACAGTGGATAAAAAGCATGTCGGACAAACAGTGCCACTGGAAGGGTGAATTCAAGTGTATATCGTACATTCAACATTTGTAGTTCCTGATGAGAAGGCTGATGAAGTGATTTCAATTTACCATTCCCGTTCAGGAATAGTCGACAAGGCGGAAGGGTTTCAACGATTCCTCCTCTTGCAAAATGAGAAAAAGCCGGGAGAAATCACTGTTCATATGGAATGGGATTCGAAGGAGTACTTCATGACATGGGTGCAAGGTGACGACTATAAACGGATTCACGAACTGGAGAAGAAATATCCGGACCAGGAGCTCGCATCCATTATTCCATCAATTGATCGCTTTAAGGTGGTGGCTTACTGATGGAAAATAAGTATAAGAGTGTCATAGATGAAGCAGTTGAAAGATTGTACGAACGATACCCTGAATTAGATGTTAAGTACGGTGAGGCCGGACGAAAGAAATGCTATGAAGACAATGTTCACCACTTTAGCTATCTGGAATCGGCATCTGATGTCGGGGAATCAAACGTTTTTTCCGACTATGCCCTTTGGTTGAACAGCGTGTTGGTGAGCAGGGGCATGAAATCAGATCACCTCATTGATAATTTCAGATGTATCATCGAATCTCTTGAAATGAGCGGTGTTGAAAAGGGTGAAGACTTCAAACTTTACCTGAATGAAGCAATCGAGTCCATTCAAAAGGCAGATCGCGAAAACATGCAGGCAAACTAAACGTCAAAGCATCGATCCACATGGGGCGATGCTTTTTTTATATGGCTCTTTTCGTAAAGTTTGTTGCTTATTGTAGAAGAGAAAGTAATAGTTGATTTCCGCTACAGGATGCTCGCTTTCCGCGGGGCTGGCGGTGAGCCTCCTCGGCTGCGCCTCCGGGGTCTCACCTGTCCAGCTATTCCCGCAGGAGT
This sequence comes from Rossellomorea yichunensis, assembly GCF_032337515.1. Classification (NCBI taxonomy): domain Bacteria; kingdom Bacillati; phylum Bacillota; class Bacilli; order Caryophanales; family Bacillaceae; genus Rossellomorea; species Rossellomorea yichunensis. The sequence continues at coordinate 21,135 of NZ_JAVYAD010000011.1, read as the reverse complement.
CGAGCATCCTTCCGCTCCGATCAACTTTCTGAGGAAGAATCCTTAATGGAAAACAATTAAAACAAGATTTTTAGCAAACAATCTCATTTAAGGTAAGTAGAGATTGATTTTCTTTTTCAGAAAAAAGAATTATTTTTTTAGTTACTTTATTTTCTTGCACACCTTGAAGCTCTGTCAAGAAAATTCTGTTAAAGATGGTGAGGGGAACTGCGCAGACTCCTGCGGAAGTACGGGCGTGCCGAGACCCCGGAAGCGAAGCTGAGGAGGCTCGGCCGAACGTCCGCGGAAAGCGGAGCAGTTCCCCTCACCATCCAGCATAGGCTGGTTGACAGAGCCCTGGCAGATTCTATGGTAGAAAACAACAATATTTGCGAAAAGAGCCTTTTATATAGAGAGGGACGGACCTCCATTCATTTCATTCTCCAACTCCATTTATGGTACAATCAGTAGAGTCTTAAAAAGGAATTCGTAAAGGAAGATATACGTGAGTAAAAAAGCACCAGTTCAAAAAAATGATTATATAGATGAAGCAGTATTTGAAGACTTAACCCATGATGGGAATGGCGTGATGAAGGTTGATGGTTATCCGTTATTCGTCCCCAATGCCCTACCTGGTGAGGAAGGGAAGGTTAAAGTCGTGAAACCGGGTAAAGGCTATGGATTTGGTCGTCTGACAGAGCGAACCAAGGAAAGCCCGTTTCGCCAGGAGCCTCCATGCCCGATCTACAAAGAATGCGGTGGCTGCCAAATTCAGCACATGACCTATGAAGGACAGCTGCAGGCAAAAGAAAAAAATGTCCATGATGTCTTGCAACGCATCGGAAAGCTCCATGACGTAAGCGTTCACCCGGTTCTCGGAATGGAAGAACCATGGCGCTACCGCAACAAAGCCCAAGTGCCTGTAGGGGAAAAAGACGGACGCTTTGTAGCTGGCTTCTATCAAAAACGAAGCCACGAAATCATCGATATGGATAAATGTATCATCCAGTATGAAAAAAATGATGAAGTGATTCAGCATGTGAAGGATATATGCGAGAAACTGGAGGTCCGTCCCTATGATGAGAAAAATCATAAGGGGACTCTTCGTCATATTATGACCCGGACGGCGTATACGACGGGAGAAGTGATGGTCGTATTGGTCACTCGTACGCCGGAACTTCCTCATAAGAATGCAATCACCGAAGCGCTTGTCGAGAATATTGAAGGATTAAAATCGATTGTTCATAACGTGAATCCTAAAAAAACAAATGTCATCATGGGAGATTCTACACGCGTCCTGTGGGGGGAAGAAGTGATCCATGACTATATCGGGGACGTGAAGTTTGCGATTTCGGCAAGATCCTTCTATCAGGTTAACCCTGAGCAGACGAAGGTACTTTATGAAAAAGCTTTGGAGTATGCCGATTTACAAGGAGAAGAAACGGTCATTGATGCGTATTGCGGGATTGGAACGATATCCTTATTCCTTGCCCAAAAGGCTAAGAAGGTATATGGAGTTGAAATCGTCCCACAGGCGATTGAAGATGCGAAGAAGAATGCCGAGTTAAATGACATGACCAATGTAGAGTTTGAAGCAGGACCTGCAGAAGTCGTCATTCCCACATGGTATAAAGATGGAATCAGAGCCGACGTCCTGGTAGTGGATCCTCCACGAAAGGGCTGCGATGAAGCGCTTCTGAATACCATACTGGCAATGAAACCAAAACGGGTGGTTTATGTATCCTGTAACCCTGCAACACTTGCCCGTGATCTTAGAATTTTAGAGGATGGCGGGTACAAGACAATCGAGGTCCAGCCTGTTGATATGTTTCCGCAAACGATGCACTGTGAAGCCGTTGCGAAGATTGAGTTAGTAGAATAAGCGAGGAAGAAAGCCGATGTATCTCACAATTAAAGAAACAGCCGAATATCTGGCACTGCCGGAATCGTATATTGAAAGCCTCATTCAGCAAAATAGAATACGGGCGGTCCACGACGGAGATCAATATTTAATATACCGGGACCAATTCAATCAGCATCTGGAGCAAATGGAAAAAATGAAGCGTCAGCTTGCTGAATACTTAAGTGAACCGATTCCGGAAGATATCGATGTGAAGGATGAAGACTAGCCTTCCGGAAAACACCTAATGAAACGGGGAAATACAATGAGCGGACAACAACGATCCAATATCAAACAGGGTCTTGAAGTGGATATCGTCCTGAAAAAAGACCAAAGAACAAACAAGCTTACACGTGGGATTGTTAAAGATATTTTAACCAATTCACCGAATCATCCCCACGGCATCAAAGTCCGGTTAGAAGATGGACAAGTTGGGCGAGTGAAGAATATTATTCAGTAGTGTAAGGAGAGAGGCCTTTAGGGGTCTCTTTTTTTATTTAGTTTTCTATTGATGGAGGTACTAAGGGCGTATCCACAACATGGGTTAAGAAAAAGACCTCGACCCAAAACGGATCGAGGTCCTTCCTTTACACTTAACTAAACAATTGTGGAATGCCTTTAATTAATGAGTATACACCCATGTAAGACATGGCCACGACAATCAATCCACCGAAAATGGTCATCCAGATCGGGTGCTTGTAATCACCGACGATTTTGGTTTTATGAGCGGCGATAAGCATAACTCCTAGTGCTATTGGCAAAATCAATCCATTAAGTGCACCCACAAGGATTAAAATCGCAACAGGCTTACCTACAATGACGAATACTAGTGTTGAAACGGTAATGAACCCCACAATTAGCCACTTATGATATTTCTCCAATAGTGGGCTGAACGTTCGAATGAAGGATACCGATGTATATGCAGCGCCCACAACGGATGAAACAGCAGCTGACCACATGACAATCCCGAACATCTTGTACCCTATATCACCTGCAGCCAGTTGGAATACAGAGGCTGGCGGGTTGGAAGAGTCCAATTGCAGACCTTGTGACACAATTCCTAAAGCAGCAAGGAAAAGGAAGATACGCATGATGGATGCGATACCGATGGCGGATACTGAGCTTTTCGTGATCTCAGGAAGTGCCTGTTTCCCTGTTATTCCGGCTTCTAGTAACCGGTGACCACCGGCGAATGTGATATATCCACCAACGGTTCCGCCTACGAGCGTAATGATGGCTAGAAAATCAATGGTGTCTGGTGCAAATGTTTTCGTAACAGCTTCTCCTACAGGAGGATTTGCTGTAAACATCACGTACACTGTAAGGATAATCATGAGTAACCCGAGGATCTGGGCGAACTTGTCCATTAATCTACCGGCTTCTTTCACCAGGAAGATTCCTACTGCGACAATTCCACTGAATAATGCGCCCACTTCAGGTGAAATACCAAACAGGACATTCGTACCTAGTCCAGCTCCGGCAATATTTCCAATATTAAAGGCCAATCCGCCCAGCACAATTAGGATGGCAAGGAAGTAGCCTAATCCCGGCAAGACATCGTTGGCAATATCCTGAGCCCTTTTTTCAGAAATGGCAATGATGCGCCATATATTAAGCTGGGCACCAATGTCAATGAGGATTGAAACAAGAATGACGAAACCAAAGCTTGCCGCCAGGGTTTGGGTAAATACGGTTGTTTGAGTCAGGAAGCCTGGTCCGATGGCGGATGTAGCCATTAAGAACGCAGCTCCCAACAATACGCTGAAATTTGATTTTTTCTTCAAGAAATTCGCTCCTTTGCTGTCATGTGAATTGCTGCTTAGTTGAATTTCAAGGAGATCCCTTGATTTAAATGCCTTAGTTGCCGTTCGCGATCTATGTAGAGTTCCTGGGCTTTTTCATGAGAAATCATCGTAAAGGTCAACTCTTCTCCAGGCTTTGCCTGAGCAATCAAAGGAAGATCCACTGACGCAATCTGACCGATTCTTGGGTAGCCTCCAGTTGTTTGCCGATCCGCTAACAGAACAATCGGCTTCCCATTCGAAGGAACCTGAATCGTCCCAAAGGCAACCGCCTCTGAAATCATATCAAAATCCTTCTCAAGATGGAGGGACGGACCTTCCAAACGGTAGCCCATGCGATCTGATTGAGCAGACACTTTAAAGGGTTCATTGAAAAAGTGTTCCCGGCTTTCTGCTGAAAATGAATCGTACTCGGACCCGGTCATCACTCGAATCGTTTTCTTCTGTTGATAAGCCGAGATGAATTCAGAAGAAATCGACCAATCAATTTCCGTGAAATCATTGTTCTCTAAATAGGGAAGTAAATAGTCGATCATATTTTCAGATTCCTTCGAAAGCCTTCCGGATTTCAGTTTGTCACCTTCTTTTAAAGAACGACCATTCAATCCTCCAATCCCTGCTCTTACGTAAGTTGACTTGCTGTTCATCACCGTTGCTACATTGAATCCACCTGCAATTGCAAGGTAACTGCGGCAGCCGCTCTTGCATGCCCCGAATTTAAGAATGCTTCCAGCTTTGATCAATAGTGATCTCCTTAAAGGAACCGGCTTCCCGTCAATGGTTGGGGATAAGTCCCCTCCACAAATCGATATAAGGCAGGTTTCCTGGAACTCAAGCATTGGACCCATAAGTGTCATTTCAAGAGTGGCATCGTTTTCATCATTCCCTACCAGCAGGTTAGAGATTTTATGGGCAAGTGGATCCATACTTCCACTCACGATGACGCCATATTTTTGATAGCCATACCTTCCAAGGTCCTGAATCGTTGAAAGGAGGCCCGGTTTCATTACATTAATCATTGTTCCTCCTCCAATGCTTTATATTCTTCAAATGAAATGGGAGTGAAACGAATTCGATCACCTGCTTTTAGTAAGCTTGGTGAGTCGTCGTTATTTGGTTTGAATAATTTTAAGGGGGTTCGACCAATCAGCTGCCACCCTCCTGGTGTTTCGATCGGGTATACGCCTGTTTGTTCTCCGGCAATTCCAACTGAGCCAGCCGGGATCTTGAGGCGGGGTGATTCCCTTCTCGGTGTCGCAATATCCGGGGACATGCCTCCGATATAAGGGAATCCCGGGGCGAATCCAATCATGTATACGAGGTAGTCACCATTGGAATGTTTCGCGATGACTTCTTCGATAGACATGTGATTGTGGTTCGCGACATCTTCAAGGTCTGGTCCGAATTCTCCACCGTAGCAGACGGGAATGTCGACGATTCGGGAATTTGATTGTTCTAAGATTGTAAGTTGGGAAAGCATATGGTCAATTTCTGAACAGACAATTTTGTACGGTAATGTACTCTGAAAAGGTTTGTAAGATTCTATGATTCTGATTGGGTCGTAATAAAGTGTGACGGTTGTAAATGCCGGTATGTATTCAACAAGCCAGTCGATTGTCCGGGTTTCAAAAAAGGTGGTGACGGCTTTAACCTTTTCGTGTGTTTCTTGCTGAATTGAATTTCCTAATTGTATAACGACGGCATGATCGCCCAATGGTCGTAACGTATAATTCAAAGAACTACCTCCATTCTAATTGTATGATTATAAAAAATATAAAATAATTATGTATGAGTAGGCGTGCAAATAAGATTATTCAGAAATTTAAGCCATGTTGTTATTATAGTATAATTCTTTGTCTTTTCAATAAAAGGTTGGGAATTAGATGGTTATTCCAAGAATTATGGTGTGTGAGGGGCTGGTTATTCTGCATTTGTTTTTTTGGCTCGTTCGAGTGAAACATTCGTTTCACTCGCCTTTCAGCTAGCGCCTGTCCTTCTCTACCCGGAATGAGCCAAAAAAACAGTCAGTATTACTTTCCCTATATTCACTTAAATTCAATCATAAAAAAATCACGCGTTTCATTGTGCAATATTTGTAAAAAACTAGCATGTTTTCACGGTTGTAAATCGTATCGCAATTGTGTTTTATGTGCTATTATTTAGTAATGCGAAATATTATCCTCCTTAATGTATTGGGAGGATTATTGATAGATGGTGAAAGGGGGTTTTCTTATGGATAAGGTAAAGGATCCTTTATGGACGAGGTCTTTTATTATGTTGATGGTAGGAAACTTGTTTGTGTTTATGTCGTTTCAAATGCTGATACCGACGCTTCCGCCTTATATAAAGTCGATCGGGGCTTCAGGTTTGGAAATTGGATTAGTGACGACGTTATTTTCGATAGGTGCAGTGTTAAGCAGGCCGTTCATTGGGTTTATGCTTGAATACAGGGACAGGAAACCTCTTGTTTTAATAGGTGGAATCTCGTTATTATTGATCACGGTGATTTATCCATTGTCCAGTGTGGTATTCATCTTTCTTTTATTCAGGTTTGTACACGGGTTGGCATGGGGATGGTCTACAACTGTGAATGGGACGGCAGCCGTGGATGTGGTGCCGAAATCACGTTTAGGTGAAGGAATGGGATATTACGGATTGTCGATTACGATTGGAATGATTATAGCTCCAAGTCTCGGGATATATTTATTTCAGGTAACGACCTTCACAAATCTGATCATTACTTCCAGTGCACTGGGTGTTATCGCGGTTATCTTGTTAGGTGTCGTTCATTACCGTACACCTCAAGTCGTCAAAGAAACGAAAAAGGAAGACTTGAAGTTTTCCTATCTGGGTTCATTAGTTGAAAAATCCAGCTGGTTTCCAGCGTTCATTACGATCATGGTGACCTTTGGTTACGGGTCGATCGTTACCTTTATCGTCATCTTTGGGGAAGAACGTGGAATCCAGCATATCTTCTTATTCTATTTATGTAATGCAATCATGGCGTCCCTATCACGACCGATTGCCGGGAAATGGTTTGATGAACGCGGACCTAAGGGGCTTGTTCTCTTTTGTATCGTGATTACCTTTATCGGTATGTGGGTATTATCCTATGCTCATTCTGATTTCCTCATCATCGTATCAGGTATTTTGTTTGGAGTTGGATTTGGATCTCTTATTCCAACACTCCAATCCTGGACTTTGTCATTAACTCCTGACAATAGAAGGGGAGTGGCCAATGGGATGTTCTTCTCGTCCATTGATCTTGGAATCGGCTTAAGCGGCTTAGTATTCGGAGTGCTTGCACAATATGTGGAGACGGGTGTTTTATTCCAGATCTCAAGCTTATTCCTGCTCATTGCTTTAGTTGTAGCGATACTGGAAGGACGCAAACAAAAAAAGTTTGTTCACCAGACATCCGCCTAGTTTGATGGCTGAACAATGGTGGTAAGTAAAAAGGACTATCTGTTTTTGAGGGCGCATGCCGCCTTTAGTAACGGGTAGTCCTTTCTTCTGTAATGGAAGTGATCCCTAAGCATCACGGCAGAAAGTATCAATCGGAAATTGAAAAGGAAATGAAATTTTATCCCAAGGAAATTCTGTTAGAATGATAGAAATAGACTAGTCTGTGAGGTTCCTTGAACAGGGGGATCCACATATAACGGAGGACATTATGACAGAAGAAAAATTACTAATGGAAAAGTCATTCTATGGAACTTTTTTAGTAGACTATGACACGAACCGTCATCCAATTGAAGTGCTTGGTCAAGCTTTTGTAGAAGAGCAGCAAAATGAACCGTATGATTTAACGTTCATACGCTATGCACAGGGTGAGGTCTATTTTCATAGCAAGGACTATGAAGCGGCTATTTTCAAATGGGAAAGCATCCAGAACGAATTAGAACCTTGGGCAAAGAAGAATATCGCGGATTCTTACTATGAGCTTGGGTTGTTATCGTCAGCTGAGGATGTCTATACAGCTATCCAAACGGAAAGCACGATTTTAACGCTGGAAGTATCCCTGCAGCTATTCTCACTTTATATCGAACGAAATAAGATCCAGTCAGCATATCGTACCATCGACAAAGCATTGACGATCGATCCGGACTATCCCAACGTAACTGAACTCGCCCGGACTTTTTATGAAGAACAAGAGGACTGGAATAAAGCCGTGGAACTGGCGGTTCAGGAATCGATCCGGACCCAGGATCCCGCTTGGTTCAAGATTCTGAGGGAATACGGGGATCAAGGTTATACAACATCCTTTGCGCCTACCTATTTCTACGATTTATTGATTGCGGTTTATGAAAAGGATCGTAAACAATTCAAGGATCTCGTGTCTTCTCTATGGACAAGTTACAGAAGCAATCCGGTCGCCCATATTGAATGGATGCTGACGGTAAATACAATCTTTGAATATGTAGAAATACTCCCGAACGAATCATGGGAGGACATCCTATCCCAATTCCAGGAAGCATACGTAGGATTCCTTGAAGGCAACTACTTAGTGAAAGACCTGGAAGGCTTTATGCCAAGCATGCTGAGCAATTGGCTCAAAGTGAGCAGGGATCATCAACCACTTTTCCCGGCAGCTGCCGTTTTAGCCTGGAACGATGTCTTTTCGTACAGCATTGAACAGATGGTGACGGATGAAGCGGAAATGATCCTGCTTGAAGGAGATTCCTATCAAGCCCGCTTTGAAGACATTATCCTGTTCTTAAATAAAATTATTGATTGGTCAGAACGAAATGATGCTTCTGTAGGGTATAAAACTAAATGGATTGCGGAGCAGTTAATGGATCTGAGTGAACACCATTTATTAATCGCAGGGAGTGGCTCAAGCGGAAAGTCTTCCTTCGTTCAATCCGTTTTAGGTGAGAGCGTCGGTGAGGCTGAAGACTCCACCATCATTTATAGCTATCATGATCAGCAGGTAGAAGTGAAGGAGATTCACGATCATGGAGTTCACAAAGTAGAGAGCATCGCTGATTTTGAAGAACTGATGCAAAGAGAAGCATTCGTGGAATATAAACTCCCGTCTGAGTTCCTTAAGAAAAACAGAAGTGCCATCATTGACGTTCAAACCGGCCAAAGGCATCTGGATGATCTGACAGCCTTTTATCCTGTAGCTGATGGATTACTGTATGTATTGAATGCCGATGCCCCGTTTAATGCAGAGGACAGACAAACCTTAAGAAAATTAACGGAGATCGGACAGCCTGTGAACGTACATTTCTTATTAAATAAGATGGACAAGGTATCTCACTCTGACCGTACAGAAGAGATTATTGAATCAGCACGAAACAAAGCCCGGGAATGGTTCCCGGACGCAGAGGTGCTACCATATTCATCCCTGGAAGCCGTTCATTTGCAGCGACAGGATGTTCAGTCCTTCCTGAAGAAACAGTATATGGTGAATGGAAACGTGCTCAAAGGGGAACGTGGGGCCAAGTTATTTTATCTGGTCAGAAAAACTTTAAGAGATCTTTACTCAAAACGTAAGAATCGTGAAAATGAACTGAAAGAGACTATCGAGAAGAATGAAGATATCCTGACACGTTTGAACGGCTTTGAAAACTACTTAAGTGACATGCAAAGCGATAAGGTATCAGTCATTAAGGATTCTTTCCATAAGAAGAAAGAAGCGATGAAGAAGGAAATCTCTGAGAAAATCCCCGGTATCCTTAGCGGCTGTTCTGATCTGATCAGTGAAGAAAGTGATTTCAAACAGATCCATACAGAGTTAAATGAAGCGATGAATACGCGGATTCAAGGGTATATCCAAGATGATCTCATGCCCCGTTATGTCAAATCCCTTGAGGAGTGGCTTGGCTTTTCAAAGCAGGAGCTTCAAGACAGTCAGAACTATTTAAATGAGATGAGTGAAACCTTCAACGAGTTATTCGGGAAGGATAAAGTCATTTTACAATGTGATTTCCAAGTAATGGACGACTGGCGCCGGGATGTAAACCGAATGGGAACGAGAGCCCAGATTGATAAAGAGAATATTCTCTTGCGCTTTAAACCGGCTCAGTTCCTATTAAAAAGTGCCGGAAAGCTCTTAGGTGTATTGCCTCAGAATAAGTCGTTACTCTACAATCAATACAAGCGCTACCTGGAGAACGAAGATTACCAGGATATCACGGCATCTGTCGTCAATAAATTTTTCCTTCAGTTTGATTTGTTCGAAAAATCACTGCAGCAGGATGTTCACTCTTTCTTCGCAGAGCCATTTAAACAATTGGGCGTCACGATTAAAGATACAGAAACAGATATTGCAAGCGACAAAGAAACGTTAAAGAAAATGAAAGCAAATCCGGAGCGATATTTCGACCCGATCACTTTATTCGAAGTGAAACTGCTTCAACATGAATATATGGTGAAAGCGAGTTATAAAGCTTCACATCATTATTCATAATAAAAAAAGACTGATTCTGAAGGGGGTGCCCTGCGAGAATCAGTCTTTTTATATTGCCCTTTTCGCAATGATTGTTGTTTTTTAACATAAGCTCTGCAAGGCTCTGTCTATTAGTGTGTGCTCGATGGTGAGGGGAACTGCTCCGCTTGCAGCTAGCGTTCGGCCGAGCCTCCTCAGCTTAGCCGAACGGGGTCTCGGCACGCCCAAAATCCGCCGGAGTCTGCGCAGTTCCCCTCACCATATTTAACAGAATTTTCTTGACAGAGCTTCGAGGTGTGCAAGAAAACAAAGAAGCCAAAAAAATTCTTCTTTCTTAAAAGGTAAATCAATCTCTACTTACCTTAAATGAGATTGTTTGCTAAAATTCTTGTTTTTATTGTTTTCCATTAAGGATACATGCTCAGAAAGTTGATTGGAGCGGAAGGAGGCTCACCGCCAGCCCCGCGGAAAGCGAGCATCCTGTAGCGGAAATCAACTATTACTTTCTCTTCTACAATAGCAACATACATTATGAAATGAGCCTTTTATTTTGCGTCCATCTTCCTACACATGCAAAAATTCGCTATTTTCCTGAATTACATCTGCAATGATTCGCTCGAGGGAATTTTCAGTATGGATATTGGAAAAATCCAATCCTAAATGGATGGCTGTCTGAGCTACTTCCGGACGAATCCCGGTGATGACGCTCTTCACTCCAAGTAGATTTAAGGCATCGATGAGATGGAAGATTTGCTGGGCGACCATGGTATCAACCAATACCACTCCGGATAAGTCGATGATCAACATGGATAAATGGGCATCGGCACTTTGTTGAAGGGTTGATTCTAATATCGTACGGGCACGTGTCGTATCAATATCTCCAATGATAGGCAGAAGTCCTACCTCTGAAGTTAAAGAAATGACCGGTGTACTTAATTCCTTAATCAGGGTAGACTGTGCCTGGAGTCGATTCATTAATATGTTCAAGAACGTGGAAGTGAACGTTTCTAACACATAATCCAATGCGAAATTGATCTTTCGTTCCCACTCAAATACTTCTTTCAACGGGATGTTTACGTTCGATTCTTCCACAAACTTTTCAACATACGTCCAATACACTCTTCTGAACACACCAGAGTTACGAACAACCTCATCCAAGGTCGTATTGGATTTACTGCGATGGGCAGCGGTTTCCCGGGTCCAGTTATAGATCACTTCCTTTGACTCTTCTTGAGAAAGTAACAGACACATGGCGATGATCTTCACATAATTAGAGTTTTGTTCTTTTATTTTGTTGAGTACCTCTGTCGGAGAATCAGGAGAATAGTGAGATCCGGATTTTAAATTCTGGAACTTCAACCAGTCTTCAGTGAAATCTAAGGCATGATCAACTAAGTATTTATATAAATCAGACGAATGTGTATCCATAAACTCTCCCTTTAAACTTGGCTTATACTCTTATTTTGAAACCTATAGTGGAGACTGTCAATGTTAAAGATAGAAATGACGAAAAAACATATAAATTAAATACTTCTTTTGATATGCAAAAAATACACAAAAAAATTGTTACTAGTAGATAAGGATTAGTCTGAATACTGTAAATCTTCTAAAATTTATTGGTTTTCTAGTAAAATATATGTATAATTATAATTATTAGAAAATACAAACTATTTTAGGGGGCCAATGATGAAGAAGAAAGTAAGAGGATTAATTCTAGTATTAATGATTGGAATGGCAGCAATCATGACTGCCTGTGGAAGTGAAGAAGCAAGCGGAGATAAAAAAGAAAAGCTTGTAGTGGGCACCGATGCAGCCTTTGCTCCATTTGAATATATGGATAAAGGGGAAATCGTCGGTTTTGATATCGACTTTTTAGAGGCCGTCATGAAAGAAGCCGGCTATGAGTACGAAGTAAAGAACATTGGATGGGATCCGTTATTTGCAGCAGTTCAAGGTGGAAAGGAAGTCGATATGGGGATTTCCGGGATCACCATCAATGATGACCGCAAAGAAACGTTTGATTTTTCCAATCCTTACTTTGAATCCACTCACATGATCATGTTTGGTGAAGGTGTGGATATCAAAAGTGCAGAGGACCTGAAAGGGCTGAAGATCGGTGTCCAAAATGGAACGACCGGTCAAGCGGCAGCAGAGAAAATAGTTGGGCAGAACAGCCCTGATATCTCTAAATACGAAAACAATGTAGTTGCCATTACAGCATTGAAGCAAGGTCAAGTCGATGCGGTTGTAACGGATAATACGGTTGTAAATGAATATGTGAAAAATAATCCGGATGACAATTTCAATACAGTTGAAGACCCTGAAAACTTCGAATCTGAATTTTATGGCTTAATGTTCCCTAAAGACAGCGAGCTGAAAGCTGATATCGATAAAGCGGTTAAAGAAGTGATTGAAAATGGTACTTATGCTGGGATTTACAAAGAATGGTTTGGTACAGAACCGAACACTGACGCTTTATTAGAGCAAGCAGAATAAGGGAACAAGGGGCGTAGTGAAAGTTTGGATGATCTTCTTTATCGATTTTAAAGAGGATGGTTCATTCTTCACCTGCCCCTTTTATATGAGTCTATTTACTACTATTGAGAAGGGAAGCGGCCTCACGCCGTTACCGGGACAAAAGGAGTCATGATATGCTGGATTTCAGATGGGACATTATTGGGGAATACTTACCTTTTTTTCTAAAGGGAGCACTATTAACAATCGGTTTATCGGTGGGAGCCATCTTTTTAGGCTTAATCTTCGGACTGCTGATGGGGATATTCAGAATTTCCCCTTACCTTCTCGTTCGAACACCTTTCATTTGGTACATAAACTTTTTTAGAGGTACGCCATTATTCGTACAGATCCTGCTCATTCACTTTGGTGTGATGCCAATGATCATGTCGGAAATTAATCCGGCTGTGTCTGCATTAGTGGCTCTATCGTTGAATGCCACTGCGTATATCGCCGAAATCTTCCGTGGGGGCATTCAATCCATTGACCGGGGGCAGATGGAAGCAGCCAGATCTTTGGGGATGACCAATATCCAGGCTATGAGGTACATCATCATCCCTCAGGCATTTAAGCGAATGATCCCACCACTTGGAAATGAATTTATCGTATTATTGAAAGACTCTTCCCTGGCAGCGGTCATTGCCGCTCCAGAGTTAATGTACTGGGGACGGGCCATGCAGGGGCAATATTATCGTGTATGGGAACCGTACCTGGCAGTCGCTATCATCTATTTAATCCTTACTCTATCTCTTACGTATCTACTAAACTATATTGAGCGGAGGATGGCAACCGAATGATTAAAGCAGTGAATCTTAAGAAGTCCTTTGGAGAATTAGAAGTATTGAAAGATATTAACGTCAATATCGAACCTCAAGAAGTAGTTGTAGTAATAGGGCCATCGGGTTCAGGGAAGTCAACGTTTCTGCGTTGCTTGAACCTTTTAGAATCGATTACCGATGGTCATGTCTATATTAAAGACCGGGATATAACGGCCAAACAAACAGATATCAATAAAGTAAGAACGGATGTGGGAATGGTTTTTCAACAATTTAACCTTTTCCCTCATAAAACCGTGATCCAGAACATTATGCTATCACCGATGAAGGTAAGAAAGTGGCAAAAGGATAAGGCGGAGAAGAAGGCATTAGAGTTACTTGATAAGGTGGGCCTCAAAGAAAAAGCGTACGTGTACCCTGACTCCTTATCAGGCGGGCAGAAGCAGCGCGTCGCCATTGCGAGGGCACTTGCCATGGAGCCTGAAATCATGCTCTTCGATGAGCCGACTTCAGCCCTGGATCCCGAAATGGTGGGAGAGGTGCTGGAAGTAATGAAACAACTGGCGAAGGAAGGCATGACCATGGTGGTCGTAACCCATGAAATGGGATTCGCCAGAGAAGTCGGGGACCGGGTCATCTTTATGGACGGCGGATATATCGTGGAGGAGAACAGACCGTCTGAGCTTTTTGGTAATCCAAAACATGAACGAACCCAGGCGTTTTTAAGTAAGGTACTATAATAGGTGAACAATTAAAGGAGCCTCTTAATCAAGGCTCCTTTTCCTATGCGGTATGTTTTGCATAAACGATCGAGTACAACTGCTTTCTTGCCCGGTGAAAACGGGTTTTGACGGTAGAAGGAGAGAGGTTCAGCTTTAAAGCAATCTCCCCATCACTAAGATCCTGTGCCACTTTCAATGACATGACTTCCTGCTGAGAAAGTGGTAGCCTCTTAATATTTTCCTGGATGCTGCTCTTAAGAAACTGTGCCTCAATTTCCATTTCCAGAGGGTTATCGCCCTGTATGGAATGAACCTGTTCATCATCTTCCATGCAGACTTCATTGCGTTTCGATTCTTTTCGGATAAAATCGATTGCTGTACATCTTGCGATTGAAGTTAGCCAGGGCTTCGTTTTCGTCACATCGAGTAAAGTATCCATCTTGATGTAGGCCTTAAGAAAGGTTTCTTGAACGATATCCTGTGATAGGTGAGCGTCCTTTGTAATCGTATAAGCGATATGATAGATCAGTGTATGAAATTGTTCATACATCTCCTCTAATGTGAGAGGAGATGATTGCATTTTTAATGTGTCCATATGGCTTCACCTCGACTTTCCATTGTCAATTTTTCGTTTTACTCTTCAGGAATGAAGGGGTATCTTCAGACTTTAACCCTCGCACTTCGACATTTCCGTGGGTTTTATACTTGATGAGCACCATATATTCATTGGTCATCTGGTTGTATACGAGTTGATCCATGATGGCTTCAACGTGTGTGGGATCCTCTATTTCAATTCCTTTGTTTTCTTTCTTTAACTCCAGGGCTTCGGTATCTGGATCCATGACGTTGAACAGACGGTTACGGTAACGCTCTTGATCGATCACGTACATCCACTCAACATCAGATGCAGCCATCCTTATATCTTCCAGGTAACCATTCTCCTGTAGCCAGGATTCGAATTTCTTATCGTTATTACGTACCCCGACATGGATCCATTGATTCTCTGAAAGAAGTAATTCAACGTTATAGAGGTTCACTCTGTCACGGTCATCAAACGTATCATTATAGGTTTCTTCTTTTAAAATCCCGATGGCTTCATTGATTTGTTCCGGATCGACAATGCTAATACTCTGTCTATTTCCCATATCAGAATATATCGATAGTTTGTCTACCTTGCTTGAATTAACTGAGAAGATCTGCTCCGTCGTTTCTTTATAATTTTTCATTTCATAAAGTGAAGCATACTGGGGTTTGAATTTGTCTATATTCACTTGATAGTTCCTCACCAGCTTACTGCCATCTTTCATTTTGTAATAGAAAAAGATTTGCTCGCTATCCTCAGGAGTTGCTTTGTTCTGATCTTGGTTGTTAACGATTTCTTCATGAAGATTCAGAACCGCTTCAATTGTTTTAGGTTTGCTTATAAATGGTTCTTCAATGAGTGATTCTGGATTGTCCGTCAAGGAATAATAGCTTGGGCTCACATGAACTTTTCCTATATCTTCCAGTTCAGGAATCTTCTTTTCATATTGAAATAAATCGAACTGAATGAATAAACCGATAAGAGAGATGGCCACGGCAAACCCGGCAAAGCCCTTCCAATGGCGGAACACTCTCCAATGTTTTTGTAAAACCATTTCTGCAAGATAATAGCCAATGAATGATCCTATAAAATAGCCGAATATGGTCCATCCCGTCTCTTGATAGATTCCATTAAAGTACATGCCGCCGACCAGCATGAAACAGAAAGCGACTCCATATTTGAACAGGGGGCGGAGGACAGGAAATACAATGGCAAGTGACGCTGCTTCTACTTTTCTCGTTTTATACAATACATACGATAAAACATAGAGTAGGAGAGTGATAGCTATGAACAGTGTCACATCTAATCCGGCAAAGATTTTATTCTCAAGATATACGGCCTTGATGACAGGGGAATATTGTTCAATTTTGATATTGAAAAAATAATCCTCTGGAAAACCGTATAAAAGATTTTTCAGGCTAAAGCATACGAGCATAAACATTCCAGCTGGTAATAAGAGCAGGATGTAAGTCATAGCTCCCTGTACAGCTGTCAGTCCTGTTATCATGGCTACAAAGGTAGCGGCTGTGAACAGAAGGATGTTCATTAGGATCGTGATGCCGCACCAGATGAAAATATCTTGAACATCAATAAATTGCTGAAGATCCGTAAATGAATAAAGGGAAAGTAAAATCGCTGTATTCAGTACAATTGGCAGGATGAGAATGACGAATCCTGTAACGGTAAAATGAAAAAATAATTTGCTGCGTGTCAGTGGAAGGCTATGCATGAAGTCTGCAGCCTGCTTTACATGTAAATATCGGAAAAGGAAAAGAGATAGAATGACTGGAACGAACAGCATCAAACCCATTTGGATCGGGTATTGCATTTTAAACAGGTTTTCATAAATGGCAACCGGATAGGGCTGATTGTCGTTAGATAGTTTACCGATAACGTCAACTGGCAAAGAAAAGAGAAGTCCGATAAAGTAAACGATCCCTACCCACCCAACATTCCGAAGGCTTTGAATGATGACTTCCTTATTGATCCATGATGTTTTGGATGGCATATCCGACGTCCTCCATTTCATAAACAAATATTTCCTCAAGGGTCAACGGTAACATATCGAAAATCACCGGATGATAAGGCTGGATCATGCTTCTCACATGTTGTTCGTCACCTCTTACGATGCAGAGGGACACGCTTCCCCTGGTCTCTTCGTGCAGAAGGTCAAGCTCAGTAAAGATCTTTTGAGGCATCTCGCCTTTGAAGGCCAACTGAATCTTATGAATCCCGGATTTCAAATCATCAAGCTCTTTCTCCAGTAAAAATCTTCCTTGATGCAAAATTCCGATATGATCACAAATATCTTCCACTTCACGCAGGTTATGAGAGGAGATAAGTAAAGTCATCTCCCGGTTTGCAACTTCTGTGATCAGTACGCTTTTTACCTTCTTACGAACGACAGGGTCTAATCCGTCTAGGGGTTCGTCCATAATGAGCACATCCGGCTGAGTTGATAATGCAAGAATGAAAGCTGCTTGACGTTGGACGCCTTTCGAAAATTTATGCAGCTTTTTGTGAGGATCTACCCCAAATAGGCCGGTTAGTGATTTATATTGATGCTCATCCCAACGGCTATAGGAGTTTTGATAAAATTTTGCCATTTGATTTAAGGTATAGTGAGCAAAGAAAAATGGTTGATCAGGAATGAATACCAAGGTTTCTTTCGTTGGGACATTCTCAAAGACCGGTTGATCTTTTAAATAAATGTCACCGCTTTCGGGCTTGAGAACCCCGGAAATGGATTTGAGTAGTGTCGTTTTTCCTGCACCATTCGATCCGAGCAATCCATAGATCGATCCTTTTTGAACAGAGAAGGAAACGTCATGAATGATTTTAGTACCTTCAAAGGATTTACTTAATGATTTAATCTCTATCATCAGCTTGATTCCCTCCTACCGATGCCTCGATGTCAGCAATCATCTGCTTTAAATCTTCAGGCGTGATTCCTAAATACAGTGCTTCAGACAATAGTTTAGACAACTCTTCTTTTACTTTCATGATTTTCTCCGCGTTTCGAATGTGACTTGATGGATTAACAAAGCTCCCCCGTCCTTTCACAGAATAAATGTACCCTTGGGTTTCAAGTTCCCTATAAGCTTTTTGGATTGTGTTTGGATTTATGGTCAGCTGCTGAGCCAAGGCACGAACGGAAGGCAATTGTTCGTCAGGCTTCAACACCTCATTAATGATTAACTCTTTTAATTTCTCGACTAATTGTTCATAAATGGGCTTTCGACTTCTTAAATCAAGCTCAAACATATCCACCCTCCCAACTGTATACAGTGTACTATGTGTCTTAATACAGTTAAAGTATATAACAACTTCTGGCAATTTGGGAAGAGGGGAAATGAAAAATATTTGATATGGGATGCAGTGCAAAAATTAAGATAAATGGCCAAGAAGGCAAAGGCCGCCTTCCAGGCCCATCCATCTTATGCTTGTCGGGGCTGAACGAGCCGCCTCCGCTTTTGGGTTCATCCAGCTCCGGCGGCTAGCCCCTCGAGGTCATAAGATAAATGGACCAAGAAGGCAAAGGGCGCCTTCCAGGCCCATTCACCTTATGCTTGTCGGGGCTGAACGAGCCGCCTCCGCTTTTGGGTTCATCCAGCTCCGGCGGCTAGCCCCTCGAGGTCA
>NZ_JAVYAD010000011.1:0-2723 GCF_032337515.1 Rossellomorea yichunensis | reverse complement strand
AAGAAGGCAAAGGGCGCCTTCCAGGCCCATTCACCTTATGCTTGTCGGGGCTGAACGAGCCGCCTCCGCTTTTGGGTATACCCTGTATGGAAGTTTGGAAGTATAAATGATGAATACACAATTTGATATGAATGACATATATATAGAAAAATGATGGGCTATGATAATAGGTAGTATGACATTTCCTTTGACAAAGAAAGTTTCCTTGATGCAAGATGGTAGTATTCAAAATTGTTGATCGGAGGAGAGGGTTTGCATGTTCATAGATTGGTTAAGTGGATTCAATCCAGCTGTGCAGGCACTGTTTGGAGGTACGCTAACCTGGGGGTTAACCGCGCTGGGGGCGGCATCGGTTTTTTTCTTTACCAAAATTGAAAAACATACATTGAATATGATGCTCGGGTTTGCCGCAGGTGTCATGATAGCGGCATCGTTTTGGTCACTTCTTGCTCCTTCTATAGAGTTCAGTGAGCAAAATGGTCAGATTCCTTGGCTCGCCCCTGCTATCGGCTTTTTACTTGGCGGCCTTTTTATTAGACTGCTGGATTTTGTAGTACCTCATTTGCATCTCGGGAACTCAGCGGAAAAAGCCGAGGGACCTCCTACTAAATTTAAAAAATCAACCCTACTATTTCTTGCAATCACCCTTCATAACATTCCTGAAGGTTTAGCCATCGGTGTGGCTTTTGGGGCTGCGTCTATGGGACTTGGTGACGCAACATTGGTAGGGGCGATCGGGCTTGCAATCGGAATTGGAATTCAGAACATGCCTGAAGGGGCAGCACTGTCCATTCCATTGCGCGGAGAAGGAATGTCACGTCTGAGGTCCTTCAACTATGGTCAGCTTTCTGCCATCGTTGAACCCATTGCTGCCGTAATTGGTGCAGCTGCTGTCCTATTAGTGCAGCCGTTGCTTCCTTACGCACTGGCATTTGCTGCAGGTGCCATGATTTTCGTGGTAGTAGAAGAGCTGATCCCGGAGTCTCAATCCTCTGGAAGTACAGACTTGGCCACACTGGGACTCATGCTTGGATTTGTAGTGATGATGATTCTGGACGTATCTTTAGGTTAATAAAAGTAGCATGCGGCTTAGATCGCATGCTTTTTTTATTTCCAAAAATAGTATAATGGTAGTGAAGGGGGCGAAAGTGTGAAGATTGGGCTTGTGAGACACTTTAAAGTAACAAGAGGATATCCTGATAGATTTGTGACATCCGAAGAATTAATGAAGTGGGTAGAAGAGTACGATGAGTCTGATGTAGAAGAGAACGAGGTGGATCTTCATGATATTGAATGGAAGAAGTGCTATGCAAGTGACTTAGCCAGGGCAGAAGTAACCGCACGAGAAGTCTATGCAGGGGATATCGTATCGTTGAAGGAACTGCGTGAAATCAGGCTATCTCCCTTATTCAGTTCCAGGAGAAAGCTTCCACTGTTTTTACATTTATTTATGATCAGAGTAGCCTGGTGGTTTAATCATCGTTCTCAGCCTGAAAGTAAGAAAGAGATCCTTAAAAGAATCAACGCGATTGTCGATGCGATCATACAAGAGGGTGAGGACGTTCTCATTGTAGGCCATGGCGGGATTATGATATTTATGAGAAAAGAGCTTATAAAACGTGGGTTTAGAGGCCCTAAGTTTAGAAGACCTTCAAACGGGAAGCTATATGTATTTCAAGACAGAAAAGGATGATTCCTGGGAATCATCCTAAGTCATTTCTCTATCAGGTCAGTTTTTAACAATCAATAAAATCTTTCCTTCATCGAGCTTTTCTTCGTACTGATCCGCTTCTTCGTGAGAAAATCCAACTTCCATCAGCTTGTTTCGGAGTTCGTCACCTTTTTTCAGGATCATGTTCCCTACTGCAGTCCCTATCCCTGTTTCCTTTACACCAATTTCATTGGCGTCAGCGCGATCAGCTACTCTGTCCGTCCGGTCATCATCATGGGATAATACATAAAGATTATGTTTATCGATACCTTGAGAAGAAAGCTTTTCAACTTCTGTAATTAATTCCTTATCGTCATAAAATTCCTTAACAGTCGGTTTCAATTCAGGTCTCCTCCATCATTTAAATTGTACTGTCGTTTATCTTTTCCCATGGATTAGCAATGGTAAACCTGTGGAGATGTGGGTATACCTATTAGTAATGTGTAATCCAAGAAAGGAGATCTCAAGATATGGAAGAAGTTCATTCTTTAGAATCCATCAATGCTACACTTGCTGCAGAAAAGCTGAGTTTACTATACATTTCAAGACCCAATTGCTCTGTTTGTCACTCTCTTTTGCCACAAGTGAAAGGAGTATTGGAAGAGTTTCAAGATGTGAGGTCCATTCATGCGGATGCAGAAGAAATACCGGAAATAGCAGGTGAATTCTCCATCTTCACTGTCCCGGTCGTCATCGTTTTTGTAGATGGTAAAGAAATGTTCAGGAAGGCCAGGTTCGTTCCAATTGACGAGTTACATAGCCAGTTGTCCCGTCTGGTGAAGATGTTAGACAACTAAACAAACGTTTGATTAAGAGAGAAAGTTGTTGGTCTGACAAGGTAGAAAGGGTTAAACGGTTGTTTAAGACCGTAATATTACGTCATGTGGTGAAACACATAAAATTAAGGGCTGTTTTGAAACGGCACTTTTTTTAATGGCTCTGTTAAAGTATGTTGTTGATAATTGCGTATGACGAACGAATGTTCTATAATAAAGTCATCAAATATGAGTTG
>NZ_JAVYAD010000010.1:0-80469 GCF_032337515.1 Rossellomorea yichunensis | reverse complement strand
ATTGGAGCGGGTGAAGGGAATCGAACCCTCATCATCAGCTTGGAAGGCTGAGGTTTTACCACTAAACTACACCCGCATATAATATTGTGATGGTCGGGAAGACAGGATTCGAACCTGCGACCCCTTGGTCCCAAACCAAGTGCTCTACCAAGCTGAGCTACTTCCCGCCAGAAAAGCATATGTATTACATTGAGTATGATACACTCGCTTGTAGAAACAAGATGGCGCGCCCGAGAGGAGTCGAACCCCTAACCTTTTGATCCGTAGTCAAACGCTCTATCCAATTGAGCTACGGGCGCAATATGTTGTAAAAGCTTTGGTGCGGCCGAGAGGACTTGAACCTCCACGGGGTCGCCCCCACTAGGCCCTCAACCTAGCGCGTCTGCCATTCCGCCACGACCGCGTTTTAAGCGACAAACACTATTATATCGAGGATAATCTGTTGTGTCAATACTTTTTCATAAGTTATTTCAACAACTTTTAAAGTGCGGGTGAAGGGACTTGAACCCCCACGCCTTGCGGCGCCAGATCCTAAGTCTGGTGCGTCTGCCAATTCCGCCACACCCGCATAGATGATTTTGCTTTTACAAAAATCTTTGGTGAGCCATGAAGGATTCGAACCTTCGACCCTCTGATTAAAAGTCAGATGCTCTACCAACTGAGCTAATGGCTCTTAAATGGCTGGGCTAGCTGGATTCGAACCAACGCATGTCGCAGTCAAAGTGCGATGCCTTACCGCTTGGCTATAGCCCAATGTTTCGTCAAAAAGTGACGAGGTTTATATAATAACATGTCCAAAATATTAAAGTCAATAACTTTTCAAAGAAATAATTTGGCGGTCCGGACGGGACTCGAACCCGCGACCTCCTGCGTGACAGGCAGGCATTCTAACCAACTGAACTACCGGACCAGAGTTTTTTGCGCCAGCAAAATAACTTTCATTACCTTGACGCCAGTCAAAATAACATTCATTAACTGCGTCAGCAAAATAGCTATTATTAAGTTGCCAATAGCAAAAATGAAAATGACCCATACGGGATTCGAACCCGTGTTACCGCCGTGAAAGGGCGGTGTCTTAACCGCTTGACCAATGGGCCATGTTTTAAAAGTAATGGCGGAGAAGGAGGGATTTGAACCCTCGCGCCAGTTGCCCGACCTACACCCTTAGCAGGGGCGCCTCTTCAGCCACTTGAGTACTTCCCCATAAAAATGGCTCCGCAGGCAAGATTCGAACTTGCGACCGATCGGTTAACAGCCGATAGCTCTACCACTGAGCTACTGCGGAACGTAAAGTATTTTTCGCTTAACTTGTCTTATCGACTCTTTAGATTATAATGACTCAGCTATTTATTGTCAACTACTTTCAAGCACTTTTCATCAAAAAAAGATGATGGTAATCAAGAGAATAACCACTCAAGATTTGTCTTCCTTCATAATAACTTCCTTCACTAATTTAAGCCTGCCTTTACAACGCCCACATACATATTTTCTTAAATTGATCTTCCTTCTTCTTTTAAACTCCAAACCACACTTCGAGCACTCATAAATCAAATACCTTCTTCTATTATTCACACTCGTTAATATTGAACAATGTCTTGGACCCCCAACTTCATTTAGAAGTCTCTTAAAATCTTCATCTCCATGCTTATATCCTTTACCTTCAATGTGTAAATGATAATGACACAACTCATGTTTAATGATTCCTATTAATTCATCCATACCATGCTCGTCTAAATATTTACGATTAATATCGATATTATGACTGCCTAACATATACCTTCCCCCAGTGGTTCTTAACCTTGGGTTGAAATATGCCTTATGAAGAAAAGGCTTATGAAAAGATTGAATGGAAATTTTTTCAACAAGAAATTGCAGCTCAGCGTCCGTCATTTGAAATCCTTCTTTCTTAATTAGAACATGACAACCTATTATAGCATAAACTAGATATCACCCTTACTGTTTCAGCATGACAAAATACTCCAAGGAATGTCACCACATGGATTCAACTGGCACTTTCTTAGAGATAAGGAGGTTACCCCATGCCTAACTGGCTTGTGAATCAATTGAGGAGAGCCTATTTTGAGAAGGATCGATATCAAATCAAACTCCTTAATCAATGCTGGTATTTTTACCGTAAGAAGAACAGCTCTTAAGTATGGACATCCATCATAGCCCATCCTAAATGGCAAAAAGAGCTGACCTGAGATAGCATTCACTCCCCCGCAGTCAGCTCTTACCTGATTATTGAATCATCGTCAATGCGACTCTGCCTTTTTGAACATCCACGCTGTCAACCCAAACGGTCACAACATCCCCAACGGACACCACATCTAATGGATGCTTAACGAAACCATTTTTCAGCTTTGAAATATGGACAAGCCCATCCTGTTTCACACCTACATCGATAAACGCACCAAAATCCACTACATTTCTTACTGTCCCTTGCAACTCCATACCTTGTGTTAAATCTTCAAGTTTCAAGACATCCTTCTTGAGAAGAGGTTTAGGAAATTCATCCCGTGGATCACGCCCTGGTCGAATTAACGAATCCACAATATCTTTGAGCGTTAATCCCCCTATCTCCAACTCCTCAGAGACCTCTTCTAATTTCAATTGGTTCAAGGACTGTCTCAGTTCTTCGGACCCGATGTCATTTACAGTCAACCCAACTTTCGAAAGAAGCTTCTTCACATCGTTATAATTGTCCGGATGAATAGATGTTCGATCGAGTAACTCTTTCCCATCCATTATTCTTAGGAAGCCAATACATTGTTCGTACGTTTTTGCACCAAGTCTTGGAATTTTCTTTAATTGGGACCTGGAAACAAACTTGCCTTCTTCCTCTCTCTTTTTAACAATATTAGTAGCCACCGTCTTGGAGAGTCCCGCAACATATTGTAATAGTGATGAGGAGGCGGTATTCACATTTACCCCCACTTGGTTAACAGCCGTTTCCACCACAAAGGTTAGTGATTCATTTAACTTCTTTTGTGAAACATCATGCTGGTATTGCCCAACTCCAACAGATTTAGGATCGATTTTCACTAATTCAGCTAACGGATCCTGCAATCTTCTTGCGATGGAGACGGCACTTCTTTCTTCAACCTGAAGGTTCGGGAACTCTTCTCTCGCAATATCTGATGCTGAATATACACTTGCTCCAGCTTCGTTGACAATTAAATAGAAAATCGGTTGTTCCATATCTTTTAACACATTCACAACAAATTGCTCTGTTTCCCTGGATGCCGTCCCATTTCCAATAGCGACAACCTCAATCGAATATTTTGTCATTATCGCTTTGATCGCTTCTTCCGCCTTTGTGAGTTGAGAATGGGATGAATGCGGATAAATCACATTTATATCAAGAGTTTTTCCTGTTTCATCAATGACTGCTAATTTGCAACCTGTTCGGAAAGCAGGGTCGACACCCAAGACCATTTTTCCTTTCATCGGCGGTTGAAGCAATAATTTCCTCAAATTTTCAGAGAAGATATGAATGGCTTGATCCTCTGCTTTCTCTGTTAATTCATTACGAATTTCTCTTTCTACCGATGGTTGGATTAATCTTTTATAGCTATCCTCCACTGCTTCTTTCACAAGAGGAACGGAGATCGAGTGAACATTTTTAATGACCTGCCTTTGTAAATAGTGCACAATACCTTCTGTATCAGGCTGGATATTCACCTTTAATATATCTTCCTTTTCCCCTCGGTTCATCGCCAAAATCCGATGAGGAACTACTTTATGGATCGGTTCTTGATAAGAGTAGTACATTTCAAAAACTTTTTTCTCATCTTCCTCTTCTTTTTTAACCTTTGATTCAATTAACCCTTTCCGGAATGTATAACTTCTTATGTATTCTCGGTATGAAGCTTCATCGGAAATGTACTCTGCAATAATGTCTTTTGCTCCAGTTAAAGCTTCCTCGGTTGTCTTTAATTCCTTATCTTCAGTCACGTAGCGAGAAGCCTCTTCTTCAAGATCTCCTGATGTGGGGAATGTTAGAATCCATTCTGCAAGAGGTTCCAGCCCTTTTTCTTTCGCTACGGTCGCTTTTGTTCTTCGTTTTTGCTTATATGGTCGATACAAATCTTCTATCGTTTGCAGCTTATCCGCCTTTTTAATGGCCTGGGTTAACTCTTCGGTCAGCTTCCCTTGTTCTTCGATCAATCGAATAACTTCTTCTTTTCTTTGCTCTAAGTTTTGCAGGTAATTCCATTTATCCATTATATTTCGGATCTGTACTTCGTCTAGTGCTCCGGTCTGTTCTTTCCGATAACGCGCGATGAAAGGGACTGTATTTCCTTCCTCCAGTAGTGAGATGACGTTTTTGACATTTTTTATTGATAGGTTCAATTCTTTTGATACTCTGTTAAGTAGTGGTTCTTGATTTGTTAATGTTGCTGCCATTGGTATAACCTCCATGAATAGGATTCTTGTTTATTTTACCATAACTGTCTTTGAGGATTGAAAAGGTGTATTAACAACAAGGAAGGATATATTTGTTCTGAAATTAAGCACTTGCCAACGTAAGTCGTTCTGTGAACAAATCGTGGACCGTTCCTTTCCGCTCCAGACACTTGCTTTCCGCGGGGAGGAAGTCGAGCCTCTATTTCCCGCAGGAGTCCAGTGTCTTCCGCTACAATCCACTATGTGCTACTACATCAACCAGCACACACCGATTGACAGAGCTTATGTTAAAAACATCAATCTTTGTGTAAAGAGCCTAAACAAAAAAACTTACCCTAAGACCGTTAGAGTAAGTTTCCAATAATATATGTTGTATCATCTGATGTACCGTCGACTAGAGATTGAATATCACCTAAAGCGCCATGAAGCGTTGGATATCTTTGAAGGATATTCTTTACTCCCGATATACTCAGGCCATCTGAGTGAATAAGAAATCTTGAGTTGGAATCGTAATGAAAACGTTGTGTTTTATATGTTTGCGGCCTTCCGGATAAATACCCGGTAACCGGTAATGGATAAGTCATCTTTCCTTCAGGTGCATACATATAAAAACGTATATTCCCTACACAGCTATACACAAACTCTTTAGAATGGTAATACGCTTTAATGATCGCTACTGCAGCGCCACGTTTTTTCTGAAGAGCTTCGTTACAAAGAGTCATGAGGGTTTCAACATCCTCGTGGTGATGCTCTTCAACTATCTCGACGACAACATGAGACGATTCATAAGCAAACTTACCGCTACCTAAACCATCGGCCAAAACACAGATAAAGTAATCGCTTGTAGAGGTATAGAAATAACTGTCCCCACAATAAGGATTTCCGTTTTTCGATACTTGCTCTGCATAAAGCTCTATTTCATTTTGTTGAAGATAAGCCATTAATAATGGCTCTCCGAATCGTCCATCTCTTCCTGAATGGCTTCCCTAAGCTTTTTAATCGCTCTTCTTTGTAAACGGGAAACATGCATTTGGGAAATACCGAGCTTCTCGCCAGCTTCTTTTTGGCTTAAATTTTCTAAATAGGTGTGTTGTATAATAGCCTTTTCTCTGTCGGAAAGAACGTGAAGTACCTTCTCAAGAACGAGTCGCTGATTGACTTTCTCGTAGCCCTCATCCTGATCTCCCACAATATCCAATATTGTAACAGTACTTCCCTCAGAATCCGCTTCAATCGAGTGATCCACCGATAACGCCTGATAACTTCTACCCATTTCCATTGCTTCCAGAACTTCCTCTTCACTAACCTCCAGATACTCAGCAATTTCGTGGACTTGAGGAGAACGTTCTAAACTGTTTGTTAACTCTTCGACCGTAGATTTAATTTTCGGACCAAGCTCTTTAATTCTCCGCGGAACATGTACGCTCCACGTTTTATCTCGCAGGAACCTTTTTATCTCTCCAATGATTGTCGGAATCGCAAAGGCCTCGAATGATCTACCGAAAGATTCATCGTACCTTCTGATTGCACCAAGCAATCCAATCATCCCTACTTGGATAATGTCTTCGTGGAAAGATCTTCCCTTCGAATATTTCCTCGCAATGGATTCAACAAGATTCTGGTAATGTAAGATCAGTTGACTTTGTGCATCGTCATCTTCTCTTTCCTGATAATCTTTGATCCATTGTAGTACTTTTTCTTTTTGAGCCTGCTGGTTAGGTTGAGATAGTTTTTTCATCCCTCTCCACCTGCTCCCCTGATAGGAATTTAGTCATAAAGACTGTCACTCCCTCCTTGTGATGCACTTTTACATCATCCATCAAGCTCTCAATAAGGTAAAGGCCTAACCCACCTTCTCTTAAGAACTCCACTGAATGATCGGCATGATAAGGACCAACAGCACTGCGAATTTCTTTGAAATCAAAACTTTCACCGTGATCCGCTACCATAACCTCAAGGCGATCCTCATATAGCGCGAATCCGACAACCACTTCTCCGTCGTTGTCTTTATACGCATGCTGAACCGCATTTGTGATAGCTTCACTAGTAGCAATCTTCAAATCCTCAATTGCATCGTAGTCAAATCCCATACGACTTGCAATTCCTGAAAGCGTCAAACGAATGACCCCGACATATTCCGGCTTTGCGGGGATCTTCATCTCGATGTAATCAAAAGCTTTCATCATTCCACGCCACCTTCTACCTTGGAATTAATATTCATAATATCCCCTAAACCTGTAATATCAAACAGTCTCTGCAGACGATCGGATAAGCCGATTAGATTTAATTGCCCACCGCGGGCTTTAACCGTTTTGAAAAGACCAACAAATACACCTAATCCAGTACTATCCATATACGATACGTCTGAAAGATCAACTGTTATATCTTTATTATCAGCTTCAGCAGAGGGTTGAAGCGTTTCTTTAAGCTTTGGTGCTGTATATGCATCGATTTCACCAGCTACTTTAACGAGCAGCTCGTTCTCTTTTTCTTTCATATCTATTGATAAGTTCATAAAAAGACCACCTTTTTGGCAACATTTATAATAAGTCTTTGTACATTTACCCCATTTATAACAGGAATAAACTTTATTTATGAATTTCTTTTTATGATGATTAGAGTGAAATCGTCTCTAAGCTCAAAGTGCTGCAGCTTCTCGAGTTGTTTGTATACGTTATTGACAATCTCTTGAGGAGGAAGGTGATTGTGCTTGCTTATTAATTGAACCAAATCTTCCCTTTCAATGAAGCCCTCTTCTGAACGACACTCTGTTACTCCATCAGAGAGAAGAATGATCATGTCCCCTATCTCAACCCGTCTCTCGTATTGTCGGTACTTCGCTTTTTTATCTACACCTAATAGAAGACCTTTTGCATCAAGATCTTCAAATTCGTTGGTTGACGCTCTATAAAAAAAGCCAGGTTCATGCCCAGCTGATGAGTATGAAAATAGATGTTCCGCCGAATTGTATACACCGTAAAACATGGTTATGAACATACTTGCATCTACATTTTGTTCCACTACTCTGTTTAAGCTTTCCAAAACAGCGTTAGGTTCATTCCGGTACTCAGGTAGACTATCCATCGCATACTTGATCATGGACATACAAAGAGCTGCGGGTATACCCTTACCGATCACATCAGCAATGGCAACACTGACGCTGTCATTCTCATCCTGAACAAAGTGATAGTAATCTCCATTCATCTTTTTGGCAGGTACACTTACAGCTCCAATATCCAGGCCTTCTACTGAAGGTATCATGGTCCCCAGCAGGGTTTGTTGCATGTTGGATGCCACATCTATTTCGTTATTTAATTCTTGTTGTTTTGTACGTAGACTTTGATGCTCCCGATAAGCAAAACCGTAGCCTATCATGACTTCAAGTAAAATATCGAATGAGTGCAGTACCTGATGTGGTATATCGGGCTCCATTTCCAATATCACACTCTTATGGAGACTTATGATCTCCTCAGGTGAAACATGATGCTCTATTGATTTACGACTAAATTTCTGTCCTAAATAAAGAGCCTTTTCATCTTGTTCATTTAGGTAATGCTCAATAATTTCTCTATATTTAGAGTCCATCAAATCTCTGAAATTCATATAACTCCCCCTAGCGGAGCCACTTAGTCGCCCTAATGTCTGTTCCTTCACCCGGCACAGACTCAACGTTGAACTCGTCCATTAAACGCTTGACTCCAGGCAAACCTGCTCCTAATCCGCCCGATGTGGAATATCCATCTTCCATTACTTTTCTAATATCTGCGATTCCGGGTCCTTCGTCCAAGGCGATAATTCGTACACCTTTTTTCCCGGCATCGAATAATTTTTCTATGCAAATCTGACCGTAGCCAGCATATAAATAGATGTTTCTTGCTAATTCGCTGATAGCCGTAGTGATACGAGCTTGGTCAACGGTACCGAATCCGAGCTCTTTCGCTACATTCCTTCCTAACTGGCGGGCAGCAACGATGTCCCATTCATTCGTGATTTTCACGCAGGATTGGCTATCCATACCTAGTCCCCCAGTTCCAATTGTAATTTCTCCAGACCTTTTTCCAGATCCAGAGCGGTCAGAACGTCCTCTAACCTGATTCCAAGCTCAATCAATGTTATCGCTACAGCAGGCTGGATGCCGGTGATGACTACCTTTGCCCCCATTAACCTTGACATGTTAATGACATCCCCAAGTACCTTAGCAATAAATGAATCTATAAAATCGATGGAAGTAATGTCGATTACTACCCCTCTGGCACTCGTTTCATGGATCTTATGCAGAAGATCTTCTTGAAACTGAAGGGCTGTTTGATCATCAAGCTCCCACTGAATGGAAATCAGCAAACAATCATGCAGCTTTAAAATTGGTATTCTCACTCTAATCCCTCCGCCGAAACTATTTTTCGATTTGTCATTTCAAGAGCCTTCTCAATTCCTTTTCGTAACGTACTATTTGTACTGAATTGATTTAAATCAATTCCTAAGTTTACAATCGTTTGCGCGATTTCAGGTCTGATCCCAACCAACATGCACTTCGCCCCTACTAATCGAACAGCTTCAGCTGCCTGGATGATATGATGGGCTACCATTGTATCCACAACAGGTACACCGGTGATATCGATTAACACCACTTCCGCTCTATGCTTCACTACACCGTTTAATAGATTTTCCATAATCAATCGCGCTCGTTCTGTATCAATCGTTCCCACAAGCGGCATCACAGAAATTTTTTCGAAAACAGGTATCAATGGTGCGGACAATTCCTGCAACGCTATTTTTTGAAGCGAAACGGTTCTTTCCCATGATTCTGTATAAGCACTGATTACTTTATTATTCATTGGCGTTAACCATTTATCGAACTTCTCAACTTGTGTCGCATAGTTTTGATCTGTAATAATACCTTCTTTCATCATGCCTTCGTAAACCACTTTACCAAAAGTGCTTAGAGCCGATGTCACAAAGGTCAGTGGCCATCCTAACCTGACAACCTTTTCAGCGAAATCTCCCAACCGGCTATTGAACTCATTGGAATCCCTTAAGTTTGAAAGAATCATTTCTACAAACTCATGGCTTGTCTTAGTAAAAACTTGATCTGAAACAACTTGAAGAAACTTCTCATCCGCTTCGTTCCTCATTCGTTCCATCCAAATACTAGTGATATCTGATTTATTATTCTGAATATAATCCGTGACTTCACTAAACATTTAGTTCTCTCCATTCTATCATATGAAATTTGAACTTCGTATTTATGCCGAATGATGTAACTTAATTTTAAAGTAGTTTACAACAGTGAACTAAAAAATGACGTAATTACTTTAATAGTAACAAATAAATACAAAAAAGAAAAAACCTATGCCTTTTCGGGTATTTTTATTTCTTACTTTTCCCATTATAAATTGTTTACGGTGTTTTGTCATAAAATTGACTATATTTCCATTATCCATATTCTTCTTTTGGGGTTAATTGGGACTAGACCTCTCCTTCTCAAAAGAAAAAAGACAAAACAAAAAGGCTTAATGATCATACATATCGTTGATCAGCAAGCCTTCTGGTTTGAAGTTATATTGTACCTATTGTATAACATGATAAAGTATCTACACGATGAAAAGCTCATGGTTAGAATTGGATCAGACCCACGCTGATTTGCAGGGCGTCATCCACTTTTTCCATCATCTCATCATCCAAGTGCGTAATCTTATCGGTAAGACGTTGTTTATCAATCGTTCGAATCTGTTCAAGCAAGATAACGGAATCACGTTCAAAGCCATAACGTTTTGCATCAATTTCAACATGAGTAGGCAGTTTCGCTTTTTGAATTTGAGCGGTAATGGCAGCTACAATAATTGTGGGACTAAACCTGTTCCCTATATCATTTTGAATAACAAGTACCGGCCGAACTCCGCCTTGTTCTGATCCTACAACAGGAGAAAGGTCTGCAAAATATACGTCACCACGCTTTACAATCAAAGGATTAACCCCCGCTTACTAAGCGTTCGACTGTATGTTCTGCCTCATATTCTGCTTGAATCGCCTCTGAAGCAATTGCGAGATTAATCTTAGCCATTTCCATATAGCCGCGTCTCATAGATTCACGTAATTGTCTTTTCTTACGCTCTCTTAAATACATTTTGGTTGCACGATAAATAAACTCATTGCGATTCACATTTTCTTGATCTGCAAAGCCGTCTAATTCTGTAACGAGCTGTTGCGGTAGACGAATTAAGATTTCTGTTGTTGCGCTGGATTCAGACACAAACTACACCTCCACCAATCACTACATACCGTTTCTGTTCATTAACATATTTATCATACCATCAATTAAGGGGAATGAAAAGTTAATTTATCAATCTCTTCTATTATCCACCATATAAAATACTAATTATTCATCAAGTTGGTTGTTATTTTCCTGTTGACTGTGAATACCTGTCGATAAGAGTTTATTCGATACTTCCGTCGGCTCCCCGTTTCGGATATAGATACGCGGCACTCTCGTGGAGATCATACAAGGGATCTCATAGTTAATGGTATCAAGCTTATCAGCGATTTCATCCATTGTAATCGCTTCTTCACCCTGTTTGCCTATTAACGTTACACGGGTACCCATATCCAGAAATCCAGGCAGCCGAATCATACATTGATCCATACATATCCTTCCAACAATTGGAACCCTTTCACCGTTTACAATGACGTCCTGACCTTGTAATTTACGCAGCCATCCATCAGCGTATCCGATAGGAATGGTCCCGATCCACTCTGCCTCACCCGTTTCATAAGTAGCCCCATAGCTCACTTTCTCTCCAGCTGAAAGCTCTTTTGTATGAATAAGTCTTGAATGAAGAGAAAACACTTCTTTTAAAGGAAAAGGCAGCTCGGGCTTCATCTCTTGAGATGGAGTCAGTCCGTACGTGGCAATTCCCACCCGCACAGCATTAAAGAGGGTGTTGGTTTTCCTTAATGTAGCGGCACTATTTGAAGAATGGATATAAGCTGGTAGTGAATCCAATTGATTCAGCATGTATTCAAATCGAGCTAACTGCCGGTCAAGATAGTCATCCTTCAACTCATCTGCCGTGGCAAAATGGGTAAAGATCCCTTCAAGATTAAATTGAGCATGAGCTTGAACATACTGTTCGATACCCTTTAATTCCTCAGTGGAACGAACGCCTATCCTGCCCATCCCGGTATCACACTTGATATGAAGGTTTAATCGATCTCCTTCTGACAGCTGATTTCCGGCTTCCACAAGCCACTCTTTGTGGAAGGTCGTTAACGAAATATCCAAATCGGCAGCAATCTTCACATCTTTCGGTCTCGTAGCTCCCAATACGAGAATAGGAGCTGTTACGCCTGCTCTTCTTAAGGAAATCGCTTCGTCTAAGAATGCAACAGCCAAGCCGTGTGCCCCAGCAGAAAGAGCAGTAAAAGCGGTTTGCACATCCCCATGCCCATAAGCATTCGCTTTCACAACAGCAAACACTTTCACATCTCCAGGGATATGGTTTCTAATATTCTTTACGTTTTCATATAAATGATCTAGGTTGATTTCTGCCCATGTATCACGAAAAAATTGCGTCTGGGTTTCCACTATGTTCACTTCCTCATATCTTTACACAAAACATTGTCATTCTATTCAAGAATACCATTGATTATTCATATTATCATTCATTGTGTCAAATGGATTTTTTGGAGAGGGGGTGGGAAAGGGGATTTCGGGATAGGACACCGCGAGAAGTAATATTGATATTTCTAATGGTACAGAGATATTGGTGGATGTTTGATGGGATCTTGTAAACTTGGTTGATTTGATTTGGATAATCTTATTCATTTTCTGCCGATCTCAGACGGCTTTATATCGAGTAATAGAGTTTTAATTTCCCTTGGTGTTTTGGATAAGATTATTCATGGATTATTTACCTGTTTATTATCGACTTCCCGAATATATTATCGACTTCACCACTTTTATTATCGACTTTAGAATTTGTATTTCCGGCACCCACCATCCTTTCAAAAAATCAGACTTCCTACATCACATCCGCACACCAAGGAAAGAGGCGAACCTGATAGGCCCGCCCCGTTCAGTTATTTTATTTCACCATTGAACCTTGTACGGATTGAGCTACCATCACCATCTCAGAAGGAGTCAGGTCATTGGAGGCAAGCATATAGTCCACTCCGTTATTGGTCCATCTGATTGACTGCTCCGTCATGGCCGCTACTGTGAATCCAAGGTCCACTAATTCACCTTTAAGAGAAGTAGAAACCGTCATCGTTGGAACGACAGTTGTTTTTTCTTGTACGATTGTGAAGGACTTTTCACCATCATACGTTAAGATTACACGTTTACCCGTATCGGTGGCGACTTCTTTTTCTTCAATTAATTCGGTGCCGGTGATTTCTGACATTGGGTAAAGAACAGTGAATTCTGTGTCCTCAACATTTGCCGTAACCGGTACTTCAAGCTGGGCACCTGTCATGTTTTTCTTCATGTCGAAGTCTTTTTTATCAAATGCAGCTTTCATATCCATCTTGGAGAACTCTACTTTTACAAGTGGATTTTTATCTGAATCCAATACATTTACGGATGCCGGAGTCAGGTCTTTCTTGTTAAAGGCAATCTCTTGAGTCGGTAGCATCTGACTGTTTTGATAACGTGTCTTCGTGTTAAAGATGTAGTGATTCTTTGTTTCTTTGAAAGTAGCCTCTTTATCCTCTAGCACATCTTGAACAAGCGATTCATACAAGTACGCCTGACTGCTATTTTCAGGCCAGTTGCTTTGGAATCGGAAGCTTTTGTTCAGTGCCGGCGTAAGGACGAATACTCCCTCATCATTACGTAAGATCATTTGACTCTGATCTTTTGCAGCGTTCTTTAATGCCACTCGATAATAATTAGGGTCATTATGCCACACTTCCACATCATAGGTTTGAGGCTCGTCGCCCACCTGCAGGGTCATTTTTGCATCTGCTTTGTACCCCTTCATATCCTCTACTTTAGCCTTAAGATCCTTGGTTACATCTTCTTTCGATTGCTCTCCACAAGCAGCCAGCACAAGCACCGCTAACATGGCCATCACTAGTATCACTAGCTTTTTCTTCATTTTTTCAACCCCTTTTGTCCCAGGATAAACGTAATTGAGAGAGGGGAAAGCCAGCCGTCTAAGAATGGACGATTCTTATAGAATGCCCCGTTCATTAGTCCAATTGCAATTCGCCAAAGAACCGCGATTGTTAAACACCTGGCCTTGTCTCTCTTATTGCACTACTGAATATATGAGACAACCTGAAGGATTATGCTAGTGAAGATGACAGGCTTGAAATAATTTTCACTCTTCGATGATCACCTGTGCAGCCGCAAATTCCCGGCTGTGTGTGATGGATAAATGGGCATTCGCCCCCTCCGGCTTTGAAAAATAAGGCTTTCCATTCGGATCCTTACTGATTTCAATATCCTGAAAGGAGAGCGCTGTTCCGATGCCCGTTCCATTCGCCTTGGCAAAAGCTTCTTTGGCTGCAAATCGTCCTGCTGCGAACTCAACCTTGCGCTGCTCGTTTAATGTACAGAAAGCATCCTCCTCCTTAGGTGTTAAAATTCTCTTGACGAACTTCGGCTGCCGTTCAATCATCCTCTGAATGCGCCCTGTTTCAACGATGTCCAACCCTATTCCTTTTATCATATGTGATTCCCCTTCTACTCTTGTCCTGTCATGCATATTTGTATAATGAACTATACTCGTGATTTTCGACGTTTTCTTATAATATAGTATTGACTGCGTTTTTTTAAATAGCTCTTTTTGTAATGATTGTTGCTTTAAACAATTTGTCTGCCATGGCTCTGTCAACGGGTGTCTACTGGATGGTGAGGGAACTGCTCCGCTTTCCGCGGACGTACGGCCGAGCCTCCTCAGCTTCGCTTCCGGGGTCTCGGCACGCCCGTTTTTCCGCATGAGTCTACGCAGTTCCCCTCACCATCTAAACAAAATTTGCGTGACAGATCACAGGTGGGACAAAAAGCAATCGACAGTACAGGATATCTACTATAGCTAATATCAATCGCTCAACACTTCGAAAAAAGCAGCCTGTTAATGATAAAACGTGCATTTTTATATTTGTCTATTTTCAGAAACTCACGCTTCGAAAGTTGATTGGAGCGGAAGGTGCTCGACTCCTGCGGGAATAGCGGGAAAGTTGAGACCCCGCAGGGCAAAGCCCGAGGAGGCTCAACTCACGCCCCGCGGAAAGCGAGCACCTGGAGCGGAAATCAACCACTACTCGCTTTTTCAAAAGCAACAAAGTTTACAAAAAGAGCCTTTTAAATAAATGATTTAGTAATGATATCAAAAGAAACAACCTACTTAGGAGGATACAATATGTTTGTCCGGACTGAAAGCTTTTCACAATTTTTACGGTTCTATCCTATTATTTCTGTGATAGTAATTATTCATATCGCTTTATACGTTGTCAGTGCACTTCCTATTTTCCCACAACTGTGGGTGTACGAGCAGCTGGCCGGTGTGAATTTATTTATCAAAGAGGGAGAATGGTGGCGACTCGTCACCCCTATCTTTGTACATTTGGGATTCGCTCATCTGCTATTTAATTCGTTTTCCCTTGTCCTGTTTGGCCCACCCCTGGAAAAGCTTCTGGGAAAAGCAAAGTTTATCGGTCTTTATTTAGCAAGCGGCGTGTTTGCCAATATCATCACCTATGTTATCAAGCCCCTTACGTATAGTCATGTGGGGGCATCGGGAGCGATTTTTGGTTTATTCGGTTTTTACATCGCCATGATTCTCTTAAAAAATCATTTCATCACGAGAGAAAGCCGGCAAATCATCATACCGATCGTCGTCATTGGTGTTATCATGACCTTTATGCAATCCGGAATCAACATAACTGCCCATATCTTCGGATTGATCGGCGGCTTTGTGATCGGGTGGATTTCAGGTAAAAAATAAGAAACAAAAGTGACCCGCTAACGAATCGCGGGTCACTTTTTATCGTTTACACACTATGAGAATACCAAGAAGCGATGATTTGAAGGTCCTTCTTTTCAAGATCCCGGATAGGACTGACATAACCAGTCTCTCCGGATTTTATCGTTGTTCTGAGACTGCCTAAGTCTTTCCTCGTTTGAAACCAGCTTTCATGGGCGTCCAAAGATTGAATGCGACTTTTCTTTATATGCATTGTATTTTTCAATACGCCCCTATATTGTAAAGATAATTGTCCATCAACAATCTTCCAGCCCCCTGCACGATATTGGTAGTATCCGAGAATCCCGAAAGGAATCATCAACAAGCCGACCCAAAGGCCGTATGGCCAGTACATAAAACAAACCGCAGCGGTCGGGACCACTACCCAAATTGCTTGCCTGAACACATATCTTCTTAAGGAACGTCCCGGAAGCCTCTTAAAATCATCGTGAATGACATAATCCGGAAATAAGTCGTTTAATAAACCCGTAATTCGCTTCTTTTTCACGATCGGGAATAATTTTATACTCGTGCTGTCTTTCTCCAAAACAGATCCGCCTGCATTTTCAATGTGAACGGTGCAGTACCCCAAGAGCTGCCTGATTGGATTTTCCACTACCCGGATGCCTTGAACACGATTTAAGGGAACAGTCACCTGCTTCTTCTCCAGAAGCCCTCTTGTTATGACAATGTGATCATCCACAATTTTAATTCTGAAATCACCATAAATAATAAATGTCCAGGCAATCGATAATAACCAGGCAATGAGCAATCCCAAGAATGCCATCACCGAAACCACAAACACGCCGCTTTTCACAAAAACAGCCAGCTCATCATACACAGCTTCGTACGGAATGAACTCATTAAATTGGGATAAGAAAACAAACACCCCGGAAATAATGACCCCGATCCCGCCTGAAGTCGTAGCAAGAACCCAGATGTCTTTCGAGCTGAGGTTGAAAAAGGGAGCTTCATCTTTCAAAGTCTCTGTAGTTTCGCCAGGAAGACCTTCGGATACGTTATGACCCTTTTTCTCCCGATATATCATTTCCTCCAACTCTATCGCTTCTTCTTTTAAAATAGCTGTCAATTCCGCTTCTGATTCCCGCGGATTCGAAGACCCTGCCGTTTCTACCTTGACCTTAACCAGTCCAAATGGCCGATGCAGAATGCCCTCAGAAAAATTCAAACTCTGTATCCGGTCAATGGGAATATATCTTTTCTTTTTAACGAATAATCCGTACTCGATCCGCAGCTCCCCTTCTTCCAATCGATATGTAAACCGAAGCCACTTTACAATGCCAGTGACCAGAACGAACACAAGAACTGCCGCCATAGAAATAACAGGCATATAATCCCAAAACCCTGTCTTCTCTCCCCGGTTATTCAATACAAATAAAAAGACAAAGGGAACGATCAAGTCTTTTAACTGTTTTACAAAGTTCGCTACAGCTGAAATAGGATGCAGTCTCTTGTGCTCAGACATCATCTTCCGCCACCCTCGCTAGTTGTGAAATGGAGTTTCTCAATTCATCTGCCTCCTCCACATCCAATGCCGGTATCTCATGAACCGTGGCCGCAGTCGAAATCGTAATGGTTGCCAACTCATACTTTTTTAAAATCGGACCCTGAACCGTATCAACATGTTGAACCCTCACCATCGGTACCAACGTGCGCTTCACGATAAAAATCCCTCTTTGAAGCTCAATTTCCTGCTCTCTCACTTCGTAACGCCATCTCTTCCATTTGATCGTTGGAATAAAGAAAACAAACAAATATGTAAACAGAATCAACACGGCAACTGCTGCTGCAATGATCCATTGTGTCCACTCAAACATCACAGTCAAAGTAATTGCTCCTGCAGCTACAGCTGCGACGATCAACGTTTCAATCACACCATATATCTTCCACACCTTTAAAGCCTTTGGTGAAATTCGTTTTTGCGGCTCTCCGATCATACCCATCCCCTCACTTCTCTCTTTACTAAATCTTACAGTATATTTACGTTTTGGAACAGAGATGGTTTCAGATTATGGTGAAAGCTTTGGGAGATTGGCCTATTTTAGATGAAACGAACTTTTATCCACCCACTCAATCCCATCAATCCCTTGCAGGTCATCCACTAATCGGAACAATGCGTCATCCTTCTTTTTCGCTTCTATCATACAATCAATTTCATTCACCGAGCCCTTTATCCCTTGAAGAAAATCAAGAAACATCTTAGGATCGATGAAATCGGCATGGGCTTTGTAATCCTCCTTAGAACGAGGGCTTGAAATATGCATCTTTACAGGTAATGATGACTGGCTCCACGTTCCAACGATTCTCTCCCAATCCAGCAACCAATCCCTTTCGTTATAAGCAAGATGATGATGGTAATCGAATACAAGGGGGATTCCGAGCTTTTCACATAGATAAAGGGCATCCGCTGCACTGAACACAGTATCATCGTTTTCAAGAATGATCATTTGTTGAAGAGAAACGGGGGTCAGACCCCAATTGTGTATGAATTGCTCAAGTGCCTTTTCTTTATCTTCATAAGCTCCACCAACATGGAGAACACAGCGGTGAGTTGGATCGATTCCCATCCCTTTTAATAATGCCTCATGCATCTTAAGTGTTTTAAGGGTGTTCTTCAACACATCCACGTCACTTGAATTCAACAGTACAAAATGGTCGGGATGAAAATCCACACGCATAGGATGAAGCGTTAAATACTCTTTTATCGCCTGGAGTTCAGGTTTTAAAGGGGATATGAAATCCCACCCTTTCAATTCAGGATGATTCGCAAGAGGGATCAACTTTGAACTGAACCGGAAAAAATGAACCTCATTAAGAACATTATGCTTTAAAAGCCGCAGGCAGTTTTCAAGATTCGATTGGGCGATCCGTTCGAGTTTATGAATAGCAGCCTCACGATCCTTAATCCCGGAAAACTGCTTATAGGTCATGGTTTGCGAAGGTGATGCATTCTGGAGGTTCATACTCATGGCAACATAGCCTAACTTTACGAGTGTCATGTGGGGTGGACTCCTTTTTGGGGTTAGTATGTGCGGAAATAGGGGATTTATCTCATGGGTTTTGAATAGGTGACAGACTTTGTTCCTCCTTTTGTTTTTAATTGAAGGGATTTCAACATTTTATAAGCGGTGTTTCGTGAGTCCAGATGCAAAAACCTCCTAAGTTCGCGATTGGTTATGTGATCACTTAGTAGTAAGAAATAATCCCTAACCGCTTGTAGATGAGCATATTTAGATGAACTGTCACATATAATGCATGACCATGTTCCACTTACTCTAATCATTGGTATGTGATGGCAGTTTTCACAACGGACTCCAGTCACAATATCGCTTTGGGTAAGAGAATATGCCTCCATAAAGTCTAACTCAGATTCTTCATGTTTTTTTTAAATGGTTTTCTTCATTTTAGTCGATTCTTTATCAGTCATGGCTTCTTTTACGTATGTCTCATTTAAATCCTTGATCTTATCTATTATATTTTGAGAGTGAATAATATTTCTGTAAGGTGAATCAGCTGGTGGGGATTCGGTGAAATTCAAGATGGTTGATGGATTGCTGAATACAACGAGGTGTTTGATTGGAGGGTGCTTCAGCTTTTGGACACTGAACCATTTTTGCAGTAATAATTTTTGTCTTTGAACCTGAGAGATCGGGTCAGAGAATCCTTCTGTAATCCCTTTATAAGTCCGGGTAAGCTGTCTTATGAATGGATCAATGGTAACTATTCCTGAAATATTCTTTACTTCGATTAGTAAAACATAGGATGGGGTGAGGATGAGGAAATCGATTTGGAAATAGTTTGAGAATATTTGAGAATAGAGGAAGCCTTACATCATGAAAGATTTTATATTTCTTGTCATTTAAGAAACTGAGGTGGTAGTAGACGGTTGATTCACCGTTGAAACCTGCTTTTCTTTTCTTTAAATCCTGAGCTACAATGGGAATCTTTTGATGATTGAGAGGCAGGCGCCATAATAATGCTTGGCTTTTATCAATATTGATTGGGATTTTGAGTTCTTTACAGATCAATTGATCACTCTCCTTTAAGGTTTTGCCTACTTTAGTTCGCCACAGGCTTAAAAAACCCTTCTTTTTAATTTACAAATCCACAGAATATCACTAATTGAGTCGATTTTGGGGTTTATTGCGTCGATATCTGAATAATTGCGTCGTTTTTTTATTTATTGCGTCGCTTCTCACGATAATTGCGTATTTTTATAAAAATTGGAAGCGGTTATTGATCCTCCCCCCATTCCTGTACGCAATCAAACCAACATAACAAAAAAACACGACAACCCAAAGGTCATCGTGTCCTCAAATCTATTGATCAAGAATTGTTATAAGATTTACGTTTGGTTGAAGATTGTGGTCTGCCGCCGCCAGTACGGTTGCGATCTCCGCCACGGCTTCCGCCTCCGCGATTTCCACCGCCGCTGCGTGATGATCCACCACGGCTTCCGCCTTTACCACTGCGTGCTCCACCTTTGTATCCACCGCCGCGATTTCCGCCGCCACGATTTCCACCACCTCTTGATGGTAATGGACGCTCTTCAGTGATTTCAACTGGAGTTGTATCCGGCTCTTTCGTCAAGACACGGATTGCTGCTGCAACTGCTTGAACAGAATCGTGGCCACCAAGGAATTCTTCTGCTAATGGATAGTAATCTTTAAGATCACTTTCTTTCGCCGCTTCAGCTAATTTTTCAAGAGCTAAGCGTTGTTGACCTTCAAGGGCTTCGTTTAAGCTAGGTGGCTTAAGAGCCGTCATTTTCTTCTTCGTTGTTTGTTCAACGATCTTCAGGTAACCCATTTCTCTTGGCGTTACAAAAGTGATGGACATACCCTTCTTACCTGCACGACCTGTACGTCCGATACGGTGAACGTAGCTTTCAGGATCTTGAGGAATATCAAAGTTGTAAACATGCGTTACGCCGGAAATATCTAATCCACGGGCAGCAACGTCTGTTGCGATCAGGATATCGATGCGTCCTTCTTTGAACTTCTTAAGGACCGTCATACGACGAGCTTGAGAAAGATCTCCGTGAATTCCTTCAGCCAGGTAGCCGCGAATGCTAAGAGCACGCGCTAATTCGTCTACTCTACGCTTTGTACGACCGAAAACAATCGCAAGTTCCGGTGATTGAACGTCGATTAAACGGGAAAGAGTATCGAATTTTTCTTTTTCGCTTACTTTAGTGAAGTATTGTTCGATGTTCGAAACCGTTACTTCTTTTGATTTTACTTTGATTACTTCCGGCTCTGTCATAAAGCGATTTGCAATGCGACGGATCGGATCCGGCATTGTCGCAGAGAATAGAAGTGTTTGTCTTGTGCTTGGAACAGTCTCAAGAATGCTTTCGATGTCTTCGATGAAGCCCATATTCAGCATTTCGTCTGCTTCGTCAAGTACTAATGTTTCAACGTTTTCAAGGTTGAGTGTTTTACGTTTGATATGGTCAAGAAGACGACCAGGTGTACCAACGATGATATGAGGGTTCTTTTTCATCGCGCGGATTTGACGCTGGATGTCCTGTCCTCCGTAGACAGATAACACGCGCGCACGCTTGTCAGCTCCGATACGATATAACTCTTCAGAAACTTGGATGGCAAGTTCACGAGTTGGTGCAATGATAAGAGCTTGAACGTTTGGATTTTTCACATCGATCTTCTCGATCATCGGGATTCCAAATGCTGTTGTTTTACCTGTTCCAGTTTGTGCCTGACCGATAATATCCTTACCTTCTAAACCGACTGGAATCGTACTCGCCTGAATTGGTGTCGCTTCTTCAAAGCCCATACGTTTAATTGATTTCAACGTAGATGCGCTTAAGTTTAAATCTGCAAACTTAGTCAATGTTACATTCTCCTTTAATTTACATCTTTTATAACTAATCAATATCTGATTATATTTTTAGGTCGGAACGAAATCTTACCCACCGAAAGACTTCGGTATCTAATCTAAAACCGTCTATATGAGATGTTTAGTTTTATGTTTGGTACAAAAAAATACACTCTTCAAAATAGAAGAGCTAGCACGTCCAACAAATTAAGAACTATGTTGTAGCTATGTTACCACTTCTAGAAATGAATTTCAATCTAATGTCAAATAGTCAATCTATTCATTTAGAAGGAATTGGTAGATCTCTTCAAAAAGTTCGTGCTTATCTTCACTATGACAGATCAAATGTTTTGCTTTAGGGGAATAAAAAAGGTTTTTTTCTTGGGAAGAAATAGTCTCGTATATATATTTTGCAGCTTTAGGGGGGACTATTCCATCAATCTCTCCTTGGGCAATAAAGGTTGGAACATTAACCTTCTTCAGGAGTGGACGAGCAATACGAACGACTTTTCTAAATTCGTACGTGGACAGAACTGGGGTTTTTGTCACCTTCCATTTGTACCTGTTGTACAGCTCGTTTTTAATCAGATTTCCTTGAATTCCTTCTTTAATCATATTTCCAATATCTTTCAGTAGTTGCTTCACATTTACATAATAAGCTGCCGCGCTTAAAAGCACGAGCTTATTGACTTCATATTTCACTGAAAGATAAGAAGCGATCAACCCGCCCATGGAGAAGCCGATTACGTAAACCTCATCGCATTTCTCTATAAGAGCCTGAAGTTCTTCCTCAGCATGCTCGATCCATTCAATATGTTTGACCCCTTTCAGTTCAAGGGTTTCACCATGACCAGGAAGAGTGGGCACAACGATTTCCCAGTCGGTTTTCTCTTGAAGGAAATCTGCCAAAGGCTCTACTTCAAAAGGGCTCCCGGTGAATCCATGGATTAGTAAACAACCTATCATGTTATCCCCTCTTACTTTTCAAAAGGTAGGGAGAGAGCCAATCTCCCATCATCTACAAGCTCATTTTGTTCATTTCCATTAAGGTTTAAACTTGGACGTCAGTAGAAATTTATGCCTTTAATCCATCGATGACTTCTTCAAGCTTCATTCCCCTGGATGCCTTGAATAAAACCAGCTCTTCCCCTGTAATGAAGGAGGACAGCTCTTTTGTCAGGCTTTCTTTATCTGTAAAAGAATGAACACGATCAGGAGGGAAATTCTCAAGTGCACCCTTACCTATAAAGTCACCTAAAGGACCAAAGGTAAACACATGCTGAATTTTTTCCGGATTGATCAATTGTCCAATTTCCTTATGAAATTCTTCTTCCTGGTCGCCAAGCTCCAGCATATCACCAAGCACCAGGATTTTTGTATGAAACCCCTCAAGTTCTGACACAAGCTGAATCGCGGCTTTCATGGAAGTAGGGCTGGCATTATA
Source organism: Rossellomorea yichunensis (assembly GCF_032337515.1). Lineage (NCBI taxonomy): Bacteria > Bacillati > Bacillota > Bacilli > Caryophanales > Bacillaceae > Rossellomorea > Rossellomorea yichunensis. The sequence goes on along the minus strand of NZ_JAVYAD010000010.1, from coordinate 57,789 downwards.
GGCGTCGTTAATGATACTTTCGCCTTTCTTTCCTTCCACCATTTCCATTCTCATCTGGGTCAACTTTAATGACTGTAAACCTTCTTTCATGTCATCGACACTAAGACCAAATTTACGGGCGATGAGAATCCCGGCTAGAGCGTTGTGGATATTATGCTGGCCTAATACAGGAAGAAAGAATTTTTCTCCTTTAGTGAGAGAAGTCTCAAAATGACTCCCTTTATTATCCATATTGATTTTTGTTGGATAAATAGTGTTGGATTCGCTTCTTCCGAAAGTCTCCACATGCTTCAGGTTGAGTTCCTGAACACCATCCTGTAACAGCGGTTCATCTCCGTAGTATGCAAATAACCCATCATACTTCAAGCCCTTCACAATCTCCAATTTGGCTTTGGCGATTCCTTCCCGTGATCCCAGATCCTGAAGATGTGATTCTCCAATGTTGGTAATGATGGCAGCGTCGGGCTGAGAAATCTCTGATAGAAGTTCAATCTCTCCGAACCCACTCATTCCCATTTCAAGTACAGCCACTTCAGAATCCCGGGGCAAAGAAAGGATCGTTAGAGGAAGACCGATGTGGTTGTTATAGTTCCCTTGTGTTTTATGAACTCGATACTTCACTGACAAAAGGTTTGCCACAATATCTTTCGTTGTTGTTTTTCCATTACTGCCTGTAATTCCGACTACCTTTAAATCCAGCTCATGGCGATATTGATTGGCCAATGACTGAAGGGCAAGAAGGGGATCTTCCACTACTATTACGGGAATATCTTCAGGTGGATTTGGAACATTGACATCCCACAGAGCGGCAGACGCACCATTTTCGATGGCATTTCGGACGAATTGATGACCGTCCACGTTTTCCCCTTTAAAAGGAACAAACAGATTAGCATCCTCAATCTTTCTCGTATCGATGGAAACGCCTTTCACCACCACCGACTCAAACTTGGAAAGATCGTTTTTCACATCAAGCATGTTGCATATATCTTTTATCTTTTTCTCAAACATTCGCTTTCTCCTTTTACTCTTTTTAATAAAAACAGAGCAGGGACTGCCTTTAGACGGTGAATCTTCCGGTCAGTCCCAAGTATTGCGTGTTACATCGTATGTTTAATCGTTTGTTTGTCTTGATAACGTTCTAAGCCAAGTTCCACTAATTTCCCAATCAGGGTAGGATAGTCTACACCAGTGTGCTTCCATAGAAGCGGGAACATACTGAATGGCGTGAAGCCGGGCATCGTGTTGACTTCATTCATATAAATCTGGCCATCTTCTGTTAAGAAGAAGTCCGCACGCACAAGTCCTGAACAATCAAGGGCTTTATACGATTGAATCGCGATATTCTTCATTTCATTGTAAATGCTTCCTTCTACTTCTGCAGGAATGATGAGGGCCGTATCTCCGTCTTCATATTTCGCTTTGTAATCATAGAAGTCTTTTTTAGGTACGATTTCACCCGCAACTGAGCACTCCGGCTGGTCATTCCCTAATACACCAAGCTCAATTTCTCGCGCTTTCACGCCTTCTTCAATGATGATTTTACGGTCGAACTGGAACGCTTCCTTGAAGGCAGCCTGCAATTCTTCGCGGGACGTACATTTGCTGATCCCTACTGATGAACCTAAGTTAGCAGGCTTTACAAAACAAGGATAGCCAATCTCATCTTCCACTTGTTTGTAAGTAGACTCAGGGTTCCCTTTCCATGTGCTGCGGATGAACCATGTGTAATTGACTTGCGGAATGCCTGCCTGAGCAAACAAATTCTTCATGATGACTTTATCCATACCAGCAGATGAGGCAAGAACGCCATTTCCTACATAAGGAAGGTTTAACAGTTCAAGCATTCCTTGAACGGTTCCGTCTTCCCCATTCGGTCCGTGAAGTAACGGGAAGATCATGTCGTAGCCAACAGACCCAGAAGGAGAAATGGATGTACTTAACGCATTAGGGGCAATTTCTTCCCCATCCTTAAACTGTAATGCTTTCACATCCTCAACGGGAGCATTCAGTTGTGGGCCTTTGATCCACCCGCCTTCCGTCGAGATGAAAATAGGGTGAATTTCATATTTATTTAAGTCCAGGGCTCCGATCACGGCCTTGGCTGTTTGCAAGGAAACATTATGTTCAGCAGATTTACCGCCGTACAGTAAGCATAACTTCGTTTTCATGTATGAGTTACCTCCAATATTCACAATAGATGTTTCTATTTTATCACTTTCATCGGAAAGGGAAAGAATGATTCCTATGGAAAATAAAAATTACCACATTTGTCTTGATTCGAAAGACATTTAAGATAAAGCCCATTATATATGTATGCAAAGGAAAACTAGTCCTGCGACAGGGAGTCAACAATATTATTCTGAATACACTTAAGATTTCGCCTATTTGAAAAGCTATTAAAATATCCTCAAATAAGGTGTACAATCTTTCTATTAAAAACATTTGTATTTTCGAGGAGGACACCAAGATGAGAAAGCTAGGTTTACTGCCTAAGATCCTCTTAGGTATTGCTTTAGGTATTGTCATTGGAGCGTTTGCACCAGAGTGGTTCGTAAAAATCTTCGCTACATTCAATGGATTATTCGGTAATTTCCTAGGATTCGCCATTCCATTAATCATTATTGGATTTATTGCTCCAGGAATCGGATCCATGGGTAAAGGAGCTGGTAAGCTTCTCGGTTTAACCACAGCTCTCGCATATGGTTCCACGGTGTTAGCCGGCTTACTCGCCTTTACGGTTGCGAAGTCTATTTACCCAACTTTGTTGGCAAATCAAACGTCTCAATCATTTGAAAATCCCGAAGAAGCGCTTCTCAAAGGATTCTTCACAGTCGAGATGCCTCCTATTATGGGCGTTATGACAGCCCTGCTCATCGCCTTCACCATTGGTCTGGGAATGGCTGCCATTAAGGGAGACGCTCTTCAAAAGGGCATGAATGAATTCAGAAACATCATTGAACTTGTGATTGAAAAAATCATCATTCCGCTCTTACCGGTTCATATTCTTGGAATTTTCGCGAACATGACTCAAGGTGGACAAGTCAGTGCCATCATGTCTGTATTCGCTAAAGTATTTGTTATGATTATTCTTTTACATGTAGTCTTTTTAATTTTACAATATACAACTGCCGGAACTTTAAGAAAACAAAATCCGCTTTCAATGATGAAAAGTATGCTGCCCGCTTACTTTACGGCACTGGGAACTCAATCTTCGGCGTCTACGATCCCCGTAACCCTTGAGCGCTCAAAGAAAATCGGTTCTAGGGAACGTATTGCTGACTTCTCTGTACCTCTCCTGGCAACGATCCATTTATCAGGCAGCACGATTACCCTTGTCAGCTGTGCCATGGCCGTCATGTTCATTCAAGGAGAAGCGTTACAGTTCACTCAGCTGTTCCCATTCATTCTGATGCTTGGAATCACGATGATTGCAGCACCTGGTGTTCCGGGTGGAGCTGTCATGGCTGCCCTTGGATTACTTGAAACAATGTTGGGCTTCGGACCAACAATGACATCACTTATGATTGCCCTGTACCTTGCACAAGACAGCTTCGGTACAGCGTGTAACGTAACAGGTGATGGTGCGATTACGTCGATTGTGGACAAGCTTACACAGAAAAAAAAAGTACCCCTTTCTAAAATAAAAGCAAGCTGATATATACGGAGGTCCGTCCCTATTCGAGGGACGGACCTCTGTTTTCTTATTGAAGGGCTTATTATACTTCTTGTCCCTTTCCCTGAGGGATGAACAGTTTATCGGGATATGCTTGAAGTGCCTCTTCCGCTTCCTTTCTTTTTATTCGATTAAACGAGCTTTCTTCATGAGAGTCCTATTTTCTGTATAATGGAAATATTAACATATTAAAGGAGTGCTCAAGAATTGAAAATAACCGGTCAGCGTGTAACACTTAGAAAAATAGAAGAAAGAGATCTCCCTACTCTATGGGACTATATTTACAGTGATCCTTCTCCAGAATGGAAAAAATGGGACGCCCCTTATTTTGAACATAAACACTTAACACGTGAAGAGTACATAGAATCATCCATAAAAAATAAAAGTCGAAGCGATGAATTCCAGCGGATCATTGAAGTTGACGGAACCATCATTGGAACCATCGGATATTACTGGGAATACGAACCTACCAGATGGCTAGAAGCGGGCATCGTCATTTATGACCCATCCTATTGGAACGGCGGCTACGGAACAGATGCGTTATCCCTCTGGGTGGATCACCTTTTTCAATCGAAGAGAGTTGGCCGTGTTGGGATCACCACATGGTCAGGAAATGAACGGATGATGAAGGCAGCAGAAAAAATCGGGATGAAGCTCGAGGGAAGAATGCGCAAATGCCGTTATTACAATGGTGTCTACTACGACTCCATCCGTATGGGCATGATTCGAGAGGAATGGGAAGAACAACGTCCTCTATAAAGGAGATTCATAATGAAAACAATCATCTTAGTCGGTGGCGGACACAGTCACCTGCATTGTTTAAAAAAACGGACAGAAAATCAGGATGATAATGTGAAGTGGGCCCTCATCTCCCCATCACGTTATCAATATTATTCAGGAATGTTCTCAGGTTACACGGAAGGAATCTACTCATTGGAGGAAACGCGAATCGATTTAGAGAGGTTGTGTGCAGAGGCTGGGTTTGAATTCGTCGAGAGGACCGTTCTATCGATCGACCCTGATCAGCAGCATCTCCTGACTGACAAAGGGGACATCTTCACCTACGACTTTGTTTCCTTTGACATTGGATCCCGTAATGACTCATTGGAAATCCAGGGCTTACATGAACACAATCTACCAATCAAACCAAACTATCGTTTCCCTGAGCAAATAGAAAAGTTGCATAACAGCAGGAAAACCGTCTTTATCGGGGGCGGGGCGGCAAGTATTGAAATGGCATTGTCATTGAAGGCATGGAAGATAGACAACGGCTTTAAGGATCATTTGGTAACGGTTGTTCATTCCTCCCCCATTTTAGAAAAAGCCGGTCCCTATTCTTCAAGGAAAATAACCGGGGTTACTCTTTCAAAAGGGGTTGAGCTATATCAGGGCCGTGTCAAAAAAGTAGATGAAACTCACGTGTTTACAGATGGCGGAACAAGTATCGACTACGATGAAGTCATCTTCTTTGGAGGGCCAAAAGCGCCGCCACTGTTTGGGAGCAGCATTTTACCCACAGATGAAAAAGGCTTTCTAATGGTGAACAGCTTTCTTCAATCCGTCGAATACCCGAACATATTTGGAACGGGCGACTGCGCCACATTAAAAGACTTTCCGGATACTCCGAAAAATGGGGTGACAGCGGTACGCCAAGGACCTGTCCTGTGGAAGAACCTGAACGGAGCTGCGGTGAATGACAAAATCATTCCCTTTGAGCCTCAAAAACGCTATCTTGCGATTATGTCGATAGGGAATAAGCAAGGCTATTTAACGTACGGATCGTTTTCATTGGTCAGCGGCTGGGCATGGCGGTTTAAGAATTGGATTGATGTACGGTTTGTGAGGCGGTATGGTGGGTGAGATGATAGGTTTTGTTGTTCGATATTCGTTGAGCCAAGGTCCGTACACATCTCCATAAAAAAAACGCAACCGCCTCCCAGCAGTTGCGCCTCCAATATCCCTTATCTAAAAATTTCTACAAACTTCTTACTAATCACAGGCAGCACACCATCGAACAGCTTCTCTCTCCAATACAAATCCGCTACCTGCTGCACGGCTGCAGCGTGATTCGGGTATGGATAAACCATATTGGACAGTGCGCCGATTTTGCTTCCTTTTTCCATGGCGAACACAACGGGCTGCATCCAGTCTCCTGCGCCGGAACCGACTGCGTGGGCACCGAGGATTTTCCCGCTTCCGTCTGTGATGATTTTGACTAGGCCATCTTTGTTGCGGTCTGCTACGAACCGATCGACTTCGTCTAATGTTTTTTTATAAACTTTGTACTCTAATCCTTGTTCCACAGCCTCTTCCTCGGTTAGCCCGATATGAAAGATCTCAGGTGTGGTATAGGTTGTCCACGGCAGTTTGTTGTAGGAAACTTTGCGTTTCAAACCGAATACGGCATTTTGGACGACAAGCTTCCCTTCCATTCCCGCCCCATGGGTGAATGGATATTGACCGTTGACATCACCGATGGCGAAGATATGGGAATGGTTCGTTCTCAGTTCGTCATTCACTTTGATGAAGCCACGATCGTCTACCTCGACTCCCGCAGCGGTCAAATTCAAAGATTCTGTCCCAGGTTTGCGGCCCGTTGCCAGGAATAATAAGTCTCCATCCACAGATTGCTCTACGCCGTCTTTCACATATTGAACCACTTTCTGTCCATCCCGCTCCGAAACACTTTTAATGTCCGCTCCATAAACAAACTGAATATCCTTTTCCAATATACCCGTTGCTGCTTCACGGATTTCCTCATCTTCCTTCACCAGTATCTCATCGTGCTTCTCAAGGACAACGGCTTTTGATCCCAAATGAGAGAATGCTTGTGCCAGCTCTAAACCAATCGGACCTCCTCCGATAAAAACGACTCGGCGGGGCAGCTCATCTACTTCAAATACCGTTTCGTTCGTATGATACTCAACGTCTTCCAAGCCTTGGATTCCAGGAATGAGCGGACTTGACCCCGTTGCAACGACTATTCTCTTCCCGGATATCCGGTCCTCTTTTTCCACTAAAATCGTGTGAGGATCAAGAAACTCTGCTCCACCGAAGTAAATATCGACCCCTAATTGCAGGAATCGATCGGGATCGTCATGTTGTTGAATATGGGCAATGGCTTCTTTGACCCTCTCCCTTACCTTTTTCATATCGACTGAACCCTTTGTATCGAAACCATAATCATTGCTCGCCCGGATCACAGCCACTTCTCTCGCAGATTGGATGAATGCCTTGGATGGAACGCACCCAAAGTGCAGGCAGTCTCCGCCGAGAAGACCGCTCTTTTCGATGAGGGCAACCTTTGCTCCAAGAGACGCGGCTCCCGATGCGACGGTGAGTCCACCTGCCCCTCCCCCTATTACTATCAAATCGTATTGATCCATCTTGATCTCTCCTTATGAAAGTAATCGTTTCGCTTCTAAAAATCGTTGTAAGCCCGTGTACAATTCCACTGCAAAAAACAATAAGGTGGTCCACAGGACGATGGACGGAAATAGCATCATGACACTGAACAGAATGAATCCTTCCGTCCTTTCAGCAAGTCCTGCCTGATAATAAAAGGATTTCATTCCCTGTTTCTCTGATACGGCTCCGACTGTCAGGAAAATGGTCATGGAAATAATGATGGATACACTCAGTAAAAGAAGCGCCCACATAATCTCAGGGTGTATGAAAGCAACACCCAGAATGACACTGATCTCGACGATTCGATCAAAAGTGACATCCATGACGGTTCCAAAGGGGGAGGGCTTCGTTGATCGGGCCATGGTACCATCGACTGCGTCCAAAAAGCCGGATGACCATAATAAGAGGACGGCTAAGATCGGGAATCCAAAATAATAAACCAGACCCGTAGCTGAGCCTACTATAAATGCAATCAACGTTACTTGATTGGCTGATAATCCCCTTTTTAAAAGCAAACGTGCTGTTCCCTCTATGCTTGGCTGCACCCACTTACGGGCATGCGTATCTAACATGTGTTTCCCATCCTTTACTTGTCATCTTTACTCGATAATCCCAGCCAGCCTTTCATTTTTTCCTTAAAGATTAAAGGCACGATGATCATCATCAAGAAAAAGCCGATAGCGATATATAAATTCGTTCGATCTTCTCCTACCAAGCTTGACCCCAGAAATACATACCCAAACGTACCCGGTAAAATCCCGATGGCTGTAGCGAAAATGAATGGGACGTATCTCACTTTCCCCATGCCGGCAAGGTAACTGATGAGATCGAAGTTTAAAAACGGAACGAGCCGTAATAGTAATACATAAACAAAACCGTTCTCCTCCATCTTCTCGCGGATCTTAATCATACGTGGAGATGGTCTTTTCAATAGTTTCGCACCAAGGAAGCTCGCAGTATAATAGGCTACCGTTGCACCACCTAAAGCTCCGATCAAAATGTAGATGAAGCCTTCAAATGCACCGAAAGCAAGACCTGCAGCCAATGAAAGGATGGAAGCTGGAAAAAGAATCAGCGGGTGAATCGTATAGACGACAATAAAAACAATAGGAGCCCAAATACCGAAGGACACTATCCAATCTCTGATGTCATGTGGCTTTACGTTAAAGAAATTCCGGCTCAGCCACATGAGGAGCAGTAATATGGTAATGAACAACAGGATCTTACCGATTTCCTTCTTCTTCATTCTTCTTCCCTCCTATTCCTCTTTCTGAAACGTTTGGATGCTCTCTTCCTCTGCATAAAGCCAGATGTCTTCAGTAGAAGTCTCTGGTTCAATGGGTAGGTTTAGCTTTTGCTCCAGTTCATCCACCCATACTTCATAGAGGTTGGTCCCTGCTACAAATAACTTTTGTAGCACAGTTCCTTTCCATCTTGGCCAGGAAGCATCAGCAAAGGTGGGGCCTACCTTTATGTGGGATGCGTGAATGAATTGTTTCTGATTCAGGATGAGTCCGTCACTCATGAAAGATGCCACAAATGGAGTGTGTGGCCGATAATAGATATCCTCCGGTGTTCCTATTTGCAAGAATTTGCCACTCTGTAAAACAGCCACTCGATCTCCAAGTTCATACGCTTCATCGCGATCATGCGTGACGAATATGACGGTTGTTTCTTCTTCTTTAAAAATCTGCCATACCCATTGCCTCAGTTCCTTCCTTAGCTGCAAATCCAGACTGCTGAAAGGTTCGTCTAAAAGTAAGAGCTTCGGCTTCAAAATCAAAGATCGTATCAGGGATACCCGTTGCTGCTGACCACCGGAAAGCTCAGAAGGATAATGATGCATCACTTCTCCGAGGCCTACTCGTTCAATATAGTTCATGGCTTTTTTCTTGTTTTTCCCTTTGTTACGTTCTTTCATTTCCAACCCGTACATGACATTTTCCAGGACATTCATATGAGGGAATAATAATGGCTGTTGAAAGACCATCCCAATGGGGCGTTTTTGAGGCTTTAAAGAGGAGATATCTTTCCCATCAATATACGTATTCCCTTCTGTCGCAGACTCTAACCCGGAGAGAATGCGAAGGAATGTTGATTTACCAGACCCGGATGCTCCAACCAATGTGAGAATTTCGCCTTTTTTTAACGAGAACGTAACGTTGGTTAAAATCTCTTTATCTTTAAACGATTTGGTTAACTGATTAATTTCTATGAATGAACTCAAAGGTTCTTCCTCCCTCTTGGATGTTGATAAGGGAGTGAGAATTTCAAACACCCTTCTAGAATGATGTACAGTATGATGGGAATGAGGGCGAACACGATGGAGAAGGCCGCCATCACCGCTTCATCTGCCGTATCGGTAAAAGGATAATAGACCATCGAGAGCGTCACGACATTCCCTCCCCCTATAATCGCTGTAAGGACATACTGGCTCAGGCTGATCAAAATCGTCAGGAATAAAACACTTCGAATGCTTGGAAGAAGCAAGGGCAGTTCAATATGGTAAAAGCGTTGAAAAGCTCTGCCTCCAAGCATGGCTGATTGCTCGATTAATTTAGTACCGATCCTCTCATAGCCTGCTTTGAACATTTTGATACTATACGGAATGGTGGGTACTAAGTGAACGAGAGCCACTCCTGTCCAGTGATCAGCAAGTCCATACCGAATGAACGTTATATGAAGCCCGATTGCCACCACCAATACGGGTAGGAATAGCGGTAACATAAGAAGTGCTTCAACGATTGATTTCCCTCTGAACGACGATAATGAAAACACTCTTCCCGAAGTAACGCCAATCAAAAGATTTATCGCCAGTACAACAATGGCAATCCAGATAGAGGCACCAATCGAATTCACGAATTCCCCCTCATTTATTAACACCTGCCACGCCCTTAAATTTGGTTCAACAGGAACTGGATTCCCCCATCTCCAAACACCGAAAAAGCTTTTATAAACTAAAAATAAGAGGGGAAACACAAAAAGAAGAAATGATATGATGTAAAATAACGTTTTTCTCAAGTGAACACCTCTAATTTCAAATTCCTTTTGTGATGTGCATTCGTTTCTTGTTTGTGAAGTAAATTAGGAGCCACATCACGACTCCAATGCCAAGCCCGACTAACACGAGTGACGTGAAAGCCAAGGGTCGGTCACTCCAGCTGCCACTGTAAAACCAATCGTAAGCAAGGATGGAAAGCATTTGCGGTGACGTCACTCCCAGAAGCTGGGGGACTTCAAATGCTGAAAAAATGAATGCGAATAGGATCGCGCCGGTTTCCACCAGAACGGGAAAGATAAATGGCCATTCTGCCACCCAAAACGCTTTATAAGAGCCCGCGCCCAGTAAAGAAGCAATCTCTTTATAGCTTTTAGAGAGCGTCGTGTAAACGGGTAACAGCATCAGGGTAACAAAGGGAACCTCCTTCCAGACATACGTTAGAATGATTCCGATCCCATTCCGATCCTGGACCAGGGTCGGGAACTGACTTCGGTCGTCGATCCAACCGGCCAGTCCGAACATATTGGAGAAAAAACCACTTTGATTAAAGAGCAAATAGACGAGATAAGCCCATACAAAATGGGGAACCAGCATTGGAATCCATACAAGTAGTTTATGTTTATTTTCCTTTAGTAAAGGTGAGAATGACTTCACAATTCCGAGTCCAATGCAAAGAGATAGAATGGTCGAAATGGAAGTCACAGTCAAACTGAAGAGAAAAGATGTCATAAAACGCTTCTCTTCGAATAAATCAACGTAGTGCCCGAGTGTGATATTCCCTTCACTCCTTACGCTTTCCAGCAGTGCAAGCACGATCCCAAGTCCAGGAATGAAGATGAAAAAGAGCAGGGCGGGAATGAGGAGAAACGTATTATTGACTCTCTGCCACTTCACGGATCCAGTTCTCCTTTAACCATTCCACGTAATTGGCATCCAGTTCACCCCTATAGGTCTCTTCGAGTACAGACGCCTCCAGTACACTTCCCCCCCGATCGACGCTCATAAATTTATCCCTCCATTTTCCATCCAGCTTTTCATAAGAAATTGGTGAACTCTCACCCCAGTAGTCAGGCTTTACTTTCTCATATTGAGCTTCAGGAGAGAGGAGTTCATTAATGGTCACCAGCGCTCCCTCTTTGTTGGGGCTATTAAATGGAATTGCCAGAAAATGAGTATTCCCGATCGATCCAACATCGTTTAAAATAAATGACTTTGTGTTTTCCGGGAACACTCCATCCTTGATCAGATGCTCTGCCCTTGCTTCGTTGTATCCCATCGTCATCCAAACCTCTTCCTGGCTATATAGCTTATCAAGGTCTGTTAATGTCGCGGGGTACGTTTCTCCTTCTCGCCACAAGAATGGCTTCATTTCATTCAGCTCTTTCCATACCTCTTCCCCCATCTTCTCTGCTGTTCCTTCGTTGAATGAAGACTGAGCTAAATCCGAGTCAGATTTAGCATAAAGAAGATGTCGAAGAAATGCATTCCCGGTGAAATCAGCCGGATTGGGATAGGTGAATTTCCCCGGATGCTCTTTCATGAATGCTTTTAATTCATCGTAGCTGGAGGGGGGATTTTTCACTTTTTCACTGTTATAGAAGAAGACAAATTGAACTTTTCCCCACGGTGCTTCATATCCTTCTGTTTCCGTCCCGAAGTCATATTGAAACGCATGACTTTCTGTGTCGTAATATTTCGTGAAGTTTGGCAGCTTATCTGTAAAAGGCCCTGCCAGTAAATCATTTTCCTTTGCGTTTTTAAAGTTTTCTCCATTAATCCAGACGATATCAATCGTTCCCTTATCTTTCCCTGCCCGTTTCTCCGTTTGAAGCTTTTGCAGGATTTCCTGTGTGTCCAAAGGTACTCGATTTAACTCGATATTATTTTTTTCTTTCAGCATGGGAGCAACTACGTCATCAATATAACGGTTAATCCCATCGTCACCGCCCCACATGAAGAGATTCACTTTCGTTCCTTCTGCTTTTGAAGTGATGGTTTCCCAATCTTCTTCGGGAAGTCCCCCGCTATCGGTTGCATTTGAAGGACCACAAGCAGATACTAATAGTAAGGAAATAACACTAATAATAGCTAACCATTTTTTCATACACCTTGCTCCTCTGTTCTTTTTCTATAATTCTATTGTACTGAACCTCTTGATTTAAAAAAGTAATCTGCCTTACATATGTAAATCTATGCCCTTGTAGAGGAAGAAAGAAACAAGTTCAGCACATCCTCCTGTGTCTTCTTGCTTATATTCGGGAACACTTGTAACCTTTTGGGATAAACCCTGTCTAATACGGTAAGGAGGTGGATCTGGCATGAAGCGATTGATCATATTATTTATAATACTTATGGCAGGAATAGCAGGCTGCGGAACGACTGATGAGGAGAAAGGCAGTCAGTCCAACGGGGACAAAAACTCAGGAGCTGGTGAAGATATTTCTGTACAGAAAGGGATTGTTGCAGGCGAAATGGAACCTTCATTAACGAAACAAGAGGGAAGCGGTCAGGTTGTCTATGTCTATTCGATTAAGAACCAAACAGAGCAAGAGAAAACCTTCGTTTTTTCATCAGGACAAACCATTGACTTTGAACTTAGAAACGATAAAGGCGAAGTAGTGTATAAGGACTCAAAAAATAAGATGTATACCCAGGCGATTCAGGAAATAACCGTTAAACAGGGGGAAGAATTTTCCCAGAAAGTTGTTCTACCCATTGTCGGGAGCGGTACCTATACATTGACCGTTTGGTTAACGGCTAAAGGAGACCGGGACTATAAAGCTACAGCAAAAGTGCAGGTGGATCAGTAGATCAAAAAAGGATTAATCTTCACATGCTATAATGGATGTGAGATTAATCCTTTTTTGTATATACAGGTAAAGGTCCATTTAAGGAAATGCGCTCTGGCGTCACGATACAGCTTCTTCCGAAAAATCGGACACCCTGATCTTCGGCTTCTTTCATGACCCGGGCAAAATGGGGATCGATTTCAGGAGCGGATGTGATTCCGCGCAAATCCGTTCGCTGAGCAATAAATAGGACTGCTGATTGATAGCTTCCTATCGACTGCAGATGTGTAAGCTCTTCAATGTGCCTTGCACCTCTTGACGTGACGGCATCAGGAAACCTGCCTATTCCATCTACTACCATGGTGACACTTTTTACTTCAAGCAGTAATTTTTGTTCCTTTTGTTTGTGGGTGAGCAAGAAGTCAAAGCGTGAGCTTCCTACTTTATATTCCGCTTTTTCTAACCGCCAGTCTTTTAGCTCTTCCAGCACTTCCAACTGTAAGGCTTCGAGCACTAACCGATTCGGATATTGGGTATTCAAAGACACATATATTTCGTTAGAAGCATCATACGTCATGACGGCCGACCATTTTGTTTTCCTTTTAGGGTCGGTTGATTCCTGAAGCCATATCGGGTTCCCCCGCACCAATAATTCTTTTAGTCTGCCTGGGTCAGGTAAGTGAACTTTCTCGATTGAACCTGAAGGAAGCTGACACTCGAGCACAAATCGATTGAGGCGCTCGAGAAACACCCCTCGAACCAAGTTGTCATGAAACTGAATTTCTACCAAGCCTTCACGCTCCTTCTTTCCTCGTCACCGAAGTAAAGCACTCCAGCTTTTCGTTTTGCGATCATAGGATAATAATCCGTTTGCTGGTGATTTACGGATTTGCTTATAATCTTCCGCCATCTCATCCATATCGTAATAATCACCGATCACCCATATAGGGATTTCTATCTTGCCTCTCGTTAGTATGGCTTTTTCCAACGAAATGACCATGCCTTCTTTTAATTTGTCTCTAAAGGAATGAATCACTTCCTGACCGATGATCGGGTAGTCTTTCTCTTTCTTCATACCAAATAAGCCTTTTCCGCCTTTGACTGTACTCAATTTCGAAGAAACCGTTGCTCCTAACATATGATAGAAGTCTTCAAATTCCCGATAATAAATCTTATTAAACCACCCATCGTCATGGGAAAGATACGCGTAACGATTGTTCAACTTTGAATAAAAAGGAGGGTTCAGGGGTTGCTTGACGTGCCCCATATAAAGAAGCTCAGCGATTTCCTGACCGTTCAATTCGTCGACTCCCACTTCTTCTTCAAAGTCAATCCAACAGAAATCACCATAGCTCTGAACCCCATCATTCATGATCTTCTTCATTTCATCCTGTTCCACATACTCCATATGCGTATGTATATTAAAAGCGCCATGTTCGTACTGATGCTTAATTAGAAGTAGATTCTTCAATGGTTTTCGGGCATTTGAAGCAAACTCGTTGAAATTGATCCCGTAGGAAACGACATACTGACGATCCGTATTCTTGTGAACATAGATGATATCTTTAACCTGATTATTTGCCTTCAAGAACATTCCCTCCATCTGATTGACACGATGCACAACTCGTAGTTTCTATTTTAGCAAATATGTAGGGTACTTGTTCTTTTCTATTTCATTTCAAAATGATGACAAAAGTCGCAGGTAATTGTCGAAAATAGTCATATTGCAGGACCGTTGGCTTTAATTATTTCTATTTAGGTTATAGGAATGGAAGGAATCGCGGTCAGGTTTTTAGGCCACGGCACTTTCTTCTCATATTCCGAAGACAAATAATGATCACAATTATGTAAAAAATGGTATTACTTTTCACTCTTCCTCTGTCGTATCCCACTCCCATGGGCTTTATCATTGAATTCATTTCGACAAATTTCGTTTGATGCCTGTAACATCCCGTCAGAACTTCCGTATTTTATCAGGTCATGAGTAGAAATTTCCCTTCATTTCTATTAGACTAGGAATGTGAAATCTTTAGAAATTCAGGTGAATTGATTATGGAAACTCGCCAGCGATTTGCTGACAAGATCGATTGGGGTCTTCTCTTTTTATTAATGTTGTTTTTTATCGTTAGTGCTATGGGAATAAGCAGTGCCCAGACTTCAGGTCAATATGGGACAAACTTTGTGATAAGACAGGCTTTTTGGTATGTCGTAGGTGGAATTATTATTGGTGGAGCCTTATTCCTTGATTCCGATCAGTATAAGCGACTTGCCTGGTACATATACGGTGCAGGGATTTTCCTGCTGCTAGTATTACTCATCTCACCGGAAAGCATCGCCCCTTACAGAAACGGAGCCAAAAGCTGGTTCATGCTTGGACCGCTTGGTTCGATACAGCCTTCAGAATTTATGAAGACGTTCTTAATTCTTGCTCTTGCACGAATCATTACAAATCATCATGAGCTAAATCCAAGTAAAACATTACAGACAGATTTTCAATTGTTAGTGAAAATCGGGGCGACGACTCTCCTTCCCCTTGCCTTTATTATGCAGCAGCCGGATTTAGGGACTTCCCTTGTCATTTTAGCCATCATGACCGGAATCATTTTAGTTTCAGGTATTACGTGGAAGCTGATCGTTCCGATATATGCTTCTATCGGAGTGCTTGGGGGAATCATCCTTTCACTTGTGATTTGGGCTCCTGAGCTGCTTGAAAAATATTTAAATGTAAAGCCTTATCAATTTGGACGTATTTATGCTTGGTTAGATCCTTATAACTACGCAAAATTAGAAGGTTTTCACTTAATTAACTCCCTTAACGCCATTGGCTCCGGGCAGATCTTCGGAAAAGGCTACAGTGATGGAGAAGTATATATCCCGGAAAATCATACCGACTTTATTTTCAGTGTCATTGGTGAGGAATACGGATTTATTGGCGCAAGTGTCGTGATCAGCTTATACTTCTTGTTGATTTACCATCTGACGAAAACGGCTCTAGACACAAAAGAACCGTTCAACGCCTATGTATGCGCAGGGATTATCAGTATGATTACATTCCATGTGTTCCAGAACATCGGAATGACGATTCAATTACTTCCAATCACTGGGATTCCTCTTCCTTTTATCAGCTATGGGGGAAGTTCACTAATGGGGAATATGCTGGCCCTGGGACTTGTGTTCAGTATGAGGTTCCACCATAAAACGTATATGTTTTCATCAGAAGATTCTTAATTACAGGTTGCAATCGTCTCCAGAATGTGTAAAATAATAGTAATTATATACGCATATTCGAAGATGAAGAGAGTAATTCTGACGTGGATCGAAAGCGAGCCGGGGTTGGTGGAAGCCTGGTGTGAAGCCTGGGATAAACCGCACTTCTGAGAAGTTTTTCTTGAAGTCAGTAGAGAAGAACCGGGATCTCCCGTTATACAATGAGCGCCCTTTTGGGGAATAAGAGTGGTACCGCGAGCTAAAACTCGTCTCTATGTTGGATAGAGACGGGTTTTTTTGTGTTTAATTTTATCAGGAGGTGTAGATGATGGATTTGAAATCAATAGTAGCCGATGCGCTCACACATGTGTTGTCCGATTGGAACAAGAATAATCTTTACGAGTTGATTGAAACACCCAAACATTCTCATTTGGGAGACCTGGCCTTTCCATGCTTCCAGCTGGCGAGATCATGGAAAAAAGCCCCCCATGTCATTGCAGGTGAGGTTGCCGATGCCCTCTCCTCTCCCTTTTTCAGTAAAGTGGAAGCAGTAGGTCCCTATGTTAATATCCGATTTGATGGAGTGAAAGCAGGGAAAGAAATTGTTTCAGCTATATTAGAGAATGGCAAGGATTACGGAAGTCATGAATTTGGAAATCAAAAAACCATCGTATTGGATATGTCCTCCCCTAATATTGCGAAACCATTTTCCATGGGACATTTACGCTCCACAGTCATCGGAAATTCCATCGCCACCATTGCCGAAAAGTGCGGATATACAACAGAAAAAATCAATTATATCGGTGATTGGGGTACACAATTCGGGAAATTGATCGTCGCATTCAATAAGTGGGGAAATCAACAAAAAGTGAAGGATAACCCAATCGCTGAATTGTTTATTTTATATAAACAATTTCATGAGGAAGCAGAAAAGGACCCCTCACTTGAGAAAGAGGGAAGAAAAGCCTTTAAGCTATTAGAAGACGGGGATCCGGAAGTAACGGAGCTTTGGAGATGGTTTAAAGAGGAATCACTTCATGCCTTCAAAACGATTTACTCGTTGCTCGGAGTGGAATTTGATTCCTATAATGGCGAAGCGTTCTTCAATGACAAAATGGATGAAGTCGTGACATTGCTTCAGGCTCATGACCTTCTCGAAACCTCTGAAGGTGCGAAAGTCGTTCGTTTAGAAGGAAATCTCCCGCCCTGCCTTATCAAGAAGTCAGACGGAGCTACCCTATATGCTACGAGAGACCTGGCTGCAGCACTTTATCGCCACCGTCAGCATGACTTTGATGAAGCTCTGTATGTTGTTGGCCAGGAACAGACCATTCATTTCAAACAAGTGATGGGAGTACTGAAAAAACTCGGGTTTAACTGGGCGGATGATATGAAACATATCCCCTTCGGACTTTATTTGAAAGATGGAAAAAAGATGTCCACCAGAAAGGGCAGAGTCATTTTACTCGAAGAGGTTCTCAAAGAAGCGATTCATATGGCTGAAGAAAATATTAAGCAGAAGAACCCTCACTTAATTAATGCTTCAGAGGTGGCGAAAGATGTTGGGGTGGGCGCCATTATCTTTCATGATTTAAAAAATGATCGTGTGAACGATATTGAATTCTCCCTGGAACATATGCTGACCTTCGAAGGTGAAACAGGTCCATACATTCAGTACACGTACGCCAGAGCTCAATCCATTCTGAGAAAAGCGGGTGGATCCCTTCCATTGACGTTTGAGGGGCTTGACGATGCTGAAAGCTGGGAAGTGATTAAACAGCTACGCTTATTTCCGGAGGTGGTCGAGAAAGCGTGGAAACACTATGCGCCTTCAACCATTGCCAAATATTTAGTCGATACCGCACAAAGCTTTAACCGTTATTACGGAAAAACTAAAATCATTTCAGAAGACTCCCAACAGGCCTCCCGTTTAGCCTTGGTTCATGCTGTTTCGACAGTCCTCGCAGAAGGATTGCGATTATTAGGAATGAAGTCTCCTTCAGAAATGTAAAATATATAATTTTTCTGTCACTATTTCCCGAGAAATAGATTATTTCGCTAAGCTCTTTTCGCCAAGTTTGTGGTTATCTTAGAGAAGGAAATTAGTAGTTGATTTCCGCTACAGGATGCTTGCTTTCCGCGGGGCTGGCGGTGAGCCTTTTCGGCACGTCTCCGTGGTCTCACCTGTCCAGCTATTCCCGCAGGAGTCGAGCACCCTTCCACTCCAATCAACTTTCTTAGCATGTATCTTTAAAAAAAATCAATAGAACAAAACTTTTAGCAAACAACCTCTTTAAAGTGAGTAGAGATTAATGTCTTATTAAAAATTAGATTGTTATTAACACTTTTCAGCTCTGTCACGCAAAACCTCTTAAAGATGGTGAGGGGAACTGCGTAGACTCCTGCGGAAGAACGTGTGTGCCGAGACCCCGGAAGCGAAGCTGAGGAGGCTCGGCCGTACGTCCGCGGAAAGCGGAACGGTTCCCCTCACCATCCAGCAGACACTGATTGTCAGAGCCTTGGCAGGTTTTATGTTAATAATTTCCGTGAATTCGTTTCATCCCTACAGGATAATTCATGACTCCTTTTGTGAAAAGTGATATACTTTCTTATGTTCCATTAAAATTGAAAAAATAACGCTTGATCAATAAAGGAGATTACTAAATTTATGTCTGAACTACTTCACGCTTTCGAAGCATGGTTACTGGATTATGGTGTATGGGGACTGATTCTGGTTTCATTCGCTGACTCATCATTTTTCCCTATACCGCCTGATGTACTACTGATCCCATTAGCGATTGCCAATCCGGATAGCGCACTGCTATATGCACTTTATACGACTATCGCTTCCGTTATCGGAGCCCTTCTTGGCTGGTGGATCGGTAAGAAACTTGGACGACCGATCCTTGTATATTTCTTCTCTGAAAAAAGGATTCAAAAAGTAGAGGAATACTTTAATAAATACGGAGCGATGGCTCTTTTAATCGCAGGACTTACACCTGTACCTTATAAGATCTTCACGATTTTCGCAGGGGTTTCCGGTGTTAAGATCAGAGTATTAGTGATCTGGTCGATAATCGGAAGAGGAATTCGTTTCTTCCTTGAAGGTGCAATCATCTTAGCACTTGGAGCTAAAGCAAAGCCTTTCATTGAAGAGAACTTTACACTTCTCACACTTGGGGCTGGTGGCGTCTTAATCGCCGTTTATCTGGTATACCTGATAATAAAGAAGAGAAAGAAAACTGTATAATCATAGGAAAAGAGAGCAAGGGAGAATGAAGCCCCCTTGCTCTCTTTTTATTCTGACATTCCAACCACAAATCGCAGATGCTTATTTAACACTTGGAGAGATTGCCTGGTTCCTTCATATAATTCCCCATCCATATCAAGCTTTTCATTCTGTCCAAGTTCGATATGGGCTTCCCTTGCTTGTATGTGAATAATATCGTCATATTGTTCGCTGATATTGCCAGTACTTTTGATAACGAGAAATTCCTTTAATAACGGAAATCCGCTTTTCTTGACTACGTAAATATCCATCAAGCCATCTTCCATATCAATGCAGGTCGGCAGTGGGTTAGAGCCTATCGATCGTCCGTTAGCAGCCAATAGCATCACCACTTCCTCTTCAATCACTTCATTATCAGTTGTTATCTTTACATTTAAGATTGGGGATTCCTGAATGGATTGAAACGCACTGATATAATAACTCAGTTTTCCGAGGACACTCTTTGATCCTACATCGATATTATCGCTTGTCTCTGCGACCAGCCCCGTTCCCCAGAAATTGCTGAAATACCGCTCGTCCGCTTTGACGATATCGATATCCTTTTCAATAGGACGCTCGGTAATGAGTCGGACAGCTTGTCCAATATTCATGGGAATATGTAACGAGCGTGCAAAATCATTACACGTCCCTCCAGGGAGGATGCCTACCAATGGCCGTTTTTCTAAGCCTGCCAATCCGTTAATGGCCTCATGAATCGTTCCGTCACCACCCATAATGACCACCAGTTCATATTGATGACCCGTTTCCTTACAAATTCTTTCGGCATCGCCTTTCTCTTTCGTTTTATGAATAATTAAGTTCGTGCAGATATCTAATAAAGGGGGCACGGCATCCTTTAACAGAACTTCTAACGTTTCTTGACCTGCCTTCCCATTACAGACCAACAATATATCCGAAAACATCGTCATGAATATCGTCACCTAACTTTTAGAGTAGTAAATAAAAAGAGGCTGACCCAAAACGATGAGTGATGTCATCCTTAAAGGACCAGTCCTAATTCTTTCAGAGTTTCTGATTTATTTCTATCATGTTATTGACTTAGAAGCCCTTGAATTCTTGGGTCAACCTCTTTTACTATGCTGTATTGGAATCCTCTTGAGGGACTTGGAGAACAGATCGATGGGCAATTCCAAGACGACCTTTAATATAACTTTCGGGGTCATAAGGAATATGGTGATTCTCCATTCGATGAATTTCCGTTTCTGCAAACATAGCAAGTGCACGGCATACCTGATCTAACGCCGTGCTTACACGATGAGGATCTGGTTGATCTCGGCTCATACAGTAGTATGAAATTTCATCTGCCTTCTTTCTGATTTCCTTTAATGCCTGTAAATCAAACATCATTCTTTCCATACCTACCCCTCCTCTTCACTACTACTTAGTATATCGTGAAAAAAGGGGGAATATGTCTGTCCAATATTTCTCGGGGAGTAAGTTTAATAGTCTTGGGTTAACGTCTTAGGTAATGGCTGATACTGCTTGAGTGAATGAAGAATTTCACGTCTTGATTTCGTTTTTGAAATATTAACACCAACGTTCGACAATTTCGTTATCACCTTTTTTAAGCGATCGTTCTCCTTTACCACGTTATTCACCTCTTTTATAAAATGTCGTTACCTATTTGTACGTTTATTCTAAAGAAAAGTTTCACTTTATCATTAATGGTTTTCCTTTTCCCTAAAAATGAAACTATAATCCTATTTCCTCACTTTTTCTTAGAATATTTTGTCCCTAATGACACATTTTAATATCATGAAAATTAAACGCCCGGGACATCGAAAAAACATTCTCACTGGATCCTATACTCATACCAGGATAAGGAGGATCTTACGGGGGGTTAATCAAATGTTTATTACTAAATGATATCCAAGAAGCACTCTATGAAGGTCCGTCCCTCTCATTTGAAAATAATGGCTGAAACCATTAAGAATAGTTGAGTGGATTTGTCGAATAATAATGTTGTACTGCCAATTTGATTAAGGGGGAATTTACATGCAAGTTCGTGATATTATGTCGACAAATGTGGAAGCCGCTTCAAATCAGGACTCACTTCAGAGCGTCGCATCTAAAATGAGTTCCAGAAATGTTGGTTCCGTCCCCGTTGTTGAAAACGGACAAGTTGTCGGTATGGTAACAGACCGTGATATTGCTACTCGTGGACTGACTCAAGGTGCACAGGGAAATGTCTCTCAAGTTATGTCACAGCAGGTCGTGACAATCTCTCCGGATGCATCGGTTGAGGAAGCATCCGCTTTAATGTCTCAACACCAGGTCCGTCGTTTGCCTGTCGTGGAAAACGGACAGCTGGTCGGGATGCTGGCTCTGGGGGATTTGGCAGTACAACAGCAATCGGATCAAAGTGCCGGAAGCGCCCTTAGCGGAATTTCTCAAAATAACCTCCGCTAATTGAGGCTGCAGGTACTCACTTCTAAGCTTTCTTTATCCAAATGAGAGGCTATCTTTGCATAGCCTCTTATTTTGTGTTGTAGATGTAGTGAAGGTCCGTCCCTCCATTCGACTTGGTTATAGGTAAGTCGGCATATTTTTCACTTTCAGGAAGGATTTTCTTGGATTGTGACGAATATGTGTTAATACAAATGATGTTTATTGAGGAGGAGGTTTTTTATGAGTCGTGCTGCACGATCGTATCGAAAGGAAGTACGTCATTTTAAAAGTGAAAACCGTAGAAGAGTCTTCGCCGACAGTATTCTTGATTTCTTATTTATGTTATTTGGAATTTCAATGATTACGGGGATATTATTATTCGCTTTAGGATTCTGGAATTATTATTAATCCTTATCCCATCCTTCTATATTAAAAATCCTCATTACAAGCATTCATACATCTTTCCTTCATTTGAACTCATTGCCATGGATTCCTGTGGCTTTTTTTGTTGAGCAAACTGACCTTGTGACTCCTCCTTGTTCCTTTGAATGCCCCTTCTTTTATATTCAGTATTGATTAAAGATTAGCACTTATTAAAATTCTAAATAGTAACCGTTTTCAATGTTATAGTAAACCTTGTTATCTATTTTTAAGGAGGTTTTACTATGTGGTGGCGTTTTGACACTATCTTAATTCAAGAACCTATGGCAATCTTTTCTTATTTAGCTGCCTTAGTAGGTCTTGTGTTTATTCTTGGGGAGTCGAAGAATCCTTTCTTACAAAAGTTCTTTCATTATGCTCCACCATTAATCTGGACTTATTTCCTTCCGATGTTATCTACAACGTTTGGAATCATCCCGGATCAGTCGGCTTTATATGACTTTACATCGGCTTACATATTACCAGTGGGATTATTATTGCTGCTTCTTTCAGCAAATGTTCCTGCAACATTAAAGCTTGGTCCAAAAGCGATTACAATGTTCCTTGCCGGGACTCTTGGTGTCGTGATCGGAGGTCCCATCGCTTTAGCCATATTCCAGCCGTTTCTTCCTGAGGACGCATGGACTGGAGTAGCGGCACTTGCAGGAAGCTGGATTGGCGGGAGCGCCAATATGGCTGCCATGATTGAAGCTACTGGTACACCGAAAGAAATTCTTTCTCCTATTATTGTCGTTGATACCGTTGTCGGATATAGCTGGATGGGAATCATGATTGCCCTGGCAGGATTCCAACATAAATTCGATAAATGGAACAAAGCGGATAACTCTATCATCCGTAAGGTAAATGAGGATATGGGAGAACTTCAGCGTAAAAATGCCAAGCCTATCGAGGTTCCTTACCTTGCTGCCATCATTGGTTTAGGGTTCGGTGTAGCTTACGTTGTACGAAAGTTCTCAGAAACGTTACCGGTCACAAATGTACTCTCTGCTGGAACGTGGACGATTATGATCATTTCTGCAGTAGGGATCCTCTTCTCCTTTACTAAGGTCCGCACCCTTGAGAACTACGGTGCAAGTAAAATCGGATACGCAGGAATTTATCTCCTGCTTGCAACGATCGGAGCAAAAGCCGATCTTGCTTATGTATGGGATTCTCCTCAATACGTTGCAATGGGAATTGTATGGTTAGCCATTCATGTAATCATCATTTTCTTAGTGGCACGCTTACTGAGAGCTCCTTTATTCTTCGTAGCTGTAGGATCTCAAGGAAATATCGGCGGGACAAGCTCGGCTCCTGTTGTAGCCTCTGTATTCCAGCCCTCCCTTGCCCCTGTAGGATTATTGATGGGAATACTAGGTAACGTGGTTGGGACTTATGCCGCCGTTGCCTGTGCCTGGATTGCCGAATGGGTAAGCAGGACATTATAAGTTATGTAAAACGGATCACTGACCATCAGTGATCCGTTTTTTTGTGAACCTTAAACAGCCGTCCGTCAGTGTTCCTAAATAAAAATAATTATTCGGATAGAGAGAAAAATATTATTTCAGAATAATTTATCCAACCATTACTTTGGACTCATAACTTGAAAAGAAACCTTTATTACTATGACAAAATAGTTCGTCCTTCTAAATAACCATTGGTAATATTTTAATATTCAGATAATAACTTGACTTTTATTTGAAATTTTCAGATAATATAAAACGTAACCGACACAAATTTCTGAGGGGGTTATCATGGATATTTTAAACAATTTAGTCACGGAAGCAAATTCAATATTATGGGGGTATATTTTAATAGGCGTACTCCTCATTTTAGGATTATACTTCACAATCGGATCTAAATTCGTTCAGATTCGCCACTTTGGTGAAATGCTTCGATTATTAGGTGATAAAGATGTGGTCGAGGCGGAAGGGGAAAAGCAAATATCATCCCTGCAAGCATTCTTTATTGGAGCAGGTACTCGAATTGGTACAGGTAATTTAGCAGGAGTAGCCATTGCCTTAGCAATTGGGGGACCTGGAGCGGTATTCTGGATGTGGCTTGTCGCCATTCTGGGAGGAGCCAGCGCCTTTGTTGAAAGTACACTGGCCCAAATTTACAAAGAAAAGGATAAGGTTGGATTTAAAGGCGGCCCCGGCTACTATATGAAGAAACAACTGGGCAAGCCATGGATGAGTTCGATCTTTGCTGTCACCATCATCCTTTCCTTTGGGACAACCTTCAATGCGGTTCAAAGTAACACCATCGCAACAGCTTTCAGTAATTCATTCGGAATAAATACGTTTGTTATCGGAATTGTGTTAGCCGGTTTGACTGCACTCATTATCTTCGGGGGCGTTAAACGCATAGCCACCTTTTCTTCCATCATTGTTCCGATCATGGCGGTCTTTTATATTGTTTTAGCTTTATTTGTAGTCATTACGAATATTACGGAAATGCCGGGAGTCATTGCACTGATTTTCAAAAGTGCCTTTGGATTTGAACAAGTGGTTGGTGGCGGAATTGGTGCCGCAATTATGAACGGTGTAAAACGTGGACTATTCTCCAATGAAGCCGGTATGGGTAGTGCGCCGAATGCCGCCGCTACAGCATCTGTTTCTCACCCGGTCAAACAAGGATTCATTCAGGCACTTGGTGTATTCTTTGATACGCTGCTCGTTTGTTCTGCAACTGCGTTTATCATCTTAACTTCAGATGCGTACGGTTCCGGGCTGACGGGGATCGAACTATCTCAAGCAGCCATGTCTGAGCACTTTAACTCATGGGCCGGTATTTTCTTAGCGATTGCCATTTTCACTTTTGCCTTTAGCTCAATCATTGGAAGCTATTATTATGGAGAAGCCAATCTTCCATTCATTAATAATAGCAAGACTGGACTTCTGATTTATCGCTTCATTGCTTTAGGAATGGTGATCTTCGGTTCTGTTGCAAGTCTTGATATAGTTTGGAGCTTAGCAGACTTCTCTATGGCATTAATGGCTCTTACCAACTTAGTTGCCATCGGTATTTTAGCACCAATTGCTTTTAAAGCATTGGACAACTATATGAGTCAGCGTCGACAAGGGTTGGACCCGATCTTCTATGCAGATGATATTCCCGGTTTAAAGGGTGTCGAAAGCTGGCCAACACGCGGGCGCGAGATGAGTAAAAAAGCTGTGAATGAATAAAGAATCCTACCGAACAGAGCAGGCTGACAGTCTGCTCTGTTTTTCTTTGTCATTTTTTTCTATTCCATTCTCAGGTATACTACTTATAGAAAGCTAGTTAAAGGAGCCTTACATACTATGAGTATCCTATCTACTCTTTTAGGGGTTTTATTTGTTCTTAACCTGGTCCTCGCCGGCGTCATCATTTTCCTTGAGCGAAAAGATGCCGGTGCGACCTGGGCATGGCTTATGGTTCTGTTCTTCATTCCCCTTCTCGGCTTTATTCTTTATTTAATCTTCGGTCAGAACCTTAGCAGAAAGCGATTATTCGACTGGGAAGATATGAAGAAAATCGGCATCGAAGATTTGATTCAAAAGCAGATACTCTCCCTGAAAGAACACCGATTCCCTTTTAAAAATGAAACGTCCTCCCGCTATCAGGACCTTATTTATATGCACCTCATGAATAATGAAGCTCTTTTAACCCAGGATAACGAAGTGCAATTGTTCACCCATGGGGAGGATAAATTCGAGTCCTTATTGGAAGATTTGGATGCAGCACAGGATCATATTCATATCCAATACTATATCTTTAAGAAAGATCACTTAGGCAAGCGGATCCTGGGGAAGCTTACTGAGAAAGCACAGCAAGGCGTAAAGGTCAGGGTTCTGTATGATGAAATGGGCTCCCGGCGGACAAGAAGAAGCTTCTTTAAAGAACTTCTTGCAGCCGGCGGGGAAGTGGCCGTGTTTTTCCCTTCGAAAATTCCCTTTATCAACCTCCGCCTCAACTATCGAAATCACCGAAAGCTGGTGATTATTGACGGGAAGGTCGGTTATGTAGGTGGATTTAATATTGGAGATGAGTACTTGGGCTTGAATCCTAAATTCGGTTATTGGCGTGATACCCACCTGCGGATTGTAGGGAGCTCATCACTTGCCATGCAAACCCGGTTTATTCTGGATTGGAATCAAGCCAGCCGCTCAAAGAAGATCGCTTACGATTTACGATATTTCCCACAGCCTTCCTTTACTGGGCATGCAGGAGTACAGATCGTGACATGTGGCCCCGACTCTGAATGGGAGCAAATTAAAAACGGTTATATTAAAATGATTTCGTCTGCCAAACGATCCATCTATATTCAAACTCCTTATTTCATACCGGACGTCAGCCTACTGGATTCGTTGAGAATTGCTTCTCTAACAGGAGTCGATGTCCGGATTATGATTCCGAACAAACCTGACCATTTATTTGTGTATTGGGCGACCTATTCTTACATTGGTGAGTTACTGAAGGCAGGAGTGAAAATTTATATATATGATAACGGCTTTATTCATGCCAAAACCATTGTAGTGGATGAAACCATTTCCTCAGTTGGAACCGCAAATATTGATGTAAGAAGCTTTCGCCTCAACTTCGAGGTAAATGCCTTTTTATATGATCAAACCATCTCTGAAAATCTGAGTGCTGTATTCAGGAAAGATATTGAGAAGAGTAGAGAAGTAACCAAGGAAGAGTATAATAAAAGACCTATGAAAATCAAAGTAAAAGAATCAATTTCAAGGCTCCTGTCCCCTATCTTATAGAAGGGATATTTAAGACGTTGCCATGAGCGCCTGGAAGAAGGCATAATAGATGATATAATGCGTAATTGATAGAGAGGGATGAAATCATGAGTGTACACAAAGACATCACGAAGCATTCAAGTAAACAAAATCAACTGGTACAACAATTTATGCTATTGGATGAGCGTAGAGAAAGAGCAATCGATGAAGCCGTTCAGCTTTGTTTGAAAGATCAACCGTTTACAACGGATGCCATTAATCATGTGACGAACGAAATCAATATCCTTGCCCGTCAAGGTGTCGTTCCACAGAGAAAGCTTGTCACAATTGAAATGGTGAAGGAGTATGCAGCTAAATTAAACTAATTTAATCAGAGTTGCTTCTCTTAGTCTGCAGTTAACGGACATTACATAAAAGACCCCGACACATCTAATCCATGTTAATGGTGTAAGAGTGTCAGGGTCTTTTACTTTGTATGTTTGAACTTAAGCTTTTAATGCGCTATTCCACCCATCGTATACAAATACAGGTTGTGTACCAATTTCTGCACGTTCTATGACGGCATAGTTTTTATGTGACACGACGGTCTGATCGTCCGGTAAATCCAGCTTCTTCGCAACATCCCTGTCCATTTTGACAATGACCGTATTTTCTCTAAGGGTAGTAACTACACCATTGATTACATGTTTCTTCCTTTTAAACTGAACGGTATCTCCAAGGTTTGCATTGTCTTTTGAGTACACGAATGTATTTTCCATTTTAATATCCCCTTTTTAATAAAATGTAATATGTTTCTAATCTAGTTTATAAAATTGAAAGAATTTTCTAATAATATTATTCTAACTGGTATTTATATAATTTTCAATGAATACTTATCCTTCTTCTACCACAATTCATGTTTATCAAAACCTTTTCAGATTACTTTTTTGTTTACTTACGTTCTTCCCTTATTATACCTATTGGCTACCACCAAAGGAAAATCCTCCCTTTTAATATTTTTTAACAAAAAACGCCTGAAGAGAAATGTTCTCTTCAGGCGCCTTGATGTATTAATAAGCGAGTGCATTTTTCTTTTCTTCCTTCATGAGGACGAAGCAAAGGAAAATCCCCAACAGGGATAGAACTGCGAAGAATAAGTACACCGTGTAAATGGAGTACGTTTCATAGATAAAGCCGCCAACAAAGGTACTGAACCAATTCCCCAGTCCGTTTCCGATTGCTGAATATACCGTAACGGCCGTTGCTGTAATGTGGGAAGGCGTGATTTCTTTAATGTAGCGCAAGCCGGCTGGAATGAATAACCCAATGGCAAGACCCTGCATGACAGCCGATGAATAGACAAGCCATAAACTTGGTTCTGTAAAGTAAAAGAGCCAGCGGAGCATGGAAGCAGCACCTGCCAAAGCAGCGACGGTTAACAAACCAAACTTATCAATCCAGCCACCGGCGATCCTCATAAAGGGAACTTCCGATAACACTGCAATCAGGAACGCAAGACCAATCCCCGCATACGTTCCACCTGAATCTTCAACAAATAATCCGAAATACACATTGTTTGCTAAATTCGGACCGAACACTAAGAATGTGACTGCTAAAAAGATAAGGAACTTTTTCATCGTGAATAATTCCTTCATCCCTGCCTTTAAATCAAGCTTGGCTGCCGCCCTCTCTTTCGGAAACCGGAAGGAAAGGAATCCGGATAGTACTAAACAGATAAAGAAAGAGTAAAAAATGATGGTTGGCCCGATAAATCCTTCTGAAAGTCTTCCCATCATAAAGACTGCAATACCGAAGCCCAAAGAGCCGAACAGGCGGATATTTCCGTAGTTATACCTGACTTTACTTGTATACTTCAAGCTGATACTATCAGAAACGGGAATGATTGCACTTTGGAAAATGGCCACTAGAATGGCCACGATAAGCAGGCCATAGTAAAAGTCCATAAACAAGTAACCGAGTGCAAAGATCCCCGCTACTAAAGAGGTTAAACCAAGAACCACGGTGGGACGATTGGTCGTGTCACTCACCATTCCCCAAATAGGCTGGAAGAAAATCATCATGATGGGACCTACAGACATGATCGTTCCAATCTGATAACCATTTAATCCCACACTTTCGCTCAAATACACACTGAGTAAGGGATATAAACTACCAACACCGAAGAACGTTAATAAATAAAATCCTTGTAAGGTAAAAATTTGATTTCGTACTGTTCTTTCCACTACCGTATCCCCCAAGATGTTTTTTGTCTTCCTTATAGTAGACCTTGAACGTTCAATTGTCTATGAGTTTATACCTTATTATGGATAAAGTCATGCTTTTCGTCGAGCTACGGCGGCTAGTCCCTCGAGGTCATAAGTCAATAACGACAAAAAGGCATAAGGCGCCTTTCCGACGTTCTTGTCTTATGCTTGTCGGGACTGAATGAGCCGCCTCCGCTTTTGTTTCATCCAGCTACGGCGGCTAGTCCCTCGAGGTCATAAGCCAAGAACGCCAAAAAGGCATAAGGCGCCTTTCCGACGTTCTTGTCTTATGCTTGTCGGGACTGAACGAGCCGCCTCCGCTTTTGTTTCAGAAAAAATTCCCGTTTGACTTTTTCGAGTAAACCCTTTAAAGTATGGAAGTATATTTTAAATCAACTAAATACGATATTCTTCTTATCCAGAGAGACGGAGGGACTGGCCCTGCGATGTCTCGGCAGCGGACTCATATTGAGTGCTGTGCCACATCCAGCAAGCGAAATGCTTGAAAGATAAGAGGAGTGTTTCGTTCTTTTGAAACCTCTTCTTATTTTGGAAGAGGTTTTTTGTATGTTAGTAAATTGGACGCCAAAGGAGTGTTAGGAATGAATCAAGAAAGAGGAAATTTATTGGCGTTACTGCCTTTGATCATATTTGTTTCACTGTTCCTTGGAGCAGGCATCATTTCCGGAGACTTTTATGCCTTTCCTGTATTAGTATCGATTATCATTGCATCCGTAGTAGGTTTGTTGATGAACCGAAAAGAGACTTTAACGGCTAAGATAGAGCGTTTCGCTAAAGGAGCCGGTCACCCTGATATCATGATCATGGTCTTTATCTTTCTGTTAGCAGGAGCATTTTCCGGAGTGGCTGAAAAGATGGGGGCCGTTGATTCAACCGTAAACTTCGCTCTATCCGTGCTCCCTGGTAACTTGATCATCGTTGGATTATTTATTATCGCTGCTTTCATATCATTATCAATGGGTACGTCCATGGGAACGATCGCAGCACTTGCGCCAATCGGTGTCGGGATTAGTTCAGGTACAGATATTTCTATGCCCCTTGCGATGGCGACAGTTATTGGAGGAGCGATGTTCGGAGATAACTTATCATTCATTTCAGATACGACCATTGCAGCTGTTCGTACTCAGAAAACGGAAATGAAAGATAAATTTAAAGTGAACTTCTTCATTGTATTACCTGCTGCAATCGTGACAATGGTGATTCTCCTGGTTCTTACTATGGGGAATCAATCAACTGTCGGAGCGGAAAGCTTTAATTGGATTAAAATCCTGCCTTATCTTGGAGTTATCATCGGTGCTCTTGCAGGGTTAAATGTGTTTGTCGTTTTATTAGGCGGAATTGTTTTAGCTGGAATCATTGGATTCATAGATGGAAGCTTTACTCCATCCAGTTATTTCGGCAGTGTGGCCGATGGAATGACAGGAATGGCAGAGATTGTGATCCTTTCCATACTGATTGGCGGAGTTGTCGAACTCATTCGTCATAACGGCGGGATCCAGGCATTACTTTATCATGCCACACGCAGAATCAAGTCTCCTCAGGGAGCACAGCTTGCTACTGCAGGATTAGTGAGTTCCACTAACCTTTGCACAGCAAACAACACGATTTCGATCATTATTGCCGGTCCACTTGCCAAATCGATTAGTGAAAACTATGGAGTGGATGCCCGTAAATCAGCCAGTATCCTGGATATTTTCTCTTGTTCGATTCAAGGGTTGATCCCATACGGAGCACAGGCACTGTTAGTGGCTGAAGTCGCAGGCATTTCACCGGTCAGCATCCTCCCATATGCCTTCTACCCTGTCCTGATTGCTGTTTGCGGTCTGATTGCCATTCGATTTGCACTGCCGAAATTCACACGTAAATCAGCACCGGAAGCTAACCCGGTTCGATCTTAATTTTAGAGAGACAAATCCTTTGGGGTTTGTCTCTTTTTTTGATACGCTCTTTTCTCAAAAATTGTTGCTTTTTAACATAAGCTCTGCAAGGCTCTGTCAATTAGCGTGTGCCAGATGGTGATGGGAACTGCTCCGCTTGCAGCTAGCGTTCGGCCGAGCCTCCTCAGCTTACGGAACGGGGTCTCGGCACGACCGTACTTCCGCAGGAGTCTGCGCAGTTCCCCTCACCATCTTTATCAGAATTTTTATGACAGAGCTTCAAGGTGTACAAGAAAACAATGTAACTAGAAAAAATAATTCTTCTTCCTTAAAAGAATACCTTAAATGAGACTGTTTGCTAAACTTATTTTTATTGTTTTCCATTAAGGATACATGCTTAGAAAGTTGATTCTCGCTGCAGGATGTTCGACTCCTGCGGGAATAGCTGGACAGGTGAGACCACGGAGGCGAAGCCGAGGAGGCTCACCGCCAGCCCCGCGGAAAGCGAGCATCCTGTAGCGGAAATCAACTATTACTTTCTCCTCCTCTATAATAGCAACAAACTATTTTGATAAGAAAAAAGCAGATTCCGTTGCCAGGAATCTGCTTTCTTTTTATAACAAATCATTTACATGATACAGCTTACCACTTTCGATTTCGCTTTCTGTTACAAGTTTAATCAGAGCATTTGCGACCGTATCTGTTTCACGAAGCATTCCTTCCTCTTTGTAGCGCTGAAAGGATTCGACATCGGCAAAGGCTTCTTTAGAAGAGGAACGGATCTCTCCTTGCATGTCCGTATCCATGACCCCTGGGCTGAAAGCAATCACTTGATGCCGGCTATGCTTTTTAGAAAGCTCTAAGCTCACGGTTTCCGTCAACATGTTCACACCTGCTTTGGTTGCGCAGTACGTACTCCATCCGTGAACAGGACGACTTCCTGCTCCTGAGCTGATATTGATCATGATCATCTTCGAGTCAGATCCCCGGGCTGCTTTTATCATCTCATTGGTTGAGATCATGGGAGAAAGTAAATTCACATGCACACTCGTTTCAAGAGCTTGGTTTTCTACTTCACCAGACCGATTGATTGGTGTCACCACACCGGCATTATGGACAATATAGACTCTGTCAGATTGATATCCGAATACTTTTGTCCCCACTTCACGGAAGACCGCTTCTGTTTCTCCTGATTGTGCAAGATCGCATGGAAAGAATTCATACGAAACCTCTTTTTCCCCGGCAAGCTTTTGCAGTCTTTCATTATTTGATCTGGAAACATTGATCAAACCTATGCCTTTTTCGATAAATAGCTTGGCGATCGATTCACCTAATCCTCTTGTTGCTCCCGTCACAATGGCATAATCCATATGGAATCATCTCCTTCTTACCTTCTGATTATAAGGGAGGGTCTTCTTATATCAAAAAAATAAGCTTTGGTTTAACAGAAGATTTACAAAGAAAGAGCACACCATCAAGGCATGCTCTCATCAATCAAATGATATTCAGGTATTAAATCTGACAGTGGTACAATGGATGCTTTTTTCTCATAAAGAGGAAGAAACTCTTCAAGCATGGTTGCGACCTTGATTCCTGTGACCCCGACATGACCTATGGCAATGGTGGAAGTGTCACTGTCTAATTCTTTAGAAAGAAGCTTGGCTTGCTTTCCGATATGCTGGATGGTATAGACATCATCAAAGAATAATTCATTTTCAAGATAGGGAACACCCAATTCTTTCGCAAGCTTGGGAATGACGCTCTTTCCTGTTGTTTTACTATCCAAATAAAACAATCCCTTTTCCTTGCATACCTCTAGAACGACCCTCATGACCCGTTCATCGGCTGTTGCTTTTGAACCCATATGGTGATTGACGCCTACTGCATAGGGAACCTCTTCGATCGCCTTTTCTACTCTTTTCCGGATTTCGTCATTTGAAAGCGAAGTGGTGATTGCCCCTGGCCCAAGCCAACTTGCTTTCCCGGACATCGGTTCCATGGGTAGATGGACGATGACCTCATGGCCCAGCCCATGTGCCTTCTCCGCATCTTGTCTTGTAGTTGGCAGAAAGGGCATAACTGCAATCGTCAAGGTGACGGGTAATTTCAGGATTTCCTCTGTTCCCTTCATCTCGTTTCCTAAATCATCAATGACGATTGCGAGTTCATTATGATGGGCTGGAAGGGGCAGGATGTTTCGGGCTGAAATGGAATCATGAAAAGAGAAAGTCATTAGTAAACAGATGAACACGATTCTCATCTCTGATCACTCCTTTTCTTTATCATGTCCATTTTGAGGAGGATATACGAAAGAGGTTTGTCCCTGAAGAGAACGTATATAAATAAAGGCAGGAAGCTGATTCTATCTTCCTGCCTTTTTAGTTTATGAGGTCCGTCCCTCATCCCAGGCTTTCGTTGGGCGGTCACTGGGGTAGCCGTGGGTTTGACGGTAGTTTTTTCTTTGGGTGGTGAAGTCCCACCAGTTTTTCTTGGATGCCGGGTTGTTTGCGTGGTGGACGACGCACCTGAGGGAGTCTTCCACGCATGGGTCCATCCAGACGCCGTACTTCTTTTCCAAGTCTATAATGAGGTCTTCCCCTTTTTCATCCTTTATGTCTTCGTAAGAATGAAAACCAAGGTCTTCAACTACATTATGCGCCATATTCGGTCCAATTGACGGAATTCGTTGAAAAATGGACATGCCGACTAAGTACCGGGCTCTAGCCATAGAGATGTTTAGTCTTTCACTTAATACATCGGGATACAGTTCGAAGATGTCTCCCAGTCTGATCTTCTCTTTACGAAGTGCCGACCTTTCCTCGTCGGTTAGTGGCAATTTAGGACTCTTTCTACTCACTCTCTATCTCCCCCTTATCCCTTAAAGGATTGTTGTCGAACCAAATGAAAGTCTTCCGTCACTGGACGGTAGGTTTTCTTCTTGACCAGCTTATGTTTATTCTTAATTGGAGTGTTGTTTATCAGTACGCCTACCTTTGTTTGCTGGATTTCCTTCACACCTTGCACAATCAACTGCATGGCGATGATGGCAATCATAAAGGCTGCTAACGGAGCGATAACAATCCAGTACTTTCCGGTCATAAGGGAATCTTTAGTGGAACTGATCAGACCTGACCATTCAAATGTCCCCGATTTTGGAGGATCGGGTACCAGTCCTCCTGTAATGATCGTTCCGCCCAAGAACAGATGAAATAACCCCAGATGCACAAGGATGAGAAGCGTTTGAATAAATTGCTGCCCCCATATAATGAATAGTCGTGGTGCCAGATGTGGGAAAAGGTGCGTCCACAGCAAATGACGATTACTTCCCCCTAAGAGCTTCGCCGACAGAACAAAATCCTGTTTACCTAGTAACTTCAGTTCATTCCCTATTAAAACCGTCGTTAACGGCAGCACAAGAATCGTCAAGACGACAGCTTCAAAAACAAGTCTTTCAAAGATGGAGTGATCCCATCCTAAAACGGGCAATCCCCAAAGAACAGGTCTTAATAGAAGATATGCAATAAGACTTAAAGGTAAGAAATGAATGGAATCCACCATCCGATCAATCCAATTCTTCCTATTTTCTTTCAGATGAAAATGATAGGCTATTCCAAGATAGAATCCACCTATCACCCTTAGAGATGCGACAACCAGTGCAAAGAGGAGGGTATACTTTGCCCCGACAATCAGTTGGTCGAGGATGCTATACCCGAAGAAATCGGAGCCTAAGATCATCTCTCCAAAAGGCTTATGTGGAGGGGCACTGATGATACGTCCTTCATCGTTTTTCATAAACTGAATTTGTTTAATCGGATCTTCTTTCATCATTGGATAAAGGAAACTGAGAGCAATCAAGAGAAAGATGACACTAAACCCGATAGCAAACTTCCCATTATTCATATGCTGCCACCAAAGCCGTCTAATAGTAGAAAGCCAGCCCCAGATCTTCCATTCATTCCACTTCGTTTTATCCCTTTTATATTTGGTATGATCGACGCTTCCCTCCCGATTAATCCATAGATACACGCCTTGATACACAACGAAAAAAGGTGTGTAAATCATAATCAGGGAGATGGCTATGACCATAGGTCTGAAGTCTTGTACGATGTAATACGTTATTCCCCTCATATTGAAAATCGTCTCGATGATGAATAAACTAGATAGCATCCCCCATATGATCAGCTTTCCATGATAAAACAAGCTGGGAGAAATATTTTTCAATATGTGAGCAAAAAGGATCCTGCCTTTCGACATTCCTTTGCTTTGGGCAAACTCTACATGTGGCTTTAGCATTTCTTCTTCCGTAATAAAAAGGAGAATACGAAAGAAAGAGATCATGGGTATAATGGATAGTGTGATGATAGGAGCAAGAAAGATCTTTTCTTCCCCATACTCCGTGAAATTCATCAGTTCCACGCCAAAATATTTAATAACATAGACAATGAGCAGCTGGAGCATAAACGCAAACATTAAGTCAGGCACCGTCTCAAAGAGGTTTAATACTTTCTTTAGTGAAGACGTAACCCATCGGGGCATAAACACTGTGAAGATGGTAAGGATAAACGCTATTCCCAGGCCTAAGCCCAATGCTCCACCGATAATCTGTAAAGAATACAGATAAGGTCCCCAAAGCATGTCCAGAAAATCGACGGTTATCCCTTTATAGGAATAGCTCCAATTTTCACCGTCCAAAAATACAAACACGAACTTAAAAAACTCTTCCAAGAACCCGACAAAATTGTACAGGCCCCTCTCTTTAAATACTTCAGGAGCAATACTCACAGCTAAAATACCAATCAATCCGAGAATATAATAAAACATAAATTTCAGCGGAAATGTGAGAAGCCTCATACCTTGATCCCCTTTTTTCTCTTTTTCCTCAGTTTAATGGAAATGTTAAATATTTTCAATTTTATTTTAATTCGGACAATACCATAGCAGATGTCCACGAAAAAAGGTGACTCATACACTCCAGAGTCACCATTCTCATTTACGCTAATAGTCGACTCGGCCTTCCCAAGTAAAAGCCTTGTCCTATTGTAATCCCAATGTCCTTTGCCACTTGCATATCCTGTTTGGTTTCAATGCCTTCTAACACAATTAACGTATCCTTACCGTAGAATTGATTGAAAAAGGAAAGGAATCGTTGTTTCTTCTCATCTTGTGCCAGATTCAAAGCAAAATAGCGATCCAGTTTAATGACTTCCGGTTCATATTCAATGGATTTCTTGATAGAGGATGTCCCTTGACCAAAGTCATCAATCGCATACCAAACTCCGAATTCCTTAAGTTCTTTAAGTGACTCTTTTAATAATGGATTCTGCCAGAGTTCCTCCGCACTCGACTCATTAATCTCCAGCACAAGACGCCCCAATATATCAGGATGCTTCTTCATCAAGTCATAAAAATAGGTATGAAAGCTCGGGTGAAGAATCGTCGTGATATAAATATTAAGAAATAACTTACAGTTCTTCAGTCCATTCTCCGAAAAGCTTTCAAGAGCTTTTGAAATGGATAAGGTATCAAGCTTATATAAGATATTCGCTTTCATGGCAGACTGAAAAACACTTTCGGGATTTTCGTTATACTTGTTTCGTAACAGGCCCTCATATGCATAGAGGGTTTGATGCTCGCCCATTTCATATAAGGGCTGAAAATCATGATAAATATAATCGTTTTGAAAAATAGTAAAGATATTCATAGGACCCCTATACTCTCTATAGTTTATAAAAAAAACCACACAAAAACGTATTCCTACGTTCGTATGTGGCCGGTTGCGCTACTAGCTCCCCTAAATGTAAGCGCCCATCTATCATTTAGGTTCAAAGCTCCCATTAGAATTGTCAGTATATGATTTTCATCTCACAAGAAAAATATACCACAAACATAGTACTTATGGGTTATTTTTTAATTGATTATTAGAAAATTCTCAAAAATAATCATCTTGATACATAAGGATTGTCCTTTACCCAGAACCTCCACGGATAATCCCTGGCTTCTCCCGTGTTATCGATCCCGATTCGTTTTCCTTTCATAATCTCTTCAGGCCGGTATCCCTTTGAGATGATGAGAGGGGGTTCCAGGAAGTTGCCCCCGTAATCTTCCATGGTTATACCTAACGCTTTTGTCAGCTTTCCCGGCCCATTTGTCCAATTTTTTTTCACATGACCCGATCGTCTTCTTTCCATTAGCTCCAAGCCCTCAAGGGGTTCGACCGCTCTAATGAGAATCGCTTCGGGTTTTTCTTTTTCCCCGCTCACTACATTGACCAGACAGTGAGTATGCATAACATATGTATAGATCCTGCCAGCCTCATGAAACATGACTTCCGTCCGCTTCGTCCGTCTATTTCCATAGCTGTGAGCCGCTCGATCCGCTGGCCCTAGATACGCTTCCGTTTCCACAATATAACCTGAAGCTTTTCCCTCCTCCGTCTCTTTTACTAACACACATCCCAACAAAGACTTTGCAAGTTCCAAAGTGGGCTGTTGGAAAAACGAAAGAGGCATAGGGATATAATTCATGACTGTCACTTCCTTCAACCAAATAGTTCGTACATATATATGGTATACCCTATTAATTTAATCGTTAAATAACAGAAAATAGGTAACGTCTAAAGATTTTGTCTTATTTCAACAGTCCAGCCCTTAGCAACTCTAAAGGTATCGCTTCCATTTCCCGTCCATTCCTGCCCGTTGTGGTTTCCGCTTTACAGAGAGAGTTCCATATGGCTTCTTCTACGCTATCGACTGTCATTTCAAATAGTGTAGAGATAATCTGTCCGTCTTCTTTAATGAACGAGTACGGAATCGTGTTATCATTGGAAGGCTGATGTGGAATGCGGTGTGCAGTAGAAAATGCAAGAACAACATCACCACTCCCATGGGCTGCATACGAGCCCGTTCTAGAAAGGCCGAATGTAGCACGTTTTGCCAGTCGTTTAAGCTGCCTTTCATTTAGAGGTGCATCCGTCGCCAGGATGATCATGATTGACCCATCCGGTGTATGTTGATCCTCCCCGGAGTTAAGATTGGGAAGCCTTAGATCTTTCCTCTGACCGAAATTAGTTAATACGAGGGCTCCCACCGTATACTTCTCATCTCCAAAGGGATACTCCCTGGAACTCGTCCCAATACCACCTTTATACCCTAAACAAAGCATTCCCGTTCCCGCTCCGACGCACCCTTCATCGACAGGTCCCGATTGTGCATGAACAATGGCTTCCCGGGCATCTTCAGGCTTTACATGAAGACCGCGGATATCATTCAGAAACCCATCATTGCATTCTCCCACAACGACATTTACTGTCCCCGTTGTGTCTCCGATTTCAGGTGTTTCGTCCAGCATATATTGAACCGTCCCTTTTAACACATCCCCAACGGAAAGAGTATTCGTCAAGAGAATGGGACTTTCAAGTACACCAAGCTCCTCCATTTGAATCGTCCCGACTGTTTTTCCAAAGCCATTGATCACATGGCGGCCCGCGCATACTTTCTCACGGAACAGATTGCCCCCATGAGGTAAAATCGCCGTTACACCCGTTCGTATCACGGTATTGTCATGCTCATAGTGAAGGGTTTTATGTCCGACCTTCACTCCCTCAATATCGGTAATGCTGTTATATTTCCCACATGTATAGGAGCCGATACTTCCTCCCAATTCCCGTAATCGTTTCCGTTCCATTAATGAAAACCCCCTTCCCTTCTTTCTTATTAGTAACTATTCGGGTCAGGAGCTCAAAACCCCTTTTGAAACACAGAAGCAAACCCTATTTTTAACAGGATAATAATGACGGCAGGAGTACATATTAAAGACTGTTAATGCCTGATATAAAAGGTAATCAACAATATTGGAGGATCATACATGAAAAAACGCTTTCTTTCGATAACAGTCTGCGCCGTCATCCCGTTTATGCTGATGACTGCCTGTAACAATAACGATGCAAACGATAACCTGATGGATACACAAAACGTGAATTACGA
This sequence comes from Rossellomorea yichunensis, assembly GCF_032337515.1. Classification (NCBI taxonomy): domain Bacteria; kingdom Bacillati; phylum Bacillota; class Bacilli; order Caryophanales; family Bacillaceae; genus Rossellomorea; species Rossellomorea yichunensis. The sequence goes on along the minus strand of NZ_JAVYAD010000010.1, from coordinate 18,758 downwards.
TCCTGTCACTTATGATAACGGTGGTAGAGATGAGATGGATGGAATGCAAGGTAACCAAACTCCCCTTCACCGTTTCATGGCTCCGATAGACCCAAATGGGGACTTACGTGAATTTACCCACCTAGACCCAGGGGAAAATGCGCCAGGTAATGAAGAAGCCCGTCAGCCGAATCAGCCTGCACAAGAACCGAATGCGGCACAACCGGAACCACCTGCAGATGGTCAGCCCAAACAGGATTCACAGGCATCCGATGCTAGTGGATTTGTGAAGCAGGTAGTTGATTTAACCAACCAGGAACGTAAGAAGAATGGACTTGGTGCCTTGAAGATGGATGGAGAGTTAGCGAATGTGGCAGAGATGAAATCAGAGGACATGAAGGAAAATGACTATTTCTCTCATACGTCTCCAACGTACGGATCTCCTTTTGAAATGATGGAGAACTTTGGGGTGGATTACTCCACGGCAGCGGAGAACATTGCCGTTGGACAAAAAACACCTGAATCTGTCGTCAACGCTTGGATGAACAGTCCAGGACACCGAAAAAATATTTTAAACAAACAAGTCACTCATATTGGCGTGGGAACAGCGAAGGATCCAAGCCAGGGAATCTATTGGACGCAGATGTTCATCGCAAAATAAAGGTTCAGACCGGTCACCTCTATGACCGGTTTTTCTATTACATAGCCTGCACCGAACTCGGCCTCTGGTCTGATTCAAAAATAATCCTATGGCTCATTGTGATGAACCGGCAGCTGCATTAAAATAAAACTATAAAATGGAAAAACAAGTCAAAGTGAGGGATATTAATGAAAAATGCTTTTGCCGTGATCATTGCACTGCTTGCACTTGGAACCCTATACGTCATCCTGAATGACAATACATCGTTATTTGCTAAAGAAAGTAAGTCAGGGGAACGCATCGGGGTAACGGACAGAATCGATCACATCGATCTTAAAATGGAAGGCAGCGACACAGAAGTCATCCCTGTGGATCAGAATGAAGTAAAGGTCGACATTGAAGGAAAAGGAGCGCTGACTTTAGCTAAAAAAGGCGACACCATTGAAGTGGCAGTAAAGCATAAATGGTATGAATGGATAGGATTCAACCGCAAATCAAACGTAACCGTGTACATTCCAAAAGAATATGATCGAAGCATGGAAATCAAGATTGGCTCAGGTAACCTGCAGTTTGCAGGAGAATCCGAAACGAATCGAATGAAGCTGGATGAGTTAACTGTAGAAATGGGTTCCGGAAACATGACTCTTGAAAACCTTGAGACGAATATATTTGAACATGACGGTTCTTCCGGAGACTTGGTCGTGAATGCTCTCTCAACAAAAGAAGGTAATGTAGACATCAGCTCCGGGGATGTGGAATTGTCGAATTACGAAGGTCCTTTGGAAAGTGACTTATCATCTGGTGAATTAACTGTCTCCATGGAAACACTAAAAGGAGACCTGAATTTTGATGTAAGCTCTGGAGGTGTCAACCTGGACCTGCCGGAAGACGCGAGCTTTAAGCTGAACGGAAAAGCAAGCAGCGGAGACATCTCCTGCAACCTGCCATTAAAGAATCAGAAGATAGAAGATGGCGATATTTCAGGTGTGGCCGGGTCTGGTAAATACAACATCAATGTTTCCGTATCCAGTGGGAATGTGGATATTTATTAAGGAAAAGAGTGTCAGGCCTGGCCTGACACTCTTTCTCTTATTTATGGTGAAAGGGGCATTTGCCCTCGATCGGTTCCACGTCGTCTCCAATGAAGTATTGCTTCCATTCACGGTGTTCAGGATCCCCATAATGGCTGATATTCGGGTGCTTCGGTAAGCCGTCCCACTTCTCGACCCGCTCCCTTACTTTCTCACGGGACATAATGCCACCCTTCGACGTTCCTTCCAACCCTTCAAAGATCCTTCTCGGCTGAAAGCCTAATACCAAGCTATTCCCAAGGTCTCTCGTCTTTCGCTGCTTATAAGCAGGAGCATTCCCAAACACGAAAAACGGCTCCCCGGCAAACGAAAACGCCCACAAATGATGATCCGGATCCTCCGGATAATCCTCTGGCCAAGACTCCTCATCCTCATCATGAAGAAACTGCAGAATCTTCCAGAAATACTCCCGGTAATGAGGGACGGACCTTTCCTCATCCTCCGGTTCAACAAACAAAAAGAATCCGTGACGAATCAGCCGCTCACCTTCTGGTACATCGAACAAGTCGATAAACTCTTTAATCGTCTCGGGAAGATGCTCCCAATTATCGTGACTTATATACGAATAGCGAAGCTCCCCTTTTTTCTCTCCGGTCATACCGAAGTAACAAGGGAACGTTCGATCTGTAACAACTTCATGAAAATTCTTATATTCTTCGATCACCCATTGAGGGACAAGTTCAGGGTTTTTCATATCTTCTTTTGTTAGCAATAAGCTTTCGGCTGCCATTTCCTCCACCTCACGATATTCAGATGGTATGCTTTTCCCGAAGAAAGACGGGTTAAAACAATTTCTGACAAGAAGTTAACGACTATCTGCAACATAATTAGCGCAATAAATAAGTAAAAGGGTAAAGCGAAATTCGCTTTACCCTTTTGTTTGAGTTTCCTTCACCTCTGCACCCAGTTCCTCACCAAGTGCTACAATCGATTGATTGATCCTCCACACATAGTATAGGTGATGAATCAGATCCACCTGTGATTTCTTCCAGCTCGGTGCCAGGGTTTCGATCTTTTCCCTCTCCTGACCTAAGCTCCACAACACACGGCTGCTCTCTTTTTCTTTTAATAGTTGTCGAAGCGTTTCGATATTATGAGTGATTTTCTCTTCTGTCTGTTGAAGAACACTCGATAGGTCTTTCGAAACCTTTGCAGGTACTTTTCTATTAGATGAAGCAAGCAGATGCTTCGCATAATAGTTTATGGCTGTCACCACTGTGATCCAACGACCGATTCCTGACCTTGTCACGGCACCAGGTCTTTGTAAAAGTGATTGCGCCTCATCCTTAATTCCCTGAAGCAACTGATCCAAATCGAAAGCTTGATCTGTTAATGGTTTGTCTTCAATATTCGTGAAGGTTTTCATATAGGAAGAAACATATCCTCCAAGCTCTTCAAGAAAATCATCTAAGGCATCTGCCACCTTGTCCTTCGTTTTCTTTGGAAATACAAATGCCGAGACAGTGAGGGCAATCACAGCTCCAGCAACTGTATCAATGACCCGTGCCCCCATCAGCTGCATACTGATTCCACCCAGGAGCAGGTCATACATAAACGCGATGAGCATCGTAATGAACAAGCTCATGAGAGTATAGGAAACCGTGAAAAGATAGAAGGCCAGAAACAGAACCACAAACAAGAGGAAAACTTCAAGCTCGGAATTTCCTGAAACGAGCTTTGCCGCTCCGAATCCAAGTATGGCCCCGATCACCGTTCCGACCGATCGCTGAAAGGCCTTCATATAGGTTCTTCCTACTGACTCTGTACCAATTTGAATAATGAAAGTGGTCAACAGTACCCAGTAAGGTTGTGCAGGAGCAATCAGCTCACCTACAATAATCGCTAGCGTACCGGCTACAAGCGCTTGAATCGCCTTACGCGTAGAAGGTTTTAAACTCTTGGTCTTTTCTTCAGGCTTTTCTTCTTTTTCCTCAACTTCAGACTCGTCGTTATTCTCTATGTTCGTTACCTTGCTTTCTGAAATCTTCAGTGATTCTTGGATGGTGATGGCTGCTTCCAGTACATGATTGGCAATGGACTCGATACGCCTTAGAAGGTACACCCATCCTTTAGGCTTTTCTTCTTGATTCAACACCTCTGACAAAAGTAGACGAAGCGCCTGGATCGCCTTTTCCGCTTCTTCAAGGGAACGGGGATCATAATCCTGGGCCAGCACCTCTGCATCACGGAGCGAACGGAGAACCCAGACCAACAAGCGTCTAAGTTCCGTAACCTCTAAGGCATCCAACTCCTTGAGCCGCTTCAAAGAATCGGTTAACGTCTGTATCAACATCTCTGTATCAAAAACATAGAGACGTAACTGGGAAGGCTCGATGCCTGGCCAAAGCTTCTTCAAATCATTTTCATTGATATCACCGGCTACGATCCTTGCATACTCATTCAGCCTTCGAACATTTCGATCGAGAAGCTTTCTCCTCTTACTACTCGTGTCCGGATCCTCGATCATCTTCATTAATATCGTAAACGTCAAGTTGGATTGAATATGAAATGAACGCATACTCCTTCTTAACACATGAACCGAACCTTTAAAGATAATGAAGTTATAAAGAAAAGCGTACACAACACCAATTACAATCCCGATATAGAACCATGAAAGGTGAGCCACATCAAGCTGCAGAATCGACGATATATAAATCGACATAAATCCTGCCATTCCCATGGAAAAGTAGCGGATGGCAAATCGGGAGAAGTAAAAAGCGCTGAATATCGCTCCTACCAGTAAGATATTCACCACAAGACTATAATGGGCAAAGGCAGATCCCAATGTGATTCCAACCGCTACCGCCACACCGATCAACGGGGTCGTGACCTTCTTTTTAGCCGTTGTGTCATCCATGACAACGAAGATCCCGAGCATCCCCACCATCCCTGACACAATGGCCGGTGTAATCGCTGAGTGATTAAATAGTTTTAATAAAAATAGCATCGTAAATACAGCCGATATTAAACTGATCGTTGCCTTACCTGCCTGCTGAAATCTCTTCCGGCCAGGATCTGATGCGAGGAACCTCCCGAGCCATACATGCTGTCTATGTAACTGTTTCATTTATCATCATACCCTTACTTTCACACCGTTTTTCATTCTCTATTATCGTACCCGTTCCAATAAAAAAGTAACCTGGACTGCGGAAGCAGCAGGTTACTCTATATTCGCTGGTGCACGAAGAGAACATGAATCTATTTGTATGATTATAAGGGTTTTACATGGTTGGGTAAAGGAAAGTGCTTGATTATTTTCTTTTTCTCACCACTTACCTATTGAACTACCTCTTCTGCGCATAATTCCCACCCCAAATGGCAAACTACCAAATGGTGATAAATTCTATGAATAAACGATCGATCTATCTTATTCACATCTTCTCAATCATTATTCTTTCATCGGGATTGATGGTACATGTACTCATTCTTCCCAGCCTTTTAAGTGCCGGGAAACGGGATTCATGGATAAGTGTATTATTATCCGTACCTCCACTTTTCCTTTGGATTTTTCTATTGTATTACATTTATAAAAAGCTTGGGAATCAAGACCCCATCCAATTCATTCGCACCCATTTCGGAAGAAAACCCTCGATAGTGTTTGGATATTTATTAAGCCTCTATTTCATGGGGAGTGCGTTCGTCACACTTAATTACACTGCGAACTGGAGTCTGACGAATTATACCTTTGAGGTTCCTTTTTGGGTAATCCTGACCAGTATCACGGTCACCACCCTTTATGGGACGTACAAAGGGGTCAGGACCATCGGGATGATTGCATTTATTTGCCTTCCTGTTGTCACCGGTTTAGGGTTTTTTGTGGCTTCAGGCAACATGAAGAATAAAGATTACTCCCGGCTTTTTCCTATTTTCGAAAATGGAGTATCAGATTCATTATTTGGAATGATCTATGTAGGTGCAGGGATTTTTGAACTCGCCGTTTTTTTGTTTTTAGTTCCGTTTGTCGTGACGGGTGAAATCAAAAAGAAATGGCTGATTGGTCTGGGGATTTTACTTGCATTTCTTACGTTGGGACCTGTCACAGGGGCGATTTCTGAATTCGGTATAGAAGAATCCATTAAAATGAAGAATCCAGCCTATGAACAGTGGCGATTATTGACCCTGGGACAGTATATAACCCGTTTAGATTCCCTATCCATCCTTCAATGGCTGTCCGGGGCATTTGTCCGGATCAGCATCAGTGTCTACATAACTGAAAAACTGTTATTTACAACTGAAAATAAACGGTTCCTAAAAATCCTGATCTTATACGGGTTATTGTTTCTAGGAGCTCTTATACCTTGGAATGAAGCTTCTTTTTTCAATTTTTTGTATACCTATTTTTTACCTTATAGTCTTGTTCTATTAGTACTATGCATTGGTGTACTGGGGATTTTAGTAAAGATGGGAGGGAAGAAATCATGAAAGAGAACCATGGAAAAGCCATTGATTTGTTACCTTTTAAAGATAGCTCGGACATCTTGGTTTCAGAGAAAAAGGTTCGGAGGGACGGGAATGATATTGAGTTGATTTATGTCTATTCCCCTAATATGGCTGATCAAAACACCCTATACAAGTGGATTATCCCTGAAGTCCAAAGGCTTCTCCATTTCGATGGTTCCCTGGAGGCTGACCAATTTTCTGATTTCATCAATGTTTCGTATCCTGACAGGGGGATGGATATTCAAAGGCAAGCTGAGCGAAGGATTTTTTCAGGGGATATCATGATTGTGACTCCTCATGATCAGAATGTGCTCTTTTTCTCTGCGGGCAAGCTCGCAAAACGTTCACCTGAAGAATCAAACACAGAAGTCTCTATTAGAGGCCCCCGTGACGGGTTTGTTGAAGACATAGGTGATAATATGGCCCTCATCAGGCATCGGTTAAAAACCAGCTCATTAAAGAGCCTCAAAATGTCCATCGGGAGACGGAGTCAGACAGATGTGATGCTTCTATATATAGACGATATCATGAACCCCGACATTCTTAAGGATGTAAAAAACCGACTGGAATCCATTGATACTGACATTATTGTCAGCAGTTACGAATTAGAAGAGTATTTATACGATAATACGTTTTCAATCATTCCATTAGCTCAATATGTGGGAAGACCCGATTTCGTAGTGGAGTCCTTAAACCAGGGAAGGTTCGCCATTCTCGTAGACGGGAATCCAACCTGCTTAATAGGTCCTGCTAACCTTGGATTGATGCTGAACTCACCGGAAGATGCCCACACGAGCTTTTTCTATGTGAGCATAGAAAGACTCTTGAGGTTCATTGCTTTCGCAACGACCATTTTCCTGCCGGGCTTCTGGGTTGCGATTACGACTCATCAGCTGGAGCAAATCCCTTATCCTTTATTAGCGACTATAACAGTATCGAGAACGGGACTGCCCCTTTCAACCGGGATGGAATTGGCCCTTATGCTCATCCTATTTGAATTGTTCAAGGAGGCAGGTGTACGTCTTCCGAAAGCAGTCGGTCAGACGGTTGCCGTGTTAGGAGGTCTGATTGTAGGGGATGCTGCCATCAGAGGAGGCTTCACCTCCCCCACTATGCTCGTTGTCGCGGCCGTCACGATCATCTCCAGTTATACATTAATGAATCAAAGCTTGACTGGAAATGTACTTATATTAAGGTTTACAAACCTTTTTGTCTCCGCATTATTAGGCCTTTATGGCTTCTTCCTATGCGGGTTTATCTTCTTGATTGCCCTTGTCAGTACAGAAAGTTTTGGTCAACCATTCATGACCATCTTTGCAAAGCCGACAATAGCTGATTACTTTAAAGGATATATTAAATTGCCAAGCTCACTCACAAAAAAACGGAACTTGGGGTATTCACCAATCGATCAAGATAGGAAGGAGCCTTAAAGATGGTGAGGCGATCAATCATTCCATTACATCTTATCCTGCTTCTGTGTTGTTTATTGACGGGCTGTTTAGGGTCTAAGGAAATCCAGGACCAGGCTTATATCACCTCTATCGGATTTGATGTAGAAGATGAGCAGATCATCGTTTACTTCCAGGCACTGAGCTTTGCAAATATTGCAAAGAAGGAAGGAGGAGAGCCTACAGCAGCACCCATTCTGATTGGCAGGGGGAAAGGCTCTTCAATAGAAGAAGCGTTCAATCATATAGAGCAAACCACGGCTGTACCTCTTCATTATGGACAAATTAATACGCTCGTCATAAGTGAGAAAGCGATGGAAAAATGGTTAAACACGATTCTGGATTTCATGGGCAGAAATTCTTTTTTACGCTATACAACCTGGACGTATGGAACCAATGAAAGCATTCAAGACATTTTTGAGGCGGAAAGCTTCTTTGGACAACCTCCTCTTTACTCTATAATACATAGGCCAATTACGGTGATGAAGGAAAATTCATTTCTTCCTGTTGTCCCATTTCATGATTTCATAGGTGATTTTTACGAGCCTGTGGGGGCATCGTACATTCCTTCTATTTATATAAATAAAGAAAATTGGCAGGAGGACAAAGAAAAGAAATTAGCGGCGATCGACGGATTATATGTATTCTCTGAAGAAAAGTATAAAGGAAAATTTACAAAAGACGATATGGAAGGCCTGAAGTGGTTCAATCCAGAAACCAATAAAATATATATCCCCCTGAAAAAATTAAAAGTCAGTGTTCAAATTGTTAAACCTAAGGTGAAAATAAAATTAAAAGGGAAGGACAAGCCAGTATACAATGTTGAAATCGATGTTGAAAGTACGTTAGATCAAAATGTTGAGGGATTAGAGGTTACAACGATTGAAAAACAGTTGGAGAAAAAAATCAAAAAACAAGTTATGAATACGTACGAAAAAGCGCTTGAGAAAAAGATCGACATCTATAATTTAACAAGGAACACGTATCGCTTTCACCATAAGCGATGGGATGTTGGGACGATTAATGATCTTTCAAAGGATTCTTTAAAAGTAAAGGTAAATGTATTCATCCCTCATACAGGAGATTATAAGAAATAACTCCTAATAGCATAAAAAAACCGGTCGGCCCAGAGAGACCAACCGGTTTTCATCTATTTATCCCTTACTCAACCGTAACCGACTTTGCCAGGTTACGCGGCTTATCTACATCACAATCGCGATGCAGAGCAGCATAGTAAGAAATTAATTGTAATGGGATGACAGAGATAAGAGGTGTTAACAATGGGTTAACCTCCGGGATGACGAAGCGATCTTCTTCGTCTTCTAAGCCTTTCATGGAAATGATACAAGGGTTGGCTCCACGAGCGACTACCTCTTTCACATTTCCTCTGATGCCTAGGTTTACTTCTTCTTGAGTTGCAAGTGCAACGATCGGAGTACCTTCTTCGATCAGAGCGATCGTACCGTGCTTAAGCTCTCCTCCGGCAAATCCTTCTGCCTGGATGTAAGAGATTTCTTTCAGCTTCAAAGCGCCTTCCAGACCTACATAGAAGTCAAGTGAACGGCCGATGAAGAAACAGTTGCGAGTCGTTGACAGATATTCGCGTGCGATATCTTCAAACTCTTCTTTGGTATCGCAAAGTGCTTCCATCGCAGTGGCAACAATACCAAGCTCTTGAACAAGGTCAAAGTCCTGGTTATTTCCACATGCCTGCCCTGCAACATGTGCAAGGATAGCAAGTACAGCCAGCTGAGCTGTGTACGCTTTTGTTGAAGCTACGGCAATTTCAGGTCCTGCATGAAGAAGCAAAGTGTAATCTGCTTCACGGGACAGGGTAGAACCCGCTACATTTGTGATCGTTAATGATTTATGCCCAAGCTCTTTGACTTGAACCAGTACGGCACGACTATCAGCCGTTTCACCACTTTGAGAAATAAAGATAAATAATGGTTTCTTAGAAAGTAAAGGCATATTGTAGCTGAATTCGCTTGCTACATGCACTTCTACAGGAATTCCTGCACTCTTCTCGATGAATTGCTTCCCAACAAGACCAGCATGATAGCTCGTTCCACATGCAATGATGTAGACACGGTCCGCTTCCTTCATCGCGCCGACGATCGGCTCATCGATGTGAAGTTCGTTGCTCTCATTTTGGTAAGCTTGAATGATTTTACGCATCACTAGTGGCTGCTCATCGATTTCTTTAAGCATGTAGTGAGGGTACGTTCCTTTTTCGATATCACTCGCATCGATTTCAGCTGTGTAAGGAGCACGTTCCATTACTTCACCGATCAGATTTTGAATTTCAACCTTTTCTTTCGTTACAATGACCATTTCTTTATCCATTAGCTCAACGTATTGGTCTGTTACTTGAATCATCGCCATAGCATCACTTGCTACAACGTTGAAGTCTTTTCCAAGACCTACGAGCAGTGGACTTTTATTTTTCGCTACATAGATTGTTTCATCATTTTCAGAATCTAAAAGGGCGATGGCATAAGAGCCTTTAAGAAGCATTAACGTTTGACGGAAAGCTTCCTCTACCGTGTTTCCTTCTTCTACAATCTTTTCAATCAACTGAACGATGACTTCTGTATCCGTGTCACTCTTGAACGTTACATCCGATAAATATTCACGCTTAAGTTGAGAGTAATTTTCGATTACTCCGTTATGAACGATTGTGAAACGGCCTGAATTACTTTGATGAGGGTGAGCGTTCACCTTGCTTGGTACACCGTGGGTAGCCCAGCGAGTGTGACCGATTCCTGTGTTGCTTGATACACTCTCATCAACGATACCGCGAAGGTCGGCGATACGACCCTTCTCTTTAAACACATGGATGCCTTCATCGTTTTGAACGGCAATACCTGCAGAGTCATAACCGCGGTACTCAAGCTTTTCAAGACCTTTTAAAAGAATTTCCTTTGTATCTGAACTTCCAATATATCCAACAATTCCACACATAATTAATATATCCTCCCTGAACATGCAAGGGGGCAAGAACTCTTTTGGGGACAACTTGCCCCCTTATCTCTGTTTGTCATTAGTATTCACATTGGTCACTTTTTTCTTCCCTTTGTCCATTAAGTTGCCTCAACGATTTAAGGAAGAAACTTTCGGTTCGGTGACACATACGAACCGGGAGGCATCCGCCGAATGCTCGATAAACCTCCACCTCGTCAACTAAACGATCCTTTTCGTATCCATCGTTTAGCCCTGGCGCTTTATAAGATGTTTACTCACTATCCACCTTTCCTTCTTGACTCATTTCCATATAATTTGAAAAATGAAAACAAAATCATCATACACTAGCAGGTTTCCCCTAGTCAATAAAAATTTTACAAGAACAAGAAGTTGTTATCCCATTGTCATGTTCCCGAAATAGAACAGCGATAAACCCATAGGCAACAGCCCCGTTTATCAGAACGTTAGTACGATAAAGTTCAATAGTACTCTACTTATTAAATATGCATAAGGGGCACATATTGACCCCTTATGCATATAAATTCCACTATTCGTTCAGACCCATTTCTTCATCAACGACTTGTACGATTTCATTTACATATCGATCACAAAGTTCTTCAGTAGGAGCTTCTGCCATGACACGCACTAACGGCTCCGTTCCAGATGGACGAACAAGGATACGGCCATTTCCGTTCATTTCTTCTTCAACCTTTTGAATCACTTTTTTAACCGTTTCATTATCCGTTACATGGTGCTTGTCTGTCACTCGTACATTCACAAGTTTTTGTGGGAACTTTTGCATTTCTCCCGCTAGTTCAGATAATGATTTACCGGTCATTTTCATAATGTTCACAAGTTGGATACCCGTTAACAGACCGTCTCCTGTTGTGTTGTAATCCAGGAAGATGATGTGGCCTGATTGCTCACCGCCAAGAGTATAGCCATGCTTCTTCATTTCTTCCACTACATAACGATCTCCAACCGCAGTTTGAATGCTTTGGATCCCATTCTCTTCAAGCCCTTTATGGAAGCCAAGATTACTCATGACTGTAGATACGACTGTAGACTGTTTTAACTGACCTTGTGACTTCAAGTATTTACCGCAGATGTACATGATCTGGTCACCATCCACGATTTGTCCATGCTCATCGATTGCGATAATACGGTCTCCATCCCCATCAAAGGCAAGCCCCAGGTCTGCACCTTTTTCTTTCACCATCTCAGCAAGTGCTTCAGGGTGGGTAGATCCTACACCCTCATTGATATTCAACCCGTTTGGTGATGCTCCCATCGTCGAAATGTCAGCATCCAAATCAGCAAACAGATGAGTAGCAAGAGCGGATGTTGCACCATGTGCACAATCCAACGCAATATGTAAACCATCGAAATCTTCGTCTACTGACTGTTTTAAATACTGCAGATATTTTTGTCCGCCTTCGAAATAGTCACTTACTTGTCCTAAATCAGCACCGATCGGACGAGGAAGCTGATCAACTGTTTGATCTAATAGATTTTCAATTTCATTTTCCTGGTCATCCGATAACTTGAAACCATCCGGTCCGAAGAATTTAATTCCGTTATCCCCTACAGGATTATGAGAAGCTGAGATCATGACACCAGCTTGAGCCCCTAACGCTCTTGTTAAGTAAGCTACCCCTGGAGTTGAAATGACACCTAAGCGCATCACTTCAGCCCCTATTGATAGAAGTCCGGCTACAAGAGCTCCTTCCAGCATATGTCCGGAAATCCGAGTATCTCTTCCAATCAATATTTTGGGACGCGTAGCATCCTTTGTTAGAACATAACCACCAAAACGTCCAAGCTTAAATGCTAATTCCGGTGTTAATTCTGTGTTCGCTACACCTCTTACTCCATCAGTTCCAAAATACTTACCCATTGTCATTCTCTCCTTTTTACAGCTCTTATGCTGATGTGTTCTTTTCTTTAATTTCTACTTTTACTGTTCTCTGAGACAGGGTCCATTCAATATCCTCAGGTCCTTCTGCCACTATTTCCAGCTCATGTTCACCGGGCTCGAGCCCTGAAAGATCCAGAGCAAGCGAGAAGTCTTCTTTCGTCACTTTGCTCACCTGTGCATTCTGACCTTTCAGCGCTACATCGACGACACCTTCCTCAGGTGACATGATGGTATATTCATATTCTTCAGGTAATCCTTGTGGGGTGATTTCAAGTCCTGACAGGCTCTTTTCCTCGGTTGTATTGACATCAACCTTCACCTTGACTTCTTCAGGAGCCACTTTATTTAAGCCATCTTGCAGGGCGAGCGGTACCGTAATGGTTGAATCCTTCGTAATCTTAGAAAGGTCTATTTCTGCAAGCAACTCTTCTACTGTATCCAGTACATCCTGTCTGCCGAAGATGGTTGCCTCTTTAGGCTCAACTGAAATCGACTCCAGCGTCGTCCCTTCTGGAAGACTGCCCTTTTGTTTAATCGTGACCGGTACACTCTTGCTCTTGTTTACTACCGAAACGGTCACATCGACCACTTCCGGATCAATTTGAACATCTAATTTATTATACTCACGGTCAAGCACTTGCACCCTGGCTTCCCTTGTCACATTCTCATTGATTTCCTCATCAACATCAAGAGTGGCTATGACATATGCAATTCTCTCCACTTCATCCTTCGAGCCTGTCACTTTCACCGTTTTCGGATCAACAGCCAGTCCTTCTGCTTCATATCCATTGGATAATATACTCTCATTGAATTGAGGTTCAATCGTAAATTCTTCGGTTACCTTTTCTTGAACCGATATATTGACGAAATCCGGATCGAGTTTTACTTCAAGTTTTTCAGAAATATTATCTATCTTAATATCAACCTGGTGCTCACCGATACCGATATCATTCAAGTCTACATAGACCCGGAAATCCTTCACTTGCTTGGCTTGTTGCACTATCGCCTTAGAGCCTTCTACAGTCACATTCACTGTATCAGGTAAGCCGCTTACTTCTAGATTCTCACGATCATAGAAAACTTCAAGCGGGACGTCCTGGATCGTTTCAATCGCATTTTGAGAGTTGCCGTTGTTGTTGTTAGCCGTCTTCTGAATATCATCAAAGTTGACGGACAGATAAAGAATGAAGGCTAACATCAGCCCCACAATCCGCATGAACCAACGACTTTCCATGAATTTATCCATTTTCTTTCTTCCCCCTAAAACTCCATTTCGTCGAGGAAGCATTTGTCCTATCGCCTATGAGCTCTACCATAAGAATTTCTGTGAAGCGCTCCAAAGAGAGGTCGCGATGTAACTCTCCATTTTTCGTAATGGAGATAGCTCCCGTTTCTTCTGATACAACAATCGTAATACTATCTGTTACCTCACTGACGCCAAGTGCTGCCCGGTGTCTTGTTCCCAATTCTTTTGAAATGAATGGGCTTTCCGATAAGGGAAGATAACAAGCCGCCGCAGCAATTTGATTTTTTTGAATGATAACAGCTCCATCATGAAGAGGTGTATTGGGAATAAAGATATTAATCAGCAATTGGGACGTAATCTTGGCATTTAGTGGTATACCTGTTTCAATATAATCACTCATCCCTGTTTCCCGTTCAAGAGTAAGGAGGGCACCAATTCGACGTTTTGCCATATAGCTTACGGCTTTCGTCATTGATTCAATCATCTGCTCCTGCTCTTCTTCTTCCTGAAGTCCCGTCCTTGAGAATAAACGGCCCCTTCCCAATTGTTCAAGGGCTCTGCGGAGTTCAGGCTGGAAGATGATGATAATCGCCAGGAACCCCCATGTGAGGGCTTGTTCCATCATCCATCCAAGTGTATCCAACCCAAAGATACTACTAAGACCTCTCACAATGATTATGACAAAAATACCTTTTAATAATTGTACTGCTTTCGTTCCTTTTATCAGCATGATCAGTTTATAGATTACAAACCATACTACGAGTATATCTACTATATCCGAGACATAATCCAGCGCGGAGTAATCCGAAAAAATATCGATAAACGGCATATTACATCCTCCAATAGCTTAATCGAAAGCGTAAGCCGCCATGTGTGGCTTCTCCATTTTCGTAACGTTCCTATTATAGCATATTTTATCACTGTCAAATGAAAGACACCCACGGCCTCATGATTCTTTCTCTTCTATTCATGAACTCACGTTTTTGCATAAAAAAACCGACATGGATTCATACATGTCAGTCCTTTTTAGGGACGGACCTTACTTCCATCCCCTCTATTTTATCCTACTTTTCTTCAAGTTGCGAATTTCCCCAATCCACCGTGTCTTTAGCCCCTTTTTTGATCTGGTACCAAAGCCACTCAAAGGCAGCATCGATTTCATGGATTTCTCCTGTCACGCTCCCTGCAGAAGCCAAGTACTGCTTTCCGTTATTGACTGTGACATTTCCATTAATGACCGTGACATTCCCCGTTACTTTTCCTTCAATTTTCACATCACCATTCCGGACCGTCAGATCTCCATTCACGACTTCGCCCTCAGGCACCACAACCGTATGATCCTGAACCACTAACTTCGCATTCTTCGTAAATGAAAAATCCTGATTGTCATTCCATGACGTTAAGAAGCTTCCGGTCATAAAGAAAAGGAATAGGGCCGCAGCCGTGAGTAGCGGATGGTGGCGGAACCACCTCTCGACCCCCACTTTCTTCTTCTCTTTCGGCAATCTTGACATGACTTTATCTGTAAAGTCTGCAGAAGCACTAATATGAGACGTGCTCTGTACAAACGCAATCGCTTTTTTCAGCTCATGAAAGTGATGCTGACACTCACTGCATTCCTGTAAATGATGCTTCAGCATTTCTTCTTTTTCTCTATTTAAATCTCCATCTAAATAATCGTGCATATACTCGATGATTTCTTCAGGACAAGGTTTCATATTCACTCACCCTCTCTACAGTGATCTTAATTGTTTACGGAGAGCTTCACGCCCCCTATGTACTCTTGTTTTAACCGTTCCCAGGGGTAGATCCAATATCTCGCTGATTTCTTGAAGAGGAAGCTCCTCGATATATTTTAAGACAATGACCGATCGATACTTCTCAGGCAACTTGGAAATTTCCTTCTGAATGGTTTCCTGAAGCTCCATATTCTCTACTTCTTCTTCAGGCAGCTGAACATCTGCAGCCACTTGTGAGTACATCGTCAAGCCCTCAGTCCCCGCTACCTCTGCATCTAAGAAATAATCCGGTTTCTTCTTACGGATCCTGTCGATACAAAGATTCGTCGCTATCCTGAATAGCCAGGTCGAGAACTTTCTCTTCTGGTTAAAGGTTTCAATATTGACATATGCCCTGATAAAAGCTTCTTGGGCAATATCCTCTGCTTCATGACGATTTCCAAGCATCCGGTAGCAGATTTGGAACACTTTATCCTTATAAAGCTCGACTAATTCGGCAAAGGCATTCTGATCACCTTTCAATACTTGCTTAATCCGCTTTTTCACTAACGCTTCCATTTCATAACCTCCGCTCTATGCGGCTATATTTATATACGTAACTTCCTATCAAAAGGTTTCAAATTTTTTATATTACTATCCTAACAAATTTCACGGGAAAAATGTTTACAATTATTAGAAAAAGGGTATAAAGGAACTAATTATTTCTATTGTGGGAGGATCTCGAAATGAGGGGAAGAATGAATGATTTATTATTTCAAATTGAAGACTGCCGTCGCCAAATGGTTGAACTAGCATTAAAATCATCCTTTGCCGACGAACAAGTAGTTGATTTGAGTACTCGTCTTGACGATCTGTTAAATCAATATCAAGTGGTCAAGCACCATTGAAGAGAAATAGATAAAGGCTGAGAACCTTGAAGGGTTCCCAGCCTTATTTTTTATTTCATGATTATAGTAATTTCTCTCCAAAAAGTGATCCCATCAACGCCACAGCAACAGTAGCGGTTTTATTCTTCTCATCGAGGATCGGATTTACCTCTACAAATTCTGCAGATGTAATCATTCCTGACTCCTCCAGCATCTCCATCGCTAAGTGACTTTCGCGGTAGCTGATCCCTCCAAGTACAGGAGTCCCTACACCAGGGGCATCGCTCGGATCCAATCCGTCTAAATCAAGTGATAAATGGACGCCATCCGTTCTGCCCTTCAAATAGTCAATGGACTCTTCCATTACCTTTGTCATGCCAAGGCGATCGATCTCGTGCATCGTGTAAACTTTAATGCCTTTTTCTTTAATTAACTCTCTTTCACCTTCATCTAATGAACGAGCTCCGATAATGACGATGTTCTCAGGCTTGATCTTTGGTGAGCTCTGCCCGATACCCGTTAAATCTTCATGCCCGATACCCAGGCTAACCGCAAGAGGCATTCCATGAATGTTACCTGACGGAGACGTATCGCCCGTATTCAAATCACCATGTGCGTCATACCAAATCACACCTAAGTTTTCATAGTGAGGAGAAACACCCGCCAATGTTCCTATCGCAATACTGTGGTCTCCACCAAAGATCAATGGGAAATCTCCACTCCCGATTACATCATTCACCTTACCAGCCAACGTCTCGCTAGCTTCAGCAACCGCTTTCAAATTACGCAGGTTCGTATCAGGATTATTATGTACACGCTCAGCCTGGCCAATCTCGATATCACCCAAGTCTTTAATGTCATATCCAAGATTCTCCAGACGCTCAACAATACCGGCGTAACGAATCGCACTCGGCCCCATATCCACGCCTCTGCGCATTTGGCCTAAATCCATCGGTACACCAATAATAGAAATATTTTTCTTCATGAAAAATTCCCCCAATTCGAAATTTATTTACACCTCTATTCTATCCATACTATGACCCATGGTTCAACTGGACAGGATTGTGTATATATATGCGTGTGTAAAAGGGTTTGATGTAGATTGATGTAAGATTATGTAGGCTGGTTTGGGACGAAGGTGGTGTGCAATCCATTGTGGTTGGCGGAGCGTGGTATGGTTCATTTTGAAAGTATATAATGGAAGTTAAAGGTAGAAAGTTGATAATATCCCAGGTCGGATTGGGATAGACAAAGAGGTTGGGTGATCAACTTACAGATTGAGCATTGATTTTCTATTGCACAGGATCAAGCTCCGGATAAGATATGGAGTTGATAATATATTTAAAATGTCGATAATATATGTGGTGAAGTCGATAATAAAATCCGCAATCCTTTACACAGACGGTTTGAAAGTGGATTCCACTACCCATTCAAGGACCTCTTACATGCTTTTAAACATAATATTTAAAAATCAGCTTCAAAATAGGACTTATATTGAAGGATTTTAAATAAAAATTAGTCATTTTCAACTTTACGCACCTCATACTGACCCTGGATACACTCATATTCGTCAACCAGTTTCTATCCTCTTCCAAAATAACCATCCAAACACAACCTCCCCACAGCTCTCCCTCCCCTTGCTGCAGATTTACGAGCGCCCTAGCCATCATCAATAGCTATCTTTCACTGTTGGTCATCCCTTAATCGTAATGTTTCCCCCTCAAACAAAAAAACCTCAAATCTCCTAAAAGATTTAAGGTTTAATCATGTCGTATGTATGGTTATTTCACTCCGCTGACGCTTCGTAAGCGGATATATTTTTTGCTTTCGCAAACATAAAGGACATTTATTTTGCTTTTGCAAAAGAAATCAATGAGGATTATTTTGCTCTCGCAAAAAATCTTGGTGGAGCCTAGCGGGATCGAACCGCTGACCTCCTGCGTGCAAAGCAGGCGCTCTCCCAGCTGAGCTAAGGCCCCATATGTTATAGATTATAGAGAAATTCTCACACCTTAGGTAGCATGTGAGAAAATGTGTGATGAGCCATGAAGGATTCGAACCTTCGACCCTCTGATTAAAAGTCAGATGCTCTACCAACTGAGCTAATGGCTCGTAATGGCTGGGCTAGCTGGATTCGAACCAACGCATGTCGCAGTCAAAGTGCGATGCCTTACCGCTTGGCTATAGCCCAATAATAACTTTAATGGCATAAAAAAGGGACATTTATAGGATGTCCATTTTACATTTAAATATACAATGGTGGAGGGGGGCAGATTCGAACTGCCGAACCCGAAGGAGCGGATTTACAGTCCGCCGCGTTTAGCCACTTCGCTACCCCTCCAGCTTAAAAAAATGGTGCCGGCAAGAGGACTTGAACCCCCAACCTACTGATTACAAGTCAGTTGCTCTACCAGTTGAGCTACACCG
>NZ_JAVYAD010000009.1:0-81465 GCF_032337515.1 Rossellomorea yichunensis | reverse complement strand
GGCAGAGCTGGACCAATTTAATGTCATTAGTGGACCAAAAACATGGCAACGGTGGAACAATCGTATGGCTGTAGTCATTTACATTGTTTTGAAGTAATAACCAAAATGATATCTCTACCAGAATTGAAAAATCCCTCCAATATATTGTTGGGAAGTATTTCTCTTAGGTGAGCCCCCATTAAAGGATATGTAAATATTTTATTATTATTTTTTTGGTTATTAATTAAATAAAATTTATTCTTTAGAGCTTTTTTTTGATTAATAAATAAAAAAAATAAAACCATCCAGAAAATAAGTGGAAATAAATAAATTCTAAGCCCCTCCAATACGTTGTCGAATTATACTATTCCCTAATTTATTAATTCTATAATTTACCTTTATTTCCTTTAAATTTCATACAGGATGATTTACCCTTTTTTCTTTCATTTCTTTAATGTGAAATCATCATTCCCTAAATTTTGATTTATTAGATTAGAATTAGGTAGATAAACCCTTTTGGAGTGGTTGGAATTTAAACAAATCACAAAAGTGCGATTATATGCAATATACTTATCAATAAGGTCCATAACTGTGCCTTCTTAAGTCAGTTTAAGCGATACTGAAATCAGTCCATTTACAGCACGAAAACTCAGTGCTAAAAATAATGTTCTGTTCAATGTAGGCTGGTATAACTTTTTGGGGAACATCTTACTTACCTGTAACAAACAACTTCGGCAGTATGCTTACACTGTACAAAAGTCTTGGAGAGACCACTTAATAAGAGAGTAAGAGAAAGTTTTGAACATGCATTCTACTAATCTTAATTCTAAATTTTTTTAAAAAATTTTAATTTTGACCGAACCTTTTTAATGTTATAGGAGTAACTACTATGAATGATTCAGGAAGGAGGAGAACGAAATCCTACATATCAACGAAGGAAAAGCCAAAACTTTATTCAATGAATATAAGGAATATGTTTATAGGACAGCTTTGTTTTTAACAAAATCCCGAATTTTGGCGGACGATATTACACAAGAAACATTTATAAGAGTATATACAAAGTATCAAACATATGATCATAACCGCCCAATTAAACCCTGGATTTATACAATAACTATCAATGTTACTAGATCGATAATGAAAAAGCAGAGATGGCTGGAACATTTTTCACCCTTCACGGAGAACGTGAGTGAGGATCTTATAAACTCAGTAGAAGAACTTTTTTTAAAAAATGAGGAGTTAAAAGATCTGTGGGATGTTGTAAGTCAGCTTTCACTAAAAAGCAGAGAAGTTATAATACTTCACTATTATCTAGATTTCACACTAAGGGAATCTTCTGAAATTTTGAATATTCCGATAGGAACGTGTAAGTCTAGAATAAATACAGCATTAAATCAATTAAGGCGTTCAAATATTAATAGTGGACCTCATAAAAAAGGAGGGGAAATCTTTTGAAAAATAACGAATTATCAAAACTGTTAAATGTCATAGAGGAAGAAGAAAATTCCTCAGTAGAATTTGAAACTGTATGGAGGAAAGCTAATAGAAAAAACTGGTTAGAGAGATACTTTCAATCATTAAAATATAATTTAGCATTTTTATTGATCTTATTCATCCTTACACCACTTTTATTTGATGTGTTATTTAGTAATAATATATCCGTTAGTGAAACTACTCAAAACTCACCTGTTAATGAGGGAAACTTCTATATTAAGGCAAACACTTATGGTTTACCTGATGAGGTCATAATCCGAGGACAAAGTGCTTTGCCGGAGGGTACAGAACTAGTTTTAAAAGTTTTTCCTTCTAAAGAATTAAATACAGTTACTGAAGAAAAAGTTATTGAAACAGAAAGAGATGGTTCATTCACTATCATATTTAATCGATTGAAAAACAATCAAGATTTTTTTGTTACTTTAGAATTATTCTCACATAAACAAAATATAAAAACACAAGATTTGATAAGTGAAATGAAAGACATTGGGATGAGTGAGATTTTTAATTATAAATATAAACACAAGACCTACAAGGGTTTTCGCCTATATGAAAAAATTCATGGTGTTGATAAAAATACTTGGGGTCAACGTACATTTATGGTTAAAAGTTTGAAGGATTTTGAATAATTGGGGAGGATTAAATTATGTTTACTATGATATGGCGCGGATGGTGGAGACACAAAGAACGATTCATTTTAATGTTAATAGGCGTTTTGGTAATTAGTGGAGGACTGAGTTATATGGCCATATCAACGGATACTAGTAAAGGTACAATAAATGACATACTCCAAAAAAACTGGAATTCACAATACCATATCCTTGTTCGGCCAACGAAAAGTAAAAGCAACACAGAAAGCGAAAACTTAATATCTCCTAACTATTTGAGTAGCTTAAAAGGAGGCATTTCTTTAGACCAGTATAAAACTATTAAATCAATAGATGATATCAGTATTGCAGCGCCTATTTCCATGATTGGATATACTACATTTGCAGCTAATTTAAAAGCATTTAATGAAACTGAGTTTTCAGAAAACAAAATCTACCGTTTAACATATAACAAGAATATTAAAAATGGTTTAGAACAACCTCAAATGAATGAATCTACAAGTTATATAACAAAAAACCCTGATTTATTAAGTAAAGATCTCAATTTTCTTAATAGAAATATAGTTAATACAGAAGGATATTTGCTTTTAGCAGGAATTGATCCTGAGCAAGAGGCAAAATTAACCGGTTTAGATGCTTCTTTACTAACTAAGGGAAAAAATCGTTATTTTGAGGAACAGGACATTCCAGGAGTAAGAGTAAGAGAGGCAGACACAGAATTAAAAATTCCTAAACAACAACACACTTCCATACCCGTTCTTTTAAGTTCCCAATATTACGCAAAGTATAGTGAGAGTTGGAGTATTGAAGAGTTAGAATTAAATAAAAAATTAGATTCTATTAAACCCTTATTAAAGACAAAGGGATTAACTTACCTAGATCAATTTGACGGCAAGGAAATAAGTACATTCTCGATATATTCAAATGATCTTTATCAGTTATTAATTAAACAATTAACACAACAGTCGATTAATCCAAAATTTATTGTAAACGGAAAACCACCAACAGTCGAATTTACAAGAGCCTTAAGATTTTCTCCAAATGGTTTAAATTACGAGCATTTAAACAATCCGTTCCCTGACCGTTGGGAGTATTCATATGATATACAACCAATTAATAATGCTGATGGGCCTCATTATGATATACCTGATGGTTACCGTAAATTAGAACCAATAAATGATTGGTCTGATTCTTCGTTTTACGATTTAAAACATTACATTGATCCTGAATTTATTGGAGTTTATGATCCTAGTCGTTTAAATGTTGCAAAAAACCCTTTAACAGAGTTGCCAATGGAAACCTATCGTCCTCCAACAGCTGAATTGGTAGTGGATGAGACAGATAAACCGGTTAACCCTCCTAGAATGATTTCACCTAGTGGAAGTCCAGCTGGATTTCTCCAAGAACCGCCCTCTCTATTGACTACAATTGATGCTGCAGAAGAAATATTAGGAAACAAACCTATTTCAGCTATTCGAATAAAAGTAAAAGGTGTATCAACGTTCAATGAAGAAAGTCAGGAAATTTTAAAAAGTGTTATTTCACAAATTGAAAAGAAAACAGGATTAGAAGCTGATATTACACTTGGTTCCTCTCCACAGCCAACATTATTACACGTACCACAATCAGGTAATCAACAGGAAATAGGTTGGATTGAGATGCCATGGATAAAATTAGGGACATCTACAACTATTTTTAAAGAAACGAAATTAGGATTTTCAGGCATTATTTTAGTTGTCCTGATTGTTGCTATAATCTATGTTCTTGCTACAAATTTAGTATCATTTTTAGCAAGAAGAAGGGAGTTCGCTGTCCTGCTAGCGTTAGGATGGAAGATTTCAACTATATATAGGTTAATAATTCTTGAAGCTCTTCTAATTGGAGGAATAGTAGCAACAATATCCTTAACTGTTAGTGGTTACTTCATTTCACAAAATGGAAATATTTCTTTAAATAAGGTAATCATTTTAGCCCTATCAGGTTTAATAATATATTTATTGGGTTCAATTGCTCCATTATTAATGGTAAGGAAAGTCACACCATATGAAACGATTAAGATTGGTGAATATCAGCAGATAAAATATAAACTTCTAAAGTCCCCTACTATATGGTCGATGGCAGTTAATCATATGTTCGGTAAGTTGGGTCGAAACTCATTATCAATCTTAGCAATGGTGTTTCCAACAACATTATTAGCAGTTTTTATCTTTATTACTTTCCGATTAAAAGGTGTACTTTATACTACTTGGCTCGGCCAATATACAGCTATGGAGGTAGGTTCTGCTCATTATATCGCCATGGGAACAGCCTTATTAATTTCTATTTTGACAACTGCGGAATTAATGTGGCAAAACGTAGTCGAACGTAAGAGTGAAATATCAATCTTAAAATCATTAGGGTGGAGAAATAACGCTGTTAGAAAAATAATTCTCTTCGAAGCAATTTTTGCAGGGATGATTGCAGGGATTTTCAGTATCATACTCTCATTTCTATTTATTTTTGTTATATATGGAGAACCAATTAACACGCAGTATTGGTTAACCTCACTTACAGGGTTAATACCACTAATTGTAAGTGTAATAGGAGCTATTTTACCTGCACAAATTGCAGTTCGAATTACTCCTTCTGAAGGAATGAGACAAAAATCAAGCTAAATTATTACAAGGGGAGAGTTCACATGAATTCAATTATTGACATTAAAGATGTTTCAAAGTCTTATAGAGGTAATGGAGTAGAAAATGATGTATTAAAAAGGATTAGCTTAACAATTAAGCAAGAAGAATTTACGGCAATAGTAGGACCGTCTGGTTCAGGAAAATCAACATTATTAAGTCTAATAGGTACACTTGATTTTCCTACCTACGGTGATATATATTACAACTGTGAAAAAGTTGCTGACAAAAAAGGGAATAAATTAGCCGACTTTAGATTTTTTAATATAGGGTATGTATTTCAGCAATTTAATCTTCTTCCAACTTTAACTGCTCTTGAAAATGTAATGTCCCCTGTATATTCCAGAAAGGTTTCATGGAATAAAAAAGAAAAGGCATTGAATTTATTGGATGAGGTTGGATTAAGAAATAAAGAAAGTTCACTACCTTCACAACTATCAGGTGGAGAACAACAGCGTGTAGCAATTGCTCGAGCATTAATTGGAGACCCCAATTGGTTACTAGCAGATGAACCTACTGGGAATTTAGATACAAAAAACGGTAAATTAATTGTAGAGTTATTAAAATCCTTTAACGAAAATAAAAACTGCGGAATAATAATGGTGACACACGATTTATCTATTACCAAACTGGCAGATCGTACAATAGAAATGAGAGATGGAGAAATTATATTAGATACTTCTGAAAGAAGCTTTATTGATACTAAGTGATTCAAATATCTATAGGAGTATCCTATAGATGCTAAGTGAAGGATTCTATACAGGCGTTATCGAGGCTGTATTTGCTTATTCGTATAGAGCCACTTCTATCACGATATCGTAAGCCACTGAATTTCCATTTTGAGCACGTCTTGATTTGGATTAATAGGTATGATAGGTTCAATACTGACTCTAAACCCCTTGGTGTATCGGCTTCGAGCAAAACCATACCTCTGGAGGCTCCATGTCAAGACATTCTAGATTTTCCAGGACCAAAAAGAAAAATGGCTCATTTTTTTTGATGATCGGAGTGGCTCAAAATCCAGTTAGCAAAAACATCCAAGCAATTTCCTCTGCGAGAGTGCCTACCTTTATGCCATAATCTTCAATTAGCTGGTTGTATGCTTTGGACGTATACTGAAAGCTCTGATCTGAATGGAGAAGGCTTCAGCTGCGTCACTTTTTCTTATACCATGATAGGCATCCAATAAAAACACTTAAATTTCGGTATTCTGGTTCCAAAACTCAGTACCTCAAACAATTTTCACTCCTAGGTCTAATTAATAATGCTAATTTAATGAGGAGTATTGATAATAAAAAAATTAGTATTAAGCACAATATGTTTCATCTTTACTTTATTTTTTTACACAGTCGACAGTAACAGCAGAAACAAAAGATAATGTTAAAGAATGAAACGAAAGCTTACAAACAAGGATTACACTAAAACAGGTGGTCTTATCTGAAGGCAAAGTGGAAATTCATTTTTTTAAAAAGGCAAACAAGTCAAAAAACTGATTATGACAAAAGAGGACCTGTTTATATGCATTTTGCTCCACATATTAAGGTAGTTGATGATAAGGGCACTTCGCTAACACCAGGTACAATAAAAGGAAGTAACTCATGAGAAAGAGGTATTCTGGATAAAACACAGAATGTTTCTGCTAATACACTGGAACTGGTCACCTATTACACAACAACAAGTCCTGAATTACCTAAGTATCTATTCATTACAAATAAAATCAAGTATATTTCTAAAAATACTTTTTAGTCTAAATATTTTACAGACTATTACTGAACTGGTTTAAAATTGATCAGACTCGACTTTGTACATCCGAGCAAATTCTCCATCAAATCCTATTAACTCATGAATTGGTCCCAATTAAAGAACTGGGGAGAATATTAACCCTTGTGTGTAAGGTATTGTCGTTATTTCTATTGTGTTTTTTCAATTCAAACATTAAATGTTCTCTGGAAAGATAGTCTTTCCTGCATGTTCAATCTAAAAGTTCCGTAAGGGTTTACATGTGAGTAAATCAATGGGGTAAGTGCTCTAAAATCCTCTGGTGCTAGTTTCTGAAGCAGTGACTTATCTTGCTCCAGTAGCACTTCTTGTAGCATTAATGTATTGATGTACACTAGACAGTTTTGAATTAAGTGTAGAGCCAACACAGCAATTTCCTGATCCTCCAAACGGTTCGTTTGAATTTCACCTCCTTTCCCATAAAAAATGAAGCTATTTGCGGAGTTCCAGTTCTCAACGACGTTCAGTCCCTCATGGATTTCTCTCCGAACCTCTTCTGAGGACAAATATTCACTTAAAAAAATGGTTTTCATTGCTTTCCCGAGTTCACTTAGAGCACGGTACGTCGGATGACCACTGTTCCTTGTAAAACGCTTCAGTACAGCCTCCGTTTCAGCAGTACCTAACTTTAAAGCAGTAGCGTATTTAATCATTTGATCATACTGTTGTTCTATTAATGGCCAATTAATTGGTCTAGTTAATACAGGCTGTAAGTTGGAAAAAGCTTCTTGTATTCCAGTGTCTGGGCGGTATAGTTTTTGAGCGTGGATTGCTTTAAACCTTGGCATAAGCTGAAACCCTAACAAGTGACAAAAGGCAAACGCTACTTCACTTTGTCCATGTGTATCAACGTAATTTTTTTCTACCTCCATGTTTGTACAATGTCGGAGTAGCCCTTCAATCATAGAAGAAACTTCAGAAGATGAGCATGATTTCAATTGAGAATAGATGCATGTGGATTTCTTTTCTAAATGCCAATAAATCATTACACCGCGTCCCCTGTAGCGAATATGCCATTCTGTAAGCAAATTCTGGTCCCATGCACCAAACTTCTTGCTATCAGATGCACATGCAGTGGTACCATCTCCCCATATTTCAGTTACTCTATTATCTAAAATTGCATTAGTGACTTTTGATATTGCTTGACGAAGGTTTTCTTTGTGAATAAATTTTCTCCTTACATATAGTAAGTTCTTATAATTTTCCCCATGATCACCAGCAGCAACTCTTTTTAAGCCGGTATTTGTTCCTAATCCATAAAGACAGAGGATAAGTCTTCTTTGAAGAGTTTCTTTGTCTAAAATCTCTCTATTTCCTAATGTTTGGAACATGTCTGTTAAATGTACTCTTAAATCCGCCTCTTTTAATATGTCTAAGAGATTTGTCATGGGCCAGCGTTTCATTACTTCTGCTTTGATGAGGTTAAGGTTTACTGGCTCTTTTTGAGGTTGTAAAGGGGATACTGAAATCCATCCATTTCCCTTACTTAAAATTCTTACTGAAGAATCTCTTTTTACGCTTTTATCCAATTTATCAAGAGCTGTGTGCATAGATTGTTTAAGTTCTTTAATAAGTGTTTGTACATCCAGTGGCTTTCGTAATGCCTCATAGTGATGTATTCTATTTTGTTCAAAATCTTTCGGTAAGTCTTCTTCTGGATTCCTATACCGATCGGCACCTACAACCCATAATTCTTTACAACGGAGTCGATCTCTTAAAGCTTGGAGGACGCAAATTTCGTAATTCACTCGATTAATACGATTGCTTTCCTTATCAATAACTGTATCAATCCAAGCTTGCTTAACAACTCCTTCTATAGGTATAAAATCCATCTCATTATAAGAGTACTGTTTGTTATCCTTATACTGATGAAGGAGACTAATTGCGTCAATAACGGGACGGTGCACTTCATTATTTGAACGAAATTCTAAAATGCCCAATAATGAGGGAACCATTCTTCTGTAATGAGAGCTGTAAGAGGACCTCATTACAGTATGAACCTTTTGTTTATACATTGGTCCAGTATGCTTCATTTCCTTCACTAATTCTTTAAGGGTATCCTCACTTACAACCGGGAATAATACATCCCTCACTTTCCCGTCTGGTTGTTCAACAGCCTTTTCGGCTAAACGAAACAAGACATTTGTTTTCCCATTAACTTTTCTAAAATCTCGTAAGAATTCTTTTTCTACTTTTCTTTCTGCTCTGGCACCTATACGATGAACTATTTGTATAAGTAGCTCAACTAAATTATCAGTTATTTCCCTTCCTCTACTCCAAAAAAATGCTGATAATAGAGTGTATCGAATATGATCGGGATGTCTACGTAATTCTCTAATGTCTTCAGAAACCGAACGCTGCCTATAATTTCTAAGTAGCTTTGGTGGTATTTCTGTAAACAATTCTGAAGGGAGTTGTATGTCTCTCACGATTTGTAACTTTTCTATTTCTTTCAATAAAGTATCTAATCCGATCCGTCCAGGATCAGATACGAGTTCTCGAAAACTAAGTATTGTTTGATCCTCTTTAATTTTCTCATCATTAGACCAAGTACGTACAAAAGCATCTAATTTAGACTTTGAATGAAAGGAAAGCTTTGTGAAAATCGACTGGGATATATTCTCTTCAAATTGGTAAATGGCTGATTTAATATTTCTATTAAGTTGATCTTCGGTTGGGGGAATAAGATGTGAGTGTCTAAGATGAGTTAAGGCGAGTTCTCTTATGCGGTCTAAATTCATTTCATTTGGAATTATTTTTGCCTGTAGCCAGGATTTTAATTGTTCCATATCTTCAGAGGTAATCTCCTTGAAGCCCATGAAATCACGGATTTGTGCACGATGATATTTTATTGTCCGACCTTCCCAATCATATTGTTTTAAGGAATCAGCCGATACACCGACTTGTTTGGCTATATACTGAACGATATCAATACTAATTTCTTGTTTGCCCTTTGGAAACCGACCCTTGTATTGAAAAAATTTCAGGATAACCGCAAATCCAAGTCGAGTTCCACCATGTTTATTCCCAATTAAACGTGTTTCTTCAGGAATGATTGTAAAGTGTTCGATTAGTTCCTCCAGATTCCAAACTTTTTTCACTTTCTGAGCCTCCTAATTTTTGTACCTACAATGAAAAGTGTACCGAACTTTTGCATATAAAAAAAGCCTTTGAAGAAAAGGCTTCAAATAATATATTAATCTACTTTGCCCCTGGTTACACGAACGCTGGTACTGGGCCTTAATAGATACATAGAGTAGAAATTTGTTGTTTTTTGTACGTTATTAAATACAAAAAAAAGAGAAAACCGTGTTGACGCACGGTTTTCTCTAGAAGATACGCTAATCCCTCAGCTTCCCAACTAATCTAACGTTATGAGACATTTGCCTTTTACTATGCTTAGCAAAGACGAAATGTTCTTTGGTATGTCATAATACTAGGAAATATTATTGTATATTTCAAGATGTTTTCTTGAATTAAACCGATGATATTCCTACTGGTATTCAAAGTGAATAGTAATTAAATTCAATTAGAGTTTAATTTGAATTCTATTGTTATTATAATGTAATTTTCAATGATTTCATAACGCATTCTAAAGGTTGTGGCTAAGACTAGCTAAGCCTTTTTTTTGTGTTTTGCGGCTAAAAATTCCAAGGGGGTTATCCAAGTGACCCAGAAAAACATTTCAGCCATTGAAACCATGCAGTTTATGACCTATAGCGACTTAGATTTATATAAAAAAGTAGGATCCAATGCTCTTCTTGATAGAGTAATAGCTTATGAGAGAGCTGAAAAAAAGAATCCATATAGGGATCCAACCACATGTCCTTAGCTTGATGGGCATGTGGTTGGATCCCAGTTTCATATTATTAGGTCTCTTTAAATATAGAATTGACTGTTCTTGGTTTTTCTTAATATTATAAATTCGTCCTTTTTGAAGAACAAAAGTAAATCTTTAAGTTTAAAATTCATAGATCGTTCTTTTCCATTATTTTTTGCTTCAACCACTTCAGCATTTTCTCATCATTGTTTTTGTTTTGTCTTTTGTTTTCTTTTCGAATGTAGCGAGAGAGGGTGGTGTGAGCGATCCCTATTTCCAATGCGCTTTGACGGATACTCATGCCCAACGAGTCAATGGTATCTTTCATGGTTTCTGGAGTAAGAATAACGGAGGACTCTTCAACTAAGTTAAATGATTGTTGTTCTTCTTGTGGTCCATCGTAACGATGTTTATCATGTTCTACTTGAATCGTAGCCACCGTTTCATGTTGAGTCCGTTCTGATAAAAAGAATTCAAAGGGAGTTCCTCTCTTTTGAGTATCTTCTTGGTGAATTTGTTCAATCCTTTTTTCATACTCATTCTGCTGGGTATGTGTTAGTAGATTGTTTTGATTTTCCTTTACCACGATTTCAGTTGGAAGGAGAACAATATTCATCTTTTCCCAATAATTTTTGAACCAACCTTTTCTCCCGACTTTTTCTTCCTGTATGTCTTCTGTATATTTCCAACTCTTGATAACCTCATCCTGTTGAAGTTCGTCCAAAATGGCTTCAAATTTATCACGTATTTGGACACCGTTGTATCGAGCAGAGAAATCCATGACTTTTAATAGTGTCAAGACTTTAAAAGGTTGATTCAGCGAACGGTTTATGGTGCGAATTTTCCATTGCAAGTTAAGATAACGCGTTAATCGTTTTTGTTCCCTCTGTGTATAGTGACTATACTGAAAGACTTTTAAGTCCAGCAGCCCAATAGAACGGTTTGGTACTTCCAAATATGGCTTTAAAATGGAGGTTGGTTTGATTTGTAGAGCATAAATGCCTTTGGCTTTATTGGACTGTTTATCGTAAGCCACTCGTATTTTACCGATTTCAAACATCTTTTGAAAATCTTTAAACTTATAAAGTTCTTTATCTTTGATGTCCTGGGTGTTGATGACTTTAATTTTTTGTTCTCCCATCGACACCCAGATGCTTGAAAGAGCAGCGACTCGCTTCATGATATTAAATCGATCTTCTTCTCTAAAATCGATTTCTCTACCGTGTGAGGTGCGTTTTTTTAAGTTTCTTAAACGCAAGGCGTCATTGCTATGAAATTCTATGTATCCGTCCTGACATTTGGGGGTGACCATCCACAAGTATGTTATCAAATCAAAAAGGTCGGCTGTCATTTCGTCTAGAGAGTTAAGCGTTGATTCAATCAGTTCAAGCCAGATCTCTTGTTGATCAGAAGATAATTTATCTAATCGATTATTGTATGGACGGAGTTCAGCGAGGCCACGTATTTTTCCTTTGTTATCAATAATTTCTGTTTTCATGTGACCACTCTCTCCTTCCTTGAAATCTTTTTTCTTCGTAACGATGTCTCTCATCAAATGAAAATCAATATCCATGCTTGAATAAATATAATCGCGTTCCAATGCCTCCGATATCTTTTCCTCGTTGACACTGCGCTTAATTTCTTCATTTGGAAATTCTAAATGTAAATGACCAGATATCAGCATTTTTATGGTATCTCTGTGCCGGGTAACGGCTTGTCGAATCATTAATTTCGAGATATGAGGACTGATGCAAAGGGTTTGTGTAAAGAGAAAAAAGAGAGCACGAAAACTTGGCCTCATCGTATCCACTGGAGCTTCCCGTTGTATTTCCTCAGAAGTCATACGATATGCTTCCGTTTTCCAAACATTAATGATATAAGGCCGGTCGTTAAATATGGTTTTGGTTTCTTCAAAAATGACGATTTTCAACAGTTTATAGTTTAGTAGGAGATGGTCTGGTATATCTTCATACTTCAATTCAGATCATCCTTTCGCTTTAAACGTTGAATAGCACATGATTATGCACCACTCTTTTCCTAGTATAACAGGGAAGTGATTCTAAGTGTATTGAAAATGCACCAAATACTATACAGGTTATACAATGAGTAGCGATTTTGCACCAAAACTATACAAGTTAAATAAGGAGTAGTTAAAATACACCAGTAATGTTTCATACCACACAAGGTTCGCTCTATCGGATCGGATATTGCACCACGCAGTGGAACGAAATTTTTCATTTGAGCGGACTCTGTATACTATTTACATGAGGATAATGATTGAAATGACGGAATTCCATTATAAAATTTGAAACGTACTGACCAAGACCTCCTTATTCATGGTCAAATATGAGCGAACTCCGTACCCTAAAAAATGCACCAATGGAGCGAAACCTGAGCGAACATTGTCTGCCCATCATTTATAAACAATAAGCCTATCCCTTGCTATACCTACGATGAGACACACATTGCATGAAACAAGAAGTGGAACACTTTTTGATATTTCGGTACAAATTGTGAGCGGACTCTGCATTAAAAAAAATTTTTCAACTTTTCCGAAACCCCTTGAGCCACATGGCTTCAAAGGGGTTATTTTTTTTGGTGC
Source organism: Rossellomorea yichunensis (assembly GCF_032337515.1). Taxonomy (NCBI): domain Bacteria; kingdom Bacillati; phylum Bacillota; class Bacilli; order Caryophanales; family Bacillaceae; genus Rossellomorea; species Rossellomorea yichunensis. The sequence continues at coordinate 68,511 of NZ_JAVYAD010000009.1, read as the reverse complement.
ATTTCGCTTAAAGAGGGCACTTGTCCGAAAATCGATTTCGTTATACTTATTTCATCGAAATCTATGCGCTCAAAGGTGGTGTTTCAAGTGCAACGTATTATTGAAAATAGGAATGAACGAAGGGAAACTGCTTCTCCCATCAAAATCATGCAGTTTATGACACATAACAGTTTAAATCTATACAAAAAAAAAGGATCTAAAGCGTCTATTACAAGAATGGTAAATTACGAGAAGCAAGTAAAGAACAAAATGCACCATTCGGGTGCGGTGTTTGTATCTCATTCTAAAAAGGAATTAAGTGAGGGGCGAGGGCATGTCGTCACGTCGTATGAAACGCTCTTAGAACAACATAATCAACTTTCGCACTGGACGCCAAATACCTTTAGAGGTGGTACGTATTATGATTTTAAACGCCGAATCATCAAAGGGCATACGAGGGAGAACCTCAAACAGATCAATGTCATTGGATTTGATATCGATACCAAGAACGTGGATCTTTATGCGTTATTTCTTGGATGTGATGAGCTGGGATTACCACGCCCGAATCTATTACTTGAAACACCTAAAGGCTTTCAAGGTTTCTTTGTATTAGAAACGCCATTTTATATACATAAACAAAAAGATTACAAGGCTTTAAGAGTCGCAGAACGCTTAGCCGATAACGTCATCAAAGCGTTGAAAAAATACGTGCCCGTAGATACAAATTGCGCACCGTTTGGCTTTTATCGAATTCCTCAGCATGGGAATGTCCTTTACTTTGATGATCAGCCCGCAAATACACCGTTGCTTTTATCCTGGTCGAAACAATTTGAAGAAGAAGAGAGGCGATCTTCTTTTCACGTGATCTATTCCAAGAATGCTTCAGCATTCGATCAAACGTCTTCAGACTGGTATCGTGCATTAATCAATGCTGCTCATATTGAAAGTGGTCATAACAGTGCCAGTCGTAATAATGCTATATTAACGCTGGCGATTGCTAATTATGCTAGTGGTAGAACGCTCGAAGAAGCTTATGATGAACTGGATCAATTTAATAGTAACCTAGAAACCCCATTACGAAAACGTGAATTTGAACGTATCCTCAAGAGTGCTTATTCAGGTAAATATAAGGGGGCCAAGCGTTCTTATGTAGAAGGACTGCTTGAACTATGGACTGATGGGACAGAAAAATTCCAAGGGCGAGAAGGGTGGTATAAATTTAAAAAGCCGCGTGAGGAACGTGTGCGTTCTCATTATGACGAACGGGAAGAAGATATCTTAGCTTATTTAGAAGCTCACACAAGTCCCGAAAACCCGTTTTTCGAGGGTTCATTAAAGGTGCTGTCGGAAACCTTTGGAATGGCTACTTCAACGCTAAAAGAGGTGTTTAAGCGTTCTAGTAAGCTAATTAAGCGTACCGTTGGCTGTGGGCGTAATGCTGTTTCCATGGTTTCTAGTCGTTCCATGTTATTCAGAAGCATGTTACTTACACGTAAGAAGCGAATTCAACAGGCTCAAATGACATTTGCAGAGTTACTTCCTGTTGCCAATCAATTTATTAGTCCAGTGGATATTCCAGATATTGAAGAAGAATTAGTACCCCATGAAGTGGATTTCATTTATCGATCGGGAGCTTCACCGCTCATCAAAATGACAAGTTGAAATTAATGAGCCACTCTGCCAATACATATCTAAAGTATCCTGGGCCTCAGAATCTTACATATTTGCTAAAGTACAAAAGAATAGAGTGAAGTTATTCTGGATTTTTAAAATATTTTGGGTTTTGATATATGTTTTTCGAATTGCATAATTTATTTCTGGCGGAGAAATAGGACCACTAACAAATTTTAATACTTAGGATTTAAAGGATTAATAATTGGAAATTACATCATAGTTTTTGGTTATGATTTAGGGGTGATCTTAGATAGAGTTTATTTGGAATTGGATTAAAAGAGATCGTTCTAGAATGGTTTTCTTGTTTTGGAAAATGGAAGTTATAAGAAAAAATAACTAGGCAACAAAAGGGGAATAATTGTAAAAACAAAGCAAAAGTTGGATGTTACTTTTATGTGTCGTATGGTAAAATTATGGTAATTAAGTGGTATTTAACAGAATGTTTACCCACCACTTGATTAGAGTGTAAAGGCAATCCAAATCAACATGTATCAAAAAACCACCTCCTGACCATTCGCTCACTACGTAAACGAGCAAATGGTCAGGAGGAAAATGATAAATATTGATTTGGATAAGAGATTGTGTGGTGAGTGGTGGGTTAAGTAAGAGGGGTAAGTAGGTGAGTGAGTAAGAGATAAGAGAGTAAAAGATTAAAAGATAAAAGAGTAAGTTCAAGGTCAAAAGAAAGTCAAGTTCAAGGGAATGGAAAAAATAATAAAGTGGAAATTATGAGAGGTTGTAGGGGGTAAAAAAAAATGATGAGTGTTGGTAGGTTGTTTGATGAGATAGTGGTTGTTTTTTAGAATGAGGAGGTGATTTAAATTGTAGTAGATGGGGGTTTAATGATGCAGTTTAATGTGGTGAGTGACAAAAGGATGAAGGTTTTACGTTTGATCGATCGTTTTGGTGTGATTGGGGTTACGCAGCTAGAAACGTATTCAGGAATGGCAATCATGACGATTTATAGAGCAAGAAAGCAATTAGAAGAGTTGAATTTTATTGAGAATAAGAGCTTTGGTCGACAGAAAGTATGTGTGATTACTAAAGAGGGCAGTGATTATGTTGGGAGTTTAAAGTTTGGTGGTCCAAGTGGATTTTCTTCTCTTCAACATGATTTAACCGTTGCAGAAATCCTTTTCATCATGAAAAAACGGTATCTAGAACAAGGGAAAGACTTGGATTTTAAAACTGAGCGAGAATTGACAAGAGAATATACACTTACTTTAGCCAATCAAAATCAGCCTATGCGTTGGGATTACATGGCAAAAAATGTTCCTGATTTTTCTTTGTTCAATGAGGAGAGACGAGTCGCGTATGAAGTGGAATTGTCGTCAAAGACGAATGCGAGAATTATTCGAAAGATGAAGCAATATCAGGAATTAATCAATAGTGGTCACTATACGCATGTGATTTATCTTTGTAAAGATCAAACCATTTTAAAATCGATTCAGCAATCAGCCGATGGTGTGGGGGTGAAAAATCTTCGAGCTTCATTGATCGATCAGGTTTTACCTTCAAACGAGGAGTGATATGAGTGGGTTGGTTTGATGAACAGCCGAAACAGGATAAACAGACAGATGGAGAACAACAAACAGAACAGATGATTGTCTTTTTTGCTATTTTCCTCTTGTGTGTTGTGGTCGTCCTTCTTACAGCGAGTTCCTTTGTTATGGCTCTTTTGTTTCTGGGGATGTTTCAGATTATGAAAGACAAAAAAATGGTTAACATTTTCTCGATTATAGCCGGATTGGTTTTAGCAGCCGTTATGTATTTCGAGGGATGGCGTGTATTGTTTCAGCTAACAGAAGCAACCTTCACGATTGTAGGAATGGAACGTTTTGTGAATCTAGTTGAAAATTTACTTAATAACGGTTCGCCCTTTCAAATTACATGGAAAGCTTGGTTAGCTTCATTGTCGCTTGGTGTATTGTTTGCTTGGGTTGGGGTTGCCATCATTGAATTCTACAGAGGAAGAGTGGTTACTTCAAAAGATGAAAAAAGGTTTAAATATCGCCAATCTAAGCAATTTAAGGCGATTAAAAAGTATCGTCTTTCTATTACGAATCAAATTCAGGCAAAGTGGCGAAAGAGTAAAGCGAAACAAGTAGAGAAGAAACAACCGATTGAAGACATTTTATTAGGCATAGATGAAAATAAGAATGAAATAACGATGAAATCTGCGGAAACGAAACAGCATGTACTTGTGGCGGGAACTACTGGAAGTGGTAAAACCGTTGCCATTATGACTCTCATTGAGACCGCTCTTATGAATCATGAAAGTGTGATTTTTGTAGATGGTAAAGGGGATGCGGAAACGATTGAGGATTTACACTCTATGTTTAACCGATATGGTCGTAAGTTGCATGTCTTTAGTGAAGATACAGAGCTCACCTATAATCCTTTGAAAAATGGGAATCGTTCTGAAATTACAGATCGTTTAATGGCACTTTTTGATTGGTCCAATGAGTTTTATGAAAATGAAGCCCAGGACAATCTTCAAAAAGTCGTTTATTTTCTAGAGCTTTATGACATTAATCGAGATTTAAAAAACCTTTTACATTTTCTATCCGTAAAGAACCTGTACAACGTATTAAAAAATGACATTGTTCAGGAAACCAGAATTATTGAAGAGCAAGAAAAAGTGAAAAAAATTCCTTCAACTGCTGAAAATCAGCAGTCCAAACTAAAGGTTACCGTACCTACTGATTCACTAGATGTTTTCGATGATGAACCTTCTTCAACGGAAGAATCAGAAGGTGTTGAGTATAGAACGGTTCAAAAAGAGATCATTGTCCGTCATCCGTCTGAACGATCAAAACAAATGATGACCTTGTTTTTTGATAAAGAAACGTTGTCAGATGAGGAGGATAAGGACATTGAAAAGGCATTTCCACATATGCGCACAAACCTTCAAGGGTTGCGGAGCCAGTTATCACAATTGGTTAACAGTGATCTAGGGGAATTGTTGGAGGAGAAAGAAGGCGGTCTTGACCTAGTCGAAGTCATAAAACGAGGGGAAGGAGTTATCTTTTCGTTTAACTCTCTATCGTATGAAAAATTCATTAAGCGGATGGGCCGATTTGTTATTGCCGACACAGCCAATGCTGTGAAAGAACAATTTAAGACTAATAAAAACGATAGAAAGGGCGTTACAGCCGTATTTGATGAATTTAGTGCTTATGGGTCTGAAAAGGTCGCAGACATCACAGCGAGAGCACGTAGTGCGAATTTGAGGGCGGTCATTGGTATCCAATCATTTGCTGACCTTGCCGATGTTAGCGGGGTTAACATTAAAGAAAAAGTGCTAGACACCTGTAATACTATCTTGATTGGCAAGCAAAACTCCCCAACTACTGCTGATGAAGCAGCAGGCGTAGGGGGAACATTTTCCGACCAAGAGGTCACGTATCAACTTGAAGATAAAGGTGGATTATTCAAGCGAATTGACCTCAAAACAGAAAAAGGAACGGTGCGGAATGTGCAAGCCTTTTACTTTCACCCCAATGAAATTAAGAATTTTGATACAGGGCAATTTGCCGTTATTCGAAAGGCAGCCAAAGGATTGTCAGAAGAAGAAAGAAGACAAATGATCTTTTTCCGAAATCCTTTAACAGACGAAACTCCATCATTATGGAAAAGGTTATTCATCAAATTCCGTACAGGATGAGGGGAGATGTGAAATGAAGTCCGCAGAAAAATTTCAGAATATTCAACATAATTCGACAGATTATATGAAAGAGAATATGCCGAAGAAACAAAAGAAGGAAAGCCGAACCCTTCCCAAACAACGAAGTATGAAAGGGATTCGCTTTACGATCTGGTTTGTGATTGGGATTGTTTGTGTCACTGCTGTTTTAGGTTTTTTGCGTGCTAACAATGCTTTAAGTAAAGTGGCTGCCACTCAATCCACTATTGAGGATGTCAAAGAAGGCTTTTCTGTTCAAGATTACAATGCTTATAGCAGTCCAAAGATGAAGCTTTTTGGTGAACAGGTCGTAAACAGCTTTATCACGATTCCTAAAGATGAAGGCGAGCGAAAAAAAAGAGTAGAGACCTTTAATTCCTATCTTGCCAGTGGATTAGAAGCGCAAAGTTTTGATGGTGTGAAGGGGTATCGAAAGCTTGAAAATCAGCAGTTGTTTGACATTCAATATGGCAAGGATAAAGCAACCCTTCAATACAAAGTAACTTATACAAATGTCTCTATTACCGAAAAAGAGGTGGAGAAAGAAGTTAAGGATGGAGAAAAGAAAAAGAAGGTCAAACAAAAAGTTCAGGAGGAAAAAGAGCAAGTGAAAACAGCACTCTTGAATATACCAGTGCAAGCGAAAAAAGGGCAATATGCTGTCATTGAGAATCTTTATTTTTCGGCTGTACCAAGTGTGGAAGGCGAAGGGTTTATCGCCATTTCTAGTAAGTTACCAAATGAAAATAAAGTAACCGAACAGCAAAAACAAGAAGTAGAGTCGTGGTTAAATGAGTTTTTCACGAAATATGCTTCTGCTCCTAAAGAGGAAATGGAATATATCATGAACAATCCGCAATCCCTCGAGGGATTAAAAGAATTTGTGAAAATATCCAATTTAGGAGTTTATCAAACTGAAAGTAAAAACACGTTTACTGTAAAAGCGATTGTGACCTTTAAGGAGAAGGAAATTGACATCACGAATGAAGAGCGGTTCACGCTCACAATTAAGAAAGATAGCGGTAAGTATTATGTTCAAGAAATGAAAAACACATTAGGGGGAAAATAATATGTTTAACATGCTAAACAATATGGTACTTGGTTCATTACCTACACTTTCAGGAGTACGTGATTGGGTTGTGACAGAAGGCGGTAACGCTGTTGCCATCGGGCTTGTTGTATTTTCTGTTTTCTTCTTGTTCAAACAACAGATTGGGCGTTTTCTCGGATTTATTCTAGTTGCGGGAGTTGTGTTCTTTGCGGTTGGTAGCCCTGAAAGTATGCTGAATTCATTAAAAGAAGTGGGAAATATTCTAATTGGCAATTAGTCTTGCTGCAGTAAGGGAGGAAGAAAATGAAAACCTATAACTACAAAGGTATTTTTGAAGAACCTGTTACCCTCTATCGACTTGGGAAATTCAGTTTGCCGTTTGGTGTACCCCTTGCAAGAGTGGTCATTGCGCTTCTTACCTTGGCAATCATGTTCAGATTCCGAACCTTTTTTAATGGTGTTGGTTCCCTTATACCTGGCTTAACAGTTTTTCTGTATATCTGCATTCCGTTTGTGGTCTCGGGTCTTCTGTACAAGTTAAGGAAGGATGGAAAGAAGATTCATAACTATTTGTGGGATATAGGAGTTTACTTGATTACGATAAAGTTTCCAAAAAAGCGGTATTGCAATGACGAGGTGATCCTTTATTCAGATGAAACCGTTCAATTAGAGCCAGTCTATTATGAGATTCCTGAAGAAGAGGGCGAGGTTGAACATCTTCTTGATTTTGAGGAATATTTGTTCAAACAAGAGGTTGAGGAAGAACAAAAACGAGTGAAAGCCTTATAAGGGATTCTATAGCCCCTTAAAGGAGCTTTTCGAAAAGGAGGACTAATACCATTGTCTATGAATCTAAAAGCGCCTATGAAGCAATTCTATAAGAATATGATGTTAACAAGAGGCGGAGATGTGTATACCTATTATTCTGTCTCTCCAGAAATGATTCCAACGAACAATGCTCAATCTCTTCGTGAAGTAAAAGACCGATTTACTTTATTTTTCAAGGAGCTAGAGCGTTACGGAGATTTTCACCTTGAAATGTATCCTCACCAAATGAATTTAAGAGAACGGTTTGATGAAATTGAAAAAGACTTTCATGAAGATACAAAGGAAGCAGGGAAGTATTACAACAAGGAAACGATTCAACTTTTGGAACAAGAGCTAGGAGCTATTACGCAATATCAGTTTATTTTAGGGGTTCGACTTAAAAGTGTAGAAGCTATTCAGACGGATTACTTTGCAGGAGCTTTAAAAGGAGCGTTTAGTAGTGTAACAGATCAACTTGTTAATATGTTTGGGTTTGAACGAGAAGCAGATCATTCGCTTTTTGAACGATTCTCCCCTTTGGAAGAAGATCTCTTTCAATTAGTTCAAACTGTTGGTGGAAAACGGTTATCAGAAGACTCCCTTGTTTATGTCAACCGTTATACCTTCTTACGAGATATTCACCATTCTGTTGAAGAGCAAAAGAAAATGAGAGGGATAACGAACATTACCAACTGCATTATTGACCCTACAGAAATGGGATATTTGAAGCTTTCTACACCTGAAGGTGAAACGTATATCTCTCATTTAGTGGTCGACGATTTTTCATTAGATATGGAATACAGTCATCTGTTTCAACGTGCTCAATCGCTTCCTTTTCCAGTAGAAGTGCATATTAAAGCTCAATTTCAGAATAAGGACGCCATATTGCGTAAAGTCTCATTCACAAAAAAGAGGTTACAAGAAACTGATCGGGATATGGCAGAAGCAGGAGAAGATGTAGACGATAAAATTTCAAAAGGTCGTCATATGCTTAGTCGCTTAACAAATGAGTTACGAAATGAAGATGTCGGGTTTTTACATTGGGTGGCAACGATTGTTGTTACTGGAAGGACGAAAGAGGAATGTAAATCAAGAGCTACAAGTGTACGGCGATATATGAAGTTTAAGGAAATCAGTTGTGTACAGCCAGTCGCCGATCAACTACAACTCTTTTATAAATTTCTTCATGGGGAGCCGTTAAGTTTTGAAAGAAATTGGCTTCAACGTACGACTCATATCGCTTTTGTAGAAAATCTATTCGCCGTATCGAAAACATTGGGGTCAAAAATTGGCTTTTACTTTGGTCGAGTCGATAATACTTCGGGCAGAAAAGAACTATCGTCTTCGATTGCTAGTAGTCGAGACATAGTCCTTTTCCACCCATTCATTGCTAATGAGGGGATTCTTGGCGCCGTAACCGATAGCCCCCATATTAGTATAACGGGTCAAACAGGGAAGGGTAAATCCTTCCTTGTAAAATTAATTCTTATGTACCTTTCTTTCTTAGATGTAAAGGTCTTAATGACAGACCCCAAGACAGAAATTGAAAAATGGTTCCGAAAAGCCATTGAAAGCCCTGAAATGAAAGAGCAATACCCTTTGTTTACAGAGCTTGTAGAGTCGTTCCATTACATCACTTTGGATCCCCACGACCCTAAAAACTGGGGCGTCCTTGACCCTATTTGCTTCTTGGAAGGCTATGAAGCCCGAGATACAGCACAAGCGGTCATGGAACAAATTTATGACATGTCGTCTAAAGACGACGTCAAAACAGCCGTTTTGAAGACGCTGTCCGAGGTCATAGAGGAAAGAAAAGTAGGAAAGAAAGTAGGATTAATGACGGTTGTAGAGCGTCTGATGGAGTCTGAGGAGATTACTGTAAACCGAGCGGGTCAACTGTTATGGCAGATGACTCAAAATAGTGTTTTACAACTAATCTTTTCTACAGGAGAGACGAAAAGCATTCACTTGGATGGAAAGGTGAACATTTTACAAATCGAGGGGCTTGATCTTCCGAAAGAGGATGATAATCCCAAGGATTATAGCGATAGTGAACGAAAATCCGTTTGTATGATGGTGCCTTTATCGAAGTTCTGTGAAAAGTTCGGAAGTCGTGATAAGGCAGAGAAAACCGCCATTATTTTTGATGAAGCGTGGATGTTGACAGGGGCAAAGGGCGGTAAGAAGCTAATTAACTCTCTTAAACGGATTGGCCGTTCCTATAAAAATCAACTGTATTTAGTGACACAGTCCGTCAGTGATGTAAACGAGGATAAAGATTCCAAAGGAAATATTGGGGCTAAGTTTGCATTTGACGAGAAGGAAGAGCGTCCAGATATTTTAAAGTATGTCGGGCTTGCTCCTACAGAAAGCAATCAAAAGATGTTAGGGAATATGCAGAAAGGGCAATGTTTGTTTTCCGATTTTTACGGTCGTACAGGGAAGCTGTCCATTGATTGCTTGTTTTATGAGTGGAAAGAAGCCTTTAAAACCGTTGAAAAGTCCAATTCAGCTAAAGCAGAGGAGGAATTTGAAATATGATGAAGCGAGCGGGAATCGTTGTGACGGCTGCCATGTTATTGGTAGCCTGTGGCAACTCTTATGACAAAGCGATTGATGAGGTTATTAAGCTAGAGAATGTATCTTTAAAAGAACCTGGTCTTCCTGAAAATATTAATGAATTAAAACGAGATAAAGCCTGTACAAAGGTTTTTGATGAAGGAAAGGTTATTACTATTACCTATGAAATCCGAGAAAATGACTTTGTTACTGAGGGATTTGTTAAAAAGAATGGTGATTATAAAGCGGGAGCAACTGAAAAAGATATGAAGTCAGCAGAGCCTATTTATGTAGAGAATGAAGATTTATGCCAGAACTAAAAGGAAATGGAAGCTATGTTTAAAAAGGTCTTTGCTATCTTACTAACATGTTTGTTTTTATCTTCAGGTTTAGCAATGGCAGCGGAAAAATCAACTACAGTAAAACCCAAAGAAGCGGAGTCCGGTGGGGTCGTATTGGATAGCAAGCGGTATGATTACAGCCATTATGAAGTTGTGACCAATATTGAGGGAGACTGGAACCCTTTTACTGTGGAGGAAATTGACAAGGCTATGAATAGTTTTGCCAATATGATTTTTTCCATGACAAAGATCGTTGCTCAATTAATCGATACAGGACTTGGATTATTATATGGATTGGATTTTTTAGATAGTTGGGCCGATAACATTTCAAAGGTGGCAGAAGTCATTTATGACAACTTGTATCAATCTTTCGCGATTTTGTTTTTTGTTGTCGCAGTGCTTCAGATTTTCTTTTACTACATGATGGAACGGAATGGAATGAAGGCTTTAAAAGCAACAGGAAGTTTGGCAGCGGTAATCATTTTAGCAGTTGTTTGGTTTTCTAATAGTGATTATTTCTTGAAAACACTAAATAGTATTACCAATGAAGCCCAAGGGCAAGTGATGAAAGCGGGCGTGACTTTGACAGATGAAAACGTGGAAGAAGGCAAGGAGCTTGAAGGAAGTATCGCCATTGTGCGAAATCAATATCATGATTTAATTGTAAGAAAACCTTATCTCATCATGAATTACGGTACTACTATAGAGAAAGATATTTTGAAAAACGATAAAAATCGAATAGATAAATTGTTATCAACCACTACGACAAAGGAAGGGTATGCAAAACGTCAGGAAATAGTCAGGGAAGATGTAAAGCAATTTGACAATAAATATATGACTCAATCCTACATTCCAATGAAAATTGGTATCGCGCTCGTGTCGCTCGTTTTTTCTTTATTGCTTGGGATTCCTATGTTGCTCATTGCTTTTCTCAATGCAGGGATTCAAGTGTTAATCATGATTATAGCGATTGTATTACCAATTTCTCTAATGGTCTCCATGTTGCCTAGATTCGCTAACAGTGGATGGTACACCTTTGGAAGAATGGCGGGTCTTTTCTTTATGAAAGTATTTGTCGGCGTGTTTATTCTACTGATGTTTGCGATTACGACCATCATGTATGAAACTATTCCAATGACTACACCTGCTCATTACATGTTAAACGTGGTTGCTATCTCCATGTCTATTATTCTCATGATTAAATACCGAGACAAAATTGTTGAGTTTATCACAGCAGGGCAAGTGACAACGGTAGATGGCAATACCATAAACAATGCTTATCAAAAAGTACGACAAGGAGCAACAGACGCAGGAGAACGAGCGACTGAATGGGCGTTAAATACGGTAACAGGTGGAAGTGCTTCAGCCTATTTAGAAGGTAAAAGAAGGCTAGATGAAATGAATGGAGAAGAACCTGAACGCGCTAAAAATGACATGCCATTGTCTCAAAATCGAGTATCTGAAGAACAACGAAAAGCAAACCGGACAGAGCAAACTTCACAGGCTTCAAATCCTGCTGAAGCAAAGTCAGAGGAAGTTGATCAACCAAATCGTACGCCACAACAGACGACACAAGTAACAGGAACAGCGGATGGTCCGCAAGAAATAGATTCCCATTCGGCAAATGTTGTAGACATTGGGAGCTATCGTGAAAGTCGGTTTAAACGTACCCCTCAAGTAGAGTCGGATAATGATATAAAAGAAAAAACAGAATCAAGCTCTCCAGAAGAACATCATCGAGTATGGAATGAAGACCGTATTCAACCTTCAAACCATAAAAATTCTTCTGTAGATCGAAGTAATCGGACACCACAAATGGTTGAAGATAAGCCCATTACACAGTGGGAAGCTCAACAACAAATCAACGAAAGAAATCACCTTAGCGAGTCGAATCCAAATGAACAGCAACAACAAAGAGATCGAGCAAGAACCCCTCAACGAAAAGTAGAACGACAAGAATCTGACATCACATCATCTAACGTAAACAGAAAACCGTAAGGGGGCGAAAGAGCATGAATAAGGTCATTTATATTGTTCTCGCTCTCTTTATTGGTTTAATCGGCGTCTTTGCGGGGCTGATCTTTCTTGTTGTGAGTGATAGCGAAAAAGAACAAGAACCAGGTTTTATTTCGGAAAATGGCACAGCCCTTGTTAGTGAGCAAGTAAAACGGTATGAGTCACTCATTCGGAAATATGCCAAGAAAGAAGGCATTGAACAATATACGGAACTCATTATGGCACTTATGCAACAGGAGTCAGCAGGGCGAGGGCTTGACCCTATGCAAAGTTCTGAAAGTCTATGTGGGCGGATTGGGTGTATCGTCAGTCCTGAAAAGTCCATTGAGCAAGGGGTAAAAGTTTTTAAAAGGACTCTTCAGGCAGCGGGTGGAGATATTTATCTAGCCCTTCAAAGTTATAATTTTGGGTCAGGCTTTATCGGTTATGTAAAAGATCGGGGAGGAAAATACACGAAGGAGCTTGCTGTTGAGTTTTCTCAATACATGATGACCCAAGTCTCAAATCCCGAAAACTATACGTGTATTCGTGCGGAAGCTAAGCCGTTAGGGGCTTGTTATGGGGATATAGGCTATATTGAAGCGGTGATGAAATATTATAACGGTGGGGCAGGAGAAGTCGTCCAAACAGGAAAGAAAGGCGAATGGTCGTTTCCTCTAAAAGTCGTTCAAATTACTAGCTCTTTTGGGTGGCGATCAGACCCAGGGACAGGAGAAAAGCAATTTCATCAAGGGATAGACTTTGATTGCTCAACAGGTGACCCGATTTATTCTGTAAAAGATGGTGAGGTCATTGTTTCAGGAAATGGTGGCACTTATGGAAACTTAGTGATTGTTAAACATGGAAAGGGTCAATATAGTGCCTATGCTCATTTAAATTCCCTAGAAACAAGAGCAGGAAATGAAGTCAAACGTGGTCAGCAGGTCGGTACCTGCGGAAATACTGGATACTCGTTTGGAAGTCATTTGCATTTCGAACATCGGGTTAAATATGAGCCCGTTAAAAGACTCGATAACTTTCAAGACCCTAAATTTATTCTTGGTTTGTAAGAAAGGGGAAGAGACATGAAACGGTATATTATTATTGGTTTTTCGGCTTGTGTACTTTTAAGCGGGTATCTATTTTTTCATACAGGTCAATTAAAAGAAGAGTTAACGGCCGCCCGAACAGATGTGAAACAATTACAAGAAGAAAATAAATCGATTGCGCAAACACCAGAAGACCAACAAGAAGCTAAAGCCCATTTAGTAGCGGAAGAATTTATTAACAAATATTATGTTTTTGAAAATGAACCTGATAAAAAGAAGGTTGAAGCCCTATTAACCGAAAAAGCTAAGGAAGTGGTCTCTTTTGAAGGCGATTCCGAAGTGAATTTTGAAGGAAGCCATGTTACCTCAAATGTTGAGAATTTGAAGCTGTATAGAGGTGACTATACGGATAATCGAATGCAAATACTTGCTTCTTTTAACAATATTATTACGGCTAATGAGATATCGAGCAAATCGATTTCTTATGCAACACTTGATCTAATCAAAGACGGCGATACATGGAAAATTGATGATTTAAACATTGCTCAATACTGAATTAAATCGATTGGATATTTATAGATGTTGGAGAAACGCTCTGTGGCGCAATTAGAAATCATTTTACGAATAATGGTACACTAAAATACGAAAATAAGGATTGGTTTATATGAAAAGAGTCTATCAACCGACAGACTCTTCTTTTTTCTTTAAAATCTTTGCGGAAAGTGCAGTCAGGTAACTCAACGAGATATGAGGGCAAGCATCTGCCATCCACGATTAGCTGATGTAGGCGAATCGCGTCTCTGGCGTTTTCGGTCCACGTCAATTTCAAACTCTACAAACAGCTTAACGTTGTAAATCCGCATTTTCGGGACGCTACCCCAAAAGAGGAAGTCATCTTCAGTATTTTTGAACGATTATTACTTCTAACCCTGCGTTTCTTGCTCTTTCAGCCAAATCTTCTGCATTTTCTCTTGAAGAGAAGGCTCCCATTTGGACTTTAAATAGGTTGTCTCTAAAAAGTACAATCGACTCAAAACCTTTAGATCTTGCATCTGCTGCTAATCTTTCTGCATTAGATTTTGCGCTGAAAGCACCAATCTGTACTTTGTATAAAGTCTTTGGCTCTGGTACTTTTATTAAGCCAAATGCTTTTACCAAGCCATTTACATGACCTTTGGCAATATTACTTATAAAACTAGTGGTCTTTAACTTGTTTGCATCATTCATATTATCAATAAAACCATTTTCTGTTAATATTGATGGCATGTAGGACTCTCTTAGTACATGAAAGTTTGCTGTCTTTTTTCCGCGGTCCGTGAAATTTACTAACTTTAAGATTTCTTCATGGATATGGTTTCGATAAGTGGTAGTAGGAGTACTAACCCCTGGGAAAATATAGTCTTCATAACCTGTCCCTCCGCCCGCATTAATGTGAATAGAGAGATAATAATCTGCTCCCCAAGCATTTGCATCATTTGTTCTTTGAGTTAAACTAACGGTTTGATCACCAGTTCTGCTCATCTTAATAGAAACGTCCTGATATTCATTTATTAAAATATTTCTTATCATGGAAGCAATCTGCAAGGTTAAATTTTTTTCCTGTAATCCATTCCCAACTGCTCCTGAGTCATTTCCTCCATGCCCTGGATCAATAAAAATTTTCACCAATTTTAATCACCTCAATGTATTCTATTAGAGATGTTTAAAAGGGCTTGTACAGATGCCATAACTGATTGGAAATTTGTTCATTTTCACTGTTATAAGGTGTCTTTTTCTATGATTCCAACTAGTAGGGGTCACGTCACCAAAAGTGAAAAGTTGTACGTTTAGACACAATTTGGACATATTTCAATTGATTCCCTGTACGTTTAGACAGAAATATAAAATGAGGAAGACAATGATTAATAATGAAAATATACGTTGGTAGAATCAATTAGGTCGCGTCTGTACGAAACCTGTTGGCAATTTTAAGAGGCATTTTAGTGTGTAGATGTAGGCAGCTCACTTTTCTATTTCTTATACTCTCTCCATCGACGATAAAAAGTAGCTTCACTGATATTGGTGATTTTACAGATTTCCTTTATAGGTTTATTCGTGGTTTGATGTAATTAAATAGCATGTTTGACCCCTTCATGCTTTAAGGCTAAGTGACAGGGTAGCTGCTCTAGTCCGTAAGATTATTTCTAATAAAAGTTAAAATGTTTTTTGATAATTTTGATAAGTATTATTGATAGCTTGCTATGTCGAAATTTAAACTATTTATAAAAGACATAGCGAGAAGAGGGAAACCATTGAAGAGAATTGGAAAGGGATTACTCTATAAATAGAACATAAGTTCTTAATTACCCCCTTAACAAAAGGGGGGATCGGTTAACTGAACCAGTTCCCCCAAAATGAGATGAACTTGGAAAGAAAGACACATTGGAGTTGTTTCTCATATTATCTTATGTATTCGTAAATGGTTTGTTTGGGTGTTTGTGGAGAATTTAATCGTATTGTGCTACAAATAGGCCCAGTACCAGAGTTCGTGTAACCAGGGGAAAAGTAGATCAACAGATACTTTGCCTTCTGTAATAAATATTGTTCTATTCGCCTTGTAGTAATTTTCTATAGAGTGTCATCCGAGATATACCAGCTTTTTCAGCAGCTGCTGTTCGACTAAGACCTTGTTCAATTAAATAGATGGCGTATTGAACTTTTTCTTCATCAGTTTTTGGTCTTCCTGGATGCTTTCCCCGTTTTCTTGCTGCCATAATTCCTTCTTTGGTTCGCTCTGAGGTTAGATCCCTTTCAAACTGTGCAATACCAGTAAAAATTGTAAAAAGCATTTTCCGGTGAGCTGTCGTTGTATCTAGCCAAGATTCTTTTAGACTTTTAAGGTGAGCACCTTTTTTTGAAATCATATCAGTGATTTCAATTAAGTCCTTTATAGATCTAGACAGTCTTGTTATGTCTGTTACTACAACAGTGTCTTCCTTTCGCAAAAAATCCAACATACGGTTAAACTCTGGACGTTCTCGCTTTGTACCCGTTACTTTTTCAAAGAAAATGCGTTCGTATCCAAATTCTTCTAATTGTTTTTTCTGTCTATCAAAATTTTGATCAACTATACACTACGAAAGAAAATAGAATCGTACATGTATTATTATAATTATTGTCGACCTTTTACAAAATTAAACTGCCAGACTCCGGTAGAGTTTAGAGTCATGGTAGCTTAGGTTTTTATTTAGTCTTATTTGAATGTGTCTCTCCACAACCTAGTAGCTTTGTCTCAATAATAGGATTATGATTTATAACCTCTAAAAATATCCTTTTTAATGTTACCTTTTTTGACGTTTTTGGATTTTAAAAAGTTTGATATAGAAGCAACCATAGTTTGAGTACCTGCAGCATAGTAATACCCTTTATTTCCATTGGATGTGATATAAGTTGAGATGTCATTATAAAGTGAATTTCTCTTTTGGTAATATTGCACATTAATAGAAGGATGTTTGATTGCTAGTTCATCCAATTCATTTGAATACAAAAAATTTTCTGAACTATCTATATAAAAAAGGGTATAGATAGGTTCATTATGGTTTTGGGATGTTAAATCTTTTATAATGGCTCTGAATGGGGTAATTCCTAGTCCACCAGCTATAAATAGTGTTGGCTTTTGAGGTGAATCAATGTACATAGGTCCAATTGGTCCACGCATACATATTTCCATACCAGGTTCTAATTCTAACATTGCTTGTTTAAACTCACTAGGGTTATTAGTGATTTGCATGGAAATTTGAATTTTATCTTCAGATGCTGCTGAGGCAATGCTGAATGGTCTGGTAGGTTTGTTTACTTTCCTATGGGCAATACTAAAGACTCCATGTTGTCCAGCCTTCCAATTTAATTGATCACTTTTTTCGAAAATAAAGGTAAAAATATGATTGTCCTCTTGGATTTTTTCTCGCAGCTTTATATTATTCTTCTTGAATATAGGTTTTATATCTTGAATAAACCCCATAATATCCATCTCTCCCTTAGTTTCTAGTATGATCTGTATGAAACAATAAAAAATAATGAATAAAATATTCTCTTTTAATTACTTTCCTACAAAAACCGTTTTTTCTTTTGCAACAAAAATCATGGGTCTTCATAGATTCACTAGAGCCAATTCTCTTTGAAATCCTCAATATATTTTCTAATGTTTGTAGGCATTTTGCCCGTTACTTTTTCATAATCATGCTTAATTCCTTTTGCAAGGCCAAGCTTCGTTGGCATATGAACTCCCACGACAACATTTGTAAATACTTCATCTTCACCCATATTCTTCATAAATTCTCTAAATTCTTTGACTGAAGGGTTTGTGTATTCAATTTTCACTCCAAGAACTTCAGTCATTATTTTTGCGACATCAAAAAAGTCGAGGGCTTCATTCCCTGTGATAACATAGATTTTGTTTTTATGCTTTACTTCATCAACCAACGATAGAGCAGAGATTTCAGCAAGATCTCTAGTGTCAACAAAGCTTGTTTTTCCATTACCTGCCGGTACAAAGATACGTTGTCTTTCTTTAATTTCCTTACAAAGAAAATCATTTAAATTTTGCATAAAATACCCAGCTCGAACGAATGTATAAGGTATCTTGTAGCTTTTTATCAGCTTTTCCATTTTGTAATGGTGGATAAATGGCATGAATTGCACGTCTTTTAACGATAAATAGGTAATGTGTTTAATCCCTTTATCTTTTGCCTTTTCTAAAAATATTTTAAATTGAAGATTTTCACCCGGTGGGTACATTAGAAAAATACGGTCAACATTTTCAAGAGCCCCATCAAATGTACTTGAATCTAAAAAATCAAGACTCACATATTCGTATGCATCACCAAACTTAGCTTTGGCTTTTTCAATGTTTCGAACCGCACATACCATCGGAATATCTTTAATCTTTAAATAGTTAGCAACCTGAAATCCAACTTTTCCCGTAAAACCTGTTACTAAAATCTTCATTACAGGTCCTCCTTGCTGTTATAACTATCAATTTTGTCTGAAATTTTATTTAACATGTGGATGGTGTTCAATAGCTCTTCTTCAGAAAAATCATGCAAAATGTATTGATACAACTCCACATGCTCTTTTTTCTTATCTTGTACAAGTTTTCTTCCCTTTTCAGAAAGAAATAACGTGACAACTCTTCGGTCTGTTTCGCTTCGGTGCCTTTCAATTAAACCTAAGTTTTCAAGCTTATCAGCAATACCAGTTGCAGCACCTGATGTCACACCAAAATGTTCTGAAATTTCACTTGTTTTTATTTCGCGTTTACTGTGAATCATAAAAAGAAAAATCATTAAACCATGATTAATCTCTCCTTCATCTCTAGGCTTCATAATCTCAACACTCACTTCACTTGCTCTTTTTAATGAAGTTAATAAATTTTCAAAGATGTTCAAACCATGATCCTCCTTTGTGAAAATATCTTAGTAACTAAGATATTACATATAAAAGTATATTAATAATCAAGGTGAAATTCAAGTTGTAACAATAGGTAATTAGGATGGTACCTTCCAACTTAACTTACATTATGAGAATTTTGTAGGTAGTTACGATAAAAAAAGTCGACTTTGTAAATTGATCAAGTCAATTAATTATTTCATTTTAAATTAGTCTTACCCAAACGATGTCTGTTAAATAAAGCTGTATATACATAGCCAATTAGGGGTACCGTCACATGCCCATCAAGCTAATGTAGACGTCAAGTTGAATTTTACACTTTTTGCTCGTTTCCTTTTTACACTCCTGCTGAAAAAATGCTCTTTCGGTTTTTCATCCGATGACTTTCCTCATCCTCGCCACCATGTATGACTTCCACACGATGAAGTAAACGGTCTAAAATAGCTGTCGTAATGCCTTGATCTCCAATTAAATTACCCCATTCATCAGGACCTTTATTTGAGGTAAGGATAATCGAACTTCGTTCGTATAAATGATTAATTAAATGAAAAAATAAGTTTGCTTCTCTTTGATCCATCGCCATATACATCAAATCATCGATAATCACAAGATCGGCATTTCTTATCCGTTTGAGCTGGACTTTAGATTTATTCAGATATTCTTCTGTCTTTAAAAGCTGCACAAGCTCACCCATTGTAGCGAAGTAAACATTAAATCCTCTGTAAACTGCTTCGAGTCCCAGCCCTATTGCGATAAAGGTTTTCCCAATGCCAGGGGGACCTAGGAGAATTAAATTATACTGTTGCTCTAACCAGCTTAATTCTCTAAGTTGAGAAAGCTGGCGGGCTGTTAGAACGTTTTGACCTTTTAGTTCAAACTCATCTAATGACTTCACGAAAGGGAAGCGTGCCCATTTCATTCTTTTTTCAAGGCTCTTTGCTTCTCGTTTTGCTAATTCATATCGTGTGATAGATTCTAAGAATTCCAAATAGGTCCAGGATGCTTTTTCAGCTTCGCGAAGAAGCTGTGGCAGCTCCTCCGCAGTCTCTGATAAACGTAACTGACGAAATTGATCTTGTAATTCATGCACCGTCTTGTTCATTATGCTCGACCTCCCAGAATGCTAGTATACGCATTTAATGAGCGAGTAGGGGCCTTAATATGAGGATGTTTTGCTGGTTTGGCATAAAAAGATTGTACCTCTTTAATTGGTTCATCACGCAATGTATTAAGGTGATGAGCAATATCACGAAAATCATTTGCACTGTATAGTTTCTCTGTCATGCACTTGGTCATAACAGTATCAATTAATGCTGGATACTGTTGAATTACCTTGTAGATGATCGCAAACTGGTCTCGACGATACCTTGGATATTTTTGGCTGATCTCATCAAAATATGCAGCTGCCTGAGTCTGATTTTCAAAGTAAGAGATGAGACGTTGCTTAAGCTCTTCAATCCCTTTTGAGCGATCGCGAGTATGATGACGGTTTTGAATGAGTTTTCCTTTTTCTGAACTAATAAAGTGTTCGGTAATGATTTCACCATTTGCTTCTTTACGTATTACAAGAGTTTGTTGTTCTTCGTTTGTCACTTCAATCCATACAAGATTTTCAGTCATTGCTTGATAAGTCCCTAATGGGACGGAATAGCGGTTTGACTTATAGCGGATCGTGTTGTCCTTGCTTACAGTTCTTGTTATACTTTGGTTATTGGTACTTTCATATGAAAGTAACGAAGAGACTGGCTGTAAGTGTTGCTTTTCGAGGAGAAACACTTCTGCTGGTCTTTTTTTCGTTGTCTGGTGAACCTGATGGTTCCCTGTTCGTTGAAGCCACTGTAGTGCTCGATCATTCCAATCTTCTATGTCGCTAAACACTCGACTGTCAGCGAAATTGCCTTTTATGTATTTCACTACATTTTCAATCATGCCTTTAGATTCCGGATCAGCTCTTCTACACAAGTGAACTTTGAATTTACGCTCTTTCACATAGCTTTGAAATTCTGCTGTTAAAAGTAGCTGACCTGCATTTTCACTCACTGTGATTAAGTGGTCTTGATCATAGACAATTTCTTCTGTTCTTCCTCCGTAGAATTGAAATGCATTTTCATGACATCTGATCGCATCTCTTGTAGTAAACGGACGTGCCTGCCATTCCATATATTTATGTCTGGAGTGAGCGAGTACAAAGGCAATAAAGTACAGTTTGATTTCTTTGTTGTCTGTCGTCTTCTGTTTTGTTTCACCCCAGTCTACCTGAAGTTGTTTGCCCATTGGTTGTTCAGGAACTGCTTCGTATTGGCGGACAATGACCTTTTTTTCAATCTGATAGACTTCACGAATATCTCTCACATAAGATCTCACAGTACTTCCACCGACCAATAGGTCGGGATACCTCTCTAAAAGCCAATCATGAATTTGGGCACTACTCAGGTGAGGATACTCTTCTAGCCAGGCAAGTATCCAGTCTTTATAGTGATCCAATTTTTTCTTCTTCCCCATAGGCTGTTCTATGTATGCTCTTGCTTCATCAAATGTCATTTCTAGATACTTATAGACAGTTGGTCTTGAAATCTTAAGCTCCTTAGCGATTTGTGCTACTTTAAATTTTCTTTTACGTAGTTCATGGATCTTTACATATAACACTAACTTTTCCTCCAAATCCCTAAGCTCCAGTAAAATAACGTCACAATCTATTTTACTAAAGTAGTAGGTTGATTGAGCAAAAGTGTAAAATCTTATCAAGCAAAAACTGTCAACTTTATTCTAGCGTTCACAGCTAATACCGATGAATGGTTAGTGTAGAGCTCTTTCTACAAAACAATTGTCTATGCTACTGAAAAAAGGCATGCCAAATAAACCAGCCAAATAAACCTAAAGATCGTTGTAATTCCTGTGAAAAGAGGGAAAGTTCATCTGAAACCTTGCGAAACATAAAAAACCATTCTTTCCATCATATTATAGAAAAGGATAGCGTTTTTTCACTTTTGGGGTAATAATTTGCCCTTAACTTGATGGGCATGTGGTGAGACCCCTAAACCTTCATTTTCTACTTCACAATACGAACACTTCATTCAAAATTCTCCATGATCAACTCACGTAAAAAAGCTGACATCGACTGTTCTTTTTTAGAGTCGTCTATTCGTTCCCATACCTCATCAGGCAACGTGATGGACACTTTTTTCGTGGTACCAAGTGATGGTCGACCAGCTCCGTCTCGCTTGCCGCCATGTGAAGCTCGACAATCCAAGCAGTCCTCAAATCCCTTATACGCTTTTTCGTACACCCGGTTATTAATCTCTAAATGTTTATTACAGCTCTGACAGATAAAAGTCTTCATAATCAAATCTCCTCTTGAAATTTGTTACTTCTATTGTATGATTTTAAGTAACTTTTATCAAGAGTTAAATTTTTATTCTTTTTGACCTCAAAACGTTGCCATAAAGGCAACGGACAATGCCCTCAAGGCATTAGGGTTGGTAAGGAGGCTTTCCCCTTCTGGCATAATCAGATGGTGCGTATGCAAGCATGAGCAAACTGTGGTTCTTTTCATGAGAATAAAGGAGGTTAACCCCTTACACTTATAGAATCAATATGTATAAGTGAGTGAAAGGAGAGTGGGTGTGAGTGAGTGAGAAGTGGTATAAAATCACCGAAGTAGCTGACCAGCTGAACATACCCCATCAAACGTTAAGGCGTTATTTAACGAACCACAAGCACTTGGTAAGGATTCGTAAACAACATAAAGCCTATAACATTCATGAAGAAGCTATACCCGTTATAAAGAATATGAGACGACTATATGAAGAAGGTAAAACCACAGAAGAAGTTGATAAGATACTTACAGATAGTGGAGTCCCTGTCACTATTGACGTTGAGAACGGCGAGGGCAAACGTGAGAAGCATGAGATAGGTGAGATTTTAACTAAGATGAATGAGAAGTTAGAAGAACAAGCAGATCGCCTAGGTCAGCAAGACGAACACATACGAAATCTAACAGAAGCCATACAGAAACAAAATGAAATCTTTAATAACCAATCTAAGTACATTGAAGAAAGCTTAGAGAGGCGTGATAGATTGTTAGTTGAATCCTTACGAGAATCTATGCAATCATCTTTACTTCTCGCGAGTGCCAAAGAAGACGAGAATAACGAGAACCCTGAAAAGAAGTCCTTTTGGGAAAAATTAAAGTATTTATTTAAGGGGTAATTGCTACCTATTGATACTGCATAAAACCCCACTTTTTTATGCAGTTGCCAGGCTTCTGAAGAAGCTAGAAACGTTGATAAATCAACGATGTATAAAAAGGTGTATGAACGATAAAAACCGACCAAGAGCCAAACCCTTGATAAATCTGGGTTTGGCTCTTTTTCTACCTTACGAAAATTTAACTTTATGTTAACTAGAAATGTATACTCTATACATTTCTAACTATTCCTCTGTTTGATTTATCTAGGAAAACAAAGGGTTTGACTCTTTTTCTAACTTTATAATAGTTGGCAATACTTTTATTGGAAATCACCTGTGTCCTTATTATCACCCATCATATGATTTGAACTCTCTCCTGGCTTCTCATTAGGATTTATTGGAATTTGAGCATTATTAGACTTGGTCTAGTTTTTAGACTTTGTCTACAAGCTGAAACTTCTTCGGTTTGAAGAGGTCTATAAATATAATAATGGTTTGGGAACATGAATGTTATTATCTTTACCCGAACTAAGTTTTTTCTTATCCATTACAAGAGAAGTACATGTTTTGGGGAAATCATAGGGAATAAATTGCTGGTAGTCATCTGAAAAAATATTAGCATTCCGGAAATCTCTAAATGGATTATCAATTGGTTTTAAATTACTATTACGTTGTGTTTTTAAGTGATTAACAATAACAGTTCCAATATATCTTCCTAATCTGAGTCCTTCGTTATTATCTGATGGAAAATGAACTCCTGCATATAAACGACTGAGCGCATTGTCATCAGCTATTTTTCGAAGCTTTTTTGCTTCTTTCGGGAAGAAATAGCTCAGCACCACTTCAGCACAACCTGACATGGTGGCATGACCGGATGGATAGGTTGGAAAACGCGGTGTACATATAAATGTTTCCAGCGTCTGATCATATTGATTCGGCCGTGCAACATCCCATTCATATTTTAAATCCCATACAACAATCAACGTGTCATTAATAGCAGCCTGCACAGCAGCTAAGATTCGCGCTGCATATGTTGGAGTTACATCATACGTATCTATTAAGCGATCGATCACAGGGGTCCACTGTTTGGTGGGAACTCCCGTACCATAATAATTCGCAATATTTTTTTCATAAGGTGTAAGCTGATTTAATGTGTTTTGAACAATCCGTAATTCTTTTTCAAAATCGATAAAGCTGGGATGTTTTATAGGCAATCGGAGTTTTCTCCCAATTGGATCAAGGTAACTTCCTTGTTTGTCACGTTTCAAAAATATAAGTGACCACAATCCAGCTTCAGGAGTAACCGGGTCAGTAGGCGATGTCACTTCCCCTGCATAAGGTATCTCTGTCCAGCATAAATAATCTTCACTCAAAATTTCGTCACCTCAAACCAATTCTTAATAAATCATATTATGAAAGGAATATAAAATGTGATTAGGCTTTCACACATCCCTTAGTAATATCGTCATATTTCAATCAAGTCAAAGTTTTTGTGAAGGTTTTTATTTACCATTCCATCGCTTATTTTAACTCTCCCGTTTATGAGAACAGCCTACTCATTCTTGAATAAGATAACAGAAGAGTTCTGTGTAAAGGAATGAGTATAGTGAGAAAAAAGAAAAAACCATCCTTAGTAAAATTCATTGATTGTAATATCGATTTACCTCCCAGGGGATGTTCCGGGATTTTCCCGTTTGAAGGTTGTACGAATCCAACGATACAATTAGATGCCATTGGAACGATCAGCTGTGAAGGCATCATCAGTGGTAGAGTGCTATGTGATTATCAACCCCTCCAAGGTGTCACGGTTAATCTGTCGTCATCATTCCCGGGACTGGTCTTTGATAACCCAAATCCTGTCACGGATAGCACCGGCCGGTTTTCAACGAAAGTGACCGTGGTTCCGGGCACTTCGATCATACCAAACGTCATCGTGACCGCAACGGCAGTGGTCATCGGCAAAGAAGTCAGGGATTCGATGTCAGTGAGAGTGGATTGTATTAAATGTAAACATCCTGAACTCACCCTGGACACGATCAAGGAGCCTGTCGGGTGCAAGGGTGCAAAACTTTCTGGTCGACTCATTTGCGATGGAAGGGCAATAGGGAATGCGGCCATTTCATTTATCATTGAATCACAATCCAAGCGTGTCGTTATCACTCCAAATCCTGCGATTACTCAGGGTGACGGGGAATTTACAGCAACTCTGGTTCTTTTTCCAGAGGTGAATGAGACCATTTCGATTACAGCATCAACGAAAATCGGAGGAAAAACGGTTACCTCAGAAACAAGAGAAGTGAAGGTTCGCTGCGCCAAATGTAAGAAACCGGACATAAAATTAGGTGAATTAAAGAAAATCGATTGCTGTGCCGTCGTGCGTGGGAAAGTTACGTGTGATGGCGTACCACAGTCGAATATCACGGTAATACTAACCGGTTCACCAATTCTGAAGTTTAGGTCTTCTGCTCCAGTGACCAACGAGAAAGGAGAATTTTCGTCGGTCGTCAAGGTGAAAAACGGAACTGATTTTCAGTCTGCTTTCTACACAGCTAAAGCAGTGGTGAGTGGGAAAACAGTGGAGGACACTGACCAAGTCATGGCAGGCTGTAATAAGTGTAAAAAGCCTAAACTTACTTTAGAAGTGCCATGCGAAGTCATCCCTTGTGAAGGCACTAAATTGACCGGGCAATTAACCTGTGACGGAACCCCTATCCGAAATGCTGCAATCACGATTACTATCATAGATTCATCACCAGGTGCTGTGGAAGTGAATCCCAACCCTGCCTGGACTAATGAACAAGGTGAATATGAAACAAAGATCACACCTGTCTCGGGAAAATCTGAAGACATATCCATTCAGGCGATGACAATCTTTGGCGACAAGATGATCAAGTCAATGATCAAAACAGTCAAAATTCATTGCCAATGCAAAGATCCGACCATTGAACTGGATCATATAAAAGAGATAGACTGCTGCGGAAAGGTGAGCGGAAAAGTTTGTTGTGACAAGAAACCCTTGAATGATGTGAAAGTAAAACTGTCGAGTCCAGTTTTACGGTTTGAACCTGATGTTGTGTATACAGATGAACTTGGAAGGTTTTCAAGTGCCGCTAAAGTACCGCAGAATACGCCATTCGAAGACGTTAAGTACTCGGCAAGCACTGAGATAGAGGATGAAAAGAAAATCGTAGAGAAAGCCTTTGTTTATGCAGGCTGCCAGGAATGCAGAGAAGTCAAATTGACGTTTAAAGTGCCACCAAAAGTGAGATGTAAAGGTGCCTGTCTCACAGGAAAAGTACTGTGTGACTCCAAGCCACTTGAAAATCTCAAAGTTCATTTTGAAGTGAAGGAAAAGGACTATAAGTCTACCGTCGCACCGAATCCTGCAATCACAGATAAGGAAGGGCATTATTCATCAAAAATCATTCCTAACCATGGGATGCAAGGTCGCATCTCAATCCGAGCTTTTGTTGTCATTGATGACAAAAAGATTTACACGAAACCATATGATGTGCATATCGAATGTGTCTGTCCACCTGAAGAGTGTTCCTGTAAAAATGATTAAAAAACCGGTAATGAATCAATCTTTTACTCATTACCGGCTTTTAAAAAGGTTACTATAAGACTTAGTGACAGAGTTCCTGCTGTAGACCGCAAAGTAAACTTGGAGAAATAATAAAACCCTATTTTTTTAGTTCTTCAAGCTTTCTTCTATTGACCACTCTGTATAAGGAACCTTGTGATATTCCAGTTGCCGAAACAATTTCCCTTATAGAATATTCTTTACTATCATACATCCTTAGCGCAACAGTAAGCTTTTCTTTATCCAACCTGGGTCTACGTAAGGTTTTCCCACGCCTTTTACTTGCTTCGAGTCCTTCCTTTACTCTCTCGGCAATCAGGTTTCTTTCTAATTCAGCGATGACGCACATCATTTGGAACATGGCTTTGCCCGTAGAGGTTCTTGTATCCATAATGACGTAAAATTCAATCTATTCATTTTCATGGTTAAGAGCCAAAAGAGTATAAAAATATACAAGTTTACTGGAGGTTAAAAATGAATAATCTAAAATTGGAAAACAAAAAAACTACATTTTTCAATGTTGAAAGGCTGTCGAGAAAATCTCGACAGCCTATCTTTTTACCAATTTCTTTGTTGGGAATTAACGAAATAGACCCCTCTTATATCCTGAATTACAACAAGCACCACCATAACCCGGTGATGGCTTATGTGCCCCAGCCACTTGTCCTGGCATTCCTGGTGTATACGCTCCAGCCACGCTTGGTCCTGGTCCCATATTATAGTCTTGGCTTGTTACTTCATTTGCAACAGATTGAGAATGAGGATAGTAGTGTTGATTCTGAACATTTGTATGATTAATGGTATTTGTGTGAGATGGATGGATATGAGGTTGAACAATGTTGTTGTATGTGTGCTGAGTGCAGCATTTAGTAGGATGAACAATCGCTGGTAATACTTGAGATGGTTTACAATACATTTTCTCCACTCCTTTCTTAATTATCTACATTTATAAATTATGTGAAATGGTGGATGTATGTACTAGTATAAATCCCCATTAACACCAACAAAATCAATTTAGGATTTAAAACGAATGCTATGTATTGAGATCTATACAAAAATTTCAAACAGTAAAGAAAACGTCCCTTTTTTTATCAGGCCAGATAATGGAATAAACGTAAAGGACAGCTAGATATGGTTCCTTTATCAATCAACCATACAATTGCATATATTCAAGGAGCTGAAATATGGATTTTATTTCACCGAAGGAAGCGGTGTTGAAGATGAACCAGTGACCTAAAGATACTATAGCGACGGGTCATCGTCATACCTTTGGGGTTAAATCTGACGGAACGGTGTTGGCTGTAGGTTGGAATGAGTATGGCCAATGCGATGTAAGCAGCTGGCGCGGTATCCAACTGCCCTACCTTCTCAAACTGTGAAGTAAGAAAAAAATAAATCCCTCTATTAAGAGGGAGGTTTTCATTAATATAATGGTTGGGGGTTGTGACAAGGTGGAAATCCATTTATATCCTGAATCATATAAAAATTGTATTGTTTTAAGGCAAATTGTGCTTGATACAAATATTCAATTACAAGTAGCTTTTCACCAGATGTACCACACAAAATACCTGACGTTCCTTGCCCATTTGCTAATGAAACACCGACAGGCTGGCCAATCAAATATCTAATTTTTTGTTGCCATGGCATAGTCATTACTCCTTCAAATACATGATATTGAAATAGAGAAAATAGGTGCCTGTATTGCTTAAATGATGGTCGAAGATAAACTTCGTCCCGGAGGTAAAGTTTTTGGTGGAATTTCTATCGAAAATAGCTCTGTGCTATTTTTATTCACCTGGATATCCAGTTGGCCAGTAACTCATTTTCATCCCCCTTTGTACAATTATATTGACGTTCGTAAAAATGCCAGTTGGACAAAAATTGTAGTTGTTTCTATGGATATATATCGGTTGACGTCATTTATGTTAATGACCAAGTTCGCCTTTAGATATGCATTTTTTGAAAAGACTGATAAATATTGAGAGTCTTCTTTAGGCGGCAGCACTACAGCCTATACGTGTGTCGCTTTGGCATTAAAGAAAAAGCGAACCAGGGGGACTAATTCCCTTCGGTCAAACGCCCCCTTGGTTCCGGTTCCTTTTCCCATCAACCCACACCGAACGAGTCGAAAACCTTAGAATTCTAAAAAACTGAAGAACAAAAAATTAAAAGAATAAAAGACAAAAGGAGAGCAACCAATATCCGGCTGCTTTCTTTTTTTATGGATTTTCCCCTTTTGCCTTCCGAATCAACATAAAAAACTTTTGTTGTTCAAACCACCCTTGCCCCCTCTCTAAACTCATTGTTCGTTCTACTTGCAAAAGGGGAAAAATGAAATCGAAAAACCAAAGGAGGAAAACCAATGACGAAAAACAAAGTACTAGTAGAAATCAAAGAACAATTAGATCAAGGGATTCAAGAACTTATGAACGGCGAGAAATTCCAGGAGTGGTTGAAATTCCTCTCTAACTCCCCATAACTACAGTTTTAACAATACCATTTTAAATTCACTTGCAAAATCCACAAGCCCCCTAGTAAAAGGATTTAATGAGTGGAAAAAACAAGGACGTTTCGTCAAAAAAGGAGCTAAGGAAATAAAAGTAATTGCCCCTTTAATTGGAAAGAATACAGAGAAGGAAAAAAAGGTCCTTTATGGCTTTCGATACGTGAATGTCTTTGATGTTTCAAACACCGACGGAAAAGAGTTCCAACCCCAGTTGTAAAAAGACTTGAAGGAAGTGGAGAACAAGAAAAAGCATTACTGCAGGAATGGATAGATAAAAATTACATTTCGGTGATACAGGAGAAGCTTACGGGTATTTTAATATTAAGGGAAATTACATTCTCTTCCACCTTTACGGCTCCGAGTTCGGGCTGTCTTTAGGCCAGCCATGGTTCGTTAACGTCTAATGTCCCGTTCAAATTCGGCTAAGACTGAAAGCATTCCAAACACAGTTTTTCCCACGGCTGTACTTGTATCAATTTCATCTTGAATGCTTATAAACTCCACTTCTTTTTCTCCAAGTGTATCAGCAACTTCAATTAGTTGTTTTATTGACCTAGCAAAACGATCTAATTTGTAAACCACAAACTTATTTCGAGGGGTAGTACCAGCGAACCTGTCACTACCCGCAATAATCTATTGGTCATTACATCTATATCAATCATATCCCAAATCGTCAAAGCATACATATCCCCTAATGAGTTAATGATGGGGAGGATGCAAAGGTGAAACGGGTATCCAATGTGACAGTAAGAAAACGATTAGTAATTGCTTTTATAGTCGGAATACTTATATTTACAATCATTGATATTCGGCTAGGATATGTACAATTTTTTATGGACAAGCTTACAGTAGGTGCCAAAGACTCCTGGAGCAGAAATGTTCCTTTTGAGCCAGAACGGGGAAAAATCCTTGACAAGAATGGGGTAGAGCTAGCAACAAATCAAAGTGCACCAACAGTTTTTGTAATTCCAAAACAGATCACAAACCCTGCTGAGGCTGCGGAAAAGCTTGCGAGTTCACTTAATATCTCAAAAGAGAAAATTTATAAGTATATGACGCAAAATTCATCGATTGTGCGTATCAATGAAGCGCGAAAAATCTCATATGATAAGGCAAAAGAAATTGAAGACTTAAATATGAAAGGTGTTTATATTGGAGAGGATTCGAGAAGATATTATCCTTTTGACAGCTATCTTTCGCATGTTTTAGGTTTTGCTGGTGTCGACAATCAAGGGTTAATGGGGTTGGAACTTTATTACGATAAGGAATTAAGTGGTGAGCAAGGTTCAGTAAAATTTTATTCCGATGCTAAGGGTAAACGGATGCCAAATATGGCGGATGACTATCAACCTCCAGTAGATGGCCTCGATCTTACTTTAACCATCGACACGAAAATTCAAACGATTATTGAGAGAGAATTGGACATTACACAAGCCACTTACAAACCTGATGGAATTATAGCAATAGCTATGAATCCCCAAAATGGGGAGATCCTAGCGATGTCAAGCAGACCAACGTTTGATCCGGATAATTTTAAGAATGTACCTCAAGAGATCTTTAATCGAAATTTACCTATTTGGAGTTCGTATGAACCTGGGTCCACATTTAAGATTGTTACTCTAGCAGCAGTTTTAGAGGAAGATAAGGTGAATTTAACAAAAGAACAGTTTCATGACCCAGGACATATTGAAGTTTCAGGTTCAACATTACATTGTTGGAAGAGAGAGGGGCATGGCACACAAACCTTCTTCGAAGTGGTACAAAATTCATGTAACCCAGGTTTTGTTGAATTAGGAGAACGATTAGGGAAAGAAACTCTGTTTCAATATATAAAAAACTTCGGTTTTGGGCAGAAGACTGGAATTGATCTTCATGGGGAAGGTAAAGGAATCCTTTTCGACTTAGACCGAGTTGGCCCAGTTGAATTAGCAACAACTGCATTTGGACAAGGTGTTTCAGTCACTCCTATACAGCAGGTTGCTGCGGTGTCAGCTGCCGTTAATGGAGGGACTCTTTATCAACCATATGTTGCTAAAGAATTGGTGGATCCGGAAACAGGAGAAGTGGTCATGCGGAATACCCCGACTGCCAAGAAAAAGGTGATTTCAGAAGAAACTTCAAAGCAGGTAAGAGAAGCACTAGAAAGTGTAGTGGCTCAAGGTACAGGTAAAAAAGCATTTGTAGAAGGTTACCGGGTAGGAGGGAAAACGGGTACAGCTCAAAAAGTTAAAGATGGGAGATATATGGAAAATAATCATATTGTTTCATTTATGGGATTTGCACCTGCTGATGATCCTGAAATTGTAGTTTATCTAGCCGTTGATAATCCAAAAGGAACTATACAGTTTGGTGGACAAGTAGCTGCTCCGATTGTGGGAAATATTATTAAAGATAGTCTAAGCGCCCTAGGTGTAAAAAAGCGTAAAGATCAAATTGAGAAAGAAACCACCTGGCTAGATACTCCCATGGTGGAAACTCCCAATTTAGTTGGTTTATCCCGTAAAGAACTTAAAGAACAGTTGGTTAACTTCAAACTTGATATTAGTGGAGAAGGCAATAAGGTAGTCAGTCAGGCACCAGACCCAGGAGTGAAAATTGCAGAAGGGTCAACTATAAGAATTTTAATAGGAGAATAAATCGCCCAACTTTTTAAAAGTTATTTCTATATAAAGAGTGGCTTTAAATCTAGATTTATAATAAGATCGCTCGAAACTGGGGATTTCAGACAGTATCAAATATCTCACGTTGCATATACTAATTGCATGCTATTTACATCACCAGGAAACAGTTACATCCATAGAAAATATCAAGAAATCAGAACCCTAACTGAGATGGTTAGGGTTCTGATTTTGTTATCTTTGGAATAAAGGTTGATCAAAAATAAGTTCATTTTTGTAAATTAGTAGGAAAATTTTATAAAAAAGTTTGATAAATATGTTTTCATCAAACTTGATACAACAATGTTTCCTTTAAAGGCTGAAACAGTTGTGTCAGAGACATACGAACCTATCATACTCCCCTCCAAGTATTGATATCAGAAGACTTTTGGGAAAATGATGATGGTGCTATACATAATAGGGAGTTTTATAAGATAGTTTGTAATGAAATTGCTGATAAATGGGAGCACAAGCCAAGGATACGGGTCAAGAGAATATAAGGGTGAGTTAGAGTAAAATAAATCGATGAGTGCACTTAATGTCGTCTGCACATCTGCTATTCCTTTAAATTGGGCAATCGTATTATAAGGTCAATCAGATTTATATCTGGTTGACCTATTTTATAGGTGATATTTTGGATAGTCAACAAAAAGAACTGTATACTTGTAGGGCATAAAAAAAGCCTTATATCAGAATCTTTAGTAGGTGATATTTTGAAGTTGCAGAGTTAAAATCCGAATCAAGAGCTGATATTCTATAGTCCACCTCTCTATCGAATGCTGATTTAGGAAATTATATTAACTTATTCAACTAGTGGGACTATTGCTGAAGATCGATCGGGTAGCTCTATCCGAAGGATGTTAAAAAACCCATTGAAACACCAAAAATAAACAGCGTGTGTAAATGGGTACTCTCGTAATGTTAGGATATCTTTATTAGTTTTCCTTCACTCTTTAAAGAGCTTTGAAGCGTAGACTCTGCGAGAGTTGGGAGGGTTACTTCCAAGAGAAATGTGGGGATCCACCAGGCCATACTTTTATTAGTTAACCACTTTTAGGGTTTAAGTATAAATTTCATAGAAACATTAAGAAAAGGCAAGAAAACAAGAGTTATTTCTTATAAGGTAGATTGTTGTTTAATGAAAACTCAAGTGATAGGTCATTGGGTACCCATAGTAAGAAGTATGACAAAAGTGTAATTACTTTAAAATATGGTAATGATGAAAATTTATATAAAATTACAAAGGGGGGATTGGTCAACTGAACCAATCCCCCAAAATGAGGTTAACTTGGAAAGAAAGAAACATTGGGGTTGTTTCTCATATTATCTTATGTATTCGTAAATGGTTTGTTTGGGTGTTTGTGAAGAATTTAATCAAAAAAGTTCTGAAACTTTGACAAAGGAAAAGAAATCGGTTTACCATACCGATTTCTTAGGATAAACTTCGAAAGAAGGAACATTTGGGATTTCCCATATTATCATATGTATGGAATATTTATTTGTGCTTGTGTTTGCAGAGATGCCGTTAATTAAAAAGGATATCAAAAAGCCCTATGAGTAATTACACAATTCGATAAAGAACTCTTGTAAAGAGTATATTTGTTTTTTCAGCTAAAGGGGAAGATGCAAACTTATTTTATCGTCGTAACAATAGCGAACAATATAGTGGAACAGGATCATCGTTTTATAAAGAAGCGAGTCCGTTCGATGGTAGGATTGAAATCATTTCGTACAGCTACTTACATACTGAGTGGCATAGAAGCGATGCATATGATGAAAAAGAAGCAGGTTCACCAAGGGGTGAAGTCTGCCCAAAACCAAAAAGAATTCATCCATAAACGGCTTGGGTTAGCTTCACGAATTAGCAGTTTAATAGAAACTAACACTTTATGTTTCTAGCGAATAATTTTTGCACCAGAACCAAAAAAGAAGTAAATTAGGGAATGGCTTGATAAACGAGGTATTTCTCAAACATGGTTGGCCAAAAAATGAGGAGTAAATAGGAATACAATTAATGAATTAGCTTCTGGAGTAAGATAATTAGGACTGAGTTAATCAGTCCCTTTCTTCTAGTCGATTCTCACATTCCATGCACTTAATGGAAATGTCTAGCTTTGTAGAACGAACAATTAAACCACAGCTAGGACAAACCCATTTAAAAGATTTTTTTCTTTCCTCTGGCTGCTCTGCTTCGTTTCCCTCTCCTCGGTGTAATTCCATCGCTCGACGAGCTATAATGAACGCTTTTTCATCGATTCCAAGTGTTGAGATTTTCTGTTTTGTTTCTTCTGTTAGTTTCGGATTGTACCACCCATAACGCTTATCTGGCTTATCTTCTTTAAAATAAAACCCTCGATTTTCAGCCTTTGCTTAAATTTTCGGTTGTTATAAGTCCCGCCACGGCTACAATCCTGAACGACATTTATAATATTGTGCAAATGTACCAATTCATATAAGAGCGTATCCATGGTTTCAAAAAAATCAGAGTCCAGGAATTCAGCAGCTATATTAATCTCGTAAAGTTTAATTTCTCCTTGCCGATCGCCCCAAATCTTTCGAGTCGTGCACCAACCCATTGCCTTACGCTGGTTTGAATGGTAATGGCAGGGGTGGGCAACTCGATTCAAACAACAAACCTTAAAGAAGTGACCGAGGCTGATTATTCAGCTTCGGTCTATTTCGGTTATTCCTCTTCTTCCAGTTGTTTATCACACATCATGCAATTCAATGCAATATCAGGCTTTGTTGATCGTACGATTAACCCACATTCAGGGCAAACCCACTTATAAGAAGTTTTCTTTTTTTCTTCTGTCTCAGCTTTCTCTTCACCACTTCCAGCAGCGGTACCACTTCCTCCACCTTTACGAGCAATCACAAAAGCTTCTTGTTTAATGTCTAACCCTCTAATTTTCGTTTTCGCCTCTCCGTTAGCTTAGGGAAAGCCCATCCGTATCGGTCATTCTTTTCACTTGGAAAATAAAAACCTCGCCTTTCACATTCTGCCTTAAAGCGTTTGTTATGGTACGTGCCATTTCTTGAACAATCCTTTACGCCATGAATCGCATTGTAAAGGTGGACCATCTCATGAAGCATCGTATCCATCGTTTCCATAAACTCAATGTCCAGGTATTCAGCTCCAATGTTCAGCTCGTACCGTTTGTTTTTCTCTTCCTTATCGCTCCATACTCCCGTTGTTGAACACCAACCCATTGAACGTCTTTTCCCATTCATCAGTGTTAAGACTTATGTGACGGATTAGAGCATCAACCCTGTAATCAAGCCTTTAAACAAATAAGTATATACCATTTAGAAAATAGGTTGCACTCCAATCTCGTCATCCCTAGCGATTCTCCAATTTTAGGGGAAATTAGTGCATTCCTCCCTTCAGAAAAAAAACGGCATATGGTTTAATGAATAGTACATTAGGATGATATTAAATAATAGGGTTGTCATTTTTTTTATAGAGGTTTCTTTATATACTATAAAAGCAGGAATTGTATCCGCCGCTTTTTTTTTAACATTTAATCGAACATATGTTCTAATGGTGGTGAAGAAAATGGACTCATTAAAAGAAAAATTTTATCGAATCTACCCCGATTTAAAAGGAAACAAAGCAGTGGAATCATTTTTGAGCCAGTCAAAACATCAAGAACTTCTGAAAGAATTTTTGACATCACCCAGCCCTTCAGCGGAGGATTACCTTAACGAAGCATTCAAGGCTCATTATTTTGCGATCCGATTTACTTCCTATGTAAGTTCATCTTTGTATTTTCATAGCGTCAATTTTGATAAAAAAATCCGTCTCCACCGCGGTCGGCAACTTCTGACCCTCGACCAGCCACTCAGCGGGGAGAAGGAAGGAACGTTTAAAGACATAATTCCCGATTCCGAGGAATCTTTCATATTACCCGAACAATCCTTGAAAGATGCAATCAGTGACGATGCGCTTCTGGCTGCATTTAGAAAACTAACGAACAAACAAAGGGCGATTCTTGACCTCGCCTATGTAAACGGAATGAGTGATACAGAGATTGCAAGGGTCCTCCGGGTTACGCAGCAGGCTGTCTCGAAATCCCACCGGAACGCTTTGGCAAGATTAAGAGAAGAATTACAGAAAGGAGCATGAGAATGAACGCACTTTATGACATGGTGAAAGAAGCAAAGAATAACTCTCTTTATGAAGTTAACGTGGTCCGAACATTTGAACCCAAGATCCTGAAATCGCTGCACTTGACGAAGCAGGAAAACCGCGAAGACCTTGAACAGGAATTAAGGATCAAAGTGATTGCGTATGTCCGGAACTATTCCCTTGAAGATGTGCCCGGATTATTTGATCTACCGAAATAACCGCCGCAATGCAGATACAGATCCTGCGGCACACGTTAACGTTGATGTTGATTTGAAATAAAGTCGTACAGTTTAAAACAAAGTTTAACCGTTTATAAAAAAGTTTGATCAAACTTCATTTTAAAATATGTGGTCTAAATCATCAGAGAATTAAAGGTTTTGATCAATCTTTTTTCCAAAAACAAAATCTAGTCACATTAATAAATTAGCGATCACAGCCTATTTTTGATCGAACTTTTTTATAAAGAAACAGTTGAAAGTGAAGTTCCATACCTATTAAAAAAGGACAAGTAAACACGCTCCCCCTCGTGTTTACTTGTTTTTTTATCTCAGAAAAGTTTTTATTTCCAAGGTTGTAATTTCCCACCCTCCCTCTTCTTTATAAAGTGTAAGGCAAGCAAAACGGAATAAGCGCGGCGGGGATGGCCCCCCTTACTCTGCATCCCTTTTGGCTGTCTTACTACTGAAGCCAGAGTTGCAGCGCATTAAATCGATGCAGCTCTGGCCTCCAACCAAAAATCCATTAAACCTGAGGAGAGATGAGTTTATGAATTGGACGAGAACGATGAAAAATGGTGATTCCGGCAGTGATGTAAAGGAACTTCAAATCCGCGTGGCGGGATGGGCTTCTGATTCTGCTTCACAGACCAAATTAACAATCGACGGAGCTTTTGGTCTGGGAACGGAGGCAGCGGTCAAGCGTTTCCAGCGTGCTTACGGGTTATCGGTTGATGGAATTGCCGGTCCCCAGACTCACAATCAGCTGAATGCACTTGAGAGCAGCGACGGTTCCACTGCAAGTTTCAATTTCAGTGAATTCCATTCCAAAGACGGCAGCGGTTTTTCAGGAGGGAAAGTTGGATCGAGCCAGGTAAAGGAAAGTGTTCGCCGCTTGATGTACAAGCTGGAAGCTCTTCGCAAGAAGCTTGGCAATGCGCCGATCACGATCAATTCGGGCTTCAGGAGCATCAACCATAACAGCAATGTCGGAGGGGCTTCAAACAGCATGCACCTGTACGGGGTGGCAGCAGATACCGACCCTTCAGGCAAGACACCTTACCAAACAGCAGAAATTGCAAAAACCTGTGGATTCAGCGGGATTATCCAATACAATACCTTTGTCCATGTGGACAGCCGCATCGAGTACCCATACGGATCTCAATTCTGGTATTGGGCTTAAGAAGGGAGAATGATGAGCATGCCAAAGATCGTACTTGACCCCGGCCATGGCGGGAAAGACCCCGGTGCAACGGGGAACGGCCTGCAAGAGAAGCAGTTGACATTAACCATCGCTTCAAAGGTACGGGCACTTCTGGAAGAACAATATATCGTCGAGGCCATTTTAACGCGGACAACAGACGTCTACGTAGGATTGTCAGAGCGGGCACAATTTGCGAACGGACTTGGTGCAGATTACTTCGTCTCCTTCCACCATAATGCCGGCGGGGGGACAGGGTTTGAAAGCTTTATCTACCCCGGTACGTCAGGAACCGAAAGTGGGAGGCGCCAGGATATCGTCCATGCTGAAATAATGAAATTTTATGCAGGCTTCGGTCTTCGTGACAGAGGGCAGAAAGAAGCTAACTTCGCTGTACTGAGGGAAACCGCAATGCCGGCAATCTTACTCGAGAATCTATTCATCGACCATGCCGGGGATGCTTCTTATTTAAAAAATTACACATTCATTCAAGGATTGTCACAGGCCCTCGCTTCAGGTATTGCAAAAGCAGTCAATCTGCAGCCATAGACAAGCAACTTCGACAGTCCTTTCAAGCAACCAAACATAAGGAGGTCTCGCAATGGAACATTCTGTGTTCATTCAATTATTGGGCAATTTCGGTTTTCCGATTGCAGTCACTCTTTTTCTTCTCGTCAAGCTTGAAAAGAAACTTGAACAACTCGAACTTGCCATTCACGCTTTATCCAAAGCGTTCTCCAAACAGGAAGGCAAGTCGGATAAATGAGCCCGAAAAGGAGAGGAATCTGCAGTGTTTTATTAAAAGTCAAGAAAACATTTAAAACCATTTATAATTAAGCAACCAAATAAAATGTCACACATTTTATAAGGCAAAAGAGCGTGAATTTTTCTCCAAGAGAACCGATTCAGCTAAAGTATCCAATTACGAGCTAGTAGGAGCTCTTCATGATATGGAAACGTGCCCCGTTCTTTGTGGAGATACAGCGTTCTGTATATTCCCATAAAATCATGAGTGAGAAAGTAGATCGTTATGAAGCTTATCGATTATCTGGAGAATGGAAAAATGAAGCCTGGTAGCCACAGGAACGCAAGGTGTGTCCTACCGTCATTGTGATAACTGATACTC
Source organism: Rossellomorea yichunensis (assembly GCF_032337515.1). Taxonomy (NCBI): domain Bacteria; kingdom Bacillati; phylum Bacillota; class Bacilli; order Caryophanales; family Bacillaceae; genus Rossellomorea; species Rossellomorea yichunensis. Next base: position 30,339 of record NZ_JAVYAD010000009.1, on the reverse strand, counting down.
GTTACAATACCGAAAGTCCCTTTGTGAAGTTCATTCAAATACAGAACCTTGAACAGTTAGTGAATATGCCAAAACCGAAGCCGGCTGTTCTTTTCGGTCTTCAACAAAACCAGCTAATAGTTTGTCAACATTTTTCAATAAAAACTTAAATTAACTCGTGTTATACTGAAAATAGGCATGCCAAAAAACCTTCCACTGTCATAAGTTTGGAAGGTTTTGTCTTATTTAGATGGAAATCTTAATTAGGCTATATCTTGGAAAGTGGTTTTGTTTTTTAATATGGCATAGATCCAATGTAAGAGCTTATTTACGCAAGCAATGACGGCGACTTTATAAAGTTTGCCTTCCTCACGCTTCTTATCGTAAAACGCTCTCAATCTCTTGTTTCTAGGGATGATTTCATCTGTTGTTTTTTGCTTGCGACAGTCACGAATACCAGAACGAACAGCCATATATAAGGCATGCCTTAATCTACTTGAACCACGTTTTGTAATTCGAACAAGAGTAGCTTTGAACTTACCTGATTCAAACACTTCTGGATCAACCCCAGCGAATGCTACAAGCTTTTTAGGGTGATTAAACTGGTCTATCTCACCAATTTCAGAAATGATCGTTGCCGCGATTTTTCCGATACCAGGGATAGATTGGATAATCTTATATTCTTCAACTTCTTTTGCGAGAGCGTCTATCTCTGACTCCAATCTTGATAGATGCTCTTTGTATTGGAGAAGCATATCAATATACATACTAAGACTCAGTAAATGACTCTGATAAAGTGTCTTTTTAAATGGATTCCGTGCTGCAGCTTGCTTAAGATCTCGAGCTTTTTCTTCTGCCCACCTCTTAGAGCGACTCTTACAGAATTCCTTGATTTTTTCGGCCAACATATCTTCACTAACAGCCAGAATATCTTCTGATGCGGGGAATTCCTTTAAAAGAAGCAAAGAAACAACGGAATATAAATCCCCAAACACACCTCTATACTCAGGGAAGATTTGATCCAACACTGCTTGGAATTGAAGCTTGGTTTGAACGTATATCCCAGTAATATTCTCATGCTGTCTTGTGAGATTACGTAGGTTCAAAAGCTGAATCCCGCGTCTTTTATAGGGTTCTAAATCCTCTTTGTAGTAAAGCTCACAGAGACGATAAGCATCGATGGCATCCGTTTTAACTTTCCGTAAACTAGAGCTTTTAGCTCGATGAGAGATCAAAGGGTTAACGATGATTAATAAATAGTTATGCTGCTCCAGAAACTGAACCACTGGTGCGTGATAATGTCCGGTATCTTCTAGTACAACCGAGGTTTAATGCCGGTTTTATCTTTTACACTTTCCAAAAACTCAAGTAATGAGCCTAGCCCATCAAGATCATGCTTGATACTGAAACTTTTACCGTAAGGTTTTCCCTTATCTAAAAAGGCCTGAACCTCACTTTCTCCTTTTGATACATCCAGACCCACGACTGGATTCATTCTCCATCTCCTCCTCTAATTCAACTTGCCAGTAACCCCTAGTCCTCCTAGTAGTATCATAGCTTCGCTTGTTATACGAGATCTTTGTCCCAACCAGCCTCAAACATGTTTCTACCAGTAGGGGGTGAACGGTTTAACTGACGGGATCTAAGTCCCACGGGGGCGGACGTTCTACCCTGGCTACTGTTATAATAAAACCATATAAAAAATGGTCAACCAGAAATATATAACATTCTGGTTAACCTTATAATACGAAGGGGGCGTTAGTTGAACAACAACCAACACCGTTGTTTTAGTAAATAGGGCCATTGGTTGTACTTAACAATTTGCCTTTGTGATAAACCTTCAACCTCTTTTAAGAATTTGATATTATAGAATTTAGCCATTTCGATCATCCTTTTTCTTCCCCTCGACTATGTAGTAAGTTTGGTCACTTTCTATCATAAGAGAGGTTACTAGAATTGGAAATCATGTGGCTCATTTTTTATGTGATCATTTCGTATGAAAGTGGCTCAAATCTAAATTATCAAAAACACGGAGTAGTCAGTTGCTGGTTTTAGGCCTACAAAGAAATTTACAGGTTGAATTATCCTTTGTGATTTTAGTGACAGAAAAATTTTCAGTGTAAGTGAAATTTAATTTTAAAAATAATTATAAAATTCTGAAATTTTATATTGACCTTTTTATACGCGTTTTCTATAATTGTTAGAGTAATAGTATCTATAAAGAAGGAGAAATCTTACATATTTCCAGTTTTTATCTGATAAAAAGAAAGCGCTATCAAAAAAGGGAGGTAAATTATGCAAACTAAAAAGGTATTAACGTTAATGCATGTAATGGCAGCAATTCTACTAATAGTTGGACTTTTTCCACAGCTGTTACTTGGACAGGCTAATGTCGCAGCGGCTAAATCCTGGGATTTATATTCAGAAAAGATTATGTCCAAAGATACCACCAACAAAACGCTAGAATTAGAAATTCAAGGTGTTATAAAACTTGCTGAAAATTATAAAGTTACACAGAAAATAGAAGGGGAAAATATTGAAAAATCACTTCGTGATGTAAGAGTTGGCGCAGAAAATATCACTGTGAAGGTAAATCATAAAGGAGAAATTACAAAAATCTTTATTGATGGACCGACACCGGTTAAAAATATGAGAGTTGGTATCATGACAACAGGTTTTGCGTCTATCGACCATGAAAAGATAGAATTGAGTTCCCCAACCGGGCTTAAGATTGTTGATAAGATTACAAATGAAGCTTTTGAGATTGGTGAAAATGAGAAGATTACTTTTACACCTGATTCACATGCAGTAACAGTTAAAAAGCAAGACGGTACGGAAATATATACGACATCTAATAGATTATATGTGTCAACAGTCGAGGGAAGTAAAATAAAAGTAGATAGTATTACAAGAGCAGTTAAGGATCCGTCATATCGAGGTTTTTTTGAAATAACGGCAACTTTAACAGGCGATAAACTCAAATTAATTAACGAAGTGGATTTTGAAGAGTATTTATACCAGGTAGTTCCTAGCGAAATGCCAGCTTCTTTCGGGCTAAATGCTTTAAAATCACAGGCTGTTGCAGCTAGAACCTATGCTGTAGGTGATTATTTAGCCGATCGATTTGCGAAAGGTGGTTATTTTGTTTTAGACAGTGTCATGAGCCAGGTGTATAACAATTCGAGTGAAAATACTCTAACTACACAAGCAGTACAGGAAACAAAAGGAGTCATTATGTATAGTAATGGTGGTAGTTTAGTAGATGCTCGGTATTATTCTACTTCTGGTGGTTTTGGGGCATCTAAACACCAAGTATGGGCTGATGCAGACGGGACCTTCCCAGGGCAGGAAGTTCCATATTTAGTAGCAAAAAGCCATACATTCGATCCAAATGATACTAGTGAAATGCTAGAAATAGACACGTCAAATGAGCAAGAAATTCGAGAGTTTTATAAGACACTTTCTTACAGAGGATATGATGACACATCAGCTTACTTTAGATGGAAAGTAAGTTTCTCTAACGAAGAATTAGCCAATACCATTAATAATAATATAAAGGCAAGATATGCGGCAGATCCTAACTTTATATTAACCCAAAATGAATCTGGTGAATTTGTGAGCCTTCCAATTCCTGACGAAGGCATTGGAGAATTTAACAATATGTACGTTGTAAAACGTGGTGATGGCGGCAATATTATGGAATTAGTAATTGAAGGCTCAACAGGAACCTATAAAATTGTGAAGGAATACAATATTCGATTCACCATTAGACCATCAGCTACTTATACACTAGGTGGACCAGTTACCTTACACCGCGCCACTGGTGGAAGTAGTGGTTATTCGGCTACACCACTTACAAACTATACGATTCTACCATCAGCTTTCTTTAGTTTTGAAATAGACGAAGAATCTGGTGTTACATTCTTCGGAGGTGGAAATGGTCACGGTGTAGGGATGAGTCAATACGGAGCTTCTCAATTAGGGCTAGAAGGATGGACTTTTGATCAAATATTAACAGCGTATTACTCAAATATGACTTTGACAGATGTGTCTGTAATTGGGGGTTCCGGGGAAAAGTAACAAAGTATGGGGTTTGACACGGATCTGTATCGACTTAGAGTTGGAACCTTTCGGGTTATATTTGACATAAACCATGATGAGAAAGTGATATACATACAAGCTGTTGGAAATCGTAGTGACATCTATAAGTAACGACAACACACAAACCTATTTTTAAATGTAAAAAGACTTTCCCAAATTGGAGAGTCTTTCTTTTTATACGTAAGAACAATGTCCGCTAATGCTTATTGCGTGATTTAGTTCCATTGCTACACAGACCCCAACTGTTTTAGGTACCTCACTTTTATTATGAGGGAACTTAGCGTCGTATTGGAAAAACTTAAACATAACAGTAAACCCAAGCTTTGAGTTTCCTGGTTCTGGTGCAAAAATTATTCGCTAGAAACATAAAGTGTCAGTTTCCATTAAACTGCTAATTCGTGAAGCTAACCCAAGCCTTTATGGATGAATTCTTTTTGGTTTTGGGCAGACTTCACCCCTTGGTGAACCTGCTTCTTTTTCATCATATGCATCGCTTCTATGCCACTCAGTATGTGAGTAGCTGTACGAAATGATTTCAATCCTACCATCGCATACTGATGAAATCAACGTTTACAACCTTTGAATATTAATATTCAACTTTCAGATATGAATAAAAAACTGTATAAACTTTACTTAAATTTGGAAAGGGATTACTCTATAAATGGAACATATGTTCTTTATTAACCCCCTTTTATTTCGCCATCCTAGTGATGGCGTCTTTTTTTTATTTTGAAAAGGGTTGAGGGAGGTTAAAAGCTTGAGAATAAAGGAATATTACTTCAACCCATTACATAAAGTGTTACAGATTAACAGTGTAATAGTGTAACAGTGTTAGTGACTTAACTTAGAAAATTACGTATGTTTTTCAAAAAAAATAAAGAGGGGGAAGGTCTATGATTAAGTTTGACTTGAGACAAAAACAACCGAGATCAGATAAAAAAACTCGTGTTAATGCTAGCTTAGACAATGACACTCACGAGAAGTTAAAAAAGCTTGCAATAAGCTGTGACATGACTAAAACCATGTTAGCAGCAGAACTATTAAAAATGTGCGTCAATCATTTGGACATCATTGACTTTTATCAGAAGAATTACAATAAAAACGATCAGTATAGAGTAATACCCGTAAAGAAAGATGGGAAAGTGCTCTATTAGGGGGTAATCCGAGATACGTGTAAAAATCTAAGTGTAACCTATCCTAAATTAAAAAGGGGGGATCGGTTAACTGAACCAATCCCCAAAGATGAGATGAAATTGGGAAGAAAGACACATTGGAATTCTTTCTCATATTATCTTATGTATTCGTAAATGGTTTGTTTGGGTGTTTGTGGAGAATTTAATCGTATTGTGCTACATTCATAAGATTTTTCCCCTTAATTTTGACAAAGGAAAAGAAATCGGTTTACTATACCGATTTCTTAGGATAAACTCCGAAAGAAGGAAGATTTGGAATTTCCGATATTATCTTATGTATGGATTATTTACTTGTGCTTGTGTTTGCAGAAATGCCTATAATTAAAAGGATATCAAAAAGCCCTATGAGTAATTACACAGTTCGATAAAGAACTCTTGTATAGAGTATATTTGTTTTTTCAGCTATAGGGGAAGATGCAAACTTATTTTATCGTCGTAATAATAACGATCGTTTTTGGGACTCAATGTGGGAAAAGATACGGTAGATTAATAAGCTGATATCATTTTATGTAAATCTTATGACGGACTAGAGCAGTAACCGTGCGCCCATGAGATTTGGGTGTCTCTACTGCCGATGGCAGTCTCACTGGAGTAATGTGAGTAAAGCGTCGTCTTACCTCATCCGAAAGGACTGGGGGGACAAGAGCATGACGTTAAAAGGCTTGTAAGCTCTAACACTATGAGCAAGATGCAAGTCAGCTAGGCTACATATGGTGAAGGCTATACTGCTTAAATCCCAGTCACGTCGGACGAAGCTCTGTCCCTTTGGAAAAGTGCTGAAACCCATGACTTGGCACTACTGGATCAAGGGTTGTGAACCGGTAGAACTCCTGCTAAGAGCCAACCACAAGGAGTGGACAGTGACGAACGGGACAGCATCCAAGTTACTTGGGGAAAGGATCACAGAGAACAAACTTCTATGTGGAAAGGGGTAACTCGGATGAGCCAAACAGCCCTTTAGAGACTGGAGGTACTACAGTTCTTGGAGAGCCGTATGCCGTGAAAGTGGCACGTACGGTTCGGGAAGGGGGAGTCGATGCGCCGTCGGCGCTTGGCTCCCTACTTCACCCTGTGACTAAATCTATTAGGCGTACTTCTTGACATTGCGCCCAATCTTTTTCCATTTCTTGAAACATCCAGCGCACATCTTTTGACGATCATGATAAATTGCTTTACTAGAACGAACTTCACAACCACAGTGTTTACACTTCATTCTTCATCAATCCCTTTTTTTACTTCTAGCTTGGACAATTCAGAATACTTTTAAACATAAATAAAGCAGGCTTAAGCCTGCTATGAGAACCTTAAAGGCTCCTTTTTAATTGAATTGAATGTAAATAAATACCGAATTGACAAGAAAGCACACAAGAGGAAAAATAATCAAATCAAATCTCTTTGAAGGTTTTTGAGTTCTATCTTTTACTATTGGAGATTGAACATTAGAAAATAGGCAATGAAATAGGTTGCTGTCGTTAGAAAGAAACTGGTTGCTAAACTTAGAAAGAGTTTATATTCATTTGGTACGAAATGATCTTCTGATATGAGTGATACTAAAAAAAATACGGTTCTGGTGCGAAAATTACTCGCTAGAAACATAAAGTGTCAGTTTCCATTAAATTGCTAATTCATGAAGCTAACCCAAGCCGTTTATGGATGAAATCTTTTTGGTTTTGGGCAGACTTCACCCCTTGGTGAACCTGCTTCTTTTTCATCATATGCATCGCTTCTATGCCACTCAGTATGTAAGTAGCTGTACGAAATGATTTCAATCCTACCATCGAACGAACTCGCTTCTTTATAAAACGATGATCCTGTTCCACCATATTGTTGAGATATTTAACTTGCCTTAGTTGGATGCCTTCAAGCATCTGTTTTTCTACTTTTAACTCTTGAATCGCTACAGGATAGGCTGGGTTTTTGTCTACTGTTATAACACGAGGTTTACAAATATGAGAAGCAGCCAAGGCTTTCTTGAAAAAGCGCTTGGCTGCTTGTTTATCTTTTGATTCACTTAGATAAAAATCAATGGTATTCCCTTCTGAATCGACTGCACGATATAAATACATCCATTGGCCTTTTACTTTTTCCTTTTCCATACTGATCACACACCTTTTTTAGATTAATAGTATCAGTATGTCCAAGATTTAGAGATTACTTACTATCAGTTCCAGTTTTTTGAACCAGTACTTAAAATTGGAACATAGGGGGTTGACGGAAAGGGAATTCCCCCTGGTTAGCTTTTTCTTTCATGCCGAAACGACATGTATCGGAATTAAAAAAGACGCTTTTCCTTACTGTACAGACCGTAGTTGCCCAAAGAATATTTTAAAATTGATCCATCGAAAGGTTTGGAGACTTTTTCTTAAAAAATTATGTAGTCAGAAGCTCTACAATATTCTTTAAGATTTGGAACTCCCCAGCTTTTACTTGCTTCATAATATCTCTAAATCGAAGGGTTAAAAACTCTTCTACATCCAGTTGAAGGTCAGGATGGATCTCTTGTAAATCGTGAAGAAGTACTTCCCCTCTTAGGACATGTTGCTTTTCTATTTTCACACTGATATACGTATATTCTTCTTTCCTTGTATTCCTCTTTTTGAAATGTTGTTTTAAGTCCTGTATATTCATTTCTTTTTTCCCCTCAAGATAATGATTGATGGAAAGATCATCTATCTCCTCTTCTTCCTGGCTACCTCTAATCCATTTAGCTAAAGTGTCATAGTTCATGCCTCTATCAATCTGACGAAGAAAATCTAAGAAGAAAAGGTTTATTAATTCCTCTACCGTGTAGATATCATCCATTTCATCCTCAAGTATCTCATTAATCGTCCCCACAAACACTTGGGCACGTTTTAAATCATACAAAGGAACCTTTATATTTAATCGAGCATGTTTAGACTCAAATAGACGGTGTATGAGACCCCCAGCATGATCAACAACAGCATTATTTATTAGGTCTAAACGGCTGTACTTTCTCACGTGTTACATGGCCCCCTTTCTCGATATAACTTAATACTGAAAAGACAACGCCATGAAGAGCTTTTCTTTCGGATACATTCCATTCAATGGAGAGATTGGTTAACAACTCTTTTTCAACTTGATTGGGTTTAACGGTTTTATGAGTTTCGGTGTTCCTGTATGTAGAGGACTTGCCTAACATTTCAGGATGTCTTAATCCGAACCTCACAAGCATCGTAAAAAATTGAGTAATACTTTCAGCACTTAATTCGTTCTTTAAAGATTGATATAACCGTCTAAACTGTCTATTTTCATCATCAGTCACAGGAAATTTCATTGGAGCTGATTTATCAAATCTTGTTTTACGTTTATGGTCACCTGAACGAGCTACAGAAGGCTTTCTAACTTGTTCCTTTTTTTCTTCAAAGAATAATGGAGCAATCGGTTTATGCTTCATCTTCCTTTCCCCCACTTTCTGCTGCCATTAAAATTAGTAATTTCCGAGAATCGTAATCCCATAATTCTACTTAAATTACTATATGAGATAGGGAAGGGGAGTAGACCAGGTATAAAGGAAAATCATCCTGGCCATAATGGTATTACAAAACCTTGTAAGGGAGAGCTTGATTATGGCCAAACAAAAGTTAGATAAGGAACTAGCAAGAAAAATAGTGAATGCAAGTAAAATTGCGTCTAAAGAATTGGGTTATGTTCCTGATAAGAAGTCTCACAAATAACGTAGTATCCTAGAGCCAGAATGCTATAAACCCATAATCCCACTAAAAATAGCACCTAAAGAGAGGTGCTTTTTGGTCGAACCGTGAATAATCGTCATCCACCATTTTTCAAAATGTGTATCCTTCCCCAGTTCAATACACTGCATTTAGCCCCCGTTTGATTATGAGCAGGTTATTCAAATTCATTAATAATAATTCCATGTTTATCATAATATTTATAGTTCCGAAATGTATATTCGTTTTTATCAGTTTGTGGTAAATCTGCCCAAGTTACGGTATCGAACGTATAGTATGATCCTTTTTGGCGTAATAGACTCTATGGTTTTCCTGTTAACGTCATCTTACGAGCATACACATTCTCCTTTTTTATGATTACTCATCATATTGAACCTGTCTTTCAAGTTCCTGAATCTTGGCATGTTGCTTTCTTATCAATCTATTCTGTTTGTCGACGGTGCGTTGTAATGCTCTTATTTCTTTTCTAACTGACCAATCATATATAGAAAATAAGATCATTCCTACAACACCTGTCATGATATACAGTGCATACATATTCCTTCCTCCATACATTTTACAACCTTTACACATCATTCACACAAGTCATTTTCTGCTTTTCTCTTGTTAACCAAAACGCTACACCGTCTTCATTGATAAATACCTGATCCCCCCCACTACAAGATCGGCTTTAGGAACCTTTCCTCTTCCATAATAAAGATGTAATTTATGTCGATCATAACGCAATCCTTATTTGCAATCAATTTGATCTTTTTGCACCAGAACCAGGTTTTTACTTCTCATAACATTGCCTATGGTAACTAGATTTGTGTTCATACTCATGTAATACAGGTAAGTGTTATTTGTTTTTTAATTAACATATATATACAAAAGAAGGAAAATGAGAAGAGTTTTTCTTCTCTGTTAATATTAATGATTTTGATCTTCAACTTTACAGAGCTTGGTTTTATATAGTATGAAGAAGAAAAGGGGTACGGTGATGAGACAAACAACCCAAAAAATTGAATTTCCCCAGAAAATTAAACTACTAGTCAGTTGTTGTAATGCTCAAGGTGGATTATTTGAGGTGGAGTGTTTTGGGGAAAAAGTCCAGATTGAGAAAAAGATAGATCATACTGTTCATGGTGTTCGAGGCGTTGCAAAAATAGCTAGTGGAGGGTATTTCATCGCTGATAGTTCTAGATCATTAGGGATCTATGATGAAAAATTTCAAAAAGTGGCAGACTATACACCTGGTGAAATGGATTATCATGGAGTAGAAATCTATAACAATCACGCATATGTAGTAGAAACAAATAGAAATCGGATCGGTATTTATACTCTGGACTCTATAAAGCGTGTGGGAGAGATTAAAATCAGTCCAGTGAACCATATGAATGATTTAGCATTTCATCATGGGGAATTATATATTTCTATGTTTGCTGAGGAGAACTGGCCGAAAAGCTCTCGACCTGGTGTAATTAACAGATACTCGATAGATGGTAAAAAGAGAGAAACTTATATCGATTCGCTCCATCAGCCTCACAGTGTCGTATTTTACAAGGATAAAATTTACTATTGTTCCTCTCCAAATAGGATAGTAAAAAGAGAGAAAAAAGTTCTTTTTCAATCTAATGAAGGATACCTTAGGGGATTAGCTGTTAATGATTCCTATATTTTTATTGGTCAGAGTCAATCGCGCCATGATCAGTATCGATCGGTAAGATGTGGATTCTATATTTACGATATAAAGTCAGAGGATTACGAATTTATTCCACTACCAGCTACAGAAGTGTATAGAATATTACTGATTGAGTAGGGTATTAAAGGCTTAGTCACAGGTGAAGTAGGGAGCCAAACGCCGACGGCGCATCGACTCCCCCTTCCCGAACCGTACGTGCCACTTTCACGGCATACGGCTCTCCAAGAACTGTAGTACCTCCAGTCTCTGAAGGGCTGTTTGACTCATCCGAGTCACCCCTTTCCACATAGGAGTTTGTTCTCTGTGATCCTTCCCCGTGTCTCTCCCATTACGGAAAGCATTTGAGTAGTATGATCACTCCGTACCCATATCCCTTGCGGAACTTAGGTTATCCCCAAGTAGCTTGGATATCTCGCTCTACACGTAGGTGTCCCGTTCGTCACTATCCACTCCTTGTGGTTGGGTCTTAGCAGGATTTTACTGGTTCGCAACCCCTGATCCAGTAGTGCCAAGTCATGGGTTTCAGCACTTTTCCAAAGGGACAGAGCTTCGTCCGACGTGACTGGGATTTAAGCAGTATAGCCTTCACCATATGTAGCCTAGCTGACTTGCATCTTGCTCATAGTGTTAGAGCTTACAAGCCTTTTAACGTCATGCTCTTGTCCCCCCAGTCCTTTCGGATGAGGTAAGACGACGCTTTACTCACATTACTCCAGTGAGACTGCCAACGGCAGTAGAGACACCCAAACCTCATGGGCGCACGGTTGCTGCTCTAGTCCGTCAGATGATTTACATAAAATCGAATTTCTACAACCGACTTACTGAATAACCCTAATGCATCTTGTCTCAACACCTATACAGGGGGGCTTACTGATACCAATCGCCACTGTAATTACATTTTCATAAAAGTAGCAAACGAAAGCCGTGCATTGTGCACAGTTATACATCTTTAAGAACTAGTTAAAATCAAACGTTATTTTCATAGTATTTCTTACTCCATATGGAATTTCTTCTCATTTAAAAGTCCAAGCAGGTGGAAGCTCCTTTTCGTCAGACTACGGTACAATACCACTCAATGACTCAATGAAACAAGAGCCCTCCGCTGAAATTCGGCCGAGGGCTCTTTGTGCGCATTAATAGCTAATGAAATAATTCCGGCTCTTCTCGTTCCAGTTTGTGCCTGCGTATCCTGTGCTGCCTTCAACATTCACATAACATGGAAGTACAATATGAAGAAGACCAGGCACTGCACGATTGCGGAACGTGATCGTGTATCTCATTTTTGAATTGTCGTAAGGCTGGACGACAGCGAGGTCCGAGCGCAGCGAATTAGTGTCCATTAAACCATAGTCCATTCCCTCAGAGGAGATACCCTTGGTAATCGGTGGATTGATATTGGTGCGTATCCAATAATTCCATATGTTTGTGGCTGAAACGGGATCCGTCGGCACATCGTATGTCAATAGGATTTGATTCGGCGCTGTCTGAACCACCTCCATAATAATCGGGTGAGGCGGTTTTGCACGCTCTTGTATATACTTACTCAATAATTTTCAACTCCACATATCAAATTGGGTATATGAATCGAAATTTCATATTTAAATATGGTATTCTCATTTGCCTATCCGAGTGCATGTCAAGTTGAATATCCCTCCAGATCAACTCACTAACCTGGGTATTAAAATGCTTTGATCGAGGAGGGAATAGGGTTAATACCTCAGACGTAAAGGGAAAGGCAAGGATCTGGTTGATCACGTAATAGAGCTTTGACAAATAGGTGAGTAAACAATTAGTAGATTGGGAGATAGACGACTGTAACAAAAATCAACGTTATATCATGAGATTGAAAACCGGGGGTTAATTAGAAATTGCATTAATCGTTCTTCTGTAAATTATTTTTTGGTTCTGGTGCAAAAAACTGAAAATGATAGTAAGTAATCTCTAAATCTTGGACGTACTGATACTATTACTCTAAAAAAGGTGTGTGATCAGTACTATAATGGGTGCGTATGAAAACAAAAGATCGCTAAGTCAAAGACTAGAGATAGTTGCCGTGACTTGCAGCAGGAGGTTTGCATTTACTAACTTATAGAGTGCTTAATATGGAAATTAACACCAATATGGCCTCTTATGGCTATTCTGCTGGATAAGGACAAATCTTTTTTAGGAGGTAGGTTATCTTGACGGAGCCGATTAATTCAAATATGTACGGAAAAGAGATTACAGAAATAAAAGGGGATCTTAGAAATATTGAGAATCGGGTAAATAACCTTGAAAAAATTACAACTAGACAGGATCAACAAATTATTTCAATAAATGAAAAGCTAAATAAAATTGACGATAATACAACCTGGATTAAAAGAACTATTACTAGAGCCATTATTACCGCGATTTGCTCCGGTATTATCGGTGGAGCAATCGCTATTATCTATAACACTTAAAAGGAATACAATTCATTAATAAATTGGATACACGCTTTGAAAATCCAACCTTCCTATAACTATTTTCAGCATTTGTAGCTCCCCTACTCGGTTATTATGGATTAACCGTACAAGACCTCACACAAAGGGTTCTGCTTTAATTTAATGACCGGTTCTTATCAGATAGTAGTAACAGCTTACTACAAATGTTAGATTTTTTTGTTATCACACGAGGATTAGAAGCGTGCGAAAAAGCTTTTAGAAGCTAATGGGGATGTTTTCAATAGGAATATCAGTGGTTATCGTATTTTTACTAAACAAGATGTAGAAGTGTGTCGGGAGTTTAAGAACGTATCAAGAGGAGGTAATTCGGTAGAGGAAGCCGCACAGATCATAGCGAATAAATACATAGCAAAACCCAACACAAATGATGATACTGTGTCGGATGGTGCACAGTATTCCCAATGGTCTGAACGTGACATGCTGGCTATTTTATAAAAAAAGTCGACATATTGACCACCACGAACGAAAAACAGAATATATTCAATGAAGAACTACTTAAACGTCTGGAACAACAACAGAAGTACATTGATACTCGGTTAAACGAAAGGGACAAAATGCTAACGGAGTCTTTAAGGTAATCACTGGAGACACAAAAATTACTTGCTGTGGCACATGAGAAAGAGAAGAATAAAGGATTCTTTACTCGGTTGTTTGGGAAGCAATAAAAAAAGCCCCAGATAAAGAACTCAACTTAAAATAGCACCCAAAAGGGTGCCTTACTATCGTTCTCCCCTTAGTCGGCCGATCCATGACTTCAGTACAAACTTCGGTTCTGGTGCAAAAACTTCAAGTTAATTGCAAGTAATCTAATCTTTTTGCACCAAAACCCGGTAAACTGATTGGGTATTTTCCCCTATCAATTCACTAGTAATCTCCTGGTTATTTTCTGAATATTAGGAACTAGTACTCTTTCTATATATTTCCTATTCTTCTATACTTATAAATGTTTAACTCTAGCAAACTATCATTAATTTTTGGAGGTAATTATGGTAAGAAATAATCGTAAAATGCCTAAAGTATTAGCTTCAGTTTTAGCTGCTTCATTAGCGTTTGGTTCTATAGGATATGCAGCGCCGCTTGCAATTGAAAATGGGAAATCTTCTTATTCCCAAGATCAGAAAATTGTAGCAAGAGTTAATGCTGAACTGGCGATTGAACACATTAAATACCTATCACAAGAAATTGGGACAAGACCTGGCGGTCTAGAGGGAGAGAAAAAGGCAGCTGACTATATCGCCAAAACACTTCAAGGGTATGGGTATGATGTTGAATACCAATACTTCCCGGTAGCGGACCAATTTATCGCTAACGTGGCTTTTGCTGATGGTACAGTATGGGAAATGGGTGCAGCCCCAAATGGTAAAGTCAGTGATAGCTCAGTTAAAGCTGATGTTGTTTATGTAGAAGGCGGACTGAATTCAAGTGACTTTTCAAATGTAAGCGGAAAAATCGTTCTTTTGGCAAGAGCAACTTCTACTACTGACTATAGAACACAAGTTGAAAAAGCTGTTCAAGCCGGAGCAACCGGTGTTATTCTGCAGAGCTTAGTTGGAAGCCGAGGGAATTATGGACAGACTTTCAATCCAAATTTAACAGCAAAATATGATGTTCCTGTCTTTGGAGCTTCCTATATCCATGGGGAATGGTTGAAAGAAAAGCTGGAGCAAGGACCTGTTGAAATTAATTTAACTGCAAAACACTACTCTGACCTGAAATCCGTAAACGTTATTGCAACAAAGGAAGCAAAATCGAAGAGTAAGGATACAAAGGAAGTCATTCTTGGTGCTCACCATGATAGTGTCGTAGGAGCTCCGGGTGCTAATGATAATGCTTCGGGAGTAGGATTAATGCTCGAATTGGCAAGGGTTTATAAAGGATACAATACTGATAAAACGCTTAAATTTATTGCTTTTGGTTCAGAGGAGCGTGGCTTGCTTGGTTCAAGATACTATGTTGATCAATTAACCCAGGAACGAAGAGATCAAATCGAGGCAGTATTCGTACCTGATATGGTAGCAACCAATTATGACAAGGCAAAGAATCTATATGCAATGACTCCTGATGGCAGCAAAAACGTTGTTACTGATTCTACTGGAGCTGCTGGTGCCCGTCTAGGTAATTCTGATATTCTGCCGGGCAAATTTGGATCAAGTGACCATGTGCCTTTCCATAATGCCGGCATTCCGGCTGCTTTATTCATTTGGATGGGAATTGATAGCTGGGATCCGCTTGTTTACCATATTGAAAAAGTTTACCACACACCACAAGACACAATCGAAGACAATATCTCTGCAGAAAGAATGCAATCTGCACTTGATGTTATTGGTTCTGGTCTCTTCGATGTTATCCGTAAGGAAGTTCCTGCTAATTATAAATAAGGTTCTGGTGCAAATACTCGAAGAAAATAAAAAGATGCGAAAGATTTCCAGTGAAAACGATTCAAATTCTTACAAAATTTGGTGTGTTTGATATAGATGACATTATATTAAGCATAATTGGCACTTCTTTAGGATACCTTATGCATAAATTTTTCAAAAATATTAAAGAGGCCTATTAGGCTTCTTAGTCTTATCAAATGGATAAACATATATCAGCAGGGAGATCTTTCCCAATGCGAAGAAAGCCGAATTCCTTAACATAGGAACCTCGGCTTTCTTTATGTCCATGTATCTATTAATGGGAAACTCATTAATATCAAAAGATCTAGCCTTAGCGTGGGAAATATGATAAATCGTTGGTGCTACCCCATGCCCATCAAGCTAACACTAATGAATGGTTAGAATAAAGCCCTTTCTTCAAAACGATTGTCTATGCTACTGAAGAAAGACATGCCAAATAAACCTAAAACAGGTCATTTTTTTACGCTATGCTGCTTTCTTGTGACACATGGTATAATTATAGACGACACCCAATATATCAAAGACCGTTTTTTTCTCGTATCTATGAGATTTTCGCCCGTTACGCTGTAGGAGGTTGAACAGGCGGAGTAAAACCTTTGATAACTCTTGGGTGCTTTTTTGTATCGATTGAAACAGTAATACAAAATAATCTTTAATGATATAAATGGCTTTATATTCACTGAGTTCTTGTTTTTTCTTGATGAGGAGTAGCTGCCTCATTTGAAACATGGTAGAAGAACAAAGGAGGATGGCAATTAGTTGACCATAGAGATGACATTCTAATCGCTCTTTTTTGATCTCTTTACAGTTATCTATTTCAAAAAAGGATTTCCATGTTTTAAAGAGTAATTCAATTTGCCACCGTAAAGAATAAAGATCGTGAACGTGTCCCGTTGGGACGTCTTTCATTGACGTATTAGTTATGTATACATTCATCGCACTCAATCGTTTACTCCGTTCTTTCATGACAATGCCTTTCTTCTTCTCCTTTAACGCTTGGTTTTCTCGACGTTTTCGAGTCTGTTCTTCTGTAAGCCGATGGAAAATGACTCTAGTAGGTAACTTTTGATACCGGCCGATATAAACATCAGAAATCTCATAGGTTTGACCAGGTTTTAATTGATTCATAATCTCTTCTACATCCAATTGAATATACTCGGTTTGCTTTTTGATCTTTCCATTTTTGTAGTACTCAGGATTAGGATTCCTCATATAAATACGAGAGTTTAATTTTAAGCGAGAGATATAATAAGCCCCTTCCTCATCCATTTGATGGAGATCTTTCAAGTCAAAGTATCCTAAATCGCGAATACACAAATCACCTGATTGCACCGTTTGTAAGCAAGTAGAACCGTAGGTTTTATCATTTTCCTTACCAGGTCCTGAGTGAATGTGTAGGAATTGACCATTGAGAAGATCATATTCTAATTGAACCTTCACACCTGCTGTGTGGCTGCTTCCTCCAGATCCTTGATAATTGCAGGCAAACACATCTGGAAGTTGAAAGGTAGTAGAATCTAAGATTCGTATACGCTGAAACTGATCAACATAACGATGAGGCAGAGTCTGAGAGGTAAATAACTTTTGAGTAAGCAATGAAGTTAAAACATTTCGTAGAAGCCTGACAGCTGAAGTATTAAATCGTTGATTAAGTCCCTCAGGACTTATTAAGACACCCGTTGAAGATTCTAGAGAACTACACAACTGCGTCAAGGAAGTGCTTGCTACTTTTTGGCTTAACCACACGCACAATGCTATTAAATCTTTCGCTTGATACTTACTCGCCCTTTGAACAAAACCTACCTTTTTAGCCAACTGTTGGAGAACTTGTGGAGACAATGATCTTTGTAATTCTTGTGAAAAGAGGGAAAGTTCATCTGAAACTTTGCGACACATAAAAACCATCCTTTCCATCATATTACAGAAAAGGATAGCGTTTTTTTCGTTTTGGGGGAAATGATTTACCTTGACTTGATGGGCATTTGGTGCTACCCCTTAAACAAATACTAAAATAATAGGTGTTGAAATGTATAATACTGTTTTTTATCAGAAATTCTTAAATACCCCATTTGGATTAGCAGTTATGTTTTTAACGGATCTGGGTCTTATCTTATTAGAGGGTTGGTGGTTGTGTAAAAGATGAAGATACTGAAATATATAGCTTTAACGATTAGTTTTATCATGTGGGGAATTCTAGTGGTTTTTTCGATTTATGTGGACTTTTTAAAATAGGAATATGTTTTATTGAATATTAATATTCGAAAGAAGAAATCCAGTTATTTTATGTTCGGTTTTTAATCTCTTCAGTAATTTTGGCCAACAAAAAACGTTCGGGTTTTCTCTTAAAATTACCCTGGTATTTGGATCTGCAGCCAGCTGTAATTGGACGAGAATCCGAACAAATAAAAACCATGGACTCTGTCCAAACCTGCTGGGGAACTCTTCCCCAGACCCCCTATATTCGAACTCCCCAGCCCCTCAATCCTTGAGGGGCTCCCTCGCCGGTAGGCAAGAACAAACGGTTGGTTTGTTCAATGCCAAGAGGGTTTGGATGCAGTGAAGTTGTCAACGCCTTTCCGTTCCTTATGCTCACTCGGGAAAAACGCCCTCGCTCCGCTACCACTCCAAGACATTGACAACTACCATACGGGGCATTTTTAGCCCTTTTGAGAAATACCCCCTTTGTTCAAGCACCTTCTATTGCCTTCAAGGAAACAAAACCGCCTTGAAGGCGTTAAAGTTAGCTCCTTATGAACGGTGTTCAGGATTAAGTAAATCAGCAAATATAAAACTTCCTTTCGCCTCATAGTTGGCTAGTAAACTTTGTGCAGCAATCACGAATAGTTGATTCTGTGACATCCCAACCTCTACAGACATCTTTTCTAATCCTTTTTTTACGCTATCAGGCATTGAAACAGTTAACTTTTTAATTGTCATAAAATTCACACTCCTAAATAACATATTAATTTCATTATAATATTTATATGATATTAACCCAGTATTATTATGGTGTTTTTAGAACCCCCTTGTTTTGATGTGCATACCCTCTACCCCCGCAATAATTCGTTTGGCAGTCCGTAAGGACTTTTAATCCACGCATCGGGCGAATTCGTTTTTTAATAAAGCGATGCTTCTGCTCCACGATATTGTTGAGATAATTAACTTACCTTAGTTGGATGCCTTTAGGCATCTGCTTTCATTCTTCTCTTGGATAGCTATGGTGTAAGCCAGATTTGCTTTCTAATTCATTTACATAGAAGGATCTTTTTCTTTACCTGTTACAATATCTCTTACATGAAGAGGGTTTGTAGGTGCCTAAATTGTGCCGTTTGATGGTGGCGGCGTTTCTTTCTCTATCCAATTAATTAATAAATCAAATGACTGATGTGCATAAGGAATGAGTGGTTGAAGCTTCCGTTTTGGATCAGCATTTGGATCCCAAACAAGACTGTCAACGTGATTGCCATTTTCAATCGTATAAAGACGGTGCAAATGGTCCTTTTCATTTTTCTTTACGAGCTTTCCATACGGATTTGCATGAATGCTTGGTGGAATGAGGGCATCTATTGATTCCCCTATTTTTAGTTGATAATGGAGTAACCATCGTCAGCTTTGTAATATCCACAATTGGACTGTGTTAAAGCGTAACGAATTTCACAAGCCGTGATTACCGTTTTAGCGAACTCACGGGAGAAACCGTAGTCAAGATCACAAGGAGTGCCATTGTATAACGAAGCTCCTACCATGACTAAATGACTTGTTGCTCCGGTAAGCCCTGGATGACCAGGAACCATGTGTTCTTTTTCCTCACTAAATTCCATTACATGCGATTCGCTTCCCCTAGCTCTTCTAAATCCAATAACTCAAATACTTCTGGAACCGCTGCAACATACAAAGCTGTAAGGTTTTGCTTATCATTCTTATACTGTTTATATTTTAATAGTAGAAACTCGAAATTTTGACGGTGATCTTCACTTGTATAGTACATATATGTACCTCCGGATAAATGTATATTTTAAAACCCTTTTTCTCAAACTAAAAAAAATAGTAAAAGGAGATTATCCCATGAAACCAAATAGTCCTTTTGTTTTTTGGATGTTGATTATTAGTACCATGTTATCTTCATTGTTCAGTGCGGTGATGATTAGCAAGTTAAATCAAATTTACAATAAGTTAAAGTAAACTAAGCGTTGCAGTTCGGATAGAATAATCAACATACTTTGATTCAAGAGTCCATCCGGCTCTTTTGAATTTTACTAAAGCCCAATCAATCTCTGTCGTAATGTGCATGTTAACTCCATCATCATACTAATGGTCTCGTAGATATATTGAAGATTTTCATTGGTGAGAAAGTGATCAGATTCAGTAAACCGTTTATAGATTACCGACTTCCTCATATTGCAATCATAGACCGTAGGGAAGAGAGACAATTGATCGTTCATTTAATGACTTCCTTCCTCTCACCCAATTCACGATACAAGGAACTCTTCGAGACATGGGTAATCTCTTCAATTTCTTTAATGGAGTATTCTTTGGAATCATATAGCATTAACGCATGTTTCATTCCTGAATGGTGTTATCGTATTTTTTCACACGACCTTTATATCTACCTTTCTTCTTAGCAATATTGATTCCCTCTAATTGACGCATTTTCGTGAGATCCCTTTCCAGTTGATTAACTCCGGCCATGATTGTTAGGAGAAAATCACTGTAAGGATTATTGCTTCTCATGTCTAACCGGGTGTCATTGATACTTCTCAAACAAGCTCCCTTGTCTTTAATGATATCGACTAGCTCAAATAAATCTTTCGTGCTCCTGGAGATACGAGTGAGATCCGTGACGAGTATTTCATCACCTTCACGGATAGAAGACAAAAGCTCTTGTAATTTCGGTCTCTCTAAATTTCCTCCAGATTGCTTACCAGTGAAAATTACCTTACACCTGCTTCGTTCAATTGAAACAATTGACGGTCCAAATTTTGCTCTTTGGTTGAAACCCTTGCATAACCAAATAACATAAATGTCTTACCCCCATGACTATTCCTCTTCTTCACCAAAGATTTCAATGAGCTTTTCATCTATCTCGTTCATCCAGGCAATTTGATTTTGCGTAGTAGCATTTTCTGTGCCACCGATCAGAAAAGAATTGTCCTCTAATTCGAGAAAGTCTTTGAATTCTTCTCTGGTACATTCATTACCTTCAGCAAATTCTTGATTCCAATTTGCGTAATCTTCCTCTGCTTCTGATGTCACTTTAGGCAATAATTTGCACTAATTTTAAGTGCTATTTTGCACATGCAACTTTAAAACCCAGCTACCTTCATAAGAGTTAGCTGGGTTTCTTCATTTTTACTGTTTTTCTATATAGCGATAAATCGTTGTTCTAGATACGCCCCATTTTTCTGCGACGTCTTTAATCGGTGTACCATTTTCAATTAGTGACTTCATCATTTCAATATCTTTCAGTCCGAATTTTTCAGGACGTCCACCAAGACGACCACGTGCTCTTGCTGCAGCTCGGCCGGCAGCCGAACGTTCCTCAATTAAATTACGTTCAAATTCAGCAAATGCCGCAAATAGATGAAACATCAATTGGCCTGTGGCATTAGTTTTATCCATTGTTAGATTTTCTTGCAGACTATGAAACCCAACACCACGTTCATTTAAGTTGTTCACAATTTGAATCAAATCTTGCATGTTGCGTCCTAGTCGGTCCAATCGCCAAACGACTATTGTATCACCTTCACGTGCATACTGAAGTGCTTCCTCTAAACCGGGACGTTGTTTTTTTGCCCCACTCATTTTATCGTGGAAAATTTTCGTACAACCATGTTTAGATAAAGCATCTGTTTGTAAATCCAAATTTTGTAACCCTGTCGATACACGTGCATATCCAATAAACACCTATTATCACTCTTTCTCATTTTTCTCTAATCCTATTGTAACATAAGATGAAAATGAATAGGTTATTGAACATAGAATAATGAACAGAGTTTTATTACATATAAAGTAATAAAAAACGCCCCTTTTTAATTAATAATAGGCATGTTCAGAAAAGGACGAGTTTTGTAACATATATCTCTTGTGAAATATTATCATATTATCGTTTTGACTAAAGGGTGCTTTTTAATCTTGTTCCACAATCGGGTCATTTAATTGAGCAACATCTCTAAAGAAAACTAGGTATTTAATATTTCTGCATAGATTTCTCAATTAAGGAAAAAAATAAAGGTATCTATCTTTAAGGAGGTTTTCATTTTGGCAGAAAACAAAGATATGAATGCTTTAAATGAACAAGATGTGAAGCGTGAGACATTGACAAATCGCCAAGGTCATCCTGTGAGGGATAACCAAAACATCCGTACAATTGGCAATCGTGGTCCAGCTACACTTGAGAATTATCATTTCGTTGAAAAGATTTCCCATTTTGATCGGGAAGAGGTACCAGAGCGTGTAGTACACGCACGAGGATCTGGGGCATTTGGCTATTTTGAAACGTACGGAAAAGTTGGAGATGAACCGGTAGAGAAGTATACTCGTGCTAAAGTATTTTCTGGCGCTGGGAAGAGAACACCACTAATGGTTCGCTTCTCTACAGTGGCAGGAGCGAAAGATTCGCCGGAAACAGCACGAGACCCACGCGGTTTTGCGGTGAAAATGTATACGGAAGATGGCAACTGGGATCTGGTTGGGAACAATCTGAAAATTTTCTTTATCCGAGATGCGATGAAGTTCCCTGATATGATTCACGCGTTTAAAGCGGATCCTGCTTCGAACGTACCAAATCCTCAGCGGATGTTTGACTTCGTTTCGCGTACACCAGAAGCAACACATATGATTACATTCCTGTTTTCTCCATGGGGGATTCCCGCAACATACCGCCATATGCAGGGGTCTGGTGTAAACACTTATAAATGGGTAAATGATAAAGGTGAGGCTGTCCTAGTGAAGTATCACTGGGAACCGAAACAAGGAATCCGTAACTTAACACAAGAAGAGGCAAACGCAATTCAAGCGAAGAATGTGGGGCATGCGACACAAGATTTGTATGAAGCGATTGAGCAAGAAGATTATCCGGAATGGGAACTCTTTGTACAGATTATGGTAGATGATTACCATCCGGAACTTGATTTTGATCCCCTTGATGATACGAAACTTTGGCCAGAGGATAAGTTCCCATGGTTGCCGGTTGGTTGTATGGTTCTTGATCGCAATCCAGTGGATTTCCATGCGGAGATTGAACAAGCCGCCTTTGGTACAGGGGTTCTTGTCGATGGAATGGACTTCTCAGACGATAAAATGCTGCAAGGTCGTACCCTCTCTTACTCCGATACACAGCGCTACCGTGTAGGGGCGAACTATCTGAAATTGCCTGTGAACGCACCGAAAGTGCCTGTTCGTACAAACCAGCATCGCGGCCAAATGGATATCCGTGACCCGAAAGAGTCTGGAGATAATCCACATATTAACTATGAGCCATCAATGCTCGGCGGCTATGAGGAAGCAAGTAAAGGCGTTCTTCCACCGCACCGTCCAAAGTATAATGCAGAAGCAATGAGTGCACCTATTGAACGTCCTAACAACTATGGGCAAGCTGGAAATACATACAGAGAATTTGAGGAATGGGAGCGCGATGAATTAATCAAAAACCTTTCCGAAGCACTTGCGGTATGTGACAAACGAATTCAAGAAGCGATGATTGAGCACTTTACAAAAGCCGATGAAGACTATGGTCGCCGTGTGAAGGAAGGAATTGAAAAGAAAATGAAAGAACTTGAGGGAATGAAGACAGAAAATAAAATTCCAGGCCGTGAATCAGGTCAATCGAAATATGGACAAGGTTCACTGGCTGCGAATGAAGCAACAAAAGATGCTGTAAAAAAAAGCCACGAAGCCGATCCTTATTAATTATGAAGTAAGAATGCAAGGGGGGTGTCCAGAAAGTCGGTGAAAACTAACTGACTGGTGGCCTTTTTAATTTTTTTCGTTTTTTTATGTAGTATTCCTTTTATTGGGGTACCAGGCACACCGGACTCCAATGCTTTAAAGTGGTTTTGGATTTTCTATTTAATTATATTATTTGGTTTTCAGTCTATTTTGGAGTGGAAGTATCTGAAGAACTCAAAGCAATATGTTACCACACTTATTTTTCTGTTATTAGGTGTAATTATTATTTATTATATGGAGTATTTTTTCAGTTGATGAGCTGGGGTTCCTTACTAAACAGATAAAGACATTGTGAAGTAGTGTACTTAAAGAAACGGGCGCTTAAATGGAATAAATAGTAAATAAAAAGACCGTGAAATATACAAAGTTTTATACAAAACTTATATTGCGGTCTTTTTAATATGCAAAAATTATACTGTCATCTCATATATAAATTAAATGCCAAATACAAAATTCTTACTATAGACATGGTAAGAATTCACGAATAGAAAAAACTTGCTGTTTGTAGTAAGCAAGTTTTTCGTGTTATTAGACATTTTTCTTTTTTAAAGCAGCACTTTGGTAAACATCTAACACATTTGAAACCTCTTTATCTAGGGACCAATGGGTCATCCCCCATCTTTTAGCATTAGAACCAAGATTTTCTCTATATGAATCGTGTTCTAGTAAATAACTTAATTTAATAGATAAAACCTCTGGATTGTTTACAGGTGAGAGTACACCTGTAACTCCATGTGTAACCATCTCTGGCAATCCTCCTACGTCACTAACAATTACAGGTTTTCCAGCAATCTGTGCTTCTATTACTGATAAAGGCTGGTTTTCAAGGAGACTTGGAAGTACAAAAATATCTGAAATAGTCAACAAATAAGGAACGTCATTTCGCTTTCCAAAAAAGACAATGTTTTTTTCTAACCCCAAATTCTCACTTTGAGTTTGCAACTCTTCAAACTTCGGTCCGTCACCAACAATCCAACAAACCCAGTCATTTCGAATTTTTTTTAATTTGCTAAGAGCGAATATTAAATGATGAACTCCTTTAAGCTCAGCGAGTCTTCCAGCGTAAAGGATGACCTTCTTGTTGGCAGGAGGTTGAATAGGAGATTTCTCTTTCATACGTTTAAGGAAACCTTCTATATCGTATCCATAGTGGAGTATCTTGATCTGTTCATTTGGAACGTGAAACTCATTTATTAAAATATTTTTAAGCCATTCATTTGCTACTATCGTAATTTCAGCAGACGTTGCACCCTCGTATTCAAGTTCATCAAAATATTCACAGGCTAATTTTGATGTAGGGGATATTTGGACGTTAGTTACGAAGTCTTTCAACTCATGGGCTACACTACCGTGAAGGGTGGCTACTAATGGGATACCTTTGGGTCTAATTCGATTAATACAAGTGGTTGACAAGACATCTTGTGTATGAATTAAATCATATTTTTCCAGGCCCAAAAAGGCTACTCCTATCTCATAACCATTACGTTGATTTTCATAATGTTTCACCACTGAGTTTGCATAAAAAGACGGATGAGGTTGTTTGCTTTGTTTATCCTTAATAAAACCTGACCTTCGATTCTCATTGACAATATGAACATAGTTAGTATCTTCACCGTAACCTAATAAATCTACCTCATGTCCGAAAGACTCTAGCTTTTTTTTTAATTGCTGCATATAATTCCATACGCCACCTACATGTGGAATTACCCAAAATGTAGCAAGTAATATTTTCATAGAATATCTCCTTTTTTTTGACCTGCAAGATTAACGTTTCAAAGTTATATATATATATATATATATATATTCAGGTGAAATGTTTGTGTAATAGACATTTGTCTTTTCTATTGTAAAAAGCGAAAATAAATAAAAATGATGGTGAGAGCAGCCTATAGCAACAGAGAAGATACAAACATAATGTAAATAGGAGTATTTTTTAACAATGGAGTAATGTTAAGTATTCTACCAATATCTAGTATGAAAAATTAGGATGATGAGAAATGGATCCGAAAGTCTCGATCATAATTCCATTTTATAACTGCGAATACGTAGACCAAGCAATTCAAAGTGCATTAATGCAAACTTATATGAATAAAGAGATAATCGTTGTGGACGACGGTTCAACAGTTTTTATTGAAAAAATTAAACCGTTTTTTGGGAAAGTAGGTTATTTAAGGAAAAAGAACGAAGGAACTGCTACAGCATTAAACCATGGAATACGTGCAGCCACTGGAGAATATATTGCTTGGCTAAGTTCGGATGATTACTTTCTTCCTGAAAAGATTTCTAAACAAATCTCATTTATGCTTAATCATAAATTTGAGGTAAGTTTTACAAATTTTGATCTTATTGACCACAAAAACAAAGTTTTATATTCTCAAGTCGGAGAACGTTTTTTAAATATAAATGAAATTTACAAATCTTTCCTAATTCGTAATCCTATTAATGGTTGTACAGTGATTATGAAGAAGAATGTATTGAATCAGGTTGGATACTTTAATCCTTCCCACCGTTATACACATGATTATGAAATGTGGTTCCGTTTACTGGTAAATGGATATCAAATGCATTACTTAGATGAAGTCCTCACAAAATTTAGGACACATAAAAATTCGGGTACAAGTAGATATCAAGCGGAAATGCAAAAGGAAATAGAAACAATTAAAGCGCATTATCGACCACTTATTACAAAATACATTAAATAGTTCTGAAAAAATTTGATAGTTACGGACCAATATATATTTTCATTAAATATTTCCTGTTCTTCTCCGTAAGTATTTAATAATTTAAAAATGGAGGGTGAAAGTTGACAAATACCTTTAATCAAAAACGAGAAAATTTCATTGAAAACCTGGTAAAAGAAGCAGATCCATTGCCACTTTATAAAAAAGAATTTCCTTTAATATTTTTTTGGAGTCCCAAAAGTGGTTGTACTTCAATTATCAAATGGTTCTTCTTCCAAAATGGATTACTTCAAAAAGCGACTAATTATAATCCCTGGATTCACTATTTTAGAATGGAAGTATATCAAAAACAAAATGGTTACAGGACAGAATTAAAAAATGAACTTTTGAATGGAAAAAAAGATACTTATAAACTTGTTCGTAATCCTTATGCTAGAGCAGTCAGTTCATTTTTAGCTACAGTATACAATGAAGCAATAATGAAGGGAGTTGCTCCAAACATCAATGACGGTTTATCATTTAAACAATTCTTATATCAAGTTAAAAAAATTGGCGTTAGTAGAGATTTAATAAATATGCACATTGCCCAACAATATGGTGAAGGAGAAGAGTTGATTGTCCAAAACTATTTAAAGATAGAAGATTTTGAAAGGAGCATTAGAAATATTGAAAGTAAATACGGCCTAATACAATCCAACCTTTCAGACATCATTAAATCACCACACCATTTGTCCTCGAAAATGACCAATAAAGGTTTATTTGCAGATGTAATAATTACGAAGTCTTCATCTATTGAGGCTTTACCAATGTATGATAGTTTTTATGATAAAGAAACAAAAGATTTAGTTAGGGAGTTATTTAAAAAGGATTTTGATGCATATGGTTATAATCAAGCTGACTTAAAATAGCTAAAGCCGGGACAGAAAAATGTTCCGGCTTTACATTTTATATAGGGGTAGCATGTTTATTTCGTTGATACATTTGTAATTTGATAAAACTCTAAAATAAATGTCGAATTAAGTTCAGCTTCGATATGAATTTTTTTAGAGTAGGGATCTATTTTTTACAAGTCCTACAATTGAATTAAAGTAACCGTCTTTCCATGTTTCGATTTCAATATTCTTAGACAAATTAAACTAATTCAGCTTTTGCATTGATCAGATGAGTCAACCTCAGTTTTTCAAAAGCAATGGAACCCCAAAATATTTATGGAGATAAAAAACAAAGACCCATTCTGAGAAAATACAGATAGTAGTCTATGTCCATTTATTCATCACTTCATATTATAAGTAGAGAGTGAAAAAATACCCTATAGAAAGGGGAGAACTAGATGAGTTTCCCGAATATTCCTAATATTACAGCTGAAATTGACATTGATCGTGACGATGTCATTAATCTTTTGTTAGCTTCCATTGCTTTTGAAGAGCTTGCTTTAGCTCATATTCTGAACGCGGAAGCAGAGAAGATTCAATTGGCTGTTGGAACTCTTCCAGGTCTGACACCACCGCCAGCGTTATGTGATTTGTTAAAGGTGAATGACTCGGTACAATCTACGATGAAAGAAGCAAGAAATAAAGAGATGCTACTATCGGATAAATTAGAACAGGTAATCAACATCATTGCCCTTCAGATTTGTAGTGGTCCAGGATGTTCAGGACGATGTTCCGGTTGTTAAGTGATCTGTATTTGCTTGATTTAGGAATCAAAAAATTTTAGTGAAACATACAAAGAAAGGAAGAGATTCGTATGGGTTTTATCATTAATTGTCCTGGTCCGACAGGCCCTACTGGCGCTACCGGTCCGGCTGGAGGTCCGACAGGCCCTACTGGATCTACTGGTCCAACCGGATCTACTGGTCCAACCGGAGCGACTGGTGCCACAGGAACAATAGGTCCAACAGGGCCAACAGGAGCAGATGGAGCTGCGGGAGCGACAGGCGCCACAGGAGCAATAGGTCCAACAGGGCCAACAGGACCAGCCGGAGCTACTGGAGCAACGGGGCTTGCAGGACCAACTGGAACATTCTCTACTTCTTCTTCTGCTGTTGGAAATGGTGGATCAATAACTCTTGGTGTCGGTGAACTTCTTCCACTTGTAACTATATTAGAGATTAACGGAACCGATATTGATGTCACAGGAGGGGATACTGAAGTATCTCTACAGCCCGGCATTTATTTTGCTTCAGTACAAACAAATATTGTGAATTCACCACCGATAGGATCAGGAACAGATAGTTACGCACTGCAATTAAATGGAGCAGTGATACCATTAACAATTGTAGATTGTAATGGTGGAGGGAATTTACCATCGGCTGTTTCTGCTGTATTCACTGTAGCAGAACCTGGACCAGGAAGTCTTGGTATTGTGAATTTTGGAGGCAGTGGCAATATGGAAGATATAACTCTTGAAGGTACAATTCTCAATGTTATAAAAATTTCGTAAGAGGTCCAGTACCAGTCTTCGCGTAACCAGGAGCAAAGACCTGGTTAGATACAACAACGCCTCAGGGAAATTTGCATTGGGACCTTTCAAGTAAGTTAACATAATTGCATTTTATCGGTAATGAAATGAAAGAATCTCTAAATGAGATTCTTTCAGCTTGTAGACAAAGTCTAAGAATTAGACCAAGTCTACAAGCTTTTTTTGTATAATGGAATGGAATCGATTTTTTTGTGGGGGATATAAAATGTTATCAAAACACGTTGAGGATGGAAGAAATCAAATTGAAATGGTTGCGTTGGACCAACTTGTTCCAGAGGATCATCTGGTTAGGAAGGTTGAACAAGCGATTGACTTTGAATTTATTTATGACCTGGTAAAAGATAAGTATTGTTTAGATAATGGTCGACCGAGTATTGATCCTGTCGTTCTTATTAAAATGGTCTTCATACAATACCTTTTCGGCATACGCTCAATGCGTCAAACCATAAAGGAAATCGAAACCAACGTGGCTTATCGATGGTTTATTGGTTATGCGTTCACCGAGAAGATTCCTCATTTTTCAACCTTCGGTAAAAACTGCGCTCGACGCTTCCACGATACAGATCTATTTGAACAAATTTTCTATCGCATTCTGAAAGAAGCGATGACCAAGGGATTGGTGGATCCATCTGTTGCGTTTATTGATTCTACTCATGTAAAAGCGAATGCTAATAAGAAGAAATTTGAAAAGAAAATAGCCCGAGTCGAAACCAGAACGTATCAGGCTCAGTTAGATGAAGAGATCAATATCGACCGTGAGGAACACGGAAAAAAGCCCTTCCCCCACAGAATAAAGAAGAGTCAAAAGAAATAAAAGTCAGCACGACAGATCCTGAAAGTGGTTATTACGTAAAAGATGAGCGCGAAAAGCTGTTTGCGTATTCTTTTCATACGGCAAGCGACTCCCGGGGTTTTATCTTAGGTTCTCTCGTCATGGGAGGAAATGTTCACGATAGTCGGATGTTGGACAAGCTCGTCACTCAAGTCACAGATAAAGTCGGTAAGCCCAGTTCTATCGCTGTTGATGCGGGATATAAAACACCACACATCGCTAAATTCCTCATGGACCAAGACATCAGACCTGTTATGCCTTATACACGCCCGAGAACGAAAGACGGATATCTTAGAAAATACGAATATGTTTATGATGAATATTTTGACTCCTATCTATGTCCCGAAGGACAAATTCTACCTTACCGCACGACGACAAGAGACGGGTACAAACAATACGCTTCAAATCCTTTGGAATGTATAGACTGTCCTCTGTTAGAACGTTGTACGCAAAGTAAGAATCACACCAAAATGATTCATAGACATGTATGGCAGGATTACATAGATGAAGTAGATCATTTGAGACATACAGGACTTAATAAAACTCTATATGCGAAACGCAAAGAAACGATCGAACGAGTCTTTGCGGACGCAAAAGAAAAGCATGGCATGCGTTGGACGACCTTAAGGGGGCTTAAAAAAGTTTCAATGCAGGCGATGCTTACGTTTGCTGCCATGAATCTTAAGAAATTGGCAAACTGGACATGGCGAGGACCATGTCCAGCCTAAAAAAAAGAAAAATCTTTTAAAATAACAGAAAACCCCATCTTCGCTTAATGGAGTGACACAGTCAAATAAGACTAAATAAAACACCTAAGCTGCCATGACTCTAAATTCTACCGGAGTCTGGCAG
>NZ_JAVYAD010000008.1:0-103233 GCF_032337515.1 Rossellomorea yichunensis | reverse complement strand
TTAAAAAAAAAGAACTTCCATAAATCTGGGAGTTCCATTTTTTTATCAAATATCAACATTAAACTTTAACAAAGCCTAAAAAAAAGGCTGTCCAATTTCTATAAAAACTCGTTGCTTGTCCTCACCTTCTACTCACTCTCGGCATAAAGTATTCTATGGAGGTGATGCATTGGCAAGAAAATTACAAGTGTATCTATTCAGCAGTCCACCAGCAACTCATTCCAAGTATGACTTGGGATCTCCTTCCCTCTCAAATATGTACGTTGCACAGTTTGGGGTAACTCTTCGACTCCTGACTCATTAAAAGAACAATGGTTATAAGATCAACAGTTCATACTGAAAAAAATGAAGCGAGCACCAGTATGAACCTCCGCCGGCCAATTGATACAAAATGATGAATAAGAACGAGAGTTAAGAAATAAAATAAAGAAATAGAATAAAAACACCTATAAGAAAGTTTCCTCCATAAAAATAGAATCGTGCATAAAAAGTGTTCCCTTCACTACAGGGAACATTTTTTCGTATTATCTTAGAGGAGAAAGCAGGTAAAGTCCAAGCAGGCTTGTCCATATGTGAATATAGTACTATATGTCATACTCTTAGGAGGATATAATATTGAAAACTATAATGATTGATCCTGGTCATGGAGGTACTGATCCAGGTGCTGTTTACAATGGGAATGAAGAGAAAACCTTCAATCTCTCAACGGCACTCATTGTAAGAGACTATTTGTTGAAAAACTACAATGTGGACATTTTGATGACGAGAACTGGTAATGAAACGCTTTCTTTAACGGAAAGATCAAACTTTGCCAACCGTACTAATCCTGATTTTTACTTGTCCATCCATCATAATGCTGGGGGTGGAACCGGATTTGAGAGCTATGTGTATAATGGCAGTGTTCCTTCCCAGACGATTACCTATCAGAAAATCATTCACGATGAGGTTACTTCAGCTATTCAATCATCTTATAATGTGATTGATAGAGGGAAAAAGAGAGCGAATTTTCACGTATTACGTGAAACGAACATGTCTTCACTTCTACTTGAGATTCTATTTATTGATAATCCAAAAGATATTGCGTTAATGAACAACGCTGCATTTAGAAAGACTGTAGGTGTGGCAATCGCAAGGGGTGTTGCTAAGGCTTTAGGTTTACCTGCGAAAATAGTGAATGAAAAAGAACTTTTCAAAGTGATCGCTGGATCATTTACGAAGCGTGAAAATGCTGAAGACCGGGTAAATGAGTTGAATAGAAAAGGTTTAAATTCATTCATTGATACAGTGGTGGTCTTGGGGAAAACGTATTACAGGGTTCAAACTGGTGCTTTTACAGAAAGAGTGAACGCAGAAAAACAAGTGGCCACACTAAAAAAAATGGGTATTGAAGCATTTATTTTAGTAAGAGTTGCCGATGATAGCCCCAAGCCCCCTGTACCATCTCCAACTGATCCGCCAAAACCGACACAGCCTCCTTTGCCGCCGGGAATACAGTATTCAATTTTGGGCACATCTGTATTACGAGCAGAACAATTGGATGACTTTGTGAAAACGATTAACCCGGATGCGCCACTGTTAGGGGGATTTTATCTCTTTTACGGGAATCTTTATGGAATTAGAGGCGACGTAGCTTACGCTCAAGCAATACATGAAACCAACTATTTCAGATTCACAGGACAAGTCAACCCAAATCAAAATAACTATGCAGGGATTGGTACTACCGGTCCTGGTAATGACGGAGCATCATTTAAGACTCCAGAAGAAGGGGTTCTTGCTCATATTCAGCATCTGTACGCGTATGCTTCAACCGATCCAATTCCACAAGGACAATCACTCGTGGATCCCCGTTTTTCATTGGTCACGCGAGGGAGCGCCAAAAACTGGACAGATTTGAACGGAAAATGGGCAGTACCGGGGACAACCTATGGACAAAGCATTCTTTCTGTTTATAAAAGAAACATCCAAGATGCGATGAAAGCTATAGAGGAACAAAAAATTGTGTTAAATGATACTCTTGAGAAACTGAAATGATGATAGTTGGGTGCCGTGATGGATGGCACTCTTTTTTGCGTTGGAGAGGAAGCGATGTATATTTGACTTATTTTATCATAATCCCTTGCTCCAGAGTTAATACTAAACGTACGTTCGGGAGGTGAACCAGATGGAAAAGAAGAGCTTTGAACAGGTTTATGAAGAATACAAGAAGCAAGGTGAATTTCAAGCTGAAGTAGAAATGGCTCAGGAGATTGCAACTGGAGCAGAACAGATTGTAGCCGTTCGCCGAAATGAGGATGACGATCTCATCGCTTTTAAAACCGAAAGCGGGAGGGAGTTGGATTATATCACTGCACTTGAAGAAGCAAAGTCAGGAAAACTGGCTCATGTCGATGTGATTCATCGGTATGGGAGAGATGTTCTTCGCAGTGAACCCGATGGTATAAAAGAGAATAATTTAAGTGAACTTCCTTCTTTTTAACAATAATAAAATCGAGCATAAAACCAGTGTTGGTTTTATGCTCGATTTTATTATTAAGGGAATGCTTCATCAATCAACAACTTTATGAATAAATCCTATTCCCACGTTCAGTCCTCATCTTTCAATAGATGATAGATCATTCGTTCCCGCTCATCAAAAAATTGCTTCATAATCTTATAATGGCTGGTTTCTTCCAATGAAGACTCTTCTAAACCTTCTTCTGTTAATTCAATCAGGGAAGAAGAAGGGTATGCCATCAGAATGGGTGAGTGAGTGGCAATAATGAACTGTGAGTCATCATTCACAAGTTCATGTATCCTGGAGAGCATGGATAACTGCCTTAAGGGGGAGAGTGCGGCTTCCGGCTCATCCAATATGTAAATCCCTTTACCTCGAAAACGATTCATAAAGGTTGAGAAAAAGGCTTCTCCGTGTGATTGCTCATGGAGAGATTTCCCTCCAAAAGAATCAATCACTCGCGGCCCAAAAGAGGGCTGCTGATCCAATTTTTCTATATTCGTCGCAACATTGTAAAAGCTTTCTGCTCTCAAGAAAAAACCATCCTTTGGTCGTTCGACGCCTCTCACAATCCTTAAGTACTTATCCAGATTCGAATACGAATCATACGTGGAGAATGAAAAGTTCAGCGTACCTCCTTCAGGATTAAAACCAATGGCCATTGCAATGGCCTCAAGGAGAGTTGATTTCCCCATTCCGTTTTCCCCCACAATAAATGTAACATTTGGGTGAAAGGAGAGGTCTGTCAGGCTCCGAATACTTGGAATATGAAAGGGATACGAATGAAAAGAAGGAACGTTTTCCCTTTGAAGTGACACTTTTCGAATATAAGATTGAGAAGATAAAGACATAATGTCCTCCTTTTTATCTATAGGTTAGCATAAAAAAACAGATTCCGGGTACAAAAAAATGCCATCACGATTTACGTAATGGCATTCCATTTTATTATCTTATCTTGAAGGTTCGAGAAGAACAACACTTTCTATAGTTGTAGCCAAAAGACTAATGTCTGTAAACTCTTCAACTTTCATTGAATCCATATATGTGATTTGAAAGCAATCCCTGTCCAACTGGTAGGTAACGGTCATAACGGGTGAGTGATCATGACTTGATATCGTATGAACGATCTCACTATCCTTGAATTCCTTAAGAGTATTGAGCATGGTTACGATATTTTCTAGTGACATATAACATGTCTCCCTTCTACTTGCTCGAGGGATTGACTAAATACAGTCTCGTAGACCCAATGAAACTTAAGTATAACACATAAACGTATAAATAGAAACGTTTGTTCTGAAAATGACTGGAAATGAGCTTTTTGTCACAGATATCATACGTATACCCCCTTTCTTGACGTCATATGATGTAAGAAAAAGGGAGGCGGGTGATGAGATGGTAAATCAACTTTCAAAAGATGACCCCTCCAAATTGAACTATCCAGACGATATGCTGGCCATTATCCGGAATGGATTAAATCCAACCAAACCCAAAAAAGTGATAATCATTGGAGCAGGAATGAGTGGTTTAGTCGCAGCTTCTCTACTGAAAAAAGCCGGACATGAGGTA
This sequence comes from Rossellomorea yichunensis, assembly GCF_032337515.1. Lineage (NCBI taxonomy): Bacteria > Bacillati > Bacillota > Bacilli > Caryophanales > Bacillaceae > Rossellomorea > Rossellomorea yichunensis. The sequence goes on along the minus strand of NZ_JAVYAD010000008.1, from coordinate 99,173 downwards.
ACGGTTTTAGAAGGAAATAAACGGATCGGGGGCAGGGTATATACAGTTCGTAAGCCATTCACACCCGGTAATTATTTGGACCTGGGAGCCATGAGAATTCCCGATAACCATCAGTTGGTGTTTGAGTATATCCGAAGATTCAAGCTTCCTTATCATGAATTCATTAATAATTCCCCAAGAGATTTACTATTTGTAAACAATATCCTTACAACAAGGGAGCTATACGAAAATAATCCAGCCATTCTACAGTATCCTTTACCAGAAGGTGAGCAGGGTAAAACGGCTTCGCAATTATTCCTTGAAGCAACCAAACCCTTTATCGAATTGTATAATAACAGTGACCATGAGGAACAACAAAATTTAATAAAAAAATACTCTGGCTATTCGATGGGACAATTTTTAGCAAATAACCCATACGGTAAATCATTATCCTATAATGCAATCCGGAAAATCAATGTCATTCTCGGGATAGAAGGATTCCCTGAATTCTCCTTCGTCGACATATTAAAAGACATCATCTTTCCTATATTCAGGAAACAAACAAAATTTTATCAAATAAAAGGAGGAAACGACCACTTACCTTATGGATTTGTCCAAGAGATTGGGTCACACATTCTACTGAATCAAAAAGTGACCCACATTATACAATCCGATGGCGGAGTAAGCGTTAGATCAGTAAACTCCGCAGACGGATTGGTACGGGAATACAATGCCGATTATGTCATTGTAACCATACCATTTACTGTCTTCCAGTATATCGATGTCGTACCTTATGATTCAATATCCTTCAAAAAGTGGCAGGCGATCCGGGAAGTAACGAATATTCCATCCGTCAAAATAGGAATCGAATTTCGTCGTCGCTTCTGGGAAGATATGGATTACGGAAACATCGTGTCAGATCTCCCCACACGCTTTACGTATATGCCGAGTCACGACAAGGGTAGCAATAAACCAGGGGTCATGTTAGCGAGTTACAGCTGGGGACAGAATGCACTCTTATGGAACAGTAAATCAAAACAAGAAATCATCAAAGAAGTATTAGAAGACCTATCTAAAATATATGGCGAACAGGTGTATACTGAAATGCTGAATTATGTAGTCTACAACTGGAGTAAAAACCCATTCTCTGCAGGATGTTTTACCCTTTATACCCCTGGTCAGGCAAGTGATATCGGGGATTATATCAAGATACCCGAAGGCAGAATTCATTTTGCCGGAGAGCACACATCCTCTTTTCATGGTTGGATTGAAGGGGCGATAGAGTCGGGGGTAAGGGCAGCCAATGAAGTGAATAGCAGATAAGGGATTAAAATGCATGAGTTTACTCATGCATTTGTTCGTATAGAAGTTTTTATAAAAAATCAATAATATTTTATTGGAAAACAATAAATCTCATTATATAATTTAGAAAAACATGGTATCAGAGGTGTGTTATGAAACGAGGAACGACGATTTTTTTAAAAGGGGCAGTAATGGCAATAGGAGCGATTGTATTCATCCTTTGTATTGTCTGGTTGCCAACCATGGCGAAGCATTCGGCCGATCTATTTCCCCAATTCGCTTATTTGAAATGGCCGATTTTAATAGGATTATACTTAACAGCGGTTCCATTTAATTTAGCGCTGTACCAAGCTTTTAAGCTTTTAACGTGTATTGAAGAGAACGCTTTTTCGACGAAGGCAATAGTGGCTCTTCACCGAATAAAACTGTATGCCTTACTAATTACTGCCATTTATGTGTCAGGAATAGTGTTTCTACTAATCCAAAATGCTCTTCATCCGGGTATTGCTATGGTCGGGATCATTATTAGCTTTGCGTCTGTCACCATATCGATATTCGCAGCAGTCCTACAAGAATTACTGCGGAATGCACTTAAACTAAAAGTTGAAAATGATTACACGGTATGAGGTGAAATAGGAAATCCGACCGAATCCCGGAAAAAACCTTCTACTCTATCAACACCCTGCATAAAGTTAACTATTAAATACTTTATATAGGGGTACTGATGATGTCGTATAAGTCTCGAAACAACAATAGCTTAGTCCCACTAGTATTCGTCTCTATGAAGGCCATCATTCGGGTAGTATTGATCGGTATCGTACTCATGTACTTGACCGTATGGTTGATCTCGTCAACTGCCATAAAATTGAGGGTGGATAGTTTACTGTATTCATCAATGTCGGAACTAGTACCGAAGGAAACGTTTCTTATGTTGTTGTCACAGGAAATGACAGGATTGCGGGTTACAAATGAGGCAGCATTAAACAGTGATTTTGATTGGTTGGAAAGCGTCACGAATGTTTCACTCCTTGATCCGCGAAGTTTATTTGGACGGGAAATCCCGGGAATCGAAAATTATCATACTCACATAGCCGTTGCGGGGAAGGGGACTGACATTACGAACCTCCCGAATGAATCACCGGCGCCAACAGAAGATCAGTTGAAAGATCAGGAATTCGATCAGAGCCAAATTGATCAGGCAAACAACAACTCGGGAGACGGAGTTCAAGAGATTGATGAAAAATCCGTCTACATCTATCATTCACACAGCTGGGAAGCGTTCAGCCCGCTAATTAAAAATAACGATTCGAAAGATCCAGCGAGTACCAACGAGAAGGTCAACGTCATTGCTGTAGGGTCCAAATTAAAGCAAGAACTTGAAGCAAGGGGGATTGGGGCAGTTCAGGATAAGACAGATGTAAACAAAGCACTCAAAGACAAGTCATGGACATATTTTGAATCCTATCAGTTATCAAGGGGACTAGTACAAGAAGCCATAGCCCAAAACGATGACTTAACGTACCTGATCGATATTCATCGGGATTCTCAGCCGCGGAGCATCACTACCAAAACCATTAACGGTAAAAACTATGCACGCTTATTTTTTATCGTAGGAAAAGAAAACAAAAACTTTGAAAAGAACCTTAAGATCGCAAAGGAATTGAATGCTAAACTGGAGGAAAAATATCCTGGCATCAGCCGGGGAGTTTTCATCAAAACAAGAGCAGAAGGTAACGGGGTTTACAATCAGGACCTAACCGAGAGAGCCATGTTACTTGAGTTTGGCGGAGTTGAAAATAATTTAGTGGAATTGTATAACTCTACAGAAGCGTTTGCGGAGATTTTTGCAGAATATTACAAGAAGGATGCTGTCGAGGTAAATGCACAATAATTGAAAGGGAGAAAAGACGTATGCCGTGTGGTAGACGTCTTTTTTCTTTTCCTGAGGAGATTGGTTTCCGTAACTGACACAATTATAATCTATTGTTCTTTCTCCAACGGTATGCCAAATAAAACATCCCAACCACCACCGAACCTGCCAATAGAATAACCGTACCCTTATCCGCATCCAACACATTCATTACCACGAATGCCTCAATCAACAACGAAGGAATCTTCCCGCCAGAACTGATCACAGAAAAGGCAACAATAGAAATAGAGCTAAAAGCAGCGGCAACGGTTACCACACTTGAAGGCACAAATGGAACCATGCGGAACAAAAATAGAAGAAAGATCCATTCCGTTCCAGACGCTTCTTTTAATTTAAGAAAGTATTTGTTTGACAGAATCTGATCAATACCTGCAAACTTCATTCCTTTTCGGTACAAATAAAAACTAACAATGGCCCCTAGGGATTCACCAAGTATGGAAATCACGATTCCTGTCCAAAACCCAAATGCGGAAATATTAAAGGCCGTTAAGAAGACACTTGGCAGGAAACCAAGGATACTGATGAGTATATTAATGAATATACTGATAAAAATGAGAGACCAACTATCTAAGCCGATGAATTCATTCATGAAATGTTGCAGGGTGGAAGTCATATTTTAATTCCTTTGTAATAGATTATAGATTATCAGAATAAGACATCTGGAATGTTTTTGAAAGAATTTCTTTAAAAATGGATTAGATAATCGTCCATATATGAATCAACTTTGTCAAAAAACTAGAATCACAACGAGGAGGATGTGCAGTTGAATGCATACATTTAATTTAACTATAGAAAAAAAGGAAGCAGCATTCCATAACCTAGGATTGCTGCTTTTTAACTGCTTAATTTTGCACAATTTTTCCAATGGATGGACCCAACATCACTATGCGGATGGCATTCCTTTTGAAGATATTTGTATTCATCCTCAAGTTCTTGCAGCGTCAGCTCGAATAATTGTTTGTCGCCTTTTTTGAAAATGTTGTGGACAATTAATTTGTTTATTAACTCATTTCTACGATTTTGAATAGCTTCCTGGAGAATTTCCCCCATATTTGATCACTCCTCTTATTAGTATTCGAACATTGGAAGTGGCTCCTTCATTGAAAAGAGCCCTCTTCCTAGTAGATAAGAAGAAGGCTTTATGTATCAAACTTCAACTCATCTTCCAAGCTCAATGCTTGTGGAATTAGCACAGTGTTCTACGATGTAGAATCTGTTGCTGAGGCATCATCGGGCCAGTCCCTCTACCTCTCTGGATAAGTAGCTATATAGTTGTCATGGAATACTTATATTATATATATGAGTATTCATAGTTGTCAACTAGGAATTGAAAGATAGATATAGTTAATAGGATAGAATAGGGATATTGAAAATAAAATATAAAGGTTTAAACTAACCTTCATTCCGATTTATTCCCAATTCAGACACAGAATCTTTTTCTAATCAACAATAAACATGATAATCTGTATACATAAACGCAATTATTGGAGTGAAACGTATGAAGACAGTGGTTGTCGTAGGTGGAGGAATTACAGGACTAACAGCTCTGTACCATCTTCAAAAAATATCCATAGAACGAGAAATAGATATCGAGTTAATCTTAATCGAGCGAGATCGGCAGCTTGGCGGCAAAATAAGAACTATAAGAGAAGGCGAATTCATTATGGAAGCAGGAGCAGATTCCATCGTAGCCCGAAATGAAGGGGTTCTTTCTCTAGTTGAAGAACTTCAACTTCAAGAGGAATTGGTCTATAATGAAACAGGCACATCCTACATTTATACAAATGGGGAATTACACGAGATTCCCCAAGATACGATCTTCGGAATTCCCATGTCAGTTGAGTCACTTAAAAGTAGCACCCTGGTGTCAGAAGAAGGGAAGATTGACGCTCTTAAAGACCTCGAATCGGAAAATACACATTTTACAAAAGAGAGTTCCATCGGTGAATTTTTAGAAGCATTCCTGGGTAAGGAACTTGTCGAGAAACAGATAGCTCCAGTATTATCAGGGGTTTATTCCGGTAATTTGCATAAACTCACTATGGCTTCAACACTTCCGTACTTACTTGATTATAAAAATGATTACGGCAGTATCATTAAAGGTTTATCAGCAAATAAACAAAAATTCCAAGGGGCATCCAAAAGAAAGTTCATCTCGTTTAAAAATGGTTTATCAACCATCATCGAACGGTTAGAAGAAAAATGCTCAGGTGCCACAATTTTAAAAGGTGTAGAAATAAAAGCTTTTCAAAAAACGGGTGATAAATACAAACTCACTCTTAATGGTCATGGTAGCATTCAAGCGGATTATGTAGTTTTCGCAACACCTCATGATGTAACCCAAAAGATACTGACTCATGAACAACTGGAACCCGATTTTAATAAACTGAAAAACTCATCACTGATTTCGATCTACCTCGGATTTAACATTCCAGATGCGGACCTTCCTGCTGATGGGACAGGCTTTATCGTATCAAACGGCCGAGATGTGAAATGCGATGCATGCACATGGACTAGTCGGAAGTGGAAGCATACATCCAATAACCAAAAACTATTATTGAGGCTTTTTTATAAAAGTACAAACCCCCATTACAATGAGTTGAAAGAATATAGCAAGTCAGAACTTGTAAGTACGGCACTAGAGGATATCAGAAAAAGCATAGGTATAGACTGTGACCCGGTTTCTGCTGAAGTAACGAATTGGAAAGATCTGATGCCAAATTATCATCTTGAGCACGGTCAGTCTGTCCAATCTTTAGATAACAACCTGGCAAACGAGCTACCAGGCGTGAAGCTGGCCGGTTCTTCATATTATGGAGTGGGTATAGGTGCCTGCATTCAGAACGGAAAGAAAACAGCCGAATGGATTGTAGATTATTTAGAGAAGAATACATGATTTATATTGACTAAAATTCGACATTAAAGGAAAAAAGCCTGGCATCCAGGCTTTTTCTTTTAATTAATGCGATTTATGATAGCATAACTACTCTTTCTTTTTGAAATATGCAGCCGTTTTCTCTAGTCCGGAAATCAGATCATATTCAGGTTCCCAGTTAAGGTTTTTAAGCGCTTTCGTGTTTGATAGATGACTGTGTAAAATATCTCCTTCCCGTTTCGCTTCGTAGTTTGGCTTTTGTAAAGAGTGGATTTGGTTAGAAAGCAAGGTATAGAGTAGATTGATGGATGTTTGGGTGTTGGTGCTGATATTGAGAACTTGGTTGTCAGCATTTGTGATGGCAAGAAGATTCGCCCGGGCCACGTCTTCTACGTATACAAAGTCCCGTGTCTGATTTCCATCCCCAAAGATGATTGGTGTCTCATTGTTTAATAGTTGCTCAATAAAAATGCTTATGACTCCGCCTTCACCATCGGATCTTTGCCTTGGTCCATATACATTGGCATAACGCAAAATGGTATACGGAAGATTGTAGAGCCTATTAAATAGTTTGATATAAGTTTCAGATACTAATTTTGAGGTGCCGTAAAAGGAAATAGGACTAGTGGAACTCTCTTCCTGAATCACCTCATTTGTATATCCATATACTGCACTCGAAGAGGAGAAGATGAATTTTTTCACATCGTATTTAATGCTGTACTCCAACAACTTTACGGTTCCTAATACATTGACTGCGGCATCTTCTGCTGGATTTTCCAATGATTTGGCTACGCTCACTTGGGCAGCGAGATGCATGACGATGTCGGGTTTTTCTTTTTCGAAAATTCGTTCAACTTTATCAGATAATAGATTTTTTCTATATATTTTGACTCCATTTGGCACATTTTCCTCCCTGCCATTAGAAAGATTGTCGAGGATAATAGGTGTGTGACCCTCAGCGAGCAGTAAATCTATAATTTGGGAGCCAATAAATCCGGCACCGCCTGTAACTAAAATTTTCATTTTTGATCCTGGATCAGTTTATTCTCCCTCATGATGAGTCTCCTTTCTTCATAAATATGTTTGATAGATCTGTTCAATCTTTCTCGTCATTTCTTGGCTTGTTAAGTGTTGACGAGCATAGGATTCAGCGGCTTTAGCAAACCTATCACGTTCTTCCCTGTTGGTAATGAAACGCTTTATCGCTTGTGACAGCTGTTCGACGTTACCAGGTTCACAAAGGATGCCTGTTTGTTCATGTCGGATCATTTCCGGGATTCCCCCGCATGTAGTGGAGATGACCGCTTGACGGGAAAACATCGCTTCCATGACGGATAGGGGGAAGTTATCATTTACAGTTGCTAACACATAGATGTCCGACATCGAAAGAATATGGGGTATATCGTGTCGTTTTCCAAAAAAGATCACGTTATCTAGCTTAAGCTCTTTCACTTGTTCAATCAGTTTTTCCTTCATGACACCATCTCCGACAATCCATACTTCTACATTGGTCAGGTGTTCCCGAACCTTGGACAATGCTTCTAGAAGAAATCCATGTCCTTTGCGTGGAGATAATCGGGAGACGCATGTCAGGATGATGTTTTCATGAGTTTTATGAGGAAGTGGTTTGAAATCTATCCCCGTATGAACAGTGACCATTCTTTCATCTTTTGCACCGAAGTCCATTAAGTTAGGTCTGAAGGAATCTGCAATCATAACGATTTCAGTACTTGATCCAATACCTATTTTTTCAAGCTCAGTAAAGTAGGCTTCTTCAATGGAACCTTTCTCCATTTTATTGAATTTCAAGCGGCTTTTCGTAAAGAAGCCGTGTGGAGTAAAGAGTAAAGGTTTTTTGTATGTTTGATTTAAATGTCCCAGAATGAAAATGGCAAATAGGTCTTGAGCGTGAATGATGTCATATTGATGGAGATTTTTTTCTTTGAGAAAGTGTTCAAATACATGAAGGTAGCTAAGATTTTTTACGATTTTTTCATTTGCGTTTCCGTAGCGGTTAAGCATAAAGTTACGGGCTTCAGAGGCAGCTTGGGGAATCCATACTTCCAGCAGTTCTGAAGACATATGGTTGGGCGCAAGTACATCTACAATATGACCGACCTTTTCAAAGCCGTTTTTTATTGAAGTGATGTAATGTGATAATCCCCCTGTATGAGGGTATTGAAAAAATGTAACGTACAAGATTTTCATTGGCTTTGAATCACCGCCTTTTGTCTTCTGACCGAATGGTTGGAGAGTGAGAGACTCTTTAGAGTCTCTTTTCACATCATAATATTGATCCATAATGGTAAGAAGAGAGGGATGAATGTTGAAAGGGGGCATTCGACTCAAGTTTTTTCATCCTTTCGTGTCTATTTATAGATTCCCAGTTCACTTCCCCAGGTTGATATTTTTTCTAAATGGTAGGGAAGAAGCTCACCTCCGCGGTTGTCAAAGATCCTTCTCAGCTGAGTGTGTAATCCTTTTTCGAGGGTTCGTTGAAGGTACGCCATTTTGTACAGGTGAATCGGTTTGGTTTTAAACTCGATCCCATATTTCTTCATTTCATTCGTGTACACGTCGACTGCATGGGTACGAATTTCTTCCGCATTGCTTTGCCAATCCTTCCGAAAACCTAGTAAAATTTCTACGAGGACAATCATATCAAACCATGTAGGGGAATACTTGGCTGATTCCCAATCGATGAATTGAATCGCCCAGGGTTCATTTTTGCTGACATCTTTAGAACAGATATTCTGCATATGAAGATCTCCATGAGTAATGGAGGAGCCGCTTGCCAATAGTTCGGGAAAGAAGTCAGGACCTTTACTGTATAAGTTTTTTAGTGATTTATAATGTGGTTTGATGATGTCCTTCAAATTTTTATCCTTCTTGGCATTGTCTAGAAATGTCATTGTATTAGAAATGAATTTTTCCCTGTCGTCTTTCATTTTTGCCGAGTTGTAAATGGGAAACCAATTTTGAAAAGTGTTTTTTTCTTTCTTGAAATTTTCTTCGTACGTGTGGGCGTGAAGTTTTGCAAGGGTTGGGATAATATAATCAAAATGTTTGGGTGTAAAGGTCAGCTGTCCACGAATTTGACGGACAAACTCCATGAACACCCACGTATCACTTCCATGTTTCACAATTAAGTAGATTTCAGGAAGAAACTCTTTTAAAAAAGGGTAAGCATGACTGTAGACATTAATCTCGACTTCATTTTTGTATTTGGTAGAATGGTAGATTTTAAAAATGATAGGGAAGGTGTCTGTGTGTGTTTGTAACTGAAGCTGATAAATGCTGCTTCTCTTAGTTGATTTAAGGTTTTGTATTGATGTAGTAATGATGCCTACTTTATTCCCAAGGGATGTGGAGAGTTTTTCTTCAATTGAGTGTTTTTGAAACATAGAATTCAGTTCTTGTGGTGTGTACATATTCAATCACTCCTTCGTTTTCTTTTCCACGCATTCCGCAGGTGAGACAGGGTACTCCTGATAAAGGGCATAGGGTCATCAAAGGCAAGAAGGGCGAATACCTTTTTTCCTCTGAGTCCATAAAAGAAATCTTTTAAACTCATTTCCCCATATCTTCTTTTTTCAAGAAAGGTAAGGAAGTACCGTACCAGGTAAATCCATTGAACCCCGTCAATTTGCTGCAATTTTGGAGATGGGTGTTGGCCTGTAAGATACAGGTAATATTGAAGGGTGAAATCAACTCCGGAGGGACCGGTTAAACTATGGGTCAGCCAGAACCTGGGATTGATTTCAATGAGCTTATATTGCCCATCCCGTGGATCTTTTTTATATTCGATCATACTTACTCCTTTTAGTCCCAACTCTTTCAATAGTGGAACACCAACATCGACCAGATCAGGTATTCGTTTGCTCACGATATGTGCTCCCGTTCCGAATTGTGCAGGGAATTGGTGGTTTTTTTGGAGAGTGAAAAGGGCAAGTAATTCCATTTCATCATCGAAAAATGTGGCAACTTTATAAAAGCATTGGTTGTCTCCAGGAATGATTTCCTGAATAATAAGCTCACCGAACTTGCGATAAACAGGATAGATTTTCTTTAATTGGATTGCGTCTTGAATATGAATGGCTTTCTTATTTACATGTTTTCTGAATTCATGTCCGAACACAGGCTTTAAAATACAGGGGAAATCTAATTGAGTAATCGCCTCATCAAGCTGCTCTTCATTTTCCACAAAAAAGGTTTTGGCTGTTGGAACATTATATTCCAATGCTAATTCATAGGTTTTCTTTTTATCTAATAAATCCATAATTAATGAGTGATCAGGATATAAAAACAAGTAGTACTGGGATAATTCGTTCCTGTATTTTGAGATGAAGACAACATAATCATCTGCACCTGCGTAAAGCACAGGCTTCATACCAAGATTCACCGCCATTCCTTTTAAAAAAGAAAGCAGCTCTGCTTCTTGGTTTAAGGGGCTTGGACATACCCCACATGTTGCAAGTCTTGATTTTCCCTTTGAATAGGGACCTTCTGTATCAAATGCATATACATCAATTCCTTTTCGGGAGAGGGCATGGATGATGCCAACTCCATTAGCGCTTAAATCGAGGACAACAGCTGGATGTGATGACAACATCATTCATCCCCCGAATCTATTAGATTTTGGTAAATCCCTTCAATCTTGCCAACCATGGCTTCCCGAGTGAGATGATTTTTGGCATATCGATACGCATTTGCGCCCAATTTCTTTCGCAATGCTTCATTTCCGATCAAATGTTTTAGTTGAGTTGTTAACTGGCTGACATTGCCTGGCTCAACAATGATTCCCGTTTCATTATGATGAACAATTTCCGTAATACCACCGCAATTAGTTGTCAGGATCGCTGCACCGCTATGCATGGCTTCAATAATGGAAATGGGAAGGTTGTCATTTATGGTTGGAAGAACAAATATATCCGTTTTACTTAATATGGCAGGGACATCATCGCGTTTACCTAAGAATCGAACGTTTGGTAGTCTCAATGATTTGACTTGAGTTTCAAGCGCTTCACGCATTTCCCCATCCCCGACAATTTGCACCTCAACCTGAGAACTTGTTCCATTAATTCGGGAAAGGGCATTAAATAAATCCGAATGTCCTTTTCTAGGTCCAAGTCTTGCGATGCATGAAATCACAATTTTCCCACTCGTTTTACCACGTTCAATGGTTTTAAAATCAACTCCTGTATTAACGGTTGTCAGTTTTACAGGTTTCGCTCCCAGTGAACTTAATGGATCACGGAAAGAGTCACTTAAAATGACCATATGGGTCGCGTATTCAATCGCTTTTTTCTCAATCTCTTTGTAATACACTTCTTCTACAGACCCTTTTTCAATTCGGTTAAATTTGACCCTGCTAAAGGTGAACATTCCATGTGGGGTGAAAAGAAGAGGTTTACCTAAATCTTCATTGAATCTCCCTAAGATATTGGCTGTGAATAAATCCTGAGCGTGAAGTATATCGTATTTTTCCAATTTTACAGATTTCATCATCTGTTCATAGATGTAGAGCAAACGACAACTTTGTATGATTTTACTTGTGTATGAACCGTATCGTTGCTCAAAAAAAGTCTTTAATTCAGGGACGATCACCTCACGCAGCTTTTCTACATTCACTTGTGAAAACTGATTCGGAGCAATGACATCCACTTTGTGACCTAAAGACCTCAATCCTTCTCTTAGAGTAGTAATGTAATTTGAAAGACCACCTGTATGAGGATAGTCCCAAAAAGTCGCTATCAAAATGGACAGTTTCTTACTGCCAGGTTTACTTTTTTTCTTTTTCGACTTTAATTTCTTTTTCCGTTCTTTTTTTCGTTTAGAATCTTTACCCTTATCCTTTATTTTTGCCGTTATGGGTTTTGACTTTACTCCATAATAATTATCGAGAGCAGAAACAAGGTAAGGATAAGGAAAAAATAGTTCTTTCATTTCCAGACCCTCCTTATAACTTCAAATGCTTCAGCATACGGTACCCCAATCGTCATGCCTCGGACACTTGCTAAATTTTTGACACCTTCATAGGAACGCGGATGTGGAAACTCTCGCATTTCCACTTCATAATGTTTTAAGGAAGCAATTTTTTGAACAATCTCGGATGAAATGTTCACATAATAATTCGGTTTAAATTGCTTATCATTTGTATGGGTATTCCATTCACTTGAGGATACCGTTTCAAATGTGATCAATTCAATCGACTGTCTATTTGGTAGAGGACGCACTGCTGTTAATACGGCTTGAAACGTAATTTGGTGATCGATATTCAAATCGCCGTAATGATGGGTAAAAATCTTAGTAGGCTGATAGATATCGATTAATTTTTCAATTTCCTTGGTAAATAGATGAAGAGGCATCATTTCTAATTCCAGGTTCGGATGCTCCAGAAAAATAACTTCTTTAATCCCAATCTCTTTGTTTGCTTTCCGGGCAAGCTGTTGAATGTGATGGGCCTCTTCTTTTCTTCCGTTTGCTGTAATGATCGAGACGACTCTATTTCCTTGATCCACTAACCTCTTTAGCGTTCCAGCTGTCCCAAGTAGTTCATCATCTGGATGTGCTGCTATGACCAATACAGTTTCTTTCATTCCCTTCACCCCATTTTAATCTCTATTACATTACTATATGTATCCTTCTATATTGTCGAAACAGACACCAGCACAGGGCTAATGTCTGTTTCTTATTTTTTCTTTTTTGTTTGACCGATACTAATTCCACCGCTGATAATTTGTAATCGTACATATCCATCACCATCAATCCATATGAAGAAATCTGGTCCGGCTGTTAAAAATGTTCCTTGCTGATCAAGTAGTTTACTTCCCGCATATACATTGATTTTGTCACCAAGTGTGAAATATTTATTCAAAATCGTGGTATGGAAGTCGTTTTTATCCTTGACATGAGAAGAAGGTGAGACTGGCTTACTAACCTTTTCATTAGTTTTCTGGTGGAATGATTGTAATTTTGATTCTTTAATTGGGTTGTTGTTGTGTAAGATATCGAAATCCTGCTCTATAGTAGTTTTAACTTCATCTTTTACGATGTTTTTTTGTTTGTGATTCCTGTATTCTACTTGGTTATTAGTGCGATTTAGTTTGTATTTCACTTCATTCCCTGGTGACTTGGAACTTAAGATATCAGATTGAACTTTTTTAATAGATGGAGTAGATTTTGTTTCGTTTTTTTTCATTTTCACAGGTGAAAAGTCTGTTGGCTTGACGTCCTTTTTGACTTCTTTGACAGATGAAGCAGAGTGTAAGATATCAAAGTGAGTTTCTGTAGTAGGTGCAGGGGAATTTGATTCATCACTTGCGGATTCTAAAGATGAGTGATCTCCGCGATTGTCTTTATTATTTCCTTCTTTAGCTGGTAAGCTCGAGTTTAAGTTTTCATCAGCACTTTTCTCATATTCATCAACGATCTTTTTTGTTCTTAATTCAGTGCGATTTAGTTTGTATTTCATTTCTTTACGAGGAGGGCTTGAGCTAAGGATCTCGAAGTTGAATTCAGCAGCAACCATCTTATGTTCACTAACGATTTTCATAGCCCTGACGCAAGTGCGATTTAGTCTATACTTGACATTTTTCGCTGAAGGAATCGAGACTGGTATGTTGTTTTCGGTAGAAGATTTTATATTACTATCTTCGTTTACGTTTTTATTCGATTTGTTATCGAATCTTGATGTGTATGGGGTTGTTTCATCATACGAATTCCCGGGTTGTAGAGTGTCAGTATCCATTGTAAATGATGATTGGTTAGAAAAATCTTTATCAGCTTCATTTAAGCTGGTATGAAGCTGCTCATCATTTTTATCTTCCAGAAGGTCATCATGTAAAACTGCTTTCATTTTTTCTTCTGCTTTCAAACTCATGTCATGAATACCATCTTCAATGGACGAGCCGGCAGAGTAAGTTTGTTTCGTAACATCTGATTCTAATAAGTGTGAGGGACGCATAGATTTCATTTCGTGCTTTTTTATGTCATGTGGTTTTTCCTCATTAGAAACAATATCACTAACTGGTTCATCAACCTGACTTTTTATATAGGTATTTTGATCATTTTGATGAATGTCTTTCCTAGTCTCTTTTCTTAATACTTTCTCCTGCTCGTGCTTGATTTCGATAAACTCTTCTTTACATTCTTCATTGTCACATTTACTGTACGATGGATTATTTTTTTGTAAGGGTTGTAGGGTTGGTGCGCTTGCTTGATATTTTAATTGGGGAATACTGTTGTTGGGATCGATATAATTAAATCTTTCGAATGGTCGCACCTCTCGGGACAGTAAGCGCGGACATTTGCCACGTCTTTTACGGAGTTTTGGCTTAGATACTCGAGAAAGTACTATGCTGGGTTGATCTTCTGTTGTCAGAGTGATGTCGAAAGAAGGTCGCTCAGTCGATTGATGGTGAGTATTAGTTTCGTTCAAGCTGCTCATCATACTGTGAATGATTTGAGATACATGAGTTTGATTTAGAAAAGGAGCATCTTGCATCTGTTCTACTACGGGAAAAGTAACAGATTCTTTTTTGGGTTTTTGGTAGCTCACAAAGATGGATTGATTGTGACAAGGGACCATAAAGTCATCGTAATAACAGGAGGAAAAGATCCTTGGCAATATATATTCATTAATAAAAAGATAACAATTGGGCATGTGCTTCACTCCACGTCTCTGTATCTATTAATAACCTATTCAAAAGCCGGGTTAGAGTGAGCGGAATTTGGGTTAATACGATAAAAATAGGCTATACATTCCTTTTTTACATACATATATTGATTATGAATTGTAGACAAATTGTAAAGGAGTGGAAAACCTATGGTAGAAGATTATGATGATTACACTAGAAAATATTCCGATCATCATGACGATGAAGAGCATTGTGAGGGGGACCCCGATGAGCAAGAAGAGTTATGCTCAGAAGGCGCCGGGGAAAAAGAAGAACCAGGCAATCAAGATCTTCCAGAAACAGATGAGAACTGTACACACGAACATGAAGAGCATTGTTCAAATCAGGATCTTGACGACCTCCCGTGTAAATCCGTTGAAGGCGTGTTAAATTCAATGTTCCAACTTGGAGATCATCTTGAAGTTTTCTTTGAGGATGAAATGATTGACAGCGGCGGGACATTCGTAGCAGCATTCGACAATATCCTCATTTGGATGGATTATAATGCAAATGTCAATTTCACAGATTTATGCGGTCCGATCAGTGTAAGAAAAATTGGCTCCAAGAGAAAGAAAAACCGGAAGCACTATGACAAAAACAAAAATGAGCCTAAACATAAAGGTGATAACCAGATCGAGAAGAAGAAAAAAGGCAAATCGGAAAAGAAAGAACAAGGTCCTCGGAAAAAGGCTGAAAAGAATAAACAGTCCGACGTTAATGAAGAACTGCTGAACTTCGTAAAGCTTGAGAAAGAAGAACATGAGACTGAGGGAATGTCCCAGGAGAGTCTAAATCTTCAACACATACACGAGGACAATGAAACAATTGAAAATGAGAGTATCACTGTAGAAATTGTTGATTCCTCTGGTGATGAAGGAGAAGACTACGATCCCGATTCAGTTGATGAAAAAGTAGGGGTAATCAATTTGCTCGTTGAAGATTACTCGAACGATTCAGGTGAGGAAGAAGAGGAGTACACTCCACCATTGGAAACAGATGAAGATCATTCTGAGGAAAAAGAGTCAGATGCAGGCAATGAAGAGAAAGCAGAAAACGAAAGTGACTCACAAGAGGTATTAGAGGTGGAACTGGCCATCGATATCCAAGAGGAGAGTCAGGCTTCTTCACTGGTAGAAGAGTTCGAAAGCCAAGAGGAGACCCTATTCAGTATAGAGGAAAGCCCTTCAGAAGATACCTTGGAACATTCACTAACCAACTCACCCCTTGAGAATGATAAAGAATAATTAATCTAGTAAAAGACTAATTCGAAATATTTTTATGAAATCTAGTTATCTGCCTTTACGCATTTAACGGTTCAGCATAAAAATAGAGTAAACACCGAAAGGAGGAAACATAATGTCTAATTTGTTCAAAGATGGTAATATGGCTGATTTTCTTAATAAAATTTTATCTTTAGGTGATAAAATCGAGGTCCTATCTGGTGACGAAGAAATCGAAGAGGGTTCATACGTTTACGCAAGCGATAACTTCGTTGTATGGGCTGATGATAACGGCCATATGAACACGTCTAACTTAAATAATGTTACAGTTCGTAAAGTTTAGTTAACATTATTTAGAAACGAAGAAAATGACTGGACGCAATCCAGTCATTTTTTCTTTTGAAGGAAAAATGAAAATGATAGGTAAAAGCCCTATCATTTTTCGTGTATTTTAATATAAATATATAGACTGTTGAATGTTAAAAGAGAAAGGAGGAGGCATTATGGGATTTTCCGATAAACTTAATAAAGTACTCAAGCTTGGTGACAAAATCGAGGTTATTTCAGGAGCAGAAAAAATAGACTGTGACGGAACATTTATAAAAGCTGAAGATCACTATTTAGTATGGTCCAATGGTAATGGTGACGTTTTATTTACTCACCTGGATAGGGTAACGGTGAAAAAAGTATAATCATTTTTAATAAAAATTCCAGGGATAGTACTTTATATGGGAGTACTATCCTTTTTTTGATTCAAGGTGCTTGTCCTAAAACTTATTAATAAAACATTCTTTCCTTATTGATTAAAGGAAAGAACGTTCTTGTATCTATGATATTTTAGTGAGGAACTTCATCATATGGAACTACTTATGTTTCTTCCAAGCATCATGGAGCTCAGGATTTAAATTCTTTACATTTTCCAGGAATGCGCCTGTTAAACCAAATTTCTTCATTCCTTTTAACAACTTCGTTGGAACAGGTGAGTCGGATGTAAATGCTCGCTTGTGATCAATCACTTTGAATTCACCATTTTCATCCATTAACATATGGCGAACCTCCGTATCCCATCGAGTAAAGCCTAATCGTTTAAATTCTTCTAAGACGAATAATATTTTTTTAGTCATTTCTCCATCAATATAGCCGTGTCGTTTCATATGACGGGCAAGGGATATTCCTTGTACAAACTCCATGACAATGTAATTATCACCAAATTCATAAAGACGAGGCATAATGGCCGATGTCTGACCTATCTTCATCGCTTCTAGTTCCCGTTGATGTGTTTCTTCCTTAAAGAAGTACTTAACAACTTTGTCCTCAGCTACCTTGTAGATTTCCCCATCTTTCCCATCACCAATCATTTCAAAGGCTTCCAGGTCTTTCTTTGAAATTTTTCCGTTAAAAAAGTTCTCCATTGATCATCACTCCTTTACATGGTAGACTTTCACTTTTTTATATTGTATGGAAATAGATTCAGTTTCGTAACCGAGCAAAATGCTGAAATTTCTTAGAACTTGGATTAAAATAATGCTTCTTAGCAAAGTGTGTTGTTTAGTAACATACGATCCAGGGGTTCAATCAATCAGAGTGCGCTTGATATAAAAACTTCATAAATTTAATCGTATGAATTAAAGGAGGAATTATTATGGGTAGTAGCAACTGTGCCAACAGCAAAATAAATGAGTTACGAAGAAGCAGGATGAAAAGGAGCAGAAGCTACTTCTGATAATCATGGCATGAAATTCCATCAAGAAATTGGACCAAAGGGAAGCAGCATTTCCAGTAACTCAAAGAAAAACTAAAGATAATGAAAAAAGGAAGTTGTTAATAGTAAGCCTATTCTCTTTCTCTATTAATGAACAATAAAACCGAAGGAATGAAATAAACTCTTTAATATTGATATATCATAAGCTGGCTCATCCTATAGCCTGACGCTTTCTCAGCAGAGGCTGCCATATTATAGTATTCTTCCAATATAATAGACTATCGTTTATTTATAGAACCACAGGATGTTTGTCTACACGTACTATTCATATCTTTCATAAACTATAGTAATTCTGTATAGTTATTCAACATTTGATTAATAGGATTAAAATATTGATATATGAAAAGTAGGTGAGTAAATTGGGATCTAAAAGAGGTCATGATAAGGAAGACAAGCATAAAGTGTGTAAGAAAAAAAGCGAGAAAAGCAAAAAACGAGGAAAGCGAGTACCTCAAGAAGAGTTAGAACCCCAGGATGTCCAAGTAATTCAAGGTGAACAAAGGCTTCAAGGCGAACAAGGACCTCGAGGCGAACAAGGGCTTCAAGGCGAACAAGGGCTTCAAGGCGAACAAGGACTTCAAGGGGAACAAGGGCCTCGAGGCGAACAAGGGCTTCAAGGGGAACAAGGGCTTCAAGGGGAACAAGGGCCTCAAGGGGAACAAGGGCTTCAAGGGCTTCAAGGGGAGCAAGGGCTTCAGGGGGAGCAAGGGCCTCGAGGCGAACAAGGACCCCAAGGGGAGCAAGGGCCTCGAGGCGAACAAGGGCTTCAAGGCGAACAAGGGCTTCAAGGCGAACAAGGACCTCAAGGGGAACAAGGGCCACAAGGCGAGCAAGGGCCTCGAGGGGAACAAGGCCTTCAAGGCGAACAAGGACCTCAAGGGGAATCGGGCCCTCCAGGAGAGCGTGGAATACAGGGTGTAACAGGTCCTCGAGGGGAATGTACATGCAATAGTAAGTACTGTAATGTGTATAGAATTGGTGGAGATCTTATAATACCTGACCAACCTGTTTCCTTTAACCATACTGGCATTAGTTCTGCTGGGGACTTTATTCACTTGGGAACTTCGATAATCGTAGTAAATGAAGGAGACTACAAAATTAACTATAACGTTGTATTTACTAGTGGTAAAACAGGATTTAGTAGAGGAGGAGCATACGCATTATTCGTGAATGGTTCAATAGTTGCATCCAGCAGGTATGGTAACCAACTAGGCATCTTCACAAGTGCACCTGTGACCCTCGATTCCATTTTTCAAGTTAATGGAGAAGCGATTGTTCCTATACCAGCAGGAGGAAAAGTAGAACTTAGAAATATTGGGCATACGACAGATAACCTCATTGGTAATGTGGACAATACTCCAACTAATAGTGCAGGATTAACAATGTTAAAGCTAAATTAATAGTAGGAATTAACTATCTGGAGGGCGCTGACCGGACATGCGGAGGTCAGCGTTTTTTTATACTGTTCCAATTACCTCACTGCTATTTTCCAATTCTTCATTAACCTCCCACATTTATGGGATTAAATGTTAATATATTTACTGAGTGATGATCTCTCAATGTTATTGATCCTATAAGCATAAATTAGAGATGGATAATAATGAGGACATCGTATAATTAGTATTTTAAAGGGGGATATTCAATGGCCAGATTACCAAGGGTTGTCCAAGCAGTATTAAATGATTACCTGATTTTATTTAACAAATACTTGCCAAATACGATGGAAGGCGTGTATTTACACGGTTCCATCTCGTTGGATGCGTATGTGAATAATTCCAGTGATATCGACTTTATCGCAGTTACCTGCCGTAGAATGACACCTGAAGATGCTGGGAGTTTATATCTTATACATAAAGAATTAGCGTTACAATACCCTAAGCCGGAAATGGATGGAGTTTATATCATTCAAGGGGAGATAGGGAAACTTAGCACAAGCGAAACAAACGAGTATCAAGAAAATGCATATTACAATAATGGTGAATTAAATTTTGGCGAATATTTTAATTTCAACCCAATCACTTGGTATTTGATTAAGCATAAGGGGATTAGCTTTATGGGACCTGACCCGGCATCTTTTGATGTAACCATTTCTTTACACCAATTAAGCTCTTATGTTCTTTCTAATATGAATTCGTATTGGACTGGAAGGACCCGTGGGATGGAAAATTCAATCGAGGACATTATGAAATATCCGACTGAAATCATTGATAATGAGATAGAATGGTCCGTCCTTGGTTTGCTTCGTCAATACTATACATTAAGAGAATCTGGAATTACCTCCAAGCAGGAAGCAGGAGAATATGGACTGCAACATCTTCAGGATGAATGGCACAACATTATAAGGGAGGCCATGAATATTCGTGACGGTTTGAGAGTGAGTCTCTTTAACTCAGAAGAAGAACGGATTAAACTTACCCTTGAGTTTGCAAAGTATTTAATTTCTAATTGTAATGATATGTTCTTTCCTACTAATATTAATCATACATAAGGTTCCAATTCTCTAAATCAGGGTAAAGATATCGTATACATACTTAAAAGGAGGATAACGCTGTGAAACAAGCCATGCTTATCGTTAACCCCTCTTCAGGGAAGGAAAAAGGGCAGGAATATTGTGAACATGCTCTTGAGACCATGACAACGATGGGGTATAAAACGGAATTGCGCATTACAGAAGGGGAAGGAGATGCCATGGATTTTGCCAGGGAAGCATGTAAGCGAAAATTTGATTTCGTCGCAGTGATGGGAGGGGACGGAACAATCAATGAAGCGATTAACGGAATAGCTGAGCAGGATCACCGTCCTCAAGTTGGTCTGATCCCACTCGGAACTGTAAATGATTTCGCACGAGCTTTAAATATTCCTTTGAAACCTGAAGAGGCCATTGACATATTCAGGCATAAACATGTGCAGAGGACAGATGTAGGAAAAATCAATGACCGATACTTCATCAATATCGTCGCAGTAGGCGCGTTGGCAGAAGCATCGTTCTCAACCCCCGTCGAACAGAAGTCTAGGCTTGGTCCACTTGCATATATAATCGAGGGAATGAAGAAAATGAAAGAGAAGCAGCCGTTTGAGCTTAAGGTCCATTCCGCTCATGACTGGGAAGGGGACGCGCTTCTTATGCTTGTTGCCCTGACAAACTCTGTCGGAGGTATGGAAACCATTGCACCCGAGGCCAAAGTAAATGACGGTAAGCTCCATGTCTTTATCATCAAAGACGTAGCCCTTCCTCATTTTTTATTGCTCCTTCCAAAAATCCTTTCAGGAGAACTGGCAGAAAGTGAACATGTCCATTATATGAAAGTCACAAACCTGGAAGCGTCATCGTCATATAAGATGATTGCCAATGTTGATGGGGACGAGGGGGACAAGCTGCCAATTTCAATAGAAAACCTCAAGCAGCATCTGGACATACTTGTTCCACCTACAGAATAGGAGGAACGTACAATGAAATTAGAAATTACCGAGTCTGCAAAAGAAAAACTATACGAATTCCCTGATGGCAAAATCATTCAGCTATCACTTGACCGCGGAAGCTGCGATATAGTGAACAATCTCTATGAAATAAAGCTAGTAGAAAATAGAGAACCTGATTCAACAGAGAAAATTATCCAATCCGATGATTTGTACTTCATTGTTGACGGCGACTTCGAAGATACCTATGGACACGAACTCACGATTGACTATAAAAATAATTTCTTTGTGTTTAAAAATAAAAATCAGACGTTTAATAATCGAATTGGACTCAGGTACGTGTAAGAAGGAGACGGGACTTTCTTTTTTTAATGGTAAGTGCTGCGTTGTATAGTAATTATATACTTTATGTGTTAACATTACTTCTTACAGCAAACAAAGGACGTGACATTCATGATAAAAATTGAAATCCCACAAGCGGATATTTCCATAACGGAACGCAGACAACCTAGAGACTCAGAAGAACCGAAGATCAAAAGTATCCAAGGGTTCATCGATCTTCACGAAATCCCAAGAGACAAGGGTGGCATCATCTTATTTTACAACATCAACGACGAACTTCTCTTCGTTGGGAAAGCACGTAAACTAAGACAAAGAGTCAAGAAACATCTTGAAGATGCCGTATCACCACTACGTAACCACAGAGGCGAAATCTATCGAATCGATGTTGCCATTGTTGAAGATGCGATGGATCGTGAAATTTACGAAACGTATATCATCAACAAACTCCAATCGAAATATAACGTAGACAAAGTTTTCTATAAATAATATAAAAAGGAACCAGTGTCACAAAAAATAGACGCTGGTTCCTTTTGGGTTAAAAATGGATTTCATCATGTAGTATACGTCTTTCATGTTTTTCACCTAATCACAAACTCTGGATTCCATCTTACCAACAACTCTTCTCGAACGCCATAATATGTCGTATTAGTCCGATCCGTCACTCCATAAGACACTACACATCCATCATCCGACCAAGCGATGTTGATTGTTACTATGACTGAAGGTCTTTTCACTCCGGCAATCTCAATATCCACTGACTGATTTAAATCAAAAATCGTCCGAAAACTAATCTCTTCCCGATGGATCGAAGGAGGGGAAGGAGCATCTTCTATATTCACAAACTTCTTATCTCGATCATGGATGTCATACGTAATAAATGACTTCCCGGGCTTTATCCAGTACATTATTAATTCCACACGTCCTGCTTTTAATGGTGTCCCCTTAAAAGCTTCGTGAAATAGATCTTCATACGTAATGACTTCGTTCAGCTTAATGGGATTGATGGTTCCGTTCACAGAAGTACCCCCTTGGTATATGCCTATATATAGTCATAGTTATACATATTGGAGGTTGGGCTTCAATAGAACAGGTAGTTAACCGCAGAGAATTAACCTTTCAAAGGAAGAAGGTCAGGAAAAGGAGTAGTTGAGACGAATATGTGCCCAAGTGGGTTTATACTCGTTTTTTCTTTCTAAATAAATAAGAAGACTCGTAAAAAACGAATCTTCTCAAATAGGATATTTTCATTTCCCGTACATCATTGATAAACAAAGCTCTTCATCTGTCATCACATAGTTATGAACTTTCTCAAGTGTTTCTTTCAAAACAGGAGATAAACTGTTTTTAGAATATGCACAGACAGATAGCAAGCCTTCCTGTATAACGTAATCATCTGAAGTTGATTCAAATTCGTTGAGAATGGTTGCATCTGGTTCACTGGATGTCCACTCGACATGGGCCCAGGTTCTGATAGAAGGATTCTGCTTCTTTATGATGGAAATGTCTTTCTGGAAATGCTTAAGTATATTTTCAGTATTAAAGTCACCATTAAAAAAATAGTAATCAAAGTTATCAACTAAATAAATGGAAGATTGTTGCTCCTCATTCAATATCCTTTTCATTCTATTTCTGACCTTGGAGATATTTCTCATGCTTTCTATAACCAGGATATGCTGGTTATTCTCCAATCCAGAGCGAATAAATAGCATAAGGTTGCTAAGGTAGGTTTCTTCTGACTGAAATTGATAAAAGACATGGCCTTTGTGTAACGTTACTAATTTCACTTCATTTAACGCTTCCATTACCTCACCTCACATCCATTAGGAACCAGAACTTCTATGGCTGAGATGCATGAGCCTTCAGAAGTTGGATTATATAAATCATAACACAACTATTTGTCATTCCATACACATTTTGTTACTTGATTGTATAGAAGTTTGAAATTTCTGAAAATAATTAACTGATTAATTATAATTTCAAGAGATACAGTTGATCGATAGAAAAAAGTTATTGGAATGAATTGTTTTATAAATGATACTATTAATTCAAGTGGTTAAAATAATTGAGAATA
Source organism: Rossellomorea yichunensis (assembly GCF_032337515.1). Classification (NCBI taxonomy): domain Bacteria; kingdom Bacillati; phylum Bacillota; class Bacilli; order Caryophanales; family Bacillaceae; genus Rossellomorea; species Rossellomorea yichunensis. Next base: position 75,597 of record NZ_JAVYAD010000008.1, on the reverse strand, counting down.
GAAAGGGAAAATAATGACTTTTCATTTTACCAAGGTAATCGAACCAACTCCTGTCATTGTAGATGCCATGAATCGCTGGGAAAACAATCCAGACTTAGTTCCATTAATTCGCCCCAATAAAAACAAGAAGGAACTGGAACAACAGTGGCAAATAACTTTAGAAGAGTTCAAAAACCGTTTAGACACCCATCATTTTTATCTTATTTATATAGATGACAAGCTTGTGGGAGAAATGAATTACATGGTCGACCCAAGCCATCTTCACAAAAGAGCACCCGGAACTGCTTGGATAGGAATTACAATAGGTGAAGAGGGTGGACGTGGAAAGGGGATAGGTTTCAAGGCTATCCAATATTTGGAAGAAGAGATAAAAAAGCAAGGTCTAACAAGAATTGAATTGGGTGTATTTGAGTTTAATACCCGGGCATATAAGCTTTATCAACAGTTGGGATATCAAGAAATCGCTAGAATTGCTGACTTTACTTATTGGAAAAATTGTATGTGGTCTGATATCAGGATGGAGAAGTATTTAGGAGAATGAACTTGAAAAAATAGATGAACTTAAATTACAAGATTTGAAAAGAGAAGAAGTCAAAATAACTTCCTTAACCTTCCATTTTCTGATACATTTCTGTAATAAATGTAATGTTCAATCTTTATCATCTATTGGCACCACCCACGCTAATGGGTTTGTATTAAGGCAAGATTGGGTCTGAATAATTTTGTATAACCTCCCTATTAAAAGCGGCTTTGAGGATATTCTAAACCAACACGATTATTTCTGGGAGCATAATAAGCATCGCTTTAACCATCCAGCTTCATACAAAAATACACATTTGTAAAATCGTGGTAACCTTTCTTTTTTTGTAATCAAGTAAAATAAAATTAGCTTAAAAAAGGGGGGAACCACATGCAAGAAAACATTCATAATTATGAAGATTTACTGGAGATGCTGGATTCATTTTTAAGGGAACCTACTCACTTTTGGGATGAATTTTTTTCTGATCGTGACAAATCAGTACCAATATTTGTGAATGCACCTGACGAAAATTTAGTATCATATGTGGAAACGGGAAGGATTTCGGCTGGAAAAGTACTGGAACTCGGTTGTGGGCCAGGCAGAAACTCGATTTATTTAGCGGAACAGGGCTTTGAGGTAGATGCAGTTGATTTATCAAAAACGTCCCTCGATTGGGCAAAGGAACGTGCAGATGAAAGGAATCTTACCATCAACTTTAGGGCGTCCTCATCTATAGGGGATATGAAATCGGGGAACTCAAGGACCTGTCATTTGAAGAAGCAGCTTTCTTATTATGGTATGGGTATCTTCCAACGATGGAGGATGCAGTGGACATAAAAAACAAATTGAGCACGTTCCGATTCATAACGCCTGCAATGAAGGAGATCCTTCATTCTTTGCCAGTTGAAATGGACATGATGAGTGTATTAAGAACCGTCATCTCCTCTCTAGGAGGACCAGAATACACTTGGAAGCCAACTATTGAACAGGCAATGAGATTGACGGCCGTTATTCCTACCATCATTTCCTACCGTTTTAATATGAATTTGGAAAAACCTTTCATTGATCCGGATCCCCAGCTGAACCATGTGGAAAATTATCTCTATATGCTATCCGGAAACAACCCGTCCAAGGCTGTTGCTGATGCATTGGAAACGTATATGGTCCTGACCCTTGAGCATGGAATGAATGCTTCTGCTTTTTCTGCAAGAGTCACAGCCTCAACGGAATCCGATCTGGTTTCAGCCATCACTTCAGCCATCGGAACAATGAAAGGACCGCTTCACGGAGGAGCACCATCCGGGGTCATTGATTTACTGAACGAAATAGGAACTCTTGAAAAAGCGGAAAATGTCATAAGAAGAAAGTTGCTGAAAGGAGAGAAGCTGATGGGGTTTGGCCATCGGGTGTATAAAACTCATGACCCAAGAGCCATCGCTTTAAGAAATACCCTGTTAGAAAATAAGGGGGATGATCACTCTCTGGATCTAGCACTTTATGTGGAGAAGAAAGCGATTGAACTTTTAGCTGAAATTAAGCCGGGGAGATCCCTATACACAAATGTAGAGTTTTACGCAGCTGCCATCATGAAATCGATTAATCTGCCATCAGATCTCTTCACACCGACATTTACGGCCAGTCGCATCGTTGGATGGACTGCACATGTATTGGAGCAGGCAGAAAAGAATACGATATACCGGCCGCAATCCGAATATATAGGAAAACGAAACAGTTAGTGGAAACAACCTGCTTGTTTACACAACGCAGGTTTTATTTATTGTAAGCGATTCAATGTAAGCGTGATATAATTAATGTATACTATAATAGGAGTGATATAGATGATCAGTAAAGTCGGTCAAATCATGTTATATGTCCATAACCAGGATGAGTCGGTACATTTCTGGACTGAAAAAGTCGGGTTTACAGTTCTATCCGAAGAAGATAACGGGCAGGGGATGCGATGGATTGAAATCGCCCCGACGAAAGATGCAGAGACAAGCATTGTGCTTCACAACAAGGAATTGATTGCTAAAATGCAGCCCGAACTTAATCTCGGAACTCCATCTTTAATGCTATTCACAGACAATCTGGATGAATTACATAAAAACCTATCTGATAAGAATATAACGGTGGGACAAATTGTTGAAATGCCTTCTGGCAGAGTCTTCAATTTTGCTGATTATGAAGATAACTACTTTGCTGTCATGGAGAAAAATAAATAAAATGAATACTAGAAAGCCCGAGATCTTAATATGATCTCGGGCTTTCTACATATTCTTTACTCATTTACGTCTCGTGAAGACTAATCTAACAATTAGGTTTCTTATCCAATACACCAAGGTGTGATCCAATCAATAAAAACTGAAAAATCAACAAGTACAATAGTCAAAACTGACCCCAAGACGCTTAGAGTTTCTAGGCATACGTTTTTCTTTTGATTGAAACAAAACTTGGCATTTTTTTGGGAATGTTCGTTCTAATGGAGGATATTGCGAGATTTTGTCGAATAGAAATAATACTCGTTGGTATAAGGTTAAATTTTTCATGAATTAAAGGATATGGAGGTAACGAACGTGAAAAATTTAGATGGGAAAGTTGTTGGCTTTGAATTAAGCAGTCAGGAGCCAGAAAAAGCGGCAGCATTTTACTCAAACGTATTCGGATGGGAAGTGGCTGAACCTCAATGGGACTACTGGGCAGTCTCAACCGGGCAAGGTAATGAAATGAATGGGGGTATAGGCAAAGGGCCTCATGATTATCCACACGGTACACGTATGCAAATTGAAGTACAATCCATTGACATATCCATTTCTGCAGCAAAAGAAAACGGGGCGATGGTTGTCAGGGATAAGATGGAATTTGATGATTTCTTCCTTGCATATTTGGTGGATCCTACCGGAGTGGGAATTGGGTTGATTGAAAAGAAATAATTGAGGAAAGAAAATCTCATATGGCAAGGATAATGAATCTACTATTAAAAGGAGAATAGTCATGCAAAAGTTAGAAAACATTAATAAAGCGATGGATTACAAGAAAGCGATTATCACTCACCTGGCTGATCAAAAACAACAGTTTGAAGAAGGGTTGATTCCAGAAGAAGTGATTTCAAACAAACAAGGCAGGATTCAAATCCTTACTCAAACTGCCATGATTGAGGGGGAAGTGAATTTTTTTGATGGTGATGAAGAGATGAAGACATTCTTTGAATATGGGCTCGATCGGTTTGGGGAAGAACTCCAGGAACTTTCACCTGATATGATGGTAACAAATGCAACAGGCCCGATACATATTAAAAACGCTCGATTCAAATCAATTTCAGCCCCCGATTCTATTATCGAGATGGATGAAATGATTGTCTTCTCGGATCAAGTTGTTGGAATGGCTATTGTTAAATAAAAGGAAAGGAGCGTCACTTTTGTTTGAAACCGTATTAGGAAAACCGAAAAGCGAGATAACTGAATACAAAATGAAATATAGAACCGCCGTAAAAGCTGTCATCATTCAAGATCATAAGATTCTTCTCATGCATTCAAACAGGGGAGATTATAAATTTCCTGGTGGCGGGGTTGAAGAAGGTGAAACCTTGCCTCGTGCCCTGATAAGAGAGGTGGCTGAAGAAAGTGGCTTTATAAACTGTGTTGTTAATGAGCCCCTTGGAGTCGTGATCCAAAGGCATGTGGATGTGTTTGAAGATGATGCCTTATTCGAAATGACTTCCCATTATTTCAAATGTGAATTAACTGACAGAGAAAGAATACCACAACAATTAGAAGGATATGAATCGGAACTGGATATGAAACCCAAGTGGGTTACACTGGATGAAGCGATTGAGGAGAATGAAAAACTGATGGACCAGTTTGATAACACCCGCTGGATTAAACGGGAGAACTATGTATTGAGAGAGTTGAAGAAGTTATATAATTAAGAACCAGCTGAGCACTTATCTGACATTGGATAGGTGTTTTTTCGTTCCTTTTTATCATTTTTTCAATACACGCTTTTCAATATGAGTAAAAGAGCTGCGAATTCTAGACATCAGCTCTTTTCAATATGAATATAGTTCAATATCTAAAAATTCAGGCTGTATTTTTTCAGTTCTTCTGTATCATTTGGCAATGTTACATAACCTTCTAATTTCATATCCAATTTTTCAAGCAGTTTGGAGGAAGATTCATTATCTTTGGTGGTTATCGCTACCAGGCGCTTTATCCCCATGTCTTTTGCAAAATCAACTGTAGCGCTTGCCGCTTCAAATGCATACCCTTGAAATTGATAGTCAGAGAGAAAGGCAAATCCTATATCCACGTCTTCGAGGCCGTCACGCTTAATCAATCCACATAAGCCGATTGGTACGTGATCATCCTTACGTTCTGCCAAAAACAATCCAAACCCTTCCCGTTCATACATTGTTTGGGGACCACACACGATATAATCCTTTGCATCATCCATAGTGCGAATTCCTTTGTCTCCAATGTATTGCAGCCATCCAGGTTCATTTAGTAATTTCATAATAAATTCTGCGTCAGTTTCCTCAACCCATCTCAAGGCGAGTCGTGATGTTTCTGTTACCTTCATATGGAACACCTCACTTTATTCATTCCATCCTATTTTAACTCGAAACATAAAATTGGTGTAATGATTATTTGTAATGAGCAGGGAAAAATAAATCGAATAAGGGAAACGATTGTAAGCTATCTACTATTCTTTCAGATAAAAGGTTGCTGCAGTGTTCCAACCCTCTCGTCATTGCGAGACACACACCTGAAAAAAATCCAAGACTACTATTCAATTTTCTTCATGTTATAGTTTTCTTTATATAAAATGAACATAATTGAGGTGTAAAACATGGGGAATAAGTTTAAAATAGAAGACCCAAAGATCCCTGCTCGTTTAGAGTCTGCTAATTTTCAAGATGTCTATTATGAAGAAGATCCATTTCTATCGAATTGTATGATAGAAAATACGAGACTTGATCAGGAAGAGATCAATCAGCTCGTGTTATCTAAAGTGTTGTTTAAAAATGTCTCGTTCGTTGGTGCATCCTTCCCACGGACGGATATGACAGATGTCGTCTTTGAAAACTGCGACCTGTCGAATGTAAACTTTAGCGAGGGAATCATACATCGGGTGACCTTCAAGGAATGCAAATTATTAGGTGTGAATTTTTCGGGTGGTAATTTAGGCAATGTCCGTTTTGAAGAGTGCTTGGCAAACATGAGTGACTTTGTTGAAGCACGATTAAAGCAGGTGATATTTAACCAGACCTTTTTACAAAATGCCAACTACTCTGACTGTAAACTCCTGAAAGTAAACTTTGATCGATGCGACCTTAATGAGATTGACTTCACCCAGACTGACCTCAAAGGAATTGATATTAGTACCTGCAGGTTTACACGTATAAATGTAGCTCTTGAATATCTTTCTGGTTGCGAAGTTTCACCTGAACAAGCGATTGGATTTGCCAGCTTATTGGGATTGAAAGTGAAGGAGTAGGCGTAAAGGAGAGTAGAGGTTGTTCTCTCTGTCCACTTTTTTAAGTAGCATTCGTGAAATAATCCACTGAATCTTATAAAATGCATGAATTCATTAAAGCTGGCATATTCATATATCAGGGCCCATTGCTTTCAATTCGAAGGGGGAAAACAACATGACCATCTTCATCTGGGTTTTACAAGGGATATTGGCAGCGATATTTTTTATGGCGGCAGTCGGAAAATTGACTGGATCGAGCATGCATCGTGGTGTATTTGATCATTTGCGTTTACCTCAATGGTTTCGGGTCGTCACTGGATTGGTGGAATTAACCGGTGCCGTACTATTGGTACTTGGTTATTGGTATGAAACGTACATTGGTCCCGGCTCTCTCATTCTTGGCGTCACAGCTATCGGTGGAATGCTTGCCCATATTCGTGTGAAAGATGGATTCAAAGATGCTTTTATGATTGTCCTTCTAGGTATTCTTTCATTTATATTACTTTATTTGGTTAGGTAGCGTTGATTGGCGAAATAATAAAATGATTTCAATCGAGGATATTGATAATACGAAAGGAGTGGAGTACAAACCCACTCCTTTTCCTTTCGTTTCTTTACAGTAAGTGAAACTTTTACAATTTCGTTTCGTACATCTTAATATGCATTTGAGTTGGAGGAGGGTTTATTAATGATCAAAGTTGAGAACATAAGCAAGCGATATGATTCGATTCAAGCACTTGACGATATTCATTTAATTATTCCAGAAGGCTCTTGTTTTGGTCTGGTAGGACCCAATGGTGCAGGGAAATCGACTCTTATAAAGATCTTATCCGGAGTTTTACAAAGTTTTAATGGGGAAATCTTCGTCAACGGGCATTCTGTCATGAATGAAAGATTAAAGGTGAAAAAGCTCATTGGATACATACCTCAAGATATCTGTCTGGAAGAAACCCTTACTGCCAAGGATAATTTAATGTATTTCGGGAGCCTTTATGGACTGAAAGGAAAAGACCTTCAAGATCGTTCCGAAAAAGTGTTACAACAAATCGGTTTAAAAGAACGCGGGAAAGACAAAGTCATCACCTTTTCAGGAGGTATGAAGCGTCGATTGAATATTGGCTGTGCTTTACTGCATAATCCCTCCATTGTGTTCATGGATGAACCTACCGTAGGAATCGATCCACAATCAAGAAACTCGATTTTCTCTATCATCCACGAGTTAAAGGAGAAGGGAAGTACCATCATCTATTCGAGTCACTACATGGAGGAAGTAGAGCAGCTATGTGACAGCATCGGACTAATCGACAAGGGGACATTAGGTGAATGCGGAACAATGGAAGAACTGCAGCAAAAATATAATAAACCCTCATTGTTTATTTCCGGAGAAGGTTTAGATGAAGTCCGCTTATCCGTACATGGTCAGGTCAAAGCCAAAGGAAATGGATTTCTTTTGCAAAGTGAAGATCCTTTGATGACGCTGGAACAATTGATTGTCGAGTTCCGCAATCAAAACATTATGCCAAGAAGGCTTGAATTGTATCAGCCAAAACTGGAGGATATCTTTTTCGCTTTGACTGGAACACAACTGCGAGATTCATAGAAAGGGTGGATGAGCATGTGGGCTATTGTAAGGATGGAATTAAAGAAAAATATTCAGGATAAAGGGTTATGGTTTTGGACGTTTATTTTACCAATCGTGTTTATTATCGCTTTTGTCTCTATTTTTTCAGGGGATGAAAAAACAAGTTATAAGGAAGTTGTTACCCAGATCATTCCCGGCTACACGATTATGTTTGCCTTTTATATCATGATCTCCATGGTGATTGCATTTGTTAAAGACAGGGATAAGGGGATGGTGTCCCGTATCGCTAGTACCCCATTACCGATCAGAGACTATTTTATCGGAAAATGGATCCCATTTTTGTTGATTGTGCTGATCCAAGTGGCAGTATTATTTGGTTTCGGTGTGATTGTTTATGATCTCCCATTAGGAGATCCATTTGCATTGATCATGTTATCTTTGTCATTAGCATTTATTGTAACTGGTTGGGGTATGGCACTCGCCGTATTGGTGAAAACGGAAAACATGGGGATTGCGATGACTCAGATCATAGCCCTTGGTGGAGCTATGCTTGGGGGGTTGTGGCTTCCGGTAGAACTCATGCCGGACTTCATGCAAAAAATCAGCAAGGCATTGCCTCAGTATTGGGCTATCGAAGGTTACAAAGAAGTGATCCTTGCAGATGGCACAATAAGGGATATTTTGTTTAATATAGGGATTCTGCTTATCGCTGGAATAGCGGGTGGTTTTATTGCGCTCGCAGCTTATCCACGATTCCTTCGTTTATCAAAGAATTGACGTGTACTAAAGGCTTCCGATTGTGGGAGCTTTTTTAATTTTACAAATGACATTAGTTTAAATGGTAAGTATGAGGTTCTAATAGAAAATAGTGGTATAATTCAATAGTCTGAGAATTGCATTCTATATTTATCTGGTTTCTTGGCATCGTTCAATGTGGTTAATAAAGAATGAATAATTTCAAGTAACGACAAGGTATTGAGGACAATTAACAGGCTGGGTTCTTTAATATCGAAGGGGGAAAATAAATGAATTCAAACAGTGTGAAAATAGTAGAATTAAATAAAGATAATTGGTACGATTGCTGTCAGCTGGAAATTTCCGATGATCAAAAGGCATTCATCGAGTCAAATGCAATATCGATAGCTCAATCAAAATTCGAACCTTCACTAAAGCCCTTTGCCATCTATTATGAGGACAAAGTGGTCGGCTTTTTAATGTACAATACTGTGCCAGAAGAACTCGATGCTTTCTGGGTATACCGAATCATGGTGGATAAAAGCTATCAGGGTAAGGGTATTGGAAAAACTGCAACTGCCTTGATGATAGAAGGGATGATTGAAACCCTTGATGTCGAAAGGATTGTAGTAGGGTATCATCCTGAAAATAAAGGGGCACACCATTTATATTCCAGTCTGGGATTTGTTGACCAGGGAGATAGATTCGGCAGGGAAATGGCTGTTGTGAAAAATTTGAAGTGATAAGAAATAATACAGAAAAGGCCAAGTTTAGATAATTGGCCTTTGAGTATCCTGGTCTTGAAAACTAATCAACTATCATTTTATGTCCAACATTCCCCGAATCCTTTCTTTCGCTCCTTTACGCCACTTCTTCACTGCGGAAATCGAAACATTCTCTACCTCTGCAATCTCACTTACCGTCAGCATGTGCATACATGTATAAAGCACCCATTTTCTCTGATTTTCAGTTAAGCCCTCACAGTAACTGTACAGTAATTCTTGTGCCAACCCATCATTCACTTTTTCATCCTCCACGATTTCAAAAAATTCCGCTTCTTTGAAAATACTTTTCTCTTCATTCCTGTTTTCACTTGTTAATTGAGATAGTATTCTGCCACGTACAAATGAATAAGCATATGCAGGGAAAGCACCTTTTTCTGGATTGAAATTTTCATGTGCTTCCCAGAGTGCAATGAGACCAGTCTGATAATATTCATGCTTATTTTTGTATATGTGCAAAGAATGAATCACTTTATGAATCATTAAATCATATTGCTTATAAAGCTCTTCAAATTTCTCCAACTCAGATTCCTTCTGATTGGCGCGCCTCTCTTTGTTTTCCCGGGTAGCTTAACCATACAAAGAAAAAGGGAGGGGAACAAAATGAGAAAGCGTATGTAAACCTGAAGTAAACACAGAGTAATTAATGGAGGTGTATCCCACTTTTACTCATTAAAAACACATTGTTTACCTGAATTATCATTGTTAAATACGGAAATACGAATCAACATTGTCTCATTATTCAAGATTTATTCCTTGAAGGACATATTAAGGTATTCGTTTACCAAATTAGATCTTAAGGCAATACTAGGAGTACGAAGTGATGCAAAGGAGGGACTAACATGCCAAGGAAAGATGAATCCTCAACTGAACAAAAAGGTGAACTGGTACAGGAAAGAGAAAAAAACGAGATGCTCGAACGAATGTTAGCGGCTGTTCTGAACTATTTATCCGATGATGAAATAGAAGAGATTGACCTTGAATATCTCCTGACAAATACAAAAGATCTTAGACAATGGTGGGATCAGTACAGGGAGAAAAACAAAAAGCAGGTTGAGGAAGAAATCAAAAAGTCTTTGAGCAAGTTGACTCTTGAAGAACTAGAAAGTATCAGAGAACAAATAAAGGAAAAAAATGGCTAAGTCATTAATGACTTAGCCATTTTATATAGAATTTTTTAATTTATCACAATTCCATATTACATTAGATTGAAGAAGTCCGAAGTTAGCTTTCCATATTCTAAGGTATACATAATATTATTATGTATACTATAAAGATATATATTAAGGAATTGATCATATAGAAGGTGAATGGATAATGGAATGTTTTTGAGGGGTGCAAGCACTGGAAAAACTAGCTTATAAGGTAATTTATGTTAAACTAGAAAGAGATTTATAGGGGGGAATAATCATTCTTCATTGGTATCTTACCTCAGCATATGCATTAATCTTAATGGTCTTCAACGCTATGATTGAAAAAAAATTAAGAAAATCATTTCATATTACCAAAGAGGAAAGGAATGAATTAAGACACCCGGTACATAAATGGGGGGAGAGAATGCTATTAGTGCTCATGGTATCCGGAGTTATCATAATTCTTTTCAAATATGAAAATATCATTAGCCCCGAATTGTATTTTCTGTCCTTCTTCATTGGTCATCAGGTATTTAGAGCACTCATGGAATGGTTGTTATACCGCAAAACAAATGAATATGTAGTAACGATTTCTACTATTGCATCTGCCATCGCCATGTTAATCTTCATGGCGATTCTTGAGCAGCTTTCAATATAGCAGAGGAGAATTTATGACAAAAGCATACGTTCTGTTTATAGGGGGATTATTTATATTTATGCTGGGTGTTTTCTTATCCACTCAGTGGATTGTTGTTGGAACCTTGTTTAGTATCGCTGGTGGTTTATTTATGGGGAGCAGCTCATACTTTTTGGGCAAGAAAGCTGTGAAAAGACGATGACACTGGTTAGTCATTTGATTGAGTTAGAAAAAACGCTCCGATTGAGCGTTTTTTCTTCATTATAATAGGCAAACCTTTCATTCAAATCCCCTTAGTAATTTCTCGAAACAATTGATTTGCAATCGCCACCACCCCGACTGGCATTTGATTCACGATAACGGTCAAAGACATTTCACAGTCAGGATAATAAAGTGTCACTGATTCGTAACCATGTATCCCGCCCTGATGACCAATGGCTTGTCTTCCATCATCAAAGGTATATTGATGGAGTCCCAAACCATAGGACTGCTTCGGGTCATCAGCTTCGAGGAAACACATCATTTCAGTCAAAGATTTCTTAGATAGGAGATGACCGTTAAAAAGAGACTTCATAAACGTTTGAATATCTATAGGATTGGAAATGAGAGCACCTGCAGCCCATACAATCGATACATTAAGATGCGTAATTTCTGATATTTCATCTGAAAGGTCTGTCAGGTCAGGGGTAGCTTTAGAATAACCTGCCCCAAAGGGTTTTCTCAGATCATTCGTACTGGGAAAGTATGTCCTTTCCAATTGAAGCGGTTGGATGATCCATTTATCTAATAGCTTTTCTATTGATTCTCCGGTGAGTTTTTCTGCTATCATTCCAAGCAGGATATAACCTGTATTCGAGTAGTTAAATTCAGTACCCGGTTCAAATTGGAGGACATGGCTGGAAGCTAGTCTGATAAGGCTCTGTGGGGGGAATTCATCATGAAGGCTGGATACTGCGTGCTGGATACAATTTGTTCCTGCAACATCCATCCATATATAGTCCTTCAAACCACTTCTATGTTGTAGCAAATGACGGACGGTTATATGAGTCCCGTCTTTCAAGATGCCGGGTAAGATGGAATCCACAGTTTGTTCAAGTGACACAATGCCTTCATCCTTCATTTTTAAAATAAGTGTGCTGATGAAGATCTTCGTAATGCTCCCGACCCTTAGATGATCATACGGGTCCAACTTTACATCTGATGCGATATGACGAACCCCTGCTGCCATTGGATAGTCCTCCCCAGTAGAATCTGTAAAACACATTGAGATGCCAGGAAGCTGATATCTCTCATGAAATGAACGGACTGTATTCTCAACCAATTTTCGTTCTATCAAAATAATCATCCTTTCGAGTTGTAATTAAACTAAGTGTATCAATGGTTCATCTTAAAGTACTCAGTCTGGAAACCGAAATCTCTTACTCCTAAGGGGGAAATCAAAGAGTCAGGCAGGATATGTGATGCCTTATATGGAATGGTATTCTAGTACTCTACAAGAAATGGAGGAAGCTATATGCTCAAGAGTCCGATCAAAAACAAAGTGAACCTGGTTTTTATTCCTGTAAGTGACATTGAAAAGTCTAAAGAATGGTATTCAAAAATGCTCGGAATCGAAAAAGGAGAAGACCATTTCGATCATCTATTCGTTGCCGACATGGATGGTGCTGGTATGATTCTTGACACAATGCCCATGTGGAAAGACGAAAATGGAAAAGGACCAAGACTGAATTTCCCTGCCATTCAATTTGCCACTGATGATATCCATGATTCCTATCAATTTATGAAAGACAATGGTGTCGAATTAGTAACGGATATCCAAAATGATCAATACTTTGTTTTTAAAGATCCTGATGGGAATGTGTTGATGGTTTGTCAATAGTCAACGTTTAATAGTTGGGAGACTTTCTTTTAGAGTCTCCCGTTAGTATACATATGAGAAATGAAAGCAATTAGAAGGAGAGATTATCCATGCCCATCCGAAATTCAGCTAAAGCCATCATTATAAAAGATGATAAAATCCTGCTCACTAAGAATAAAGACGGGAATGGATTCTTTTATCTATTTCCAGGTGGGGGCCAGGAACAAGGGGAGACACTTCATGAAGCTTTAAAAAGAGAATGTATCGAGGAAACCGGAAGGGAAGTGGAAGTAGGGGAACTCATACATATACGCGAGTACATCGGGCAGAACCATGAACATGCTTCCTTTGATCATGACGTACATCAGATGGAGTTTTATTTTAAATGTTCAGTTTTCAATGATATGGACAAAGATCTTGTCCCTACCAATCCAGATAGTCATCAGGTAGGGGTCGAATGGATGGATTTGACTGAGTTAACGAAGTGTAGATTATATCCTAAGAAAATCATTCCGTATCTAAATAAAGAAATAGCTCAGGAAGTATATCTTGGAGACATCAACTAATGTAACAAGCTCAGGGTTCATACTCTGAGCTTGTTACCATCTAAAGATACAGAGTGTCTCCCCGATGAATCGGTGGCTCAATCGAGAACCTTCCAATTTGCACATCAATGATCACCAATGCTTTCTTCAAGCGATCCTTCCTTAATGCTCCATTCCCATAGGTGGTTTCGGTCTCCTGACTAACTCTCCACTACAGTTCGGGCAGATAGAGTCATTTTTAGCTGTACAATCCTCACAAAATGTACATTCATGCACACAGATATACGCGTCATCCGTCAAAATCTTCCGGCAGGCCTGACAATCCGTCTTCATTTCCAATCCCATATGTATCTCCCTTTCTATTCATCTCTTTCCATTATATTCTAAAATGCGTTAATATAGTGAATATATGGAAAAGTATTTTATGATAGAAGCGGAGATTATCTGGTCTCCTATATACGAAAACAAATTAACATTGGAACCGAATCCAATTCATGTCGGGCTCATCATGTATATTAAAAAGGGGGAGTTCGCTGATATGGAGGATTAGTGAAATGTTTAGTTTGCATAGGATTCTGGAATAGTATGATTTCGCTGATATATTTGAAATTCCGCTGATAAAATCGGTATTTCGCTGATATATCGAAAATATCGCTGATAAAAATCGTTTTTCGCTGATAAATAAACACGTAAGTCTAAATTTTATAAGATAGGGCAGGGAACATCCTCACAAAACCACTATTAATTACAAGAAACAGCTTGGATGACGACGCAAATTCCCTTATTCGGGCGAAATCTGCCACTACTTGACTATTTTTCAATATGCAATATGAACCTTCGACTAAAAACAGAAATGGAGGACACCCCATCATGATCAAAGCTGCCATATTCGACCTGGACGGAACCCTACTGAACAGAGATGCCTCTGTAGTTGAATTCATCACTAGCCAATATGAAAGACTGGATAAATGGCTAAGACATATCCCAAAAGAATCGTACATAACCAGATTCATTGAATTAGACCAGCGCGGCTACGTATGGAAAGATGAGGTGTACAAGCAGCTTATAGATGAATTCACTATTCACGAATTAACCTGGGAAGAGCTGCTTGAGGATTACATCAGTGAATTCAAGCACAGCTGTGTACCTTTTCCACATTTACATAGAATGTTGGATGAATTAAGAGAAAAAAATATCAAACTGGGAATGATCACAAATGGCTATGGCCAGTTTCAAATGGACAACATCCTGGCTCTTGATATAAAAGCATACTTTGATGAAATTCTAGTTTCAGAGTGGGAAGGCTTGAAAAAGCCTGACCCTGAAATCTTCAAGAGAGCGTTAGTAAGGTTGAATTTAGAACCTCATGAATGCATCTTTATCGGGGATCACCCTGAGTATGATGTGTATGGTGCTCAAAAAGTCGGGATGAAGGGTATTTGGAAGAAAGACCATCACTTGAGTCATGCGGAACAAGCAGATTGGGTGATTGATGATTTGATGGAATTGCCGGAATTTATTGATCATCTGAATTACAATCGAGATTGATCAAACCCGATTTTCCTTTGATTCGTTATAAGATATAACTAGAAAAACATATTCAATAATTTCATTATGACGCCATTTCGGAAATTGGCGTCATAATGAAATCTGTTTATCCCCCACTATCGCAACGGAATTATAACCTCTGGAAGTAGGCCCTTCTAATAATTCAATATTCTTAAATCCCCTGATTTTCATATTTGGGATTAGGTCTTCTAACAACATTCTTCGAATATTCATCCAAGGTATGCCGTTTTTACCGTCACTTAATGTAATGATCAAGGAACCTCCTGGTCTCAACACTCGATATATTTCATTGATTGAATCATGTATCGATTCCCAAAAGTATACTGATTGAATGCTATAGACCTTGGAGTACATCCCATCTTGAAAAGGAAGACTATTAACATTCCCCAACACAAATTTTGCACGACTATTGTATATGTTAGCTCTATTTCGGAATCTTGCGGATGCAAGTGCAGTTTGGGATAAATCAAAACCGACTACTTTTTTAACGTTTGAATCCCTTAGTACCCTTTTCACGGCATATCCAGCACCACAGCCAAGTTCCAATACATAATCGTTATCCTGCAATTTAAGCAATTCCAACGTCCACAAAGTCTCAATTCTATGTTGACGAACCATTTTTTCACCGAAATAAACCCCTAGTAAACCCTTTGGTGCTTTGTATTGTTCATTAACCAAATCGATTATTCGTTTTTTCATCAAATGTGTTCCTCCTTGTATATGAGTAACTAATTATAATGTCCGAATCACTAATCAAACAATACAATATAAGTTATATTTAGTATTAGAAATACTTATATGAGGTGAAAAGATGGACCTTAATCAATTACAGGCATTCGATTTTGTGGTAAGGCTGGGGAGTATCAGTAAAGCTGCGCGATATCTAGATCTATCTCAACCGACTGTCACGTTAAGAATACAGGGGTTAGAGAAAAAAGTAGGAGGACCGCTTTTCACTCGGGTTGGAAGAACGGTTGAATTAAGTGAATTAGGAAAAGGATTTTTGCCTTATGCTAGACAAGCGATAGACTTTCTGCAAAAAGGGGTTGAAAGAGTACAGTCTATTCGAGATGGAAAGATTGGGCACGTCACGATCGGGACTCTCCCAACCTTCACGACAGGTATTTTTTCTTCACTTATACAGAAATCACATGAACAATATCCAGATATTGCACTTGAAATCCACACTGGACATAACCAACAAATCATTGAAATGCTTTATGACGGATCGGTTATGTTGGGATTTATAACACATCCCTACTTTAATACAGACTTGAATAAGTATTGGATATTCCGAGAACCTCTAAAACTTGCAGCTCATTATGCACATCCACTGGTTAAGATGATAAAGAATAAAACTCTCTCAATTATAGATGTGCTCCCGGGTAGTAAGCCTTTTATTATGGTTGATTGGAATCACGAAAGCCTTCAATGGCAAAAAGCACAGTTGCAACCTGGGACAGATTATATAGAACTGCCACCTTTAACCGCATTGGATTTTTTGGAAAATGGAAAAGGAGTTGCATTATTAACTGGAGACTTAATCGCAAAATCCGATACTATCGTTGAAATGGAAATAGTAGATTCCCCTCAAATAAACCGGGAAATAGCAGTCGTTGGTTTGGTTTCTGCAGATTCATTACCAACTTCATATAATACTTTCTTAAACCTTATAAAATAATAAATTATCCGTTTCTTGAAAACAGAATTAGAATATCTGTCATTAAATTCATTAAGAATGAAAATGTTTAGAGTCAATCCTCTTCTTTGTATATCATTCATCCCGTTCAAAAGTCGCACCTAGCTTTCACCAATCAAACCATAAAGTACTTCCGATATAACCGTATATTGTAAATAAGAAATTATACGGTTTCCCTTGAAAATGTGTAGAAATTTCTTTATATTTAGTAAATAAAATTTACCAATTGTTGGAGGAGTCTACCTATGAAGGACATGAAAAAATTATGCAACTCCATAAATAATTGTTTTGTAAAAGATGACTCGAATACTGAAAAACTACATATGGGCGAAATCGTTCACATTTTGCGTGTGAAGTCTCAATTAACACAAGAGGAATTAGCTCAAAAAGCAAACGTGAGTGCTCAAACGATTAAGAGGCTTGAAGGAGGAAAGGGCAAAGTAAGTGACATCACCTGCCGATCAATATTTGAAGCACTTGGAGTAAATATTTCTTTATTAACGGAGCTTTTAGAGAAATGACTTAACTTGATGTATAAATGATAGAGAGAAGGAAGTGTAAAAGTAGATGAACTTATTGGGGGCGTGATTTTTCCCTTCTTTTCTTAAAAGTTTTTAAGAAAGATATGTTCATCATGATTAAGAATATATGCTATTACATACAACTGTCTAAAATTTCTAGCAAATTACAAAGGTGCAAGATTGATATCAGGGTTTGGTAGGTGCTATATTATTCTGAATAAGGTATGAATTCCAATCATACCTTTTATAAAGTTCAATCCAAAGAAGGGAGAACTTATGGATAATAAATGGGAAGCAGCACTACCATCTCTTTCTCAGGTTACCGTGTTTTCCAATCTCAATAATGAACCTGTCAGGATCCATGGAGGGGATGATAGTCTAAGATGCATCGGTGTCGGGACGGATGCAGCGGTATTTCAATCCATTTATGCTCCAGAGTATGCGTTCAAATTGTACGCGGAGGATAAGGGATCGAAAATTAATATAGAAGAAAAAGTGTACAATACCATTGGGAATTCACCCTTTTTCTCAACCTGCTATGCCGCTTACGATAAATTTCTCGTTTTAAGTTATGAAGATGGACCAACACTATTCGATTGTCTGCTCCAAGGAATTCACATTCCTAAACAAGTAATTCAAGATGTTGAGGATGCCAGACAGTATGTTCGTGATCAGGGATTGAATCCCCGTGATATTCATTTAAAGAATATATTGCTTCAAAATGGAAGAGCCAAAATCATTGATGTATCTGAATACGTCCTTCCAGGAAATGACTTTAGATGGGAGCATTTAAAGAAAGCATACGAAGAGCATTACCACCTCATTGATGGAAGAGCCATTCCGTTTTGGTTACTTGAAACAATTCGAAAATGGTATAACTCATGGAATAAGCATTTCACTTCTTATGAAGAATTTATGAAAATTGTTTTAAAGTTTACTTCATTTAAAAGAGACTAAAAAAGCATTCAGAGCAATAAAAGCTCTGAATGCTTTTTTCTAGGTAAAGGTACTTCCAGGTGCCAATACCACCTTGCAAGTAAGTACTTCTCAATCCAGTAAATGAGGAATTCTTATATGAGTTTCTCATGCTAATACAATCAATCTCAATTGAAATCTTACATTTTCCCCCCTTCACTTTCTATAGAAGTAAGAGTGAAATCAATTGTAGATGAAAGATAAATTTGTCATAATTTATTTATACTTCAATTTTATGTAATTCAATAAAGAGGAGGGGAAACCATGTGGAATCAAAACAACGTTTCTAATTTACTCGGCACACCTTATCCCATCATCCAAGCAGGAATGGCTGGTGGAGTCACTACTGCAAATCTTGTATCAACGGTTTCAAACTCGGGAGGTTTGGGATCCCTGGGAACAGGATATATGTCAGCTGATGATATGAAACGAGCAATCAAAGAAATAAGAAATCAAACGAATCAGCCTTTTGGGGTGAACCTCTTCATACCAGAAACTCCAATAGTAAAGGAAGAACAAATAACCAACGCCCAAAGATTATTGGAGCCTTATAAAAAAGAATTACACCTAACGGACGACCGTCCGTTTTCAGAGCTGCAAACCGATTTTGAAAAGCAGCTAGAAATCATCTTCAATGAAAAGATACCCGTTTGCAGCTTTACGTTCGGCGCACCATCTAAAGAGCTTGTGAAAGAGTTAAAAAAGGAAGGAACTATCGTGATCGGCACTGCGACGACTGTTGAAGAGGCAGTTGTCAATGAAGAGCGCGGTGTAGACATCGTTGTCGCCCAAGGAAGTGAAGCCGGTGGGCATCGGGGCACGTTCCTAGGTTCATTTAAACACTCAATGATCGGAACCTTTTCTCTCGTTCCACAAGTGGTGGATGCCGCAAGCATACCTGTGATCGCTTCAGGAGGGATTATGGATGGAAGAGGGGTTATTGCAGCACTTGCATTAGGGGCAAAAGGGGTCCAAATGGGAACTGCTTTTCTTACATGTAATGAGAGTGGGGCTGGGACTTCCCATAAAAGGGCTGTTTTAGAATCAGCAGAAACTCATACGGTCATCACAGCTGCCTTTAGCGGGAAACCTGCTCGAGGGATTGTCAACAGATTTACCAGGGAAATGCAGGAATTCGAGAGACAATTACCTCCTTATCCCATACAAAATGCGCTAACGAAAAAACTGAGAAAAGAAGCGGGCATTCAGGGAAACCCAGAATTCATGTCCTTGTGGTCTGGACAAAGTCCAAGGCTCAGCAGGGACATATCTGCTAAAGATCTGCTCGAATCCATAGTAACTCAAGTGGAAGAAACGCTAGGGAGGTTGAATGAATAAATAAGTCACTCTATACATTTCATAGTCCCAATCTCACAAATCCTATTTTCCAAATATTAAACCTTGTAATCATTTCTAGCAAAGGTATAATTTTGATATAAGGAAAGCGTTTTTTTATTTATCGTTAATTTTCTAAATAGTTAAAATCCATTCGTTATGTTGCGTTTTTAGGAGGTACAAATGAGAGAAATATTACCTGGATCTGTACTGTCTCATATTCAGTATGGTTATCAAAAAGTTCCTAAGAAGGTCAAAAGTCAATGTCCAAGTTGTTCCAAGGCAAGTGAATTTGTTTTGAAGGCCAATTTTTATCAAGTGAACAAGACAGGACTGTTTGCAGAGGCAAATTGTTCAGAATGTAAGAAACCAGCCCTATTCGTTATTATGCTGAATGATGATTTGGTCAATCGTAGAGAGGAAGCTGGCCTTTATATTTATGATCCCCTGGCAACGAACGGACCGTTGGATCAGATTCAAGGAAATAAACGGATCCCTCAGGACCTCGTCCGATCATTTCGATCCGCTCTAAATGTCAGCCAGTCGAAGGATAACTCTGCCACAGCCGTAATGTCTAAGCGTGTCCTCGAAAGTGTTCTGAAGAATTTTAATGGGGACAAAGTAAACGGGCAATCCTTATCGGAACAATTCGATCAGTTACCCAAAAATGTCGACCTTACTAAGCCAATCCAGGCGCTGAGCCACCTTGTCCATCCAAACTCTCCCTTCTATGAAATGCTTGAATTGGAAAGGGAAATTGACGATGAAACAGCAGGCTTATTGATGGAATTATTAGAAGGCCTCATTGAATACTTATTCGTTCTTCCAGAAAAAATCGAAACGTTACAAGAAAAAATTGAAAAGAAATATTAGTAGAAGTAGAGTGCCGTTTCCAGCACTCTACTTTTTTTATAGTGGTTTTAACTTAAGTGAATACAGTGCCTGATTCACGTCATCGATGTCATAGATTTTCTTCTCAAAACAAAACTGAATCACGAGATCGAATCGGTCGTTTCCTGATAGGGAGAAACCGGCGGCACTCAACAAATCTTCGGTTTCTTGCTCCGACAGTTCAAGAGAAAGACATAGTGCTACTACTGTCCTTTTACTCGGCTTGTATTCAGGAATCGATCTGATTTTTGAAAAGTGCTTTCGGTCGATCCCCGCTTTTTTGTAAATGGAAGCATCTGTCTGGCCCGTGGCATCGATATGCTGAAACAACCTCTCTGAAAAAGACGCTGATTGATGCTGTTCAATAAATTCTTCAAGCTCACTGGAGTAAATCTTTTCGTCTAAGAAGGGTTCTTCTTTATGTATATCATATATCCGTATTTCTCTATTTGTTTCCACGAAATCATGAAGTTCCTGCAAAATCTTATCATTAAGCATACGTTCACCTCCAAATTGTCGCTTACGAGGCGACCCATTTCTTTCTATTCGTGGTTATGATTATATCAGAAACCATGGAGAGAGGATGGAAAAAAATGAATAATGACTTAACCGAAATTATATTCCTGTTAGACAGAAGCGGATCAATGGGTGGACTTGAACATGAAACGATTGGAGGTTTTAATTCTTTTATTGAAAAGCAGAGTCAATTACCGGGTCAAACACTCGTTACTACCGTTCTTTTTGATGATAAGGTCGAGCAATTATGGAGTGGGATGGAGGATGATAAAGTAAGGCTCACACAAGAGGAATATTATGTACGGGGTTGCACTGCTCTAATGGATGCTGTCGGAAAAACGATCCTCAAAGTTGGTCACAGCTTATCTGGTCTTGAGGAAGAGGAGCGACCAGGTAAAGTCATTTTCGTTATCACAACCGATGGTATGGAAAATGCCAGCGTTGAGTTTTCCGCAAGTAAGGTGAAGGACCTTATCAATCATCAAAAAGAGCGATACAATTGGGAGTTCGTTTTTCTAGGTGCGAATATCGATGCTGCTGAAGAAGCTCTGAATATCGGGATTGACATAGAGAGCTCCTATCAATTTGAAGCTTCTTCTAAAGGTGTTGAAAAGATGTATGATATAGTGAGTGAGATTGTATTTCAGAAGAGACGCTGATGTTAATATTGAGTATTGGATCTCATCTATCTATTAGACGGGATTTTTCATTATAGAAACGCTTAATGAATAATGAATTCGCCGTTATATTTAAAACTTCGCCGATAAAATTGAAATACGAGGTTCAATCGGACTAATAGCAATCAACACACCAAAATTCCAACGTTCACCCAAACAAAACATATGAAAATAACCCCAACAATCAATATCTTTCTCGATTCTAAACAGAATTTATTTAAATTTTGCCAAAACTAGTTTATCATTATAAGGTAGATTCAATTTAATCCAATTGGAAGTCAACGGAGTTAAAGGAAGGTACACTATGTCGACAGAAAACGAAAAGAATATTACCAGAATACATATGGATGGGAAAGAATACATTCTCATCGGAACTGCTCACGTGTCGCGTCAGAGTGCGGAGCAGGTAAAAGAAGTGGTCGAAGCCGAACAGCCTGACACGGTTTGTGTCGAGCTGGATGAACCAAGGTATCAATCAATCGTCGAGGGTGATAAATGGAAAGATACCGACATCTTTCAAGTAATTAAAGACAAAAAAGCAACCTTACTTCTTATGAATCTTGCCATTGGATCATTCCAACGGCGTATGGCCAAGCAATTCGGTATCAAACCAGGGCAGGAAATGATACAAGGAATTGAATCGGCTAAAGAAATTGGTGCTGAACTCGTCTTGGCTGACCGGAATATCCAAATTACGTTTTCCCGTATTTGGAACAGTGTCGGATTCAGTGGCAAAGCGAAACTCATGACACAAATCATTTATAGCATTTTCAGTACCGATACGATTACAGAAGAAGAACTAGAGAAGATCAAATCTCAAGATATGCTGGATTCAATGCTAAATGAATTCACCCAAGTGTTTCCTAAATTGAAAACACCATTAATCGATGAACGGGATCAATACCTTGCCCAGAAAATCAAAGATGCCCCGGGAGAGAAAATTGTAGCAGTGTTAGGCGCTGCTCATGTACCCGGTATAACGAAAGAAATCTATAATGAACATAATCTGGACAAGCTGAACGAACGTCCTGCTAAATCAAAATGGCCAAAGATTATCGGCTGGGCCATTCCCGTCATGATTCTTGCCGTGATTGCCTATACCTTTATTTCCAATCCGGATGCAGGTATACAGCAGGGGATCAGTTGGATATTATGGAACGGAGGTTTCTCTGCACTTGGCGTAGCCATCGGGTTAGGTCATCCATTAGCGATATTGACAGCATTCATTGCAGCACCATTTACCTCGTTGAATCCACTACTGGCAGCAGGATGGTTTGCAGGATTCGTTCAGGCATATTTCCGCAGACCGAATGTCGGTGACTTTGATTCACTATCTGAAGACGTTCTGAGTGTAAAAGGATTCTGGCGAAACAAAGTAACGCGAATCCTCCTCATTGTCGTGCTTGCTAACTTAGGAAGTACACTTGGCACTGTAATTGGTGGGGCAGATGTAGTCCGGTTGTTTCTTGAAAATATAAAGTGAAGTGAAATAAGCTATCCTTTGCGGGTGGCTTATTTTTTTACAAAATTTTTTTGGGATATTATGTTAAAATGTATAGAATAATGATTTGTTTGGAGGGATCTTTACTATGAACCACTTTTTAAGCAGATATGCCCACTGGTTACTTCTCCTACTTGTTGGCTCTAGTTTTGTTATGGGATTTACACTCTTTACTCACTCTGTTCAGGGAGTTATCGCTGGTGTATTCGGGATTATGGGATTAAGTGGAGTGGCTTATCTTGTTTTTCATATTGAGAAACAGAGAAGGAGGGAGACTAAATAATACAAACAGTAAGGAATGATTGAGTTCAGGAGGCAATATGATGTATCCAGAATCACTAGTAAACTTGATATCTATTAACAACGATGTATTGTGGGGAGTCCTTTTAATAATGGGACATTTAGTCTCCACTACACTAGCATTAGCCATATTTTCATCAATTCTGCTTAAAAATAAGAAAAACGGATTATTATTCCTTATTCTCTTGATTGTCATGGGGGTGCTGACACTCTATAGAGTAATGAGTTATTCGATAGCATTAGGATTAATTATCGGTTTCATGTATATCATGTTATGTTTTGTTACCTTTATTTCTTTGAAAAAGAAAATGACTATGAAAAAACAATTGTGATTTGGTTATATACTTATATAAGATAGAGTGATAGAAAGGTATGTCTATATGATATGCGTCATCAGACACGGTCAAACAGACATGAACAAAGAGGGCAGATTACAAGGAAGAAACGGCCTTCCCTTAAATAAAGAAGGTTTCAGACAAGCTGAATACTTAAAGTACAAACTGTCACAGATTCCTTTTGATTATGTCTTTTCATCTCCACAAGAAAGGGCGATTCAGACGGCTGAAATTGCCGCTGGAAAGAAAGCCCTCATAGATCCAAGATTGGATGTTTATGATTTAGGTGAAGCGGATGGGCTGATGAAAAGCGAAGTGGAAATGGATGGGATTCTCCCTGATGCCAGAATTTATAAAGGACTTGAAGAAACAGCTTGTTTCATGGAGAGAATTTTTTCATTTATGACTGAATTAAAAAAAGAGTATGGAAATAATGAGAAGAACATCCTGATTTCAGGTCACCGTTGTACAACAGGGGCAATGGGCTCATATTTCACAGAAGGGGCAAGGGATGAAAATATCTTGAAGCACTCCTCTAATAATGGCGATTTCAGATTATTTTCCTTCTGAACGATAGACATACTGAAGGGGGATAAGATGATTGAAGAAAATTTGTTCCTGGTTGGGGGATTACTTTGTAGTGATCTGGAAAATTCACTAATTATTAATGATCACTTTGTGTTTTCAAAAAAGATCATTGGGTAAATAGTAAGTAGCCTTTACCCGCAACCTTGTGAGGAGAGAATAATAGGAGCTGTGACAATCGTTGCTAAATATACATGACAAATATTCCATTGTTTTGTATCAAACACATATGGCAAAAAATCAAGCTTCTCGCAAATCTCAGAAAATTACGATCCAAATGCTCTCTCAGTATACAGGTTTCTCTGAGGAAATCATTCTCGAAGCACTTGAGTTTGGAAAATTAGCACCTGATTTATCTATTAGATAATCACCTACGTGTAAAGGTCTAAGAAAATTATTTTCTCCTCCAAGGTTGACCATTAGTAAACCTGTAATGTAGTTGATTCATTTTTGTTACATAATTAATTTTTTAAGAATATATTGAAAAAACAAGCCTATATTTATTATAATAACAGAAAGGATTTATAGAGGAGGATCTAATGGACACCCACAGGAGTAAAAGGATATCCAAGTTATACCGAAAGTTGATTACTTCTGATGCAACACAAGCTTTCCTTATTTATAAAGGCCTAGATGAGACAACGAAAGCAGAATTACTCGATTTAGTGGCAGAGATGGGCTCTCAGCACTCAGAGAAACTTTTGAACAAAATCAGCTAATATACATTAACCGAGTGTAAGACCTGGAGAGGAGATTTCTCCAGGTCTTTTCATATGAAAGGTTCATTATCATAAAGACGAATTGCTGTTGGAAATATATCATTAAAATGAAACTGGGTCATTTGTCCTTCATCAAACGCTCAAACCCAGGGAAATATCATCTATATAAACAAAAGAGTGCGGTGTGATTTCGATTATGAAATCCATCGCATTTTTAGATTTTATTAGATTTAATGATTCCAATTATCTAATTATTGACTAAAAAGAGGAAAAATTCTTTTTGGTGAAACGAAACATAGTTCTATTGTCCTTATTTTATGAAAATAGGAATAAATTCCTTTTTATTCAAAAAATTGTTGTAATTAGGCGAATTAATATTTATAATATTAAGAAAATTTAATAAATATTTCCTAGGAAAGGGGGGCACTATATGAATGTATATATGTCGGTGGATATGGAGGGAATTACAGGCTTAGTTGATCATACACAGGTAGATTCGGGCAAGCATAATTATGAGCGTGGGAGAATCATCATGACGGAGGAAGCGAATACGGTAATATCTGCTGCCTTTGAGTCAGGTTGCGCCGAAGTACTGGTAAATGATAGTCATTCACAGATGAACAATTTATTAATTGAAAAGCTGCATCCAGAAACAAAGTTGATATCCGGTGGAGTGAAACCATATTCCATGATTCAAGGGCTGGATGAGAGGTTTGATGGGGCTTTTTTTGTGGGTTATCACGCAAGGGCATCGACGAAGGGTGTGATGTCCCATTCGATGATCTTCGGCGTTCGCAACATGTATATCAATGATGTTGCCTTGGGAGAGCTGGGCTTTAATGCGTATGTTGCAGGATTTTACGGGGTTCCAGTGTTGATGGTTGCCGGAGATGACCAGGCAGCACTTGAGGCAGAAGCATTGATACCCAATGTTACGACAGCCGTCGTGAAAGAAACGATTTCCCGTTCTGTGGCAAAAAGCCTGACACCTCAGAAATCAGCTCAATTATTAAAGGAGAAAACCGAAGAAGCGATACATAACAAAGAAAACGTAAAACCTCTCACTCCACCTGACCATCCGACATTGCGAATCGAATTTGCGAATTACGGACAAGCGGAGTGGGCAAGCCTCATGCCAGGGACAGTGCTAGAAGCAGGCACAACGACTGTACGATTTGAGGCGAAAGATATCCTGGAAGCCTATAGAGCCATGCTTGTAATGACTGAACTGGCGATGCGAACAACATTCTGTTAGGAAGTGTGAGATCAATGGGTACATATTTGTTGAAAAGACTTCTCGCCATGGTGATAACGTTATGGCTGATTGTGACATTAACATTTTTCTTAATGCATGCCATACCAGGGTCACCATTTAATGAAGAGCGTAATACAAGTGAGATCGTACAGCAAAATTTAGAAGCTCATTATCATTTGAATGAGCCGTTGATGATTCAATATTTTCTCTATTTAAAGTCACTTATTTCATTAGACTTTGGTCCATCAATTACACAACCATCACAAACCGTAAATGATTTATTAGGAAGGGGATTTCCAATCTCCTTTGAATTAGGAATGATTACTCTCGTAATTGCCGTATTGTCTGGCATAATTTTAGGTGTATTGGCTGCTCTCAGACATAATGGGATCATAGATTACATGGCAATGACCTTCGCCGTACTCGGGATTTCGATTCCAAACTTTGTGATGGCGACATTACTTATTCAGGAATTGGCTGTAAACAGGGGGATTTTCCCTGTAGCCACATGGACGAGCTGGCGTCACATGGTTCTTCCGACCTTGGCATTAGCAACAGGGCCAATGGCCATCATTGCCCGACTGACTCGTTCTAGTATGTTGGAAGTATTAACCCAGGATTATATTCGAACAGCCCGTGCCAAAGGATTGTCACCAATCAAGATTGTGTTTAAGCATGCCCTGCGAAATGCCTTACTTCCGGTTGTAACTGTACTGGGTACTCTAGCAGCAGGAATATTAACAGGTACATTCGTCATTGAACAAATCTTTGCGATTCCTGGAATGGGAAAGTATTTCGTGGAGAGCATCAATCAGCGTGATTATCCTGTCATTATGGGTACGACTGTATTTTACAGTGCATTTCTCATACTTATGCTGTTTTTAGTAGATTTAGCTTATGGTTACCTTGATCCCCGGATAAAGTTACATAAGAAGGAGGCGAAATAATGGGAGTTCCAAAACACCAAGAACCAAATGTGACTCCAGACGTACTGGATGAGTGGTTTACACCCAAGAAGAGGAATAAAGATGATGCTGAAGCGGTGGTCCGACCGAGTCTTTCCTATTGGCAGGATGCGTGGAAGCGTCTTGTGAAAAATAAGCTGGCAATGCTTGGCTTTGTTTTTTTAATCGGATTAATTGTGATGGCAGTCATTGGCCCCATTATTTCTCCCCATGACGTAACGAAGCAAACACTTTCGAACCAAAACCTGCCGCCTTCCGGTGATCACTGGTTTGGTACCGACGATATGGGTCGAGATGTATTTACCCGTACGTGGTATGGGGCACGGATATCGTTGTTTGTAGGTTTTATGGCCGCACTCATTGATTTTGTAATCGGGATAATATATGGAGGCATAGCAGGTTATAAGGGTGGCAAGACCGATAACGTTATGATGCGTATTGTTGAAATTCTATACGGCTTACCTTACCTACTAGTTGTGATTTTATTAATGGTCGTGATGGGGCCGGGCCTACTCACTATTATCGTTGCCTTAACCGTGACGGGCTGGATCGGGATGGCCCGAATTGTAAGGGGACAAGTGCTCCAAATTAAAAACTATGAGTTCATTCTTGCTTCTAAAACGTTTGGTACGAAAACAGCCCGTATCATACGGAAGAACCTCCTGCCTAATACGATGGGACCGATTATCGTTCAGATGACACTGACCGTACCAAGCGCTATTTTTGCAGAAGCATTCTTAAGCTTCCTTGGATTGGGAATTCAAGCTCCGTATGCTAGTTGGGGAGTCATGGCTAATGACGGCTTATCTACGATTCTATCAGGCTATTGGTGGCGATTATTCTTCCCGGCTTTATTTATTTCTCTTACAATGTTCTCATTCAACGTTTTAGGTGACGGATTACAAGATGCACTTGATCCGAAACTAAGGAGGTAATCATCATGAATCAAGTATTATCTGTCCAAGATTTACATGTACATTTCTCGACCTATGGGGGAGAAGTCAAAGCGGTTCGGGGAGTGAGCTTTGATTTACATAAAGGGGAAACGCTTGCCATTGTCGGAGAATCTGGATGCGGAAAGAGTGTAACATCTCAAAGCATTATGAGATTAATTCCGAGTCCTCCCGGGAAAGTGACGAACGGCAGGATACTATTTAAAGGAAAAGACCTTTTAGATGTAACCGAACCGCAAATGCGTAAGATTCGAGGGGCCGATATTTCGATGATTTTCCAGGATCCCATGACGGCTCTAAATCCTACCCTGACAATAGGGGAGCAAATCATAGAAGGAATTCTGCAGCATAACGACGTTTCCAAGAAACTGGCCAGACAAAAAGCGATTGAGATGCTGACACTTGTCAGTATTCCAAACCCTGAAGAACGATTAAAGCAATACCCCCACCAATTTAGCGGGGGAATGAGGCAGCGGATTGTTATTGCCATGTCACTCGTTTGCGAACCAGACGTTATAATCGCCGATGAACCAACAACAGCTCTTGATGTAACCATTCAGGCGCAGATTTTGGAATTATTCAAAGAAATCCAGCAGAAAACTGGTGTCTCGATTATTTTGATTACCCATGATTTAGGTGTAGTAGCTCAAGTTGCTGATCGTATTGCTGTCATGTATGCCGGTAAAATTGTAGAGGAAGGAACCAGAAGAGAGATCTTCTATCATCCTCAACATCCGTATACACAAGGGTTACTAAAATCAGTACCTAGACTTGATCTTGATGGGGAAGATCTGATTCCAATACCCGGTTCACCGCCTGATTTATTTTCACCACCTGTTGGATGTCCTTTCGTTCCCAGGTGTGAAAAGGCGATGGAAGTGTGCGACCGTGTATATCCATCGAAAACACAGCTATCAGATGATCACCACGTTGACTGCTGGCTTCAGGATAAACGTGCCAAAAAAGCGATGCTTTCATCGATTAGCTTAACCATCCGTTAGGTTAATTGTTTGATAGATAAAAAGAATAAGAGGGGGAAGAACATGAAGAAGCTATTATCACTTTTTTTAGTAGGAATGCTCTTGTTTGTATTGGCAGCTTGTACAGCTACGAAGGATGCAGGCAGTGAGTCAAGCAGTGAAGACAGCAAGAAGGAAAATACTGGAAAGGTTCTTCACTTGAATAATGGTGCAGAACCGACGTCTTTTGATCCTCCCATTGGATTCGACTCCTATTCCTGGACAGCACTAAACAATTTAATGGAAGGGATGACTCGCTTAAACGCTAATCATGAACCCGAAGCGGCAATGGCAGAAAAATGGGACGTGTCTGAAGACGGAAAAGTATACACATTCCACATTCGTGACAATGCCAAATGGTCTAATGGAGATGATGTAACAGCTGGAGACTTCGTTTTTGCTTGGAAACGTCTGTTGAATCCGGAAACGGGATCACCGGCTGCCTTCTTAGGTTATTTCATTGAAGGTGGTGAAGCCTTCAATACAGGTACAGGGTCAGCAGATGAAGTGAAGGTAGCAGCGAAGGACGAGAAAACATTTGAGGTCACTCTATCAAGTCCACAAGCGTATTTCTTAAGCGTCATTGCGAATCCAGCGTTCTTCCCGATCAATGAGAAGGTTGCTACTGAAAACCCTGAGTGGTTTGCAGAAGCTGATACATTCGTTGCAAATGGGCCTTTTAAATTAACTGAATGGGAGCATGACAGCCACTTTGTTATGGAGAAGAACAATCAGTATTGGGATAAAGATTCAGTGAAATTGGATAAAGTTCACTGGGCAATGGTGAACGATACAAACACGGATTATCAATTATTCAAAACGGGTGAGCTGGATACAGCAGACGTACCAGCAGATTTAAGTAAACAGTTATTCGAAGAAGGGAAAGTGAATGTAGAAGATCAAGCAGGAACCTACTTCTACCGTTTCAATTTAGAAAAAGAACCTTTCCAAAATCAAAACATACGTAAAGCATTTGCCATGGCGGTAGATCAACAGCAAATGGTCGACTTTGTAACAAAGAATAAGGAAAAAGCAGCTTACGGGTTCGTATCAAAAGGATTCAAAGATCCTTCTGGAAAAGACTTCCGGGAAGCAAATGGAGATTTAGTGAAAACAGATATCGAAGAAGCGAAAGCCCTTCTGAAAAAAGGAATGGAAGAAGAAGGATACGATAAGCTTCCTGAAGTAACCTTAACGTACAGCACTAGTGATACACATCAGAAAATCGCTGAAGCCCTTCAACAAATGTTCAAGGAAAATTTGGAGGTTGACGTTAAATTAGCCAATATGGAATGGAACGTATTCCAGGATGAGCAAAAAGCATTGAAGTTCCAATTATCACGAAGCTCATTCCTGGCAGATTACGCAGACCCGATCAACTTCCTGGAGAACTTCCAAACTGGCCACTCTATGAACCGAACAGGTTGGAGTAATGAAAAGTTTGACAGCCTAATAAAAGAAGCCATGAATGAAGCAGATGAAGCGAAGCGCTTCGAATTAATGTATGAAGCAGAGAAAATCCTAATGGATGAAATGCCGATCATTCCAATCCACTTCTACAACCACGTGTATTTACAAAATGAAGATGTATCCGGTATCGTTCGTCATCCAGTTGGATACATGGAATTAAAATGGGCAGACAAGAAATAAGTGCTTGAACTAATAGTGAGTGGAGAAGACGCAAGGCTACTTGAAGCCTTGCGTTTGCTCCCTCTTTTTCTACGAAAGGGGTCATGTATGGTGATAAAAGCTTCAAAACTCAAAGTAGGAGATACAATAGGAGTCATTGCTCCTGCAAGCCCTCCGAAACCTGAACCATTAAAAAATGCCTTATCATTTCTTGAAGAATTAGGTTTGGACATAAAACTGGGTAAATCTGTCCATAAGAAATATGGGTACCTGGCAGGTTATGATCAAGAGCGGATAGAAGATATACATATGATGTTCAAAGACAGTGACATTAAAGCCATCATTTGTGCTTGCGGTGGTTTCGGCACAGGACGGATCGCATCCCGATTGGATTACAACTTGATAGGGAAAAACCCGAAGATCTTTTGGGGATATAGTGATATCACTTTTTTACATACAGCTATTCATCAACAAACTGGAATCGTGACATTTCATGGGCCCATGTTAAGTTCTGATATTGGTCTTTCGGGTGTACATAACTTAACTAGGAAGTCTTTTGAACAGTTGTTTCATGCGAAAGACATCGAGTATACAAACAAGCTATCCCCGTTGGAAACCGTTGTAGAAGGTATAGCAAGCGGACCTGTAATAGGTGGAAATCTTACCTTATTGGTTAGCACATTAGGGACTCCTTTTGAATTGGATACAAAAGGTAAAATCCTATTTATCGAGGATATCGATGAAAAACCTTATAAAGTGGACCGAATGATGAATCAGCTGAAAATGGCGGGAAAATTCCATGACGCATCCGGCGTCATCATCGGGGATTTCAAAAACTGTGTGCCAGAAAAACACGAACAATCTCTGACTCTTGATGAGGTGCTCAAAGAACATATTTCAGATGCAGGTATACCTGTTTTAAAAGGCTTTCATATCGGTCACTCTTCCCCTAGTGTCGCCATACCATTAGGAAGCATGGGACGAATGAATACGTATAACCAAACATTTAGTGTAGAATCCGGCATAAGAGAGGATGAGAATAAGTGAATATCCACAAACTGGAAACATTCAGAACAGCTGTCCCCCTGCATACCCCTTTTAAAACTGCATTGCGCACCGTTGAAGTGGCAGAAGCCATCGTTGTGAAATTAACGTGTGATGACGGGACTGTTGGATGGGGAGAAGCACCGCCAACAGTTGTCATTACAGGGGACAGCTTATCCAGCATTGAATGGGCCATCCAACAAGTGATCAAGCCGGCCATTATAGGTAAGAGTCTCTTAAATTATGAGCAGCTTTTTCAACAATTACATTCATTACTTGTTCGTAATTCAAGCGCAAAGGCAGCTGTAGATATGGCCTTATATGATTGCCTTTCTCAGCACTGCAATCTTCCACTCTATCAATTTCTCGGCGGGTACCGTCATGGGCTGGAGACCGATTATACTGTGAGCGTTAATAGTCCAAAGGAAATGGGTGAAGATGCAGAAGCCTATGTGAAGCAAGGCTTTAACGTACTGAAGGTCAAAGTGGGAAAAGATGATATCGAGACGGATATAAAAAGAATTCATGAAATCCGCCAACGAATCGGGTTTGATATCAAAATTCGACTCGATGCCAATCAAGGCTGGGAATCGAAAGCGGCAATCAAAGCGATTCGTAAAATGGAAGACCTTGATCTTAACATTGAGTTAGTCGAACAGCCTGTACCTGCTCATGACATTGAAGGGCTTAAGAGAGTCACTGATGGAGTGGATACACTGATTATGGCAGATGAGAGTGTTTTTACACCATATCAAGCATTTGAAGTGTTAAAAACCCGCAGTGCAGACCTGATCAATATCAAACTCATGAAAGCCGGGGGCATTTATTACGCTCAGAAAATTAACGATCTTGCGGAGGTTTGTGGTGTCGAATGTATGGTAGGGAGCATGATTGAAACGCGCCTCGGGATTACGGCAGCCGCTCATTTTGCAGCAAGCAAGAAAAACGTGACACGATTTGATTTCGACGCCCCTCTTATGTTGGCAAAAGATATTGTAGTGGGAGGCATAGAATATAACGGTCGAATGATCACGCTGCCCACCCAATCTGGATTAGGGATAGAGAGAGTACTAGTTTAAATGAATACGAGGGGGAATTAATATGACGACAAAAGCGCTAATAGCAGTACCCGTATCAACTGTATGGACATCCAAGGATTCAGCCCGTGATTTGGATTCATCTGCCGTTTCCAATCCCGTGCAAATCAACGAATGGTTAGAATCCTTGACGCATGAATCCCGGTTGGCTCTTTGCGATGAAAACCGTATACAATCTCAAGCTTTATTCGGACAAGAAGTATTGGTGATGGAAGAGGAGGACGGTTGGTCTCATGTGATCATTCCAGACCAAGCCACATCCAAAGACAATCAAGGATACCCTGGTTGGGTCCCTAGCGTTCAACTTTCACACAGGGAGTTCCCTCAAACGGATACATATTCCATAATCACAAGCAAATTTGCGGATTTAATCAATGAGGATGATGAGGTGGAATTGGAACTCAGTTTCCAAACGACTTTACCCGTTGTGAAAGAGCACGATCATGTTATCGAAGTTATGACTCCGTTAGGTACACGCTTCTTAAAACAGAAAGATGTAATCATCTCAACCACGAAGGTTAACGACCAAAAGGGTAGCGGCCATGACATCGTCACATCAGGAGAAGCCTTTCTTGCTCTTCCTTATTTATGGGGAGGGATGACGAGCTATGGGTTTGATTGCTCAGGCTTCAGCTATACCATGTGCAAGGCAAATGGTTATCTGATTCCTCGTGATGCAAATGACCAGGCAAAAGCAGGAAAAGAAGTAGCACTGAATCAATTAGAGCCTGGTGATCTTTTATTTTTTGCTTATGAAGAAGGGAAGGGGAGCATTCATCACGTTGGAATCTATCATGGTGACGGACAAATGATCCACTCTCCCAATACTGGGAAAACCATTGAAATTCTCTCACTGAAAGGTACCTACTACGAGAAAGAGTTATGTATTGCAAGACGCTACTGGGAGGAAACGGAGGAATCATCATGACGAATCACAAACTACTCGAAGTAAAGGAATTGAAAAAATACTTTCAGCTTGAAAAAGGTAAAACCTTAAAGGCAGTGGATCGTATTTCATTTGATATTTATAAAGGTGAGACATTCGGATTAGTAGGGGAATCGGGTTGTGGGAAGTCGACTACAGGCCGTACCATTATCGGATTGTATGACAGGACAGAAGGGGAAGTTCTGTATGACGGGAAGAACGTTCATACACTCTCTGAAAAAGAAAAGCTATCCTTTTATCGAAATATGCAGATGATTTTCCAGG
The DNA here is from genome assembly GCF_032337515.1 of Rossellomorea yichunensis. Lineage (NCBI taxonomy): Bacteria > Bacillati > Bacillota > Bacilli > Caryophanales > Bacillaceae > Rossellomorea > Rossellomorea yichunensis. The sequence goes on along the minus strand of NZ_JAVYAD010000008.1, from coordinate 41,538 downwards.
ATCCGTACGCTTCTCTTAACCCCCGTTCAACGGTACGTGAGATTATTGCAGAACCGATGGAGGCACACAATTTATACCGGGATAAAAAGGAACAGATGGAACGTATTTATCAGTTGCTGGAAGATGTCGGACTGAATAGGGATCATGCTAATCGCTATCCTCATGAATTCAGTGGCGGACAGCGTCAGCGAATTGGCATAGCACGAGCTCTCGCCCTTAATCCAGATTTCATCATCGCAGATGAACCTATTTCTGCTCTTGATGTTTCCGTTCAAGCTCAAATCGTAAACCTATTGAAAAAGCTTCAAAAAGAAAAGGGGTTGACCTTTTTATTCATTGCTCATGATCTTTCCATGGTAAAGCATATCAGCAACCGAATCGGAGTGATGTATCTGGGACATATGGTTGAATTAACCGAAAGTAAGGAGCTTTACAAAAAGCCTCTTCACCCTTATACCCAAGCATTACTATCAGCTATCCCCATCCCTGATCCCGATGTAGAGGATGAGCGTGAACGAATGATCATTCAAGGGGAAATCCCCAGTCCAATCAATCCACCAAGTGGCTGTGTATTCAGAACCCGTTGTCCTGTAGCCATGGAAGCGTGCGCCAGCCATAAACCAAAATGGAAGGAAGTAGGAGAAAAGCACTTTGTTGCTTGTCACTTGTACGACAATGAATTCACCAAGGATCATGACGAAGTAGCGGTCACAAAGTAAAGGATGAATAGTGGATGAATGAGAAATTATTAGAGGAAATAATTCTGGATGCTATTGATAAATGTAAAGGCAGGATCAGTGTTGCCATTGACCTGCCTTCACACTCCATCCAAATCAATAGTGACACTCCTTATTCTGCTGCAAGTTTAATCAAGGTTCCGATCTTACTTGAAGGCTATCGGCAGTCAGAGCAAGGGAAAATCGATTTAGATGAAACGGTAATGGTCCCTAATGAGTATAGAGTGGGAGGGGCAGGAGTGTTGTCAACACTATCCGAAAGAATTTCGTTGACGGTAGAAGACCTTCTCACACTCATGATCATTGTGTCGGATAACACCGCGACGAATCTCATTATCGACCGTTTAGGTACAGAAGCGATAAATAACCTTTGTAACTCTCTAGCATTAAAACACACTAAGCTTAGTCGGAAAATGATGGATTTTCAAGCAATGAAACAAGGGTATGACAATTTCACCTCTGCTTCTGATATCATCACCTGTTTACGCAGTTTAGACCAAGGGACGCTATTTAGTCAGCAAAGCCGGGATAAAATGCTATATATATTGCATCAACAGCAATTTAATACTAAGCTTCCTGCAAGGATGGATAAAGAAAAAATCTATATAGCCAACAAAACAGGGGAGTTACCTGGGGTTGAACATGATTGTGCAATTGTTCGATCTGAAGAAAAAACTGCCTACATAGTTGTATTAATCGACGAACTTGATGAAAACGAATCTGCGCGAGACACAATTGCCGAAATCGGAAAGCTTTTACATGATTATTTAACTAAGCCTAATCTGTAAAATAACAGAAGTGTTCCTATAGATTCTTTAGATATTTTTTGTTGTCTATTTATGTAAGTCATTTTCGTTCTTACTAGAAAAAATTTTTATACATAAGAAAAGCATCCTAATTCCTAAGGATGCTTTTTTGCTTTTGCAATTGTATAAGAGCGGTGTGAAGGCTGGCGAAAGTGGGAATATGTTTAATTACGATGCCGAGGTTGACCATTGTTTGAGCAATTTCAGGTCTAATCCCTGTTAAGACGACTTGAATTCCTGCTAATTTGAGTGCGGCTACCACCTTGAATAGTTGATCTGCAACCATCGTGTCAACAACCGTTACCCCTGATAGATCAATAATTAGATAACTCAGGCCCAATGCCGATCCTTGTGATAAAGACCTTTCCATTAAATCCTTTGCACGTGCTGAGTTGATATCCCCTATAAGCGGCAAAATGGCGATCGTATCAGTCACTTTCACAATAGGGATCGAAAGCTCGGAACTAATTGTTTCAGAGTGGGGGTGGGAGTGGGCCATCGTAAGGCGGTATATGGCTCGATCCACACCAGAATGAAAAAGAGAAAGAAGTTCATAAAATGTATCAATTGACAGCTCGATCTTGATGGAATCTGTTTTAATCATGTTACCAATCTCATCCCGAAAATAGCGAAGATCTTCTATCGCTACCTCGAGGGATAAATCTAACTGCCTAAAGAGAGTAACTGAAGAACATGCCCATCTCGAGATAGTATTGCTATTAGGAGTTCGCAGAGACTGGGCTAATAGCTCAATCATTTCCTCTCTCCATTTCCGCAGCGATACATTTACAATATTTGGGTAAGGAGCGTCTCCGTTTGTTCTTCCTTGAATCAATTTCGTCTTTGCATCCACTATGTTGTTAATGAATTCAAGATATTTGTTTTCATCATGAATGGCCTTCATGGACATTTGATAACCTCCTACTATGATCAAAACTTTGAGTTTCACGATTATGTAAATATATTTGGAAAAAGGATAGAGGAAACGCTGGGTATTATGTTATGCTTTTTTATAAGGAGTACATAAGCAATGATACTAAATGAGGACGTATAGATGTCTCATGAAGAGGTCACTTTACATAAAGAAGATTCACACCATGATGAAGATAAAAGCGTAGGATATATAATTACTTTCCTACCATTCTATTATATCGAAAATAACCATTTGGGAATGTTTCTGTTTAGCCACCCTCTAATAAAGTTTAACCATTGCTTTTCTGCCATTAAGGTTCAGAAAGGGGTATTGAGGATTGAATAAAAGAACTTGGCTTATTAAGTTAAGAAAAAGGAAGAAGATGACCCAACAGGAAGTGGCTTCCAAAGCTTTTATTGAAAGGTCCTACTATGCTCAAATCGAGAACGGGATCCGTAAACCGAGCAGTGAGGTCACCGTCAAGCTGGGAGAAGTGTTGGATTTTCACGCATCCAGCTTTAATCTTGAGGAAAATCCATTCTCGATTGCCTTAAAGAATGCACCAGTCGTGCTCGCTCATTGTGATACTCAATTACGCTATACCTGGATCTTCAATACTCCTGATTTAATTCCAGATGATCATATAGGAAAAACAGACGTTGAGCTAAATGATAATGAAGGAAACCGGTCATTAATGAGGTTGAAACAGGAGGTTCTGGACAAGAAGTCTCCCTTCAGTAGAGTAATCTCGATTCCGTTAACTACAGGAACAGTATCCTATCAGGTGTATGCCCACCCCTTATTAAACGAAGAGGGCACCATTATTGGGGTCGCCACAGCTTCTACTGAAATAAATACCTACAACCCACAAGATGGGATTAACAAACATAAATAATGTAAAGATACTAAAGGCGTAGATTCCAGTGAGGAGACTCGCTTTTTTATTTGGTGAAGATTCTTGGCACTCTCTCTTCAGACTGGAATTCTCCAACTTTTTTCCGCATTCAACATCGTGAAGTTATATATTTGTATGAGCATATATACGTCATGATGTAAAAGAATTGTCAGTGTTTTGAAGGATTCCAATAGGGTCTTGCACCTAGAATAAATCAATAATTAAGTATCAAATCAAATTCCTTTACATACCATATTGGGGTATAGTATATTTTGAGTATGGAGGTGGGAAGATGACCGCTGAAAAGAATGAAAAAGATCCTGAAATTAACCCAACCGTGATTCAAGAAGAAGAGCGTGTAATGGATCATGCTGCATGCTCAGACGAAGGAGTTCGGAAAAGCCATCACTCTGATAATGTTAAGAAAAACCTTGTGACGCGATTAAATCGTATTGAAGGTCAAATAAGAGGAATTAAAGGCTTGATTGAGCGCGATACGTATTGTGATGACGTTATTACGCAAATTTCCGCCACTCAATCTGCCCTTAACAGCGTAGCCAAAATTCTATTAGAAGGCCATATGAAAACATGTGTTCTCGATCGAATTCAAGAAGGTGACACAGAAGTATTAGATGAATTTATGGTTACAATCCAAAAACTTATGAAAAAATAAAGGAGAGGTTACAGATGCAAAAAGAATCGTTAACAGTGGAAGGTATGTCTTGCGGACATTGCGTTAAAGCAATTGAAGGAAGTGTTGCTAAATTAGACGGTGTGAAATCGGTGCAAGTAAGTTTGGAAGAAAAGAAAGTAGAGGTTGAATTCGATGATTCACAAGTAAAGCTTGATGACATTAAAGAAACAATCGATGATCAGGGATATGATGTCGTGTAAGAAAACTGTGCTTTCTCAGCACGGTTTTCTTTTACAAAAAAGTATACCCCATATAGGTATGGAGGGTTGATAAATGGCTGAGCATAAAGAAACCAATTTAGATATAACAGGAATGACTTGCGCTGCTTGTGCGAATCGAATCGAAAAAGGTTTAAATAAAATGGAAGGTGTGGAAAACGCATCGGTCAACTTCGCGATGGAGAGAGCAGCGGTAAAATACAATCCAGAAGAAGTGGAACCAAGTGATCTTCAAAAAAGAATTCAAGATTTAGGTTATGACATACAACTTGAAAAAACCGAGTTTGATATTACCGGGATGACCTGCGCTGCTTGTTCTGCAAGAATCGAGAAAGTATTGAGTAAGCAAGATGGTATACAACATGCAACGGTTAATTTGGCCTTGGAAAAAGCAACCATTGAGTATGCCCCTGGGACTATCACTACAGATCAAATCATAAAAAAGGTTGATTCAATCGGCTACGGTGCAACAATGAAAAATGATGAAAATCAAGAAGAACAAACCGATCATAAACATCAAGAGATTCAGAAGCAAAAACGTAAGTTCATATGGTCACTATTATTATCTCTGCCCCTATTATGGTCAATGGTCAGTCATTTTGAATTTACATCGTTCATTCCATTACCTGAAATCTTAATGAACCCTTGGGTGCAAATGGCATTAGCAACACCTGTACAGTTTATTATCGGGAAACAGTTTTACGTAGGTGCTTATAAAGCATTAATAAATAAGAGTGCCAATATGGATGTTTTAGTCGCACTTGGTACATCGGCTGCTTACTTTTACAGTGTGTTTCTTGCCTATCAGTCGATTGGATCGGGAATGCATATGGTTGAGCTATATTTTGAAACCAGTGCCACTTTAATCACACTCATTATTCTCGGAAAAATGTTTGAAGCCAAGGCAAAAGGTCGTTCTTCTGAAGCCATAAAGAAGCTTATGGGTCTTCAAGCTAAAACAGCAACGGTGGAAAGAGACGGGAATGAAGTGGAAATTCCTTTAGAAGACGTTGTCACAGGAGATATTGTCTACATCAAACCAGGTGAAAAAGTTCCTGTAGATGGAGAAGTCATCGAAGGTCGTTCAGCACTTGATGAATCGATGATTACAGGAGAAAGCGTTCCGGTGGATAAATCTATAGGTGATACATTAATCGGTGCCACAATGAATAAAAACGGATTCCTTAAAATGAAAGCTACAAAGGTAGGTAGGGATACAGCTCTGGCACAAATTATCAAAGTGGTGGAGGATGCTCAAGGTTCCAAGGCTCCTATTCAAAGGTTAGCGGATACAATATCGGGAATATTTGTCCCAATTGTTGTAGGAATTGCAGTCCTTACATTTCTTGTCTGGTACATTTGGGTTGAACCAGGTGATTTTGCCGAAGCACTCGAAAAACTGATTGCCGTACTTGTGATTGCCTGTCCATGTGCCCTTGGATTAGCGACTCCGACTTCGATAATGGCAGGATCCGGACGTGCAGCTGAATTCGGGATTCTCTTTAAAGGCGGAGAACATTTGGAATCGACCTATGGAATTACAACCGTTATACTCGACAAAACGGGTACTGTTACAAATGGTGAACCGGTATTAACAGATGTAAAAGTGGAAAGTGGTTTTGATGAAGAGGATTTTCTTGCTTTGGTTGGAGCGGTGGAACGGTCTTCTGAGCATCCACTTGCTGTTTCAATTGTTAAAGGGATTAAAGAAAAAGGAATTACTTTATTAGGTAGTGAAGATTTTGATGCTATACCAGGGTATGGTGTAAAAGCAAAGGTAGAAGGTACAGAGGTGGTCATCGGTACCACAAAATTGATGGAACAAGTAGGTGTTCACATCGATTACGTGTTAGAAACCAAACTAGCCCTTGAAACAGAAGGGAAGACGGTTATGCTTGTTGCTATTAATGGGAACTATGCCGGCCTTGTCGCTGTAGCGGACACTATAAAAGATACTTCGAAAGAAGCCATTCAACGGTTAAAGGATATGGAGTTAGAAGTCATCATGATTACTGGTGACAATCAGCGAACCGCTGAAGCAATTGCGAAGGAAGCTGGCATTCAGGATGTAATTGCGGAAGTATTACCTGAAGGAAAAGCAAAGGAAGTTCAAAAACTGCAGGAGGAAGGAAAGAAAGTCGCGATGGTCGGGGATGGAATTAATGATGCTCCTGCACTTGCCATGGCTGATATCGGAATGGCGATCGGGACAGGTACAGACGTTGCCATGGAGGCTGCCGATATTACACTTATCCGTGGTGACTTGAACAGTATCGCCGATGCTATCTTCATGAGTAAGAAAACCATTCGCAATATTAAACAAAATCTGTTCTGGGCCCTTGCCTATAACTCACTAGGCATCCCCATTGCCGCAATGGGATTCTTAGCGCCATGGCTTGCCGGAGCTGCAATGGCATTTAGTTCTGTGTCCGTTGTGTTGAATGCCCTGCGTTTGCAAAGAGTGAAGCTTTAAAATTTAAAAAAGATCAAAGGTGACATGACCTTTGATCTTTTTTTCATTCTATAAGCTTGTCTCTATTCAACAATTCAAACGGCATGGATTATCCACACCTATTGACGATTCTATAAATGAATGGATTTATTATTAATATTGATCAATATGTGTCCATCATTCCTAGACTCCTTCAGCATCTTTATGGGGGACCCAATCCTATTTCGATCTTTATTCGGGGGACCAATGACAACCGAACCCTTTATTGGTGACAAAGCCTCGGCGATAATTTCAGCGTTGATGCCATAGGATAGCTCGAATACCTCCGGTGGGGTTAAGTGCAACGTATCCGATCCCTCGGCCGTTTCAAATTGATCATTATTAAAAAATAGATGCAGGTGTGCGTTATCTGATACCGGTGTGATCCAGTGCCACCATGCCATAGGAATAAACACAACTTGCCCCGCTTTCGCACTGTACTTATGAAGCTTATTTGTATCGGGATCAATGATTGATATGACGGCTTCACCAGAAACGACAACATCCAATTCCCATGCATTCGGATGCCAGTGAGGTTCGCGTACATGACCCTTTGATAGGTACAGATCTACGAATGCACCTCCTACCATAGCCGGCAATTGAGTGGAAGTCACTTCATAGGCGATATTATCTGGGTTTCTCTCAAAGAATACATTCTTTTTCGAATCAAAGAAGAGGTTGGGTGTACCACTGGTCTTCTTAATATTAGTATTATCAGGTACATAACCTGATTTCCCCATTTCATTTCCCCCTTTTGGTAAATAACCAAATAATTCAACCTATAATGTTTATATGATTGATCGGGGGAATGGGTGAATGCATATATACGCAAAGGTACGTCTTAGATATGCTTTCTAAGAGATGTGGTCTTTGAAAAATAGAGAACCTCAATTATCGATCCGTTTCCGTGAATTTAATATCAATCATCTTTTCAGTATCCGTTTCAAACTGAATGTCCACAAATACACCAAATTCTTTCCCGCCGCGTTTTAACCATAGCTTAAATTTCTCAGTCGATACCTTCGATCCGTTTTCTTTACCGATATGGAGATAGTCAACGATCGCTGCATCAGGATATTTCTCTTGCGTCTTTTTCACAGCCAGACTTCCCCATTTAGCATAAGAAGGTATTTCTTGTTGAGCGAGCACCACCGGATTGAACTCAACGATGGTCGTATTGGCGAGAAAAAGCGTGAAGAGAATCATTGGAATAAGTCGTTTAATTTTCATTATCATAACCTCTTTTTATCTTGTAGGTTTGTCCAGTCCACCTGAAAATATTCTACATTTTCCATTTCTCTTACAATTACATAATTAAATGAAATCTTTTTTTCTTGTTAGAATATTCTTTACTTACTACTCATAAAATCTTAAACTGTGGGTGTGGGAAGAAAATATTACCAACAATATGAAAGGAGGCGATGACGATGATGACAATCGTCGATGCAATTCAAAAAATAAATGAGGATGAGGTTCTATATATTAAAACCTAGCGTAGGAGGTCATTATGAAGACTACTTTGGAGCAAGTGAAAATCGTAGAATATCATGAAGGATTAGCAAAAGGAATAGCGAAAATGTGGAATGAAAGCCGGGAAAATTGGGGTGGAGATTCTGTTATTACAACAGAACAAGACGTAAAAGACAAGGAAGCTAACTCCACAAACCTCCATCTGTTTTTGGCAATGGTGGGAGATGAAGTGGCAGGCTACTGCGGGTTGTCTGAATATCGCGAGGACGAAGGTGCCTTATACATTCCTCTTTTGAACGTGCACCCCAAGTATCAGGGCTTAAAGCTCGGCAAACAGCTCGTACTGAAAGCACTAGAAAAGACTGTGGAATTAAAATGGCCGAGACTGGATTTATTTACCTGGGCGGGTAATACAAAAGCCGTCCCTCTATACAAGAAATGCGGATTTTTCTGGGAAGAGCGCGATGACACCGTTCACCTGATGAATTTTATTCCGATGGTACTCCAAATTGACTGTCTGAAGCCGTTTTTTGAGAAGCATGATTGGTATACAACGAGTCAGCGTTTAATTGAAATCAAACCCGATGGCCTGAAAGATCGTGATCATACTTATTATGAATACAAATGGGAAACAGGAAATGAGTTCGTTCGAATTCAATTTGAACGGACGGGAAGAGGCATTCGCTTAATTGAAACGAAGGATTTTTTAGTGGAAATGAGGCTGCCTGACTTTAAGATACTCGAGAAAAAAGAACACAATGTGACTTATCATGTAGAAAATCGCAAAGAGAATCCGGTTGAAATCTCCCTAAGAGGAGTATCAACTTCTCTTGTAAAGCATGAATTCCATGAGACCGCATTAGTGGGTAAGAGCTGGATTGGAGAATCCACTGTCAGTGTCGCCATGCCATGTAGTCAGCCAAGTCCTTGGAAAAAGCACCCGACTGTCGGGGTGACAGTGGAGGTGGATGGTCAATCAATCCCGTTAGCACTAGGGGTCTTCCCTAAACAAGCTGTGAATCTTCATTTAAGATCGGTAAAAAAGTATTGGAAATCCCAGGGTAAAGGAATGCTCTATCTTGATTTGGAAAGCCAATTAGAAGAAGAAACTACCTGGACGATTAAACTGCCTGTAAATAAGGTAGTAAAGTGGGAAACTTCAGAAGTGATGGTGAAAATCGAAGGGAAAAAGAGAGTTTCGATTCCACTTCCGATCCAGCTACTGAAAAATGGCTTTTTGTCAGAAGAGGTGAATGTTTCTGCTGAACGAATAAACGGGGAGGCGACTACTTTTTCCACTCGTCTTTCATTGGCTCTACCGGGTTTTGGGGCAAAATTTGGTGGCGAGACAGAAGAGAATTGGATCGGGTTTAACGGTCCGCATTACGTAGAGATTGAAAAACGAAACCATATCGTCAAAGTAGGCTCTTTGAATGCAACCCAAGATCCGATAACTTTCTTCACACCAAAATTCGGAAAACCATATAGTGAAGAGTTTTCTAAGAAAGAAGCCTCTTTTGTAGAATTTATCGAGCTTCCTGAAGCTTTCGTGATGAAAACAACACTAAAGTCGGATACATTTTCCTCCATGCTTCTGAACACCTATTTTAAAATTTACGGTGATGGATTAGTAGAAATCAAACATGAAGTAGTGAATGCCGGAGAAAAAGACAGGAAGCATCTTTCCCTAATTCAGCCCGTTTTTATAAACTTCGAAGGAATGGCTATCCCACAAAGGGATGGAGTCTTAATCGGGAATGAGTCCTTGGTTCCTTTTATGGAGTATATTAATGATAAAGAAATGGCTGAACGTTGGATTTTCACATGCTCTTCGATTGGAGATACTATCGGACTTGCATGGCCAGAAGAAGCTCTTGGAAGAAAAGATGATTGGCGAATGGCCCTTGAATATGAAATCGACCTGATACAATCCCAGGAAGAAAAGTGTTTAGGTCCCATCCAGGTCGGGATCAATACTTCCAACCACTGGTCTAAGTGGCGGGAGTTGGTGGTGGGTGATGAAAGGGAGTTGAAAGAGCTGCCCCTGTATGCTTTAGGTAAAACAGATGGAGATATTGTTTCTTATGTTGGTAAAAGGGAAAATTATTCATTCCGATCCATGTTGACTCCCTACATTCATGGTAAATTAACCGTTAAATCAGATAATGAAACATTCACGAAAGAAGTGGATAAAGCTGAATCAGTCACCGATCTGAATCTTGAACTAGAGCATTCATCACCAGGCGTAAAATGGTTAGATGGGCAATTCGAATCCAAAAGTCACTTCGGAAAAGTAGAAGTAATCCAACTTGTTAAGGGGAAGAGGGAAGTAAGGGTTGAGAGGAACGAAGATGTTTGGTCTGTAGATAATGGCGTCATTTCATTTAAAGCATCATCTGCTTATTATCCTGGTATCTATTCCTTATCGATTGACGGTAAGGAATCGTTGGATCATCTATATCCAAACCCGGGTCCACGGGCGTGGTGGAATCCTTGGGGTGGAGGTATCAGATACTCTTTCCAATCCGTTAGTTCCTATTCAATGTTGAAAGAGAATACTGCAATCGGATCTGTAACAAAGTTGGATCAACAAGGCCAACAGTGGGCAGGAATTTGTTTAACGACAGAATTTAAAGAGCATGAAAAGATGAAGGGTATTGTTCTTCGTCAATATGCTTTAACACTTCCAGAAGTGCCGGTCCTGGCTGTATACGCAGAGATTCAGCAGGATTCAGGAAGAACGTATATGAAGGAGTTGCTGGATTTAGAGGCTTTCTTCATGACTGGAAAAACATTAACATCCAGTTTCGTTAAACTTCCGACACAAGGGATGGTTCATAAATACTATGCAGGCGTCGAGGAATTCGTATTGAGAGATACACCATTTATTACGGTTGGATCGGATGATCAACAAGAATCTGTGACATTTGTTCACCCAAGCACCAGAAAACGGTCAGAAGCATACTTAAATCAAGATGTTCTTCTAGTAGCATCAACAAACGAATGGTCTGCAGCAATGGGGGAAACCAACGTAATCGAACCAACTATCCTATTCTACGGTGAAACTCAATCTGCACAAGCAATCAAACCACTACAAAACATTCGATTCACCTAAAAACTCCACGAACCTACCCCTGCCGTAGGTTCGTGTTTTTAATTGGAGAGGGACGGACCTCCAAATGTTCCAAATTGCCAGATTATCAGATTTTCAGTTTGTTGGAGGTCCGTCCCTCACAGTTAAGCAGTACTATTGATTTTTATTTATATTCTTTTCACCATCATGGTCTGTATCCTCATCCTCCATCAATCCACTGACCGCCTGTTTAAATTCTCTTAAAGAAACACCGGCAGCTTTTCCGAGCTCTGGAAGTTTGCTTGGTCCAAAGAATAGTAATGCTACGAACAAGATAATCGCTATTTCACCGAAACCCAGATTCATTTTTATTTCCTCGCTTTATTAATAAAGTAGTTTCAATACGAAACTTTGCTTTAACTTATCTTAAGTCGAATATCTCAACAATTTCTCTCCACTTAATCATCATATCCCATGAGAATCGAGGGACGGATGAGATGATGCTATTTCCACTCATTTCTCCAGATACCAGTATCGTTCCAACAAAGCTAAGTAGGAAAAGAGAACAGAAGACATAACAAGCAATAGATTCCTTACGATATTCATAATTTCTCATATGAATGCACCTCAGTTTAATTTAATTTTTCAAGGACCAATGTTTATTTTAAATAGGCACTGCAAAAAAACTCTTAACTGCAAAGAGAAAAAAGGGGTTACGAGATCACATATAATTTTAGAATGAAAGGAATCAGAGGTAATTTGAATGGGACATGACTACTTCAAGAAAGCCCAATGAGTCTGGAAAAATCTCAGTGCTAAATAGACATCCAGCTAAAGGGATTAATTTGAAGTGTAATGTTGGAAGAATGGATTTTTTATTAGAAGTCATACCATCTTGTTTCTGAACCAGTGAAGAGGCCACGTTGATAATCATATCTGCATCGGTTAAAAACACATGGTCAGAAATAGTATCCACATTATCAAAACTCAAGAATACCGGGCTTTGATTCTGTTGCTGTCCAGGAACTGTCCCTAACACCATGCTCAATACCATCAATAACAACAATCTCATCACAGTCACTTCACCACCCAAGATAATATTAAAACTAATTATAGCTTAATTTCCCCCGGTGTCTATAACAAGTTAAGAGGGACGGACCTATAAAGGAGGAGGAAGGGAGTAGATGCGTGATAGTATACCTTTTTGAGGTCCGTCCCCTAAAAAGGTGTTTCTCATATTAATCCATAATGAAATGTTTATTTCAATCAAAAAAAGGTGAGCATCAATTGCCCACCTTTTCAACATTTCACTATTAATATACTTTATCGCCATTAAAGATTGAATTCTTTACTATTACATAATCCACTGTTCGGATTGCTTCAAGCTTTGTTCCACCAGCATAAGAGATTGAAGATTGAAGGTCTTGTTCCATTTCGATCAACGTATGCTCCAGTGACCCTTTATGTTCAACAAACATCTTTTTACCTTCAACATTTTTCTTTTCACCTTTTTGGAACTCTGAAGCTGATCCAAAGTATTCTTTAAAGAGCTTGCCGTCTTTTTCGATTGTATCTCCCGGGGACTCTTCATGGCCAGCAAATAGGGAACCAATCATCACCATGGACGCACCGAAACGAATGGATTTTGCTATATCACCGTGTGTACGGATACCACCATCAGCGATGATTGGTTTTGTAGCGGCTTTTGCACACCAGCGTAGAGCAGCAAGTTGCCAGCCACCTGTTCCAAAACCGGTTTTGATTTTGGTAATACATACTTTTCCTGGTCCGATTCCCACTTTTGTAGCATCGGCACCGGCATGTTCCAATTCTCTTACAGCTTCTGGAGTACCAACGTTCCCTGCAATCACGAAGCTCTCAGGTACGTGTTTTTTAATATGTTGAATCATGCTGATTACCGCATTGGAATGACCATGGGCAATATCGATTGTTATAAATTCCGGTGTCAGCTTCTCTTCTGCTAACTGCTCTACAAATGCATACTCTTCATCCTTAACACCTACAGAAATAGAAGAAATCAAACTCCGGGACTTCATATCTTTAATAAAAGAAATTCGTTTTTCAGGCTCGAAGCGATGCATGATATAGAAATAATTATTTTCAGCTAAATATACAGCGATTTTTTCATCAATAATGGTCTGCATATTGGCAGGTACGACAGGTAACTTAAACGTATGTCCACCCAGGGTCAAACTCGTATCACATTCAGAACGGCTGTTAACCACACATTTTGCAGGAATTAATTGAATATCTTCGTAATCAAATACATTTTCCATTATTACACCCCTAAACACGAATATTAAAGTTTATTTATTTTATAAATGTTCGTCCATAAGGTAATTTACATCATTTTCTTATCAATGTCAAAGATTTTTATCATTTTAGGGGGAAAGGCTTTAAATTTTGGCACAAAGTCTTGATCCAACAAGTATTTAAGCGTTTGCAAATAAGTGTTTTTGAACCACTGAAAGAGAGACTATGTTACAGTATAAGGAAGAAGAGCTTAGAAACAATCCGTATGATAGGAAAGGTGGTTAAGCTATGTACTGGGTAATCGCTCTATTCGATGAAAAGACTGAAGAGTTGATACAAGATATATGGAAGGAACTTACCGTTAAAAATATTTCTTACTATGAGGAAGAAATCAATGATGCGCGTCCCCATATTACGATAGGAAGTTATGAAGAATTAGATAAGCAAAAATACATACAAGCATTAGAAGAGTATTATGAACATAAAAAACCGATCGATATCACTTTCAACACCGTAGGTTCATTTCTAAACTTTGGAACTCTATTTTTCTCCCCGACCATCACAAGAGAACTGCTAAACTTTCATTCGGATCATCATGATTTTTTTCACGAATTCAATGAATCAGCTAATCCTCTCTATCTTCCTGACAAATGGATTCCACACTGCACTTTAGCCAATAAGCTTTCACCGGAAAAATTATCTCAGGGCTTTAAGCATTGCTTAGAAAGAGGAGACTTAATTGAAGCGAAGTTAACTGGTATTGCTTTAATTGAATTAGTCGATGATTCAAAGAATTGCATAGATGCTCCGATCGTTTATTCAAAATCATTATTGCTGTAAAACGCAACATTTGCAGAGGCGATTATTGGTTGATTATGGTATCCTAGCGAAGAACGACTCTTCAAGGGGGTATACCAATGATGGAACTAATCAATATTATTTTATTCCTTTTATTCATCGCATGTAGCATGGAGATTTTCGCAATGGGAAAACAACAAAAACAAATGAATGCAACCATCCAGGAGCTGAGAGACGATATTAAGAAATTAGTGCATCACGACAGGTAGTAGAAAGTGCAGATGCTTGCTTTAACTCCCTGCTCCATATAACACACAAAACGCAATGGAAATCGCTCCATTGCGTTTTGTGATGAGGTTATACAAATTGATTGTTTTTCCGGAACTTTTCCATCAGACCTCTGGCATACACGTTCGCTTTCCCCACATCTCCTTTTTCCATATAATAATCAAACAGCAAAACGCCGTAATGCTCCATTGGGAGAACGTAGCCCATTTCCTGAAAATGAGGATAGGCTTTATCTTCCAAGTATTCAAAATACCCTTTTTTGTCTTCATTGACATTCAATTTGTGTAACGTAAAGAAGTGATAGAACGTTTTGTTTTCAGTTTTTTGGGATAGAGTCAAGCCTTCTTCTATAATTTGAAGTAACTCATCTTTCGAGGTCCGTCCCTCTTTGGTAAGGGCATTTATGTATCCTTCAAGTGAACCGAGATAGTTTGGGTCTTGTGGTTGACGGGTGTTGACGGACTTTTTGTAGAGTTCGCTTGCTGACTTGAATTCTCCACTTCTTAGTTGGTGATAGGCGTAGTTATGGTGAAGAAGTGCTCGTTGGTGCTCCAATTCGTAAGCTTCTGCCATGTCTATTAATCGTTGGTATTCTTTGCTTTCCACATTGGAATCATCGGATTGTTCAAGTTGGAGAAGCATCAGCATCTCTGACTCGATCATCCGGGAGAAACTGCGCATCTCTACAAAGAATTGCAAGGCCTTATTCGCATAAAAATAGGCTAATACATTTGAATGAATGGAATGGTAGGCAACAGCTAAATCATAAAAACATTCCCGATTTGAATAGTCGTCCAGGCTAATCTTCTTAAGCACTGAAATGGCTTTGAAGTAATCGTGGTTTACCCTCATGTGATAAATTCCATTAATGTGCAGCAACATATTTTGCTCATATGGACTAAGTCCTGACCACATCTCCATTTCTTCAATAAGACGTTTCGCAAGTTGATTTTCCCCGGAAAATAAATGATATCGAGAAAGAATCAGAGTATACGTACGATAAAAATCCTGAATCTGCAATAAATGAAACCCTTCCAGTCTTTTCTTTATGGAATCTGCCTTGTTCTGCAGTTTCTTAATGATTGATTCATGCCATTCTTTAAGAAGGGAATCGATACTTTTATAATTCTCTATTTCCTTTTCCATATGAATTCCTAATCGTTCACTTAATAAGTGGATTGTTTCTTTTGAGACCTCAGTAAGTCCTCGTTCTATTTTACTAATATGGGTAGTGGAACAAATTCCTTCTCCCAAATCCTTTTGTTTAATCTCTTGTTGTTCTCGATAGAACTTGATAATTTTACCTTCCAGCATGATCTCATCCCCTTTGCAATCGTTCCAATTCATCCAATATTATCATAACCCCAATTAAAAATTGTCCATTTAGCAGTTTTTCTATTAATTTCCGACAGAAAATAGGTCTTTGTCAATTGATAATGTGATTGTAACTAATCATAAAGACCTAATCAAAACCCCGATAGCTACTGAACAGAAAGAATACTAGAATATAGTTGTACTACTATTAAGAATACTTATTAAATAAGAAAAGAAAGAGGTAGGAATTATGAATCCACACTCAATCGCGAAACGATCGGCAGTGATCGCCCTTTCCACGGGTTTACTGTTATCTCCGGTAAATACCTTGTCCACACCCACCGTTACGGCAACGGACCTGAAATCAGAAGAAATATTAGCCTCTTTAACAGAAGAGCAAAGACTTGCTTTGAAACAGTTGGAGTTAAACAAATTGAAAGGTCTTCAAGGCTTCAATGAAAGCGAATTGAATTCTGAAGAAGAAATCACAGTCATTGTTGAGTTTCACTCAAAACCATCTGATGTAGCCGTGTTAGAAGCTGCAGTAGAGGGGAAAGAGTTAAAGAAAGAAGAGGCTAAAGCGAAAGTCGACAACGAACACAAAGTCTTTAAACAAGATGTAGAAAAGCACCTATCAAATCTAAACAAAAAAGAAAAAAAAGCATTGCCAGAAATCACACAAACATATAAAACCGCCTATAATGGGGTGGCTATAAAGCTACCAGCCAATCAGGTAGAACAGCTCCTTCACTCAAAAGCAGTCAAAGCAGTGTACAAAAACCAAACATTTACGGTTGATCCCGTTAAAATGGCATTGCCGACAGATATAGATCGTAACATCACCACATCGGTAGAGAGCCTGCCTTATTTAAAAGTTGACGAATTACATAAAGAAGGGATAACAGGGGAAGGAATCAAAGTCGGTGTCCTGGATACGGGAGTGGATTATCATCATCCAGATTTAAAGGACGCTTATAAAGGCGGTTATGACTTTGTTGACAATGACAATGACCCAATGGAAGCAACATATGAAGATTGGAAGGATTCGAGTCAGCCGGAATTAAGTCAAGTAGGCTCTACTTATTACACTTCACACGGTACACATGTATCAGGAACCATTGTCGGACAGAACAAGAACGATAGTGAAGTATCAGTTGAGGGAGTAGCTCCTGATGCTGATCTATATGCTTATCGCGTACTTGGTCCATACGGAAGTGGGTCCTCTGAAGGGGTCATAGCAGGGATTGAAAAATCTGTAGTAGATGAAATGGATGTTATCAATCTATCACTTGGCGCCAGTATTAATGATCCTTATTATCCAACAAGCACTGCCTTAAATTATGCTGTACTTAATGGGGTAACCGCTGTCGTATCAGCCGGAAATTCAGGATCTAATGATTTCACTCTTGGATCACCTGGTACAGCAGCACTGGCATTAACCGTTGGGGCAAGTGATGTACCGGTTTCACAAACCACTTTTACAGGAGAACTACGAGGTGGATGGTCCACGGAAGTCATCAGCATGGCAAGAGGATTTGCTCACCAATTTGCCAGCTTAGATGATAAGTCCCTTGAATTAGTGGATGTAGGCATGGGTAATATGAAAGACTATGAAAATAAAGATGTCGAAGGAAAGATTGCTTTCGTACAACGTGGCGATTTTGCTTTAATTGACAAAGTTAGGTTTGCCAAAGAAAATGGGGCTGAAGCGGTCATCATGTACAACAATGTGGAAGGTCACGTTGGTTATAATCTAGGCGAATCTACTCACTTTATTCCTGCTTTCTCCATGACCAAGAAAGCCGGGGAAGAGTTGAAAGAAGCAATTGCGAATGGAGAAAACACTTTCACATTTAGCAACTTAGAAGAATCTTTCTCAGAAGGGGACAAGTTGGCAGATTTCAGCTCAAGAGGCCCAGTTAATAAAAACTATGATATGAAACCGGAAATCGTCGCTCCCGGCGTAAGTGTTCTATCCACCTTCCCTTCCTATATGGTGAATCCAGAAAATCCGGAAGACTATAAATATGCTTATGCAAGATTGAATGGAACTTCAATGGCGTCTCCTTTTGCCGCTGGTGTGGCCGCGTTACTTCTGGGAGAGAATTCTGACCTTGAACCGTCAGATATCAAAACTATCCTTATGAATTCCGCTGATCCATTAAACGAAGATTACAGTGTATTTGAAGTCGGAGCAGGTAGAATCGATCCTTATCAAGCACTTCACAGTCAAACGAAGATACAAGTAAATGATGAAACATTGCTTCCAAACGGAGAAAACCTGATCACAATCAAAGAACAAACCGGCGGCTTAAGCTTTGATAATCAGATCGTTTCAGAGGGTTCTCACATTCGGGTCAAAAAGACACTCGAATTCACAAACGACAGCAGTGAAAAAAAATCATACAACGTTGAGATTTTAGAAAATGTTCAAGAAGGAACCAATAGTCTAAAGGAAAACGGCGTACAGGTGAATGTTGACAAATCAGTTAAGGTCAATGCTGGGAAGTCAAAGAAATCAAATGTATTCCTTACAATGCCGAAGACAGCAAAAAAAGGTATTTATGAAGGATACTTAGTCATTTCCAACAGCAATGATTCTAGTGAAAGCTACCGGGTTCCTTTCAGCGTGAAGAAATCAGAGGAAGGATTCAACTCACTGGATTTACTTACACCAGCAATTACGCCATCACATTATAATCATGCATATGATCAATACAGAACGACGACGGCATTGGTGTTATTCAATTTAAGTTCAACAGTTGACACGATGGATGTCATCCTACAAGATGGGAAGTCTGGAGAGGACCTGGGCTTGATCGGAACCCTGAATTTGAATGGAGCAGAAGACAACCGTGATTATTTCTTACAAGCCTTTAACGGCAACTACTATAAATTCACCGGGAATAAAAAGGATCCCGTTGCACCTGAAACGAGTATTGCCCAACCTGGTCATTATAAACTGAAATTCATTTCAACCTTACCAAGCGGAAAACAGAAAATCATTATGCATGATTTGTTCATTGATATTGAAGCTCCAGAAGTGAAAAATTCACTCGACAGTGAATCTCCTTTCATTGAATACAAGCCTGGACAACAAACAGTGCCATTTGAAATGAAAGTGACAGATTCTAACGTTGAAGCTATGCAAAATGCCGGATTGGATATTGATCAATCGTCCAATTTCGCGGTTTACACCTATGGAGCTCCATTCCCTAACGGTCCTATCTATATGAATGAGAATGGGAAATGGAATGAAGAAGTAGAGATGAACGAAAAAACTAAATCCCTTTCATTCAATCTGATTGGTTATGACGCCGCTGGGAATCAGGCGAAATGGAAGGAATACTTCTTCGTGAAAGAAGGTACTCCTGTTACGTATGCAAAACACAATGTAGAAACTGCGAGATCTGGAGATATTTTAACTGCTTCACTCGTGTTAGATAATCTTGATGGGGTGAAAGAAGCGACCTGGTCGTTTGATAATTCAGGAATACAACATGTATACCTTGTTGAAGCTGCCTTAACAAATGAAGTAGAGGATTATGCATCCATTGAAGTGGATGGAAATCAAGTGAAAGTGAAATTCGATAAAAATAAAGCATTTGACCAAACAGAAGTGGTAGATGTAAAAGTAAAAGTCCAAGACGAACTATTCTATCCTATTGGATACATCAAACCTACAGCTAAGATCATCAATGAAAACAATGAAGAGCAGACCTTGCTCAGTGCCGGTAATCGCTATAATCTAAAACCTAGATTTAACCGCGTTCAAGGAAGCTTGATACCAGAAGGGTATCTAGTTGAAAGTGGAGGTTTTGCTGGATACAGAGACTGGGCAAAAGTAGGAGCTTCAATTAAGGTAACAAATCCATCTGGGTATGAACTTGATGCTTCCGACTTGTTTAATGGGAATGCACGTTTTGAAATTGAGCCTCTACCTTTAAATAATGATGCCTATACATTTGAAGTAAATGTTCCAGGACATTTTATTACAAAATACGATAAAGCATTTGGGTTCGAATACAAAGGGACATTATACGGAAAATCAGAAACTATCGGCATAAGTTTAGTAGGCGGGGATGTAAACCAAGACCATGTAATCGACATCCATGACGCTATTGCGATTCAGGAAGCCTGGGGTACTGATGACCGTGCGGCAGATATCAATTTTGACACAGTCGTGAATGAAAAAGACTTGAGCTTTGTTGAGAAGAACTATTTGCAGCAAAACGAAGACGCAACGAATCCACCAGCACCTACCGATTCTTGGAATGGAATGACATTGGAATCCATAAAAAAAGAATTAGGACTTTAATCCATTTACCACATTGTAAGTTGGTAGGGGGTGTACGAAATGAAGAAGTTATCATATGCACTGCCTGAAGTAAACACCTGATAAAACCCTAAAAGGAATGACCTCTTTCTGAGGAGATCATTCCTTTTTTCTCTCAAATGATTCCCCGGTCATCACATTCATAAATCGTGCGAAAAACATCTCATACTCGAACGAAAAGGCAATCCGATGCTTTTTGGCTGTTTCTTCAAACTGAATATACGGTCTGATATCAGCAATGCTTTGTCCACGGTGGATGCCCCTGCTGGAAGTCACTACATGAACGGGTAGATTTCGAAACGTGAACATGTCATCATTGACTGCTGACATGAGGGTGATAGCATCATGTACCGGGCTACCTTTAATCAATGGATTTCGCTTCTTATAAAAACCATAGTAATAGTCCATCAGGGGCTTAACAAGCTTCGATCGACCTTTATATTCGATGTAATCAACCATTTCAGGGGTTACAATCGCATGGTCGGTTACGTTTAATGGGATGATGGTAAGATTATTCGCATATGTCAAAACAATCTTAACTGCAATCGGGTCGGAATGAAAGTTTGCTTCAGATACCGCCGTTACATTTCCGGGTACCCAGAACGCTCCGCCCATAAGATAGATCTTTTTTACTTTGTTCATAAGAGTCTGGTATAAGATGAACATATTCGCAAGGGATGTCAACCTTCCGACATTTACAATGATCAGTTCATCCCCATATTTCTCTATCAATCTTATAATCTCAAAGAAATTTTCAATAATTCCTTCATAAAGACCAGGCTTAATTGGTCCAAGTCCATATTCTCCATGAATTTCAGGATAGAATTTAGGCTGTTCTGCAGTCATCGGAACCTCTGCTCCGCCAATAATCGGAATCTGATCTATGAGGTTCAACTGTTTCATAAGGTAGTGAACACTTGCCACAGCACGGGATCTTGGGACATTTCCATAATCAGCAACAACCCCGACCAGTTCAATCTCTTCGCTCAGATAAGAATAGATCAAGGCAATGGTATCGTCGATTCCAATATCCGCAAATAACAACACCTTCTGCATGATTCATCCACCACCTCGGCAATATTTACTACTAGTATATGGAAAACAGTATTCAGATTATGTATTAGGGTACCCCTTCTAAAGAACCAAAAACTTTTACAATTCAGGTTGAACTTTACGTTAACGTCAATGGTAAACTGTAAGTATCCAAATTTTCTAACAAAGAGATGATCACAATGACATATACGATAACTCAGCTGGCTAAGGAATTTAATGTAACGACACGCACGATAAGGTACTATGAGGAACTAAATTTGTTGCAACCGGTAAGGAGCGAGTCAGGAAGGAGGATCTATTCGAAGAGTGATATCACGAAATTGAAATTGATATTCAGGGGAAAACGATTCGGCTTCTCCTTGTATGAAATCAAAGAAATGATCCACTTATTTGATCGGGACAGAACCGGAAAGAAGCAATTAGAACGCACGATTGAATATGGAACCAAACGAATCGAGGAAGTGACAACCTATATTGAAGAGCTCGAAGCAATGAGAACAGAAATGGAAGAACTAAGGGATGAATTTGCCAGAAAATTAAATGAGACAGGGGAAACTTCAAATTGAATTTTTCACGTTTATTGTCACGTAATGCGCCGGGTAAGGTTATAAAACAAGCATTGCGTGACGAAATACAGGAGGTAAAATCATGAAAAAAATTGAAAACTTCTATCGGGAAGATCCTCATTTCAAAGAACTCATGAAGCAATATCTGGACAAAGATTTTTTCGGATGGGCTGACCGAGAGCTGAACGCATTCGGTGAATTGTGTGCTGGGGAAATTGATGACCGAGCCGTACACACCGACCGTGAAGGGCAGCCAAGACTGATCAAATACAATCGATTGGGAGAAGAAATTTCTGAAATCTGGGTGAATGAAGGATATAAAAAAACGGTGAAACAAACCTATAACAAGGGAATAGTAGGTTATATCCATAAGGTCATTCCTGCGCTCGGTCATAAAGGAAACTATGTATATTCTTATGCACAAGGCTATCTACTATCACAAACAGAGCCTGGTTTCTATTGTCCTGTCACCCTTTCCATGGCTACTGCCCTGCTACTTGAAAAATACTCATCCGATCAGGTGAAAAAGAGATTCATGCCTCACGTCCTTTCAACAGGAGAAGTTGAATTATACGAGGGGGCTACATTCTTAACAGAACGTCAAGGTGGTTCCGATGTTGGTGCCAATGATACAAAAGCGCTGAAAAATGGTGATACTTATCAGCTTTTTGGTGAAAAATATTTTGCATCCAACTCTGGGATGTGCGGAGTGACCATGGTACTCGCCCGTATCGATGGTTCTGGCGATGGAACGAAAGGACTCAGTCTGTTTGCGGTTCCTTGGAGGAACGATGATGGTTCACTGAATGGCATTCACATTAGAAGATTGAAAGATAAACTGGGTGTCCGGGCGGTCCCTTCAGCAGAAGTGGAATTCGATGGAGCTGAAGCCTATCTTGTAGGAGAACCGAATCGCGGCATCTATTATATGATGGAGGCATTGAATCTTTCCCGCGTCTGCAATGCCGTTGCCTCGATTGGAATCATGAGAAGAGCCTATCTAGAAGCAAGAAATTATGCATTCTACCGTGAAGCATTCGGTCAGCCATTGACCCAATATCCGATGATCAAAGAAACATTGTCTCGTCTTGCAGCCAAGCAGGAAGTAGAAACGAGTGCAGTATTTCATCTCGTTCATTTATTTGATCGCGTCGTATCAGATGATATCCCGACGGCAGAAGAAGAGTCAGTCCTAAACAGATTACTTATTGCGATTTTGAAAAAGGAATCAGCTGAACAAGCGATTCATTTCTCCCACGAAGCCATTGAAATGCACGGAGGAAATGGCTACATCGAAGATTTTGTATTGCCTCGCTTACTTAGGGATGCCCAAGTATTGACGGTGTGGGAAGGAACAGCGAATATTTTGGGACTTGAAGTATTAAGGTTAATGAATAAGCATCGCGCTCATGAGTACTTTTTGGTGAAAATGAAAGAAGAGTTATCCAATTTGCCAGAAGAACTTCTGTTGTTTAGCACCCCAGTTACAGAAGGTATAGCAAAACTAGAACAATTATTGGAAAAAGTAGCAGTAGGGGACGTCGACACGCAAACTTATCATTCAAAACGAATCGCTGAGTTAATGGCCAATATATTCGAAAGTGTCATCGCACTTAAGGATGCCCATACAATGGGCGGAGATAGGAAGCGGATGATTGCTGAAGTATTTATCGAGCATACATGGAAACAAACCGAATGGATTGATGAGGAAATGAAATCAGTACAATATTTCGATGAAATTGTTGGTGTAGTTGTAAGAGTGTAAAAAATAATTGGCCCCTAAGCTCGGCTGGAGTTTAGGGGCTTATATTATTTTTCGCAACAGCAAGGACAATCACATTCCTTTTTCGTCTTACACTTACAGCGTTCACATGAACACTCTTTCTTCACCAAGAAAAGCACCCCCAAATATGACTTTAGTTAATAATCATCGTAACCAAAACTTTAATTTTAATACATTCAGGTTGTGGTTAGAGGATGTTTTAATGAATTTTTTAGGAAAACAATAAAATCGCGGTTTCTTGTTAAATATGAGTATTTAAAATATATTGGTGATTTCTGATATGGATTGAATAACACGGAAAGGGTAAAATCGACCATATTGTTATGGTAACTAACCACTCCGACAAGAATTGAGTTATTTACAAATAATACAAAATAATATCCATTTGTTTACATATATAATTCAATAAGGTAATATATGTAATTGCAGGAACTCATTAAAAGGGGAGGAAATGATGATGAAAAAATTATTGGTACCATTTATCTTGTTATCTATGAGTCTATTTATTGCTGCATGCAACAGTGAAGGCAGTACCGAAGAAAAAGACACTGAAAAGAACACTGAAGCAACAGAGGAAGAAGCAAAGTCAGATGAGATGGAAATGAAAAGCGCTCTATTAGACTATCAAATGGAGATAATAAACACGGTTAATGCGAATGATTCGGCTATCTATGCATTTGAAGCAGCTAAAGCAAAGGAAGAAGACAAACCATCTGATGAAGAAATCGCAAAACTGAAAACTGATGCAGAAGCTGCAGCAAAAACCGTGGCAGAAGATGTTCATGCTCTTGAGGTTCCTGCCGCACTTGATTCTAAAAAAGAGGAAATCCAAGGAGCGTTAGATGACCTTGCAAAATCTTACGAAACTCGAGCTGCCAATCTTTCAGATGAGGCGAACGCCGAATACACAGAATCAGATGAACAATTCGCAGCGTTTGAAGAAAAAATGGCCGCCGTTTATGAAGAAGCAGGCTTGACCAAACCTAGTTTTACAGCGGATATTGTAGATTAATAACGAAAGATTCATAGGCAGCAACAATTCCAAGATCAATAGGACAGCACTCGCTGTCCTATTTTTTATGCCTTCATAAAAGTTTACTCAACAAAACATTTTTAACCTCTTCATAATAAGATAGCTCAACTAAAGAAGGTTGCTATAGACCCACATGAATGCGGATTGATATGATAAACACAATTAAAGTGTGGAGGATTTAACCAGTGGATCAAGAAAAATATAAACAGTTAAAATTAGGTGAACGCGGAGCTATCATCAGTATCCTTGCATACATCGCATTATCAATAATAAAGTTTATCATTGGCAACACGGCCAATTCAGAAGCATTGCAGGCAGACGGCTTGAACAACGCAACAGACATTGTGGCTTCTGTTGCTGTACTTATTGGTCTGAAATATTCCAGAAAGCCTGCAGATCTGGATCATCCCTATGGTCATTGGAAAGCAGAAAGCGTTGCCTCTCTAATTGCCTCATTCATCATGATGATTGTAGGGCTTCAAGTACTATATAATGCCATACAGTCTGTATTTGACGGAAAAACCCAATCACCAGATCTTCTTTCAGCATGGACAGGGGTGGGTGCAGCTATCGTCATGTATCTGGTATATCGCTATAACAAAAGACTGGCTGAAAAAATAAACAGTCAATCCCTTATGGCTGCTGCCAAGGATAATCTTTCAGACGCATGGGTGAGTATAGGAACAGTAGTCGGAATTGTTGGAGCTCAATTCTATCTTCCTTGGTTAGACCCTCTGACGGCCGTTTTTGTAGGTCTCTTAATTTGTAAAACCGCATGGAATATTTTCCAGGAAGCTTCACACTATTTAACAGACGGATTTGATGAACAGTTGATTCAAACATATGAAGAGACCATTCAAACCATCCCAGGTGTAAAAGGGGTTAAAGATATACGGGGGAGAAACTATGGCAACAACACTGTCGTGGATGTAGTTATTTTAGTAAGATCAACACTTGATATTAAACAGGCACATGATATTTCAAGCGTTGTAGAGAAAGAATTGATGAAGAAGCATGAAGTGTACGATGTGCATGTGCATGTGGAGCCGAATTAATATGGAGGAGGTTTCACATTTACTTTTTTATAGCTTGCAATTATGAACTGGTGAAGAAATGAGTAGGCATCAAAAAGGACGTGGCATGGATCTTTTTTGATGGATGTCAATTCATATTAGATAAAAGCATAGATTAGATTCAACCCGATGAATTCAGCCTATGAAAAAACATTCAGTGAAGTCTAATCAGATAAAATTCAATTAATTTGAAAATTAGGTGAAATGCCTATTGCATAAAATAACCACGTGATGTTAAAATTCATTCACACGGTAAAAATAATTTTACCGTGTGAATCCAAATAACAGGTGATACAAAATGAAACCCATGTTCATCATTAAAGAATATGATCAACTCAAAGCACTCAGCGATCCGTTTCGAGTCAAACTTATGATTCGATTAGTTGAAAAACCCTATACCGGTCAACAGTTATCTGAAATATTCGATCTCTCAAGAGCTCGCATTCATTATCATTTAAAAGAATTAGAGAAACTCGGTTTGATCGAAATTGTTAAAACTGAAGAAAAGAATGGCATCGTCCAAAAATTTTATCAATCTGTTGCCAGCGGTTTTTATCCGGATTCAAGCATGCTTCCGCATAAAGAAGAAATTACCGAGACGAAGAGGCATATGATGTATGGAATGCTTGACAGGACAATGGCAAGAGTATTATCAGCACCACCAGAAGCCTTTGATCAAGCAGGTCCCGAAGATCCGACTGAATGGAATATTCTTGCTACTTCCTTAGAATTAAAAGTGACAGATAAACAATTTAAGTCGTTTATT
The DNA here is from genome assembly GCF_032337515.1 of Rossellomorea yichunensis. NCBI lineage: Bacteria > Bacillati > Bacillota > Bacilli > Caryophanales > Bacillaceae > Rossellomorea > Rossellomorea yichunensis. The sequence goes on along the minus strand of NZ_JAVYAD010000008.1, from coordinate 14,957 downwards.
GATGGATATTTCAAGCTAATAAAAGAATATCAAGACATAACAAAAGATAATAAATCGAATCCAGAAGCCAACTATTACTATCTTACATCTTATGGTTTCCAAGTTGATGAATCTGAGTATGAAAATAGAGTACTTAAAGAAGAAAAAGACCGTTAATGGTTTTTTTTAGACTAACGGTAAAATTAATTTTACTGATTAATAATATTTTTTCGTCAAAACGGTTAATAAAATTTACAGTATGAAGGAGAGAGTTCGTATGAAAGAATTATTAATTAAAAACCGTAATTTTGCCTCATTATTCTTTGGAAGATTGGTTACGAATATGGGGGATAGTATCTATTATGTGGCTGCCATGTGGCTCGTTTATGAGCTGGGTGGAAGTGCCTTTTATACAGGGTTAGCCGGATTTCTTACCTTATTACCCGGAACATTACAGTTTTTAGTAGGTCCCCTTGTTGATAGATGGCAGATTCAGAAAATGCTGGTCAGAACCCAAATCATTCAAGCAATCCTGGTTATGTTAATTCCATTGGCACATTTTATGGGGTATTTAACAGTCTCGTTCATACTCATCATCATGCCGATCATTTCTGCTCTTAACCAATTCACCTACCCTGGGCAGGCAGCCATCCTTCCAAGAATCGTCAGAAAAGATCAACTTGTCAAAAGTAATTCACTATTCTCCTTTGCCTTTCAAGGGGTGGATCTTGCCTTCAATGCCCTTGCAGGAATCCTCATCACATTAGTTGGCGCCATCACCCTCTATATGGTCGACGTTGTCACGTTTATTGCAGCAGCCATTTTGTTCAGTCTTCTCAAAGTGAAATCCGAAACGAAATCAAAAGAAAAACAAACTGTAGGCGTAGCTTTAGCAGAATACAAGAAAGATCTAATTGAAGGTTTTACAATCGTATTCAAATCCCATCTGGCGAAATTTTTATTGGGATCAATCGTTGCAAACTTTGCCATCGGGTCCATCTATGCCATTTTGCCGGCATTTGCTGATCACAGAGCTGGCTCAGAATTATATGGTCTTTATTTGGCAGCCATTTCGGGAGGTGCGTTGATCGGTGCCCTTGGTGCATCCTGGTTAGAGCGCTATCCGTTGGGTAAGCTTACGATTGTATTGTTCTTCTTGGGTGGAACTACTTGGATGATCTCAGGATTTATACCTATGAATAGCTTAAGCATTTTATTATTCGGCTTGTCATGGATCCCGATCGGTGCCACCAATGTCATCATCGGTGCTGCTCTTCAATCAATCGTTCCACAGCATCTGCTCGGAAGAATTTTTTCTGTCACATCATCTCTAGGGGCAATGGCCATGCCGTTCGGATCCCTTATTGGCGGCTATCTTGCAGGTATATTTAGCAGTACGTCTGTATATATCGGGAGTGCTGGTGGAATCTTATTTATTTCCCTCGTATGGACTTTAAACAAAACCTTACGTTCCCTGCCACACACCTCAAAGCTTAATCCAGAGGAAGTAGGCTTTGCAGATGAGAGCGTAACGGTTCCATCTTAATAAAAGCAACATCCCTTCTCAAAGAATTCCTATGAGGAAGGATGTTGCTTTATGTTAAAACCCATTACTATGACGTGAAAGTAATGGATGATAATGGTAAACTAGAAGAATAGTACATTCATTACTAAATCCCATGGCATTTAGAATGTATTCTGGCATATTCGTATATTATTTGGGTTTCCTGGATGAACTTATTTGGACATTCCAAACTAACAGGTCATCACGCTGAAAGTCAAATAACAGCAAATAAGGGGATGAACATTTAATGAAATTTCGTTCTAAAATTGATCGATTTTTTATTTCTGTGATTTTCATATCATTGCTTCTTATCACTATTGCATATTTAGTTCCTCTTATTTTTATAGGTCGCCCATCCATAATGGATATCATTGTCGTTGTAAGCTTATATGCTTTTTCAGCAGGCTTCATTATATGGACAGGATTCTTTCAGCAATATGAGTTATGCGAAGATTACCTATATATTAAAGGAGGTCCGTTCAGGAGCCGAATTTTCTATGGTGATCTTACCAGAGTGAGAGCTACCCGGGATATTTACTCTGGATACAGAATCCTGTCTTCCAGGGATGCCCTTGAAATCTATTACCGAACCGGGTTTTGGGGGAGTGTTAAGATTTCACCTCGGGACAAGGAGCTTTTTCTATCTGAGCTGGATAAACGCTGTTCCCATTTGTACATTCAAAGTTCACCCCAAATCAATTCTAAATAATCTGAAACCATGTTTGATTCATAACCGTATACTATATCAAGAGGTGATGAACATGACAGGAATATTATTCATTATACTAATCCCAATCGTCTTCACAATGATTGCTTTAAATCTTTCCCATTCATCAAAAAGAGTCGAAAGAAGTGGGGATGGGGGCTATTATGGTCCTTATGATGGTGGCCATGATTCAGCAAGCAGCTGTGACACCGGATTTGGCGGTGGGGATTGTGGAGGTGGTGGAGGAGGCGAATAACTTGCTTCCTTCTGTTTTTTTGCTCGTGACAACAAATGTAATACATAGGAGATGAACACCGTTGAAGCGCTATTTTATTCAGCACCGAAATTTGGACATTCATATTACAGAATGGGGGGCCTCTTCAGATTCCGTGATATTTTGCCTGCATGGACTTGGGAGTACCAGTCTCAGTTTTATAGAAGTCGCTGAGGAATTAAAGGAGCATTACAGGATCATTTCAATTGATGCACCTGGCCATGGTAAAACCCCTCCTTTTGAAAATGAAAAAGACTATGAGATGGATAAGATGGCTGATTGGATAAATGAAGTAACTGTTCTTCTTGAATTAGATTCTTTTTACTTCTTATCTCATTCATGGGGGAGCTTTGTCGCTCTTTACTACGCTTCAAAATACCCCAAAAGGGTACGCGATAGCATATTAATTGATGGAGGCTACCAGTGGAAACGTCATTCGGAGCAAAGCGTAGAAGAGGAAGTTGATTTTTATAACAAAGACTTTGAACAGGTTTGGGAATCATGGGAAGACTTCCTGGCCCTCGTCAAAAGTGAAACATTAAACTGGAACCCCATAAAGATGGAAGCTGCGAAGGATCTTTGTCTTTATAAAGATAACCGATATTATTGGCATGCACGTGGTAGTACTGCCAGTCACGTCATAAGGGCCATGCACAAGGATGAAGCAGAGGATATTTATCACAAGCTGGACTGTTCGATTCTATTATTAAAAGCAACCCTTCCCCATAGCATGGAGGAAAGCCGTAATAAGACTGCGGCTCTTTTCAAGGAACAAACCAGGGGGGAAGTAAAGTCGATTCCCGAAACCACTCATCTACTGCATTGGGACCGTCCTGAGATTGTAGTGAGGGAAATCAGGAACCGCTGGATATAGAAAAAACGAGGAGGCACTCATTCTATGATTCTATTACAAGCAATGAAAGACCATGAATATACTCTTTGGATTCAAGAATCCATTAAAGAGTACGCTGAGGAAAAGACGAAAGCCGGTAACTTCCAAAAGGAAACTTCATTAGAGCAAGCCGAAAAAGAATTTAATCAATTACTGCCGGATGGACTGAAGTCAAAGGAGCATTATTTATTTACTTTAATTGATGGTGAAAACCAGGAAGAAGTAGGGACTTTATGGATTAATGTACAAGAGGACGGTAAAGAAGCATTCATTTATGATATTAAGATTCATGAAAGCAAAAGAGGGAGGGGGTATGGAAAAGAAGCCTTAAAGTCCTTGGACTCATATGCGAGGGAAAAAGAAATATCAAAAATATCGCTGCATGTTTTTGGTCATAACAAAGTGGCTCTTTCCTTGTACCAGAATACAGGGTTCGAAGTGACCAATGTCTTGATGTCAAAGACTCTTTAAGTTCGAACAAAGGACACCCCGGTGTCTTTTTCTATGATAAGGAGAAGATACAACTTGACTGCCTCAAGTGAAAAATACAGTTATAATGACAGTTATTTTTCAATAGGAAATACAGGAATACTAATTCTTGGAATGGTTGTACTAATCCTGATCATCGTATTCCATTCCATATTTTTAAAGAAAAGAAAGTAGGAGCCCTATGAGAATCGTAGGATATGCACAAATAGACGATTTGGAATCACTTATACAAATAGATTGTCAAGTGATTGGAAACGAAAGCAGGTATGAACAAATCCAGGAGGCAATAGTAGAAAAAAGATGTTTAGTCGTTAGAGAAGGAGAAACTACTGCCGGGTTTCTTATATTTAACAACCACTTTTTCGGAAACACTTTCATCTCTCTCATCATTGTTTCACCAGAGGAAAGAAGGAAGGGCAATGCCTCTTTACTATTGAAACATGTTGAAGAAATTTCGCCGTCAAATAAAATATTCTTGTCCACTAATCGATCAAACGAGCTAATGCATAAAACTTTTCAAGGAAACGGCTATTCTGAAAGTGGAAAGATTGAAAACCTGGACCCGGGGGACCCGGAGATCGTTTACTATAAACAAAGAAGATAGGAAAGGGAGGTCATGGATTGGTTATCATTTTAGCCATTTTTCTATTAATCTTTTCATTTGATTTCACCAAATTCAGAAAGCAAAATCAAACCATGATTGAGCAAAATGAGAGAATTATCAAGCTTCTCGAAGAAATCAAGAATAAATAATTACATATGGAAGAAGGCTCCTTACTATGGAGCCTTGCTTCAATCGATTGTAATGTAATCCTCATCCAGGCTTTCTACTCCTTGATCGAACGTCAGCTTCGTTTTAAAGAGGTAGCGAACCCCGTTTTCTTCGGAGTATGGCAGAGATTTAGGAATCCGGTAGGTGAAGGATAATTTGTTTCGTTCTTCAGCCTTAATGCTATCAGATTTTAAAACGGTAGTTGAATCAATGATTTTTTCTTCCTTGCCATTATTATCAAGCATCACCAGGTCACATTCCACCCGCCTCAGCTTTTGTTCGATAATGCCTCCTTCTAAAAAGAAGTAACCTTGTAAAAGTTCTCCTTGCTTGAACGTATTTTTAGGTAAAACAAGATCAATCTTCGCAGAGCCTATACCAAAGAGAGACATATATTTACGTAAAATCATTAGCCATTCTCCTTTTTTGTTGAAGAATATTTATTATCTATTTTTTCTTCAATTTTGTTCATCTCATTTTTATCGTTTAATATTTCATTTTTGTTTTGTTCTATTAGTTGAGAGAGGTTCGTTTTTAATTTTTTCATTACCGATAACTTCCTTTCAAAATGAAGTGATATAGAAAAAGACCTTTACCGGAATTGGTAAAGGTCTTTTTAGACATATATAAACCTTCACCAACTGGTAAAGGTCTCGCTAACAACATGGTTGTCAATAAAGCCGAGAGTGATACACTCTGTAATGACGACTTTATTGTTACAGCTACTCCCCTTTAGGAGAATATTAAATTATGAGACTATCATAAACGATGGGGGGAGGGTTGTCAATGAATTTGGGTTTCGGGGTGAAGTGACGGGATTTTATGTCCTGTTACCTCGTCGATGTTTTTACTCAAATCGTCATACCACTTCTTGGTTTCTCCAGGGTTTTCACCATTCAAAAAGATGTGTTGATCATTCACCCTTATATAAATATAAGGAGCTTCCTTGTGTATAAACAACAAGCTTTTCCCATAACCTTTCACTTTGAATTGTCCTTTAGACATGGTGGAAAGACCGAATCCGTTGATTTTCCAGGTGACTTCTGGCATATCTTCCATTAACTCAACCGTTTCAATCTCCTCAAGCTGCCACACTTCTCCATACAAACCAGTGACCTCAAATTCCTCATCCTTAACGATCAAATCATATTTTTCATACCCGAGATAAGTGAGGACACTCACAAATCCTAAAACAACCACAAACAAAGTAGAACTAATCCAGAAACTTCTCTTCCTTTTGCCTGAAACCTCAAATTTGGATAGATATACAAACCCCCCCATTAAAAAGATAAGCATAAAACCAAATTGAACTTCTATTACAAATGGAAAAGAGGTGAAAGCAAGGGGAAGAAGAATAAGCATTCCGATCCCAGTATAAATCAATAAAGATCCGGTCTTTTTGGGGTAGCCATTTTTAATCAACTCTTCTTGTTCTGTCATACTCCGCGTCACAAAGCCCGAAATCAGCCAATAATTTTTTTGGGATCGGATCGCCCAACCTAATAATGAAAAAAGAATTATAACAATTAGTTGAATCCCAATCAGGATTCCCATGCACGTTCCTCCACTCAGTTTATGGATAGTATATTTACGATTTTATATTGATTTGGTTTCAATTATTTGGTGTTTTACGGGCGATAAATCATGTAATACCCAATAAACTCATTTTCGATTAGCCAATCCCGTAGATATTAAATTCTTAACTTAACGCTGAATACAGGAATCGAGCTGGAAAATAGAGAACTATGTGGGTAGAATAAAATGTGAGAACCAGAAAGGGGCAGTCGAATGTATGAATTGAAAACAAGACAAAATGACAGCAGTGTGATTGAATTTATCGAAGCAGTACAGAACGAAAAAAAACGCGAGGATGCATATAAATTGCTGGATCTTTTCACAGAGACAACGGGGTTTGAAGCCAAAATGTGGGGACCAAGCATTATTGGGTTCGGTTCTTATCATTACAAATATAAAACAGGACACGAAGGGGATGCTCCGTTAGTCGGATTTTCACCGAGGAAAGCGAAAATAAGTCTATATTTTGCCCCAGGGGATCCAGAGAGGGAAAAGGTATTGAAGGTATTCGGTAAGCACACAACAGGAAAAGCATGTGTGTACATAAACAAAGTAGCAGATGTCGACCAAGATGTTTTGAAACAATTGATTAATCAATCTGTGAACTTTCTTCAAAAAACATATCCCAATCCTTAATTAGGATAATAAGGAGGAATTAGTCTAATTTCTATGACTAATTCCTTATTTTATTTACGTTGAAGCTTTATATTTGATATTAAAGAAAATATCTTATAATATTAATCTCGAATTAAAACTATTTCAGTTCGAGGTAATCAAGTTAATTTCATTGAACTGGATGATGAAATTCACAATCAGAAAGGGACGATTCAACATGACAAAGGTTTTATACATTACAGCACATCCGCATGATGATACACACTCCTATAGCATGGCAGTAGGAAAAGCATTTATTGACACATATAAAGTGGCAAATCCAACTCACGAAGTTGTGAATGTAGACTTATACAAAGAAAACATTCCACAAATTGACGCTGATGTATTCAGCGGCTGGGGAAAATTACAATCTGGGCAAGGATTTGAAGAGCTTTCACAAGAAGAACAAGCAAAAGTAGGCCGACTTGGTGAATTATCAGATCAATTTGTTGAAGCTGATAAATATATCTTTGTTACTCCATTCTGGAACTTCTCCTTCCCTCCAGTAATGAAGGCATATATTGATTCTGTATCCGTTGCAGGGAAGGCATTTAAATATACAGAACAGGGTCCTGTTGGGCTTTTAACAGACAAAAAAGCTCTTCATATTCAAGCTCGCGGAGGTATTTACTCTGAAGGCCCTGCTGCAGCAATGGAAATGGGTCACCGCTATCTTGACGTCATGATGCAATTCTACGGAGTTCCTTCGTTCGAAGGCTTATTCGTAGAAGGTCATGCAGCTATGCCTGACAAAGCTGCAGAAATCAAAGCAAATGCCATTGCAAGAGCTAAGGATTCAGCACAAACTTTCTAATGGAAAGAAAGAGTCAACTTCGGTTGGCTCTTTTTTTATTTTCCGTAAAAATGAAACTATTTTCTTTATAAATTCGTATGAGAACATACATACAGTAGGAAGAATAGGGGAGGAAAAAGAATGAAAGAACAGTTTTTTATCGATATTGAGGTTTCTGATTCATTATCAGCAACCTTACAACATCTTATTGATACAAAAAGTGCTGAAACCGGATCTCAAAATGTTTACATTCAAAATGTTATTCCATTAGGGGACAAACGTTTCACGGTTATTTTAGAAGTCGTTCAGGAAATCTATTAATCTTACCTGAGATTAATACACGTAATACTCTGCTCCAAAGGTGTAAAAAAAGAGAGACCCTCCATAACTATCGAGGGTCTCCTTGCTTTATCTCTTTATAAACATTTGCGTCCAATAATGACCGTACGATCCACCCTTCACATAGCCTATTCCGATTTCTGTATATGTTGGGGATAGGATATTTTTTCTGTGTCCTTCGCTGTTCATCCATGCTTCAACTACTTCAGCAGGTGTCCTTTGCCCTGCGGCAATGTTTTCACCTGCTGCTTGATAGGAAATTCCGAAATCCTTCATCATTTGGAAAGGAGAGCCGTATGTTGGGGATGTGTGGCTGAAATAGTTCTTCGCAATCATGTCTTCCGACTTATAACGTGCCACACGTGATAATTCCCAATTTTCCTTCAGTGGAGGTAAACCAACTTTTGATCGTTCCTGGTTTACCAGCTTCACCACTTCGTATGTATAACTTTCAGCAGTGTGATTTGCTCCTGGTATGTTAAGGGTTTGTCCAGGATAAATCATATTCGGGTTGCTGACATTCGGGTTCGCCGATATCAACTCTGATACACCCACCTGATGCTTTACGGCAATCTTCCACATTGTGTCTCCATAACTCACAGTATACGTACCTGCTGCGGAAACATTAGAAGCTTGACCAAAACCAATGACAAAAGTGACAGACAACAATAAGATAGATAAAAGTTTTAAAGTTTTCATAGTTCTATTGAAATATAATTCTGTTAATTTTGAAACAGGTAGTTGTTACCACCATCCCGGTAATCCCATAAAATCAACATATAGTAAATATTACTAGGATATTTTCATTCTGTAAGATGGTGACTATATAATCAGAGTTAATTAAATTCCAAATCATGGTCGTTTTTGGGTATAATGGAAAATAGTAACTATTAGTGGTCTGATTAATAAATTCTTTGAAGCAATGTCTATTCCTAAAAGAGCGAATTCAAGATTATTGAAAAAATGAAACTATATTCTATATATGATCGTAAAACAGGAAAGGAAGAAATTAAATTACGCATCCTTACTCTTCCAACTTTCATTTCAAAGGGGGACTTCATTATGTGGATCAACTTATTCTTCATGATTATCTTCATCATCGGAATCGTGTATCTCATACGGTTTCGATTAAACCTTAAATATTCCGCTGAAAAAGCAGTCAATGCCCTGTATCCAACAAATGAAGTAGATATGTATAGCATTGTGATTCCAAATGAATTCAAGGTGATGCAGCCTTTAACAAAGGAAACAAAATCTTATCAGTGGGTGAAATGGGGGACGGTAGGAATCATTAGCCTGTTAACTGCTTTATTAGCGGTTGTATACTTCACCGATATGTTTCATCAATCTATTTTTAGCGTTGTTTATCTCTTTTTCATTCTGATCAGTTCCATTAAACACCGTGGAAATTTTTATTTGTTAGCTGAAGGCCTAATACTGAATGGCTATTATGTTCCATGGAGCAGGGTTAAAGGATATGAAGTAGAAAAGATTATTAAGTGGCACGAGCTGTATGGCCTGGATGACAAAATCAATCAAGCCTACAAATTAGAGGTGAAGGTGAAAAACAAATGGATTCAACCACAGTTTGTAGTGGTCAGAAATCAGAAACACTTGGATAGAATCCTATCACTTTTAGAAAAGCAAGGAGTGCAGAACATAAAAGAAAGATCCCACAACCCAGTTTCTAAAAATGTATAACAGTACACATAAACGGAAATGACATACCGCCTGTTTCTGTTTCACCTTATAATGCACGGACAATCGGATCTCTATGAACTTCCATGATAAAAAGGAGCCACAAAAATCATGGGAGTTATTCGCCGGAATTTAGCTATTTGCTCTAATCGAAGACAGCTGTTAGTGAAGGTAATGAAATTAGTATTTAAGGAGATGACAAAATGAGCTGGTTAAATTGGAATGACTTATTAGCACCTTCCAACCCATACGCTGCAGTGTTCTTTGGAATAATCCTCACCATCATTGTTGCATGTAGTATCTGGTATGAAACCAAACAAAAACGAATATTGTTCATTGCAATTGTAACAGGTGGGTTGACAACCGTAATTGGAGTGGGGCTGCTCACAATGATTGGATTCTATTAGAAAGGAAGGCGCATACATATGAAATCGCTTTTTTTCGTTATTGTAGGTGCACTTTTAGGATGGGGGATCACCGGCTTTTTCACCAATGGATTTGAAACGGATTATTTATTCATTCTTATTATCGGTATTGTTATTGGGTACAGCATCGGGAGAAGTAAGGAAAAAAAAGACTTTACAGAATCCCTTTAAGAGAAGTGAATATTTCTTCAGGGGATGGAACGGAAAGGGATTAATTATTGATGGAGTAGGAGTAGGAAGTGTATTCTTGAGTTTACTTTGGATGTCCTGATTTTTCTTCATTACCAAATAAAAAAGGAAGTATATTAATATGAAACCTCTAACACTCGAACACTATGATGTACTTTTATTTGATTTGGATGATACTTTGTTCAGTCACTCGGAAGCATATGAAAGGGGCGTATGGGATACACTTCAGCAATTTCCTAAACTGAAGGCAATTGCTCCAAATGTATTTTATAAAACCTTTTTAAAGCATAATCATCTACTATGGGGCAGGTTTTCTTCCAAGTTATTAAATTACCATGATTTTTCTTTGAAAAGACTAGAGAACACCCTTAAGGAATTCAACATTACTGTAGAGAAGGAAGTCTCACTCGCCATCGTAAAAACCTTTCAATGCTCTTATCTTGATCGTATCCAACCTCAGCAGGAAATGAATGAATTTTTGTCGGAATTAAGTGAAAGTTTCAAGTTAGGGATCGTGACGAACGGTACCGTATTTAACGCTTATGAAAAGGTTCATCGACTAGGACTATCCCCTACCTTTCCAGAAAACTCTGTCATAATCTCAGAGATGGTAGGCTTTTCGAAACCTGATACTGAAATTTTCCAACACACCCTGAATGTGTTTGAGAGTAGTCAGGATCGCACGCTATTTATTGGAGACAATTATTTCACCGATATAGTAGGGGCAAAATCTTTAAGTTTAGATACGATATGGATCAACAAATTTGGTTATGAGTGTCCCCAGGAACAACCGGATTATACGTTAAACTGTCTCTTAGATTTGAAAGAATTAATAATGAAAGTGGGATAAAAATGAAAAGACTGCCTGCAATTGAAGCAGCCAAGAAATTTGTATTAGAGACCTTTCCAACATGTCAGGCAGCACTTCTCGGTGGCAGTGTGGTCAGGGGAGAGGAAACAAGTACATCCGATTTAGATATTGTCATCATTGACGGAACCCTCCGTTCAGAATACCGGGAATCTTTCAACTTACATGGATGGCCGATTGAAGCCTTCGTCCACACGAGTGAAACGATTCGGGACTATTTCCAAAAAGACTGCCATAGAGCCCGACCTTCATTGCCAAGGATGGTATCAGAAGGAATCCCCATCATCGATCATCCCTTCATTTCACGCCTCAAAGAAGAAGCAAATATTCTTTTGAGGGACGGACCTCCAAAATGGAACAGTCAAACGATTGATATGAAGAGATATTTCCTGACTGATGCTTTGGATGATTTTATTGGATCAGAGGAGAGAGGAGAAAACATCTTTATCGCGGGCTCCATTGGGGAATCCCTTCATGAGTTTGTACTCAGAACCCAAGGTCATTGGATTGGTGCCTCGAAATGGATTATACGGGCATTGAAAGAATATGATGAAAGCTTTGCAGAAGAATATGTAGAAGCTTTCGACCACTTTTATCAAAATGGGAACAAACAACTCATTGTAAGGTTGGTGGACTCTGTATTGGAACCACACGGAGGACGTTTGTTCGAAGGATTTTCTTTAGGAAAGAAGTAAACTATAAAAGCCCTTCAAGAAGAAGGGCTCATTTCAATTCTGTCATTATACTACTATCTTAAACTCATCATGATCGACACTATTTACACCATCGTCGAAGACCAGTCGGGTGACAAACTTATAAGAAACATTGTCACTACTCGGTGGAAATGAATCTGAAAGTCTGCACGAAAAGTGAATGGTGCGTTGTTCGTTTGCTTTCATCGTTGATGAGCTTAATATAGTATTGTGATGAAGAACAGATGAGCGGTCACTATTCTGATCGTATTGTAAAAGGTCGGTCTCGATCCTTTTTAATTTCTGCTCCACTCGTCCGCCTGTAAGTTCATATTCCCCTTTAATGACGTCTCCCGGGCAGAACTCTTTTTTGTTCAATACCAAATCAATCTTTGTTGCACCAATACCGAACCTGCACATCAGTTTACTAAACATAACAGCCATTCAACCTCTCATTCATCTAGTTACCAATTCTACGCAATAAGGAGAGCTTTGGTTTCACTTTTCTACACCTTTTCTACGACTATATTCTAAAAGAAAAGAAGCCCTCCTGTCTATAATCCTTCTTCGACATATTTCGCGTTATTCATAAGCGTTATGGTTTTTTTCCAACGTTCAACCGCCAAACACTTTTCCCCAGATAATGAATCATACCCCAGATGAGTATACTAATTGGAATTTATACCATAAAGAGGTAGAAATATAGTCTGAATTTCTATAAAATAGGACTAGAACATTATCATATTTTGGTAAAATACTAGCTTGTGAAGGGGTCATTCAATTGAAGGAAAAGAAGAAAAAGAAAAAAACCCATGTGCCTTTGAGAATGAATTTACTGTTTATTACGGTCTTTTTTCTCTTTTCACTTCTGATTCTTCGTCTTGGGATTGTACAAATCGTGCAGGGAAACCATTATGAAGCGGAAGTGGCGAGAACCGAAAATGTGAAATCACATAATGGAACACCACCAAGAGGAAAAGTCTATGATCGTTATCGAAATGTAATCGTGGACAACGTACCTTTAAATGCAATCACTTACACCAGAACACAAACGACAAAGCCAGAGGATATGTTGAAAGTAGCAAGACAATTGGCTGAGTTAATAGAGATGGAACCAGACAAAATTACAGATCGAGATCGAAAAGATTTCTGGTTATTGAGTCATCCAGAAAAAGCAGAGAATCTGGTGTCAGAAGATGAATTGAAGAAACTTGAAGATGATGAAGATCTTACAAAAGATGATGTGAACAAAAAGGTTTATGAAATGCAGCTTGAGAGGATAACCGAAGAGAACATCAAATCTTTTAATAAAAAAGAAGAGGAAGTTCTGGCGATTTTCCGCGAATTTAATACTGGTTATGCCCTTACTCCTCAAATCATCAAAAACAAAGATGTTTCCATGGAAGAAATGGCAAGAGTCAGTGAACGTCTGTCAGAGTTGCCAGGTGTTAACGTTACCACGGACTGGGAAAGAAAATATGTGAATGATAGTACGTTGAGAACGATTCTCGGAAGAGTCTCGACCTCACAACAGGGGCTCCCAAGTGAGCTTGTCAATGAATTCAAAGCTCAAGGATATGCTCTTAACGACCGTGTTGGAACCAGTTATTTCGAATCACAGTATGAAAACGTCCTAAAAGGACAAAAGGAAGAAATCGAATACATCACGAAAAATGGAAGCGTCCTTGATACACAGCTCGTCAGCGAAGGTCACAGTGGGAAGGATGTCGTATTGACCATCGACCTTCAGCTACAAAAAGAAATCGAAAAGATTGTAGAAGAAGAGCTGAGCAAACAGGCATCCCAATATTGGGAATCTCCATTCCTGGATCGGGCATTTGTTGTCATGATGGATCCACACACAGGTGAAATCCTTTCCATGGTCGGAAAGAAATATGGAAAGAATGCAGATGGAAAGACGGAGATGCAGGATTATGCTTTAGGTACATTCACTTCTGAGTATGGAGTGGGGTCTGCGGTTAAGGGAGCTACTGTATTGACGGGGTATATGACTGGGGCTTTGAATGTAGGGGATGTGCTTTATGATGAACCGATTCGGATAAAGGATACACCAGTAAAAAAATCTTGGTTTAATGGATCGAGGTATCTTAGCGATATACAAGCTCTTGAAATTTCGTCTAACGTCTATATGTTTAAAACAGCAATAAAAATTGCAGATGGAACTTATCGTCCTAATCAACCTTTGGACATTAACACTGATGCCTTTGATACTATGAGAAATTACTATAGTCAGTTTGGCTTAGGAGTAAAAACAGGAATAGATCTACCAGGAGAAGTAGAAGGGCTTAAAGGGAACGAACGGAAACCAGGTATGTTAATGGATTTTGCCATTGGGCAATATGATTTATACACACCGATGCAACTTGTCCAGTATGCTTCCACCATTGCTAATGGAGGCTATCGCATGAAGCCACATATCATGAAAGAAATTCGTGAACCCAGCCAAGAGAGAGATAAAGTTGGACCTCTCCTATATGAAAACGAATCCCAAGTTTTAAATCGTATTGATGCAACAGAAAGAGAAATACAGCAGGTACAGAGAGGATTTTATCAAGTCGCTCATGGAAGTAATGGTACTGCCAATAACTTTAGAAGTGCACCTTATGATGCTGCAGCAAAATCAGGAACGGCAGAAGCTTTCTATTATAGCCCTGAAGAAAAAAGACAATATGAAACATTCAACACCACTCTAATCGGCTACGCGCCTTACAACAACCCTGAAGTAGCCTTTTCAGTTGTGTTACCATATTCACACCAGAACAAAGATCCTTACGTAAACAAAACCATCGCCAAACGTGCAATGGACAAATACTTCGAGTTGAAGAAGCAATACGAAAAAGACGGATACTTTGACTCATCCACAGAAGAAGAGGTCCGTAATGCCGATCAACTTGAAGAGACGGAAGAACAAGGAACTGAAGAGGAATAAACAAAAACGCAATCCTATATATTAGAGAGACCTAATAATATGAGACTGAATAAAACACCTTCAAGTAGTAAATAATTCATTTACATTTGGAGGTGTTT